>URCA01000004.1 GCA_900546265.1 uncultured Oscillospiraceae bacterium | reverse complement strand
GCCGTGATCCGGCGTCCCCGTCCAGCAGCTTGTCGACTTTGTCGACAAGCTGAAGGGCGCTGCCTGTTTTGGCAGCGCCCTGGTTTATGTACACATATTCTCCGCTGATCTTCCGTGTTAATCGGCTTCCTCGGCTATATCGTCCAGCTGGGACGTGCAGTGGGGGCAGCGGGTGGCCTCCAGCGGGATGTCGCTCAGGCAGTAGGGGCACCGCTTGGTGGTAGGCGTGACAGGCTCCTCCGGCTTCTTACGGATGTCCGAGAGCTTGTTGATCCCCTTGACCAGCAGGAAAATCACAAAGGCCATGATCAAAAAATCGATGACCGCCGTAACGAACGCCCCATAATTGAAGGTGGTCACGCCCAAATCCTTCGCCACCTGCAGGGAGGTCACCTGCGTCGCCGTGACCCCCTCAGGCAGCTTGAGCACCACAAACTGATCGTTGAAGTTCACCCCGCCGGTCACCAGGCCCACCAGCGGCATGATCAAGTCGTTCACCACTGAGGTGACGATTTTCTGGAATGCGCCGCCGATGATCACGCCGACGGCCAAATCGATCACATTACCGCGCAGGGCGAACTTTTTAAATTCCCCCAGCAGCTTGCTGCCTTTCTTTTCCTTCGCCATACGAACGACCCCTTTCTTTCCTTTATGAACCACGCTCTTTATTACTCGGCAGGCACCGCCGGAACGCCGCTGTCCGCCGCCGGCGCGGCTTCCCCGGCCGCCTCCTTGGGCTTCACCCGTTCGCTCAGCCGCCGCTTGACCTCCACGCCCTCGTAGCGCAGCTTGAACTGCGCCCGTCCGGTGTATTCCCGCCCGCAGCTGCGGCAGACGAAGTCGGCGTGGAACGCCCGGTTGCGGAACTTCCAGTCACCCACCCGCTTGAGATTTCGTCCGCAGTCCTCGCAGTGGAACTGCAGCTCGCTGCGCTTGATGAGGGGGGAGTCGATGTCGCTGAGGATGACGTTTTTGAAGGTGATGCGGTCGTAGAACGCGTCGTCCACCACCGCCATCTGCTCGGCGAAGGACACCGGATCGTACACCTTCTGGAGCACCTGCCCCGTCAGCACGCTGTCGTCGAGCGCTCGGTGCAGCGCCATGTCCTCCTCGCTGATGCCGAGCCTCTCGCAGGCCTTGCTCAGCCCCATCTGCTGGGAGGTGTCCGCCTCGATGCGCAGCTGGCAGTATTTCTGCAAATCCGCATACCGGTCGAGGAAGGGAATCCGGTCGCTGCCGAAAAAGTACCGGCAGTTTTCCATCAGCACCAGCAGATCCGTGGTGCTCCAGGTCAGGAACACCGCGTCCTCCCCGCCGATCCATTTGCGCAGCCGGGACACCGCCGTCTGGAAGGTGCCGCCTTCGTCCAGCTCCTCCGCTGTGATGCTGGTCAGCCCGGTGACCACCTCGGACAGCTTGCGGCTGACCACCGGCTTAATCAGCGCGTGGAACCTTGAGGTCAGCTCCATGGCCTCGTTCAGCTTTACCGCGCCGATTTCGATGATTTCGTTGAAGTAGCCGTGGGCCTTGCGGGAATAGGCCCCGTTCCATTCCAGATCCGCCACTATGAACTGCATGGGGTAAGACCCGCCTTTCCGTCTGGCTTACGCCATCTCTCCCAGTTTGCCGCCCGCCAGCACATGGAAATGCAGGTGGGACACCGTCTGTCCCGCGTCCGGCCCGTTGTTGGTCACGATCCGGTAGTCGCTCAGGCCCAGCCCGGCGGCGATTTTGGGGATGGCCTCGAAGATGCGGGCCACCACGCCGCTGTTTTCGTCCGATACCGCCGAAGCCCCGGACAGATGCACCTTGGGGATGACCAGGATATGCACCGGTGCCTTGGGCTCGATGTCATAGAACGCGTAGATCTCGTCGTCCTCGTACACCTTTTTGGAGGGAATTTCCCCCCGCAGGATTTTGCAGAAAATGCAGTCCATGCCGTTTTTCCTCCCGTCTTTCGCTCTCCCGCCCGCGGCGCAGGCGGGAGGCGCTATCTTCTCTCAGGCGATCATGGCCGCCAAGATCTCGTCCACGCTGTTGATGGCGTCGTCCACCTTGGTCAGATCCTTGCCGCCCGCCATAGCCATGTCGGGCCGTCCGCCGCCCTTGCCGCCGCAGATTTGGGCCACCTGGCGCACGATGTTGCCCGCGTGGGCCCCCATCTTCACCGCCCCCGGCGCGCAGTAGCAGGCGAAGGATACGCTGCCCGCGTCCTCCTGAATCCCGGCCAGCACCACCACGATGTCCCCGGGGAAGTCCCGGCACCGGTCGCACATGGCCCGCACCGCGTCGCCGCCGGTGCCCGTGAAGGCCGCGGCGATCACCTTGATCCCCGCCACCACCTTGGCGTCGGAGAACAAGCCCTCGATCTTCTGGGAGGCCAGCTTGTCCTTGGCCGCCTCCAGCTCCTTCTGCACGGCCTTCAGCTCGGCCGTCAGCTGAGCGGCCCGCCGGCCGATATCCTCCACGTTGCCGATTTTCATGGCTTCGGCCGCCTGTGCCATGATGCTGTGATAGTCATTCAGCAGCTGCAGCACCCCGCCGCCCGTCACCGCTTCGATCCGGCGTACTCCCGCCGCCACCGAGCTTTCAGACACGATGCGGAACAGCCCCAGCTTAGACGTGTTGTCCACATGGGTGCCGCCGCAGAATTCCATCGACACGTTCCCGACGCTGACCACCCGCACAATGTCCCCGTACTTCTCGCCGAACAGGGCCATGGCGCCCAGCTTGCGGGCCTCCTCGATGGGCATTTCCCGCACCACCGTCTGCAGCCCCTCCATGATCCACAGGTTGACCAGTCCCTCTACCTTCCGGAGCTCGTCGCCCGTCAGGGCGGAGAAATGGGTGAAGTCGAACCGCATCCGGCTGCTGGTGACCAGCTGGCCCGCCTGCTCCACATGATCGCCCAGCACCCGGCGCAGCGCCGCCTGCAGCAGATGGGCCGCCGTGTGGTTGCGCATGGTGGCCGCGCGGCCGATCCGGTCCACCTTGGCCGTCACCGTGTCCCCCGTGCACAGCAACCCCTTCTGCATCACGCCGCTGTGCAGGAACACGCCCCCGGCCGTCTTGCTGGTCTGGCCCACAAGGAACAGCCCGTCGCCGTTTTCCACCGCGCCCGCGTCCCCCGCCTGGCCGCCGCTTTCGGCGTAGAAGGGGGTTTCGTCCAGCACCAAGACCCCTTCCTCGCCCTCGGCGAGGCTGTCGGCCGGCGCGCCTGCCTTGAGAATGGCCAGCACCTTCGCGGCCCCCTCCAGGCTCTCGTAGCCCGTGAACCGGGTGGCGGGCAGCTGCTCGGCCGCGCCGGCCTCGGCCTTCCAGGCGTCCGCCCCCGCGTCCTTGCGGGCGGCGCGGGCTCGCTCGCGCTGCTCCTTCATCAGGCGGTCGAATTCCTCCTCATCCACCGTCAGCCCTTTTTCCGAAAGGATGTCCTTGGTCAGATCCACCGGGAACCCGTACGTGTCGTACAGACGGAACGCGTCCGCCCCGGGCAGCACCGTGCCCGTCAGATTCGCCAGCATGTCGTCCAGCAGGGCCAGGCCGCTGTCGATGGTTTTTTCAAAGGACTGCTCCTCGATGAAAATCAGCTTTTTGATAAACGCCTTTTTCTCCGCCAGCTGGGGATAGGCGCCCAGGTTTTCCTGGATCACCGTGTCGCACACCTCGAACAGGAAGGGCTTGTGGATCCCCAGCAGCCGCCCGTGCCGCGCCGCCCGGCGCAGCAGCCGCCGCAGCACGTAGCCCCGCCCCTCGTTGGAGGGCATGACGCCGTCGCTTATCATGAAGGTGGTGGAACGGATGTGATCGGTGATCACCCGCAGGGACACGTCCTGCTTCTCGTCCTCTCCGTAGGTCACCCCCGCGATTTTGCTGACGTGCTTCATGATGTTCTGGACGGTGTCCACCTCAAAGAGGTTGCCCACCCCCTGCATGATGCAGGCCAGCCGCTCCAGGCCCATGCCGGTGTCGATGTTGGGATGCTCCAGCGGCTCGTAATGGCCAGCCCCGTCACTGTCGAACTGGGTGAACACCAGGTTCCAGAACTCCACGTACCGGTCGCAGTCGCAGCCCACGCCGCAGGTCGGGGAGCCGCAGCCGTACGCCTCTCCCCGGTCAAAATACAGCTCGGAGCAGGGGCCGCAGGGGCCGGAGCCGTGCTCCCAGAAGTTATCCTCCTTGCCCAGGCGGACGATGCGATCCGCCGGCACTCCCACTTCCTTCGTCCAGATATCGAAGGCCTGATCGTCGTCCTCGTAGATGCTCACCCAGACCCGATCCTCCGGCAGCTCCAGCACTTTGGTGACGAACTCCCAGGCCCAGGCCGTGGCCTCGTGCTTGAAATAGTCGCCGAAGCTGAAATTGCCCAGCATCTCAAAATAGGTGCCGTGGCGGGCGGTCTTGCCCACCCGCTCGATGTCGGGGGTGCGGATGCACTTCTGGCAGGTGGTCACCCGCTTGCGGGGAGGCGTCACCTCGCCGGTGAAGAACTTCTTCATGGGCGCCATGCCCGAGTTGATGAGCAGCAGGGATTTGTCCTCCTGCGGCACCAGCGGGAAGCTGGGCAGCCGCAGATGCCCCTTGCTTTCATAAAAGGATAAGAATTTTTCGCGCAGTTCGTTGAGGCCTGTCCATTCCATGGTGATGTCAATTCCTTTCCAACATAAAAAATACCCCCGTCCAATCCTGGGACGGAGGTTCCGTGGTACCACCCAAATTGCGCGGGAAATCCCCGCGCCGCTCTCATCCCTTAACGCGGGAAACGCCGCCGCTCGTCGCGGCGGGGCTCCGGGGCGGCCTCCCGACCATTCCATGGGCACAGGCGGCCTTGCAGCGCACGCTATCGTGCGGCCCCCCTCTCTGCGGTGCCGGAACAGCCGGGTTCTTCCCTTCACAGCCGATCGCTTATATTCAACAGTATAGGCCGAAATCCGCGTTTTGTCAAGCGGCGCAAACACGCGCTTTTTTCGGTCTGTACACCGCCGTTCAAGTTCGCGCTTTTTAACGCGGCGCGGGCGGCTGTTGTCCTTGCTATTTGCGTTACCATCCGGTATAATACAAGGTGAGCGGCGGGACGGGCCCCGCCAGGACTGTTCAAACGGTGTGCCACGCTTCGTATCCATGATGTAAGGAGGAACCGTCTATGAATCGTCTCTCGACTCGCAAGGCCGGCCTTGTCGTCTGCCTTGGCCTGATGGCCGCCGCCATCCTGTTGATGGCTCTGCCTCTGGGGGTGCCGCTCACCTTCGCCCCCGGCCCGGATATCCGCACCAGAAAAACTTTTGCTTTTTTCGATCTCAGCGTCTGGGGAATGAGCGGCAACGTGTTTCCCTTCCTGACCGCCGTGCTGTCGGTGGTGGTCTTTTTCCTGCTGCTGTGGATCCTTCTGCGCCCGCGGGAGCTGGGCAAGCGGGAAACCGTGTCCCAGGTGCTTGCCTTCCTGCTGGTGTTCGGTACGATCCTGTCCATGATGATGGCGGGCGGCGCCACCGTGGTGGGCGTGCTGATCGCCGTGCTCCTGCTGGTCGCCGCCGTGCTGCAAATCGTGTTTGTCTGATAGACGATAAAAGAACGGCGGAAAGCCACGGCTCTATGCCGCGCTTCGACGGGAATGGAGGAGTCCATGATCAATCTGCTCATTGTCGCGGCCGGCGGTGCGCTGGGGGCCGCCGGCCGCTATGCCGTCGGCCTTCTTCCCGTCAAAACCGATTTTCCCCTTCTCACCCTGCTGGTCAACGCGGCGGGCGCGGTGATTATCGGGTTTCTCGCCGGCCTGTTCGCCCGCGGCGGCCTGACGGATCGGCGCCTCCTGTTTTGGAAAACCGGCGTGTGCGGCGGCTTCACCACCTTTTCCGCCTTCTCCCTGGAGGCTGTGCAGCTGTTTGAAAAGGGCCGGCACCTGGCCGGCAGCCTCTACATACTGCTGAGCCTGCTGCTCTGTCTCGCCGGTGTGCTGGCGGGGCAGGCGCTCAGCCGCCTGTTCGCGAAATAAAAGCCTTCGGCGCCTCATGATTCCGTCTCAGCGGGAAAAGCTAACGGAAAAGGCGCCGAAGGCTTTTCTTTTACGCGGCCTTTCGAGAAAGGATGGTTCCCTTGATTCTCACCATAACCCTGAACCCCGCGCTGGACAAGCTGGTGGCCGTTCCGGCCCTGCGGGCGGGGGAAGCCAACCGGGTGGAGCTGCTGTCCACCCAGCCCGCCGGCAAGGGCGTCGACGTGGCCAAGGTGCTGCGGGACATGGAGGCCCCGGTCTGCGCGACCGGGTTCCTGGGCGGCGCGGTGGCCAGCGTCTTCAACGATTTTCTGTTCCGGGAGGGCATCGAGAACGCCTTTGTCCCCATCGCGGGCTCCACCCGCACCAATCTTCAGATTTTCGGCGGGGACGGCGCGCGCACCGAGCTGCTCGAGCAGGGGCCCTCCGTCACGTCGGACGAATGGGACGCCCTGCTGGATGTTCTGGACAGCCGCCTGCCCCGCTGCGAGGCCGCCGCCCTGTGCGGCAGCGCGCCGGGCGGTGTCTCCCCCGCCATGGCGCAGTCGCTGCTGCGCCGCATGAAAGCGGCGGGCGGCATCGCGGCGGCGGATCTCTCCGGCCCCCTGCTGCGGGCGGCGCTGGCCGAAAAGCCCGATCTCATCAAGCCCAACCGTTCGGAGATGTGCGAGCTGATGGGGCAGCCCGGCGCCTCGGACGAGGCGATTCGCGCCTACGCCGTCCGGCTGGTGGCGGACGGTATCCCCTATGTGCTGGTGTCCCTGGGCGGCGACGGGGCGCTGCTGGCCTGCCGGGACGGGGTGTGGCGCTGCAAGGCCCCCGATGTGCCGGTGAAAAGCACCCTTGGCTGCGGGGACACCATGGTGGCCTCCCTGCTGCTCTCCCTGCTCGAACAGGCGGCTCCTGCCGAGATGCTGCGGCGGGCGGTGGCCCTCTCCTCCGCCAACGCCATGACCTTCGAAACCGCCCACATCCAGCCCGAGACTTACCGGGAGCTGCTCCCCCTCTGCACGGCGGATCGGCTGATTTGATTCGCTTTTGTTCGAAAAAAGACCGCTATCCTTCACGGGATAGCGGTCTTTTTTGAAATTGTTCGCTTTTATGCGAGATAGCGGCGCAGGTTTTCCAGCCCGATGGCGATGCCCTCCAGGCAGTCCTCCATCCCCTCGAACTCGATGCCCAGGCCCCCCGCGTACCCGGCCTCTTTCAGAATGCCCAGGCAGGCCGCCACCGGCACATCGCCGTGGCCGATGATGGTCCCCCGCAGATACCGGCCGCCCCGGCTGCGGAAGAACCCGCGGCCCGGGTCGGGCGCCGCCCCCTCCTTGACGATGAAGTCCTTGGCGTGGACATACCGCACAAAGGGGGCCAGCCGCCCCAGGGCGGCCGAGGGCTCCACGTCCCCGCACAGGAAGTTGCCCATATCGAACAGCAGCCCAAAATTCGGATGCCCCACCCGGGTCACCAGACTTTCCACGCGGTCAACGTCCTGAAAGAAGAAACCGTGGTTTTCCACCATGGTGGCGATGCCTTTGGCTTCGGCGCGCTCGGTTACGGCGCGGCAGGCGGCGGCCAGGCGGTCGGCCACCTGCTCGAAGCCGGTGGTGGCCCGGGCGGAGCCGGGGATGCCGCCGGTCACGTCGTGGCGGATGCTGGTCGCTCCCAGCAGAAGCGCCAGCTCCAGTTCCTTTGAAATCCGTTCCACTTCATCCTGCACGTCGTTCGCCAGAAAATCGGCCCCGATGGTATAATTCGAGACGCCTAAGCCCTGCTCTTTGCATGCCTCTCCCAGCTGTCTTGCATAATCTTCCCGGGATACGCCCGCAGGAGGGAGGACGTCCACGAACTCAATGGCGTCCGCGCCCAGCTCCTTGGCCTTGGAAATGCAGTCCATTTGCGTCATGGCGCCGCTTGCGATCCGCTGCTGAAAGCTCCAGGTACTGATTGCCAGCTTCATAAAACCGCCCTCTTTTGCGCATATTTTCGCGTTTTTCCTTATTATACCGGGTCTCGAAGCACCTGTAAAGCGACGAATATCGCTTTTTTTAACACAAAATTGCTCGCTTTCAATCAAAGAGGCTGAGCTGCTTGACCACCGGGCGTCGGCGGGCGGTTTCCTCCTCGAGGGCCTCCGGCGGAATGTCCGCGAGAAAGGCGGAGGGCTCCCCCGTGCCGGTGAGAATCAGCTCGTCCATGGCCCGGGTCAGCCCGACGTAGAACAGCCGCCGCTCCTCCTCCCTATCGGTATCGGCGCGGCGCAGGGGGATTCGTCCATCCTGCACCCCGACGAGAAAGACCACGGGAAATTCCAGGCCCTTGGAACCGTGGAGAGTCAGCAGGGACACCGCGTCGGGGGTGTAGGTTTTCCCCTGGCGCACCACGTCCGCCTCCCGGCCCAGGGAGAGGGTTTCCAGTAAATCGGGCATGGAGGCGGCCAGACCCGCCGCGCCGCACAGGCGGGACAGGGGCTCCGTCTCCTCGAGGCCCGAGGCCGCCAGCCAGTCCCGCAAAAGGGGCAGGGGCTTGTCCTCCAGGACGCGGGGGGCAAAGGCGCGCAGGCGCTGCGCCAGGTCGGGATGCGGGCCCTCCAGGACGGCGGCCAGCCCCTCCCAGCCGGAGGCCTCGGGGACATCCTCCACCCCTTCCCCGCGAAGCCAGACCCGCCGGGACACCCGATCGGCCGGCTGGGTCAGGCAGCGGAAAAAGGCGGCGGCCCGGCGCACCAGCCCGTCGGACAGATAGTCCTCCCGGCCGGCGACGGTATAGGGGATCCCCTCCTTGACCAGGCAGTATTCCAGCAGCTCCGCCTGCCGGTGGGTGCGGTAGAGAACGGCGATATCGGACAGGCCGCGGGCTTTCCGCTTGTCGGCGCGCGAGTGCATGGCTTGGGCGTCCAGCATATCCACGCCCCCCACCATGGCGTTGATGGCCTTGACCACGTACAGCGCCTCGTCGAAGGGCTCCGGCGCGCGCAGCAGGCCCGGCTTGGGGCCGGCGGGGCGCGCCGCCTCCAGCCGCCGGGGCTCGCCACCGGCGGAAATGACCGGCAGGGCGGCGTGCAGAATTTCGGGGGTGGAACGGTAATTTTGCGTCAGGCGGATCACCCGCAGACCGGGGCAGGCCGCCGCCAGCTTCTCAAAGCAGCGGGAATCGGCTCCCCGGAAGCCGTAAATGGCCTGATCCGGATCCCCGATGACGAACAGCCCGGCCCCCTCCCGGTTCAGGGCCAGCACCAGACGGAACTGAATGGGATTGACGTCCTGAAACTCGTCCACCAGCAGGTGGGTAAAGGCGGCGGGGGGCTTGCGGCCGTCCTTCAGCTGCGCCAGGGTTTCCAGCAGCAGATCGTCGAAATCCAGGGTCTCCAGCTCCCGCAGGCGGGCGGCGTAGGCCTCGATCAAGGCGGGAGGCAGGGCGCTTTCCCCGCCGTTTTTCAGCCGTGAGACCCCGTCCAGCAGATCCCGGGCGGAAACTTCCGTGTCCCGGCACACCTGCGCCGCGATTTCCAGCGCCTCCGCCGGGTCGAGCAGGGTAACGGGGCCCCGCCACTTTTCCAGCAGGCGCAGGCAGAGGGCGTGGAAAGTGCCGACAGTCACGGCCCGGGCCGTCCGTTTGCCCAGACGTTTCTCCAACCGCTCCCGCAGCTGGCGGGCGGCCTTGTTGGTGAAGGTGACGGCCGTGATATGGGAGGGAGGCGTGCCCTCCTCCGTCAGGCGGGCGATGCGGTCGACGAGGGTGCGGGTTTTGCCGGTACCCGGGCCGGCGATGACCGCCACCGTCCGCTCGCGGGCGTCCGCGGCCTGACGCTGCTCGGGATTCAGACCGTCGGAGGGGGTATCCAGCCGGGCGGCTTCCATGGAGGCCGCCCGCTTGACGGACAGCAGCGTCTGCGCCGGGCGGGCCGCTTTCTTCCCCGGCTCATCGGCAAACAGGCGGGTCTGCCCCGCCAGGCGGTCAATATCGGCGGCGCTGAGGATGGACACCTTGCCATAGGCCCCGTCGTAGCCAGGGGAGACCTCCACCGCGCCCTGACGCAGGCGGCGGATCCCCTCCGCCACGCTGGGCCCCGCCGCCCGCTCGATATCCTCGAGTGGGGTCTGCCGCAGGATGACGAACTCCGGCCCCAGCTGACGCAGCATGGCCTCGTACCGCCCGGCGGTTTTCACCCCGGCGGCGGAAAAACCGGTGGAGGCGGCGATGACCTCCGGCAGGGGCACCAGGCTTTCGAAGGGGGCCGCGTCCGCCGGCCGGAAGCCCTCCGGCCGGTCGGCCAGCTGAGCCGCCCGGTGCCACACCCCCACCGTCACCTTTTTGCCGCAGGCGGGACAGAGGCCCCCCGCCCGCTCGGTTTCCTCCGGGGTCAGGCAGACCCCGCAGTTCCGGTGGCCGTCGGCGTGGTATTTCCCCTCCTCGGGGAAAAACTCCAAGGTACCCCCGAAGCCGCCGGCCCCCTTGTTTTCCAAGGCCTGTTTGATGGCCGGGTAGGTCATCTCGCAGGTAAACAAATCCGCCTCCCGCCCCAGCTTGGCGGGGGAATGGGCGTCGGAATGGGACACCAGGGTATACTTGTCCAGGGCGGAAAGCCGCCAGTTCATGGGCGGGTCGGAGGACAGGCCGGTCTCCAGCGCATGGATATGGGGCGTCAAGTCCCGGAAGCAGTCCTCGATCCGGTCGAAGCCGGAATTGGCCCCGAACAGCGAGAAATGAGGCGTCCAGATATGGGCGGGGATGAACATCGCCCGGGGGCAGACATCCAGGGTGATTTCCAGCAGATCCCGGGCGTCCAGCCCCAGGATGGGCCGGCCGTCGGAATGGAGGTTGCCCACCTGCTCCAGCCGCAGGGCCAGGGCCTCCGCCTCCTCGAGGCCGGGGAGAAGAATCAGGCTGTGCACCTTGCGCACCCGGCCGTCCCATTTATAAATCGAGCTGATTTCCCCCGTGACCATAAAGCGGACGGGGATCTCCCCGCCCGCGGGAAGGCCGTCCGGGCGGCGGCAGTCCTCCCGCAGGCGATAGAGGCCCTCCTCGGCGGGGATCAGCTTCTCCGCCAGTTCCCGCCGCCAGCCGGGGTGGGTGAAATCGCCGGTGCCCACCACCTGGATCCCCTTGCGCCGGGCCCACCAATCCAGCAGCTCCGGGGTGAGATCCCGGCTGGTGGCGCGGGAAAAGTGGGAATGGATATGCAGATCGGCAATAAACATGAGCGGCGCCTCCTTTTTGACCAGTATACACCGTTTTTCGACATTTGGCCATGGCAGTATTCTGGCAGGGCATGAGGCAGCGTACCGAAGGACAGCAACATCCATAGAAAAAGAGCCGCGCGTCAGCACGACTCTCACATACAAGGTTAATCCAAAACCCTTGCCAAATATTCGATAAACTGTTTCAGCTTGCGTTTATCATCATCCGGTCTCGACCGTAAATAATCAAGAAACGCGCGGCCAGTCTCGTCGGAAAGAATAGCTCTTTCCACATCCGTATACCTGTCGCGTACATCGGTTACACCGAGCAGGAAATCCACCGACACATAAAAATATTCCGCCAATGAAACCAGGGTCTTAAAATTCGGCTGTCTACCTTCGGCCTCATAGCTGGAAATAGTAGACTTACCCAAATTCAAATCCGCGCATAGCTGCTCTTGCGAAATACCGCGTTCCTTGCGCAGCATTTTTAATCTATCGGCAAATTCCATTCTGTTCCCTCAAACATATCATAATAGGTATATGTTCAATATAACATATTTTTACAGCCTATTTATCCATTATTATCGGAATTATTATGTAATTTACCATATTGAATTATACTAAAATCGGAATTATAATAATATGGTGCTGTGCGTACAGCACGGGGACAGGCGGCGCGCAAGGGTACAGCCTGTTTATCCCCCAATAAACAGCCCTCATGCTCCTATTTGCCGGCCGCAATGGAGGGAGGGGGCAACCGAAACCCCCGGGGCATTGCCTCCGGGGGTCGTTCGGTTTCCGCTTTGAAACAAGCCATGTATTTGACGGGCAAACATTACCGTTCGCGTTCCGTCTAACAACGCGAAAAGGCTTGCCACCTTACCAGCAGTCTGCTACAATAAAGCGGAGTATAAGCCCGGAAGGGCGCAAGGAGGATACATATGGGCGGATTGACGGTCAAAGGCGGCGACTTCTACCGGGACGGGGAAAAGACGACCCTGGTGTCGGGAACCATTCATTATTTCCGGGTGGTGCCGGACTACTGGGAGGACCGGCTGAAAAAGCTGCGGGCCTGCGGGTTCAACGCGGTAGAGACCTATACCTGCTGGAACCTGCACGAGCGGCGGGAGGGCGTTTTCGATTTCTCCGGCGGGCTGGACATCGGCCGCTTTATCGACACGGCGGCCGCTCTCGGGCTGATGGTCATCCTGCGGCCGGGGCCCTACATCTGCGCGGAGTGGGACATGGGCGGGCTGCCCTCCTGGCTGCTGACCTACGGGCACATGCGGCTGCGGTGCAACGATCCGCTGTTCCTCGAGAAGGTGGGGCGGTATTACAAGGAGCTGTTCCGCCATGTGACGCCCCGGCTGGCCGCCAACGGGGGGAACGTCGTGGCGGTGCAGGTGGAAAACGAATACGGCAGCTACGGCGACGACAAGGATTATCTGCGGGCCATCGCGGACATTTACCGGGACAACGGGGTGGACTGCCTGCTGTTTACCTCCGACGGGACGGCCCCCTTCATGCTGGGGGGCGGCACCCTGGACGGGGTGCTGGCCACGGTCAATTTCGGCAGCAACCCGGCGGGAAACTTCGGCGCGCTGCGGGAATTCCGCCCGGGCGAGCCGGTGATGTGCATGGAATACTGGAACGGCTGGTTCGATCACTGGTACGAGGAGCATCACACCCGCACCTCCACCGACACGGCGCAGGTGCTGGACGAGATGCTGAGCGCCGGGGCGTCGGTGAATTTCTACATGTTCCACGGGGGCACCAATTTTGGGTTCACCAACGGGGCCAACTACGACGATCGGCACGCGCCCACGGTGACCAGCTACGACTACGACGCGCCGCTGAACGAGGCCGGCGATCTGACCCCGAAGTATTTCGAGGTCAAGGAGGTGCTGGAGAAGCATTTCGGCAAGGCGCCCGCCATCCCGGTGGGCAACCTGCCCAAGGCGGCCTACGGCGAGGTGGCGCTGACCGAGGCGGCGACGCTGTTCGACAGCCAGGAGGCCCTGGGCGTGCCGATCCGCGCGGCCGCGCCCCTGACCATGGAGGAGCTGGGGCAGGATTTCGGCTTCGTGCTGTACACCACCGAGCTGCGCGGGCCGTTCGAGGAGCTGCCCCTGGTGCTGGATGGGGTGCATGATCGGGCGCTTATCTACATCGACGGGCAGTTCCGGGGCGTCAAGCAGCGGGACGGCCGGCGGGACGACGACATCCGGCTCGGGCTGGCGCGCGGTGAGAGCGTGCGGCTGGATATTCTGGCGGAAAACATGGGCCGGGTCAACTACGGTCGGAAGCTGCGGGATGAAAAGGGGCTGACCGGCGGGGTGCGGCTGGGCCAGCGGTACCATTTCGGGTGGAGCATGACGCCCATGCCCCTGGACGATTTGGCCGGGCTGCGGTACGCGCCGTGGGAGACGGGCGTCGACGCGCCCACCTTCCTGCGGGGTCGGTTCCCGGTGACGGATCCGGCGGACACCTTCCTGCGGCTGGACGGGTTCACCAAGGGGGTGGCCTTTATCAACGGGTTCAACCTGGGCCGGTACTGGAACCCGGCCGGGCCGCAGAAGACCCTGTATCTCCCCGCTCCCCTGCTGCGGGCCGGGGAGAACGAGCTGGTGATTTTCGAGCTGGAGCACAGCGAGGGCAACCGGGTGCTGCTGACCGACACGCCGGATTTGGGATAAGGGCTCGATGAACACAACCAACAACCCGGGGCTGACCGGGTGGGCCAAGGCGCTGCGCACACAGATGACCAAGGAGGAACGGCGCTTGTGGTACGACTACCTGAAGGGCTTACCGGTCACTGTCAACCGGCAGAAGGTTATCGGGCCGTACATCGTAGATTTCTATTGCGCGAAGGCCAAAGTGGTCATAGAGCTCGACGGCTCGCAGCATTATGAGGACGGGGCCATGGAAGCGGACGCTAAAAGAGACGCATATTTAAGGGGGTTGGGTATGCGGGTGCTGCGGTATTCCAACCGCGAGGTGCATCAAAATTTCAGCGGTGTCTGCGAGGCTATTGGCAGGATTGTTTTGGCGGCTGACGACGGGAACGGCTCGTCAGATGGGGACACCTCATCCGACGGCTGACGCCGCCACGTTTTGCCTACCGTGAATTTTTGCGGAAACGTGGGAACACCTCATCCGTCGTCCGGCGGTGCCGGACGCCACCTTCCCCTCTAGGGGAAGGCTTTCGCTCGCCGCGGTGGAGGATAGGTAATAAAAAGGAACGGCCATCTTGCCGCTGGACAAGATGGCCGTTCCTTTTTACATTTTCTTAGGCACGCGCGGCTTTTTCCACGCCGAAGGTGACGAGTTCGCCGTTGACATCCCATTCCTTGACGTAGCCCGCCGGCTCCCCGGCGTCAAAGGCCACGGCCAGCACCTCGCCCATGATCGCCTCGCGGTTTTTAGCCAGCACGTCGGCGGCGTAGCCGACGGCCGCAAAGGTCACGCGGATCCGGTCGGTCACCTCCATGCCGCCCTCCTTGCGCATGGTCTGCAGCTTGCTGACCACCTCGCGCAGGAAGCCCTCTTCCTTCAGTTCCGGGGTGATGGCGGTATCCAGCGCCACCGTGCGGTCGTACTCGCTCACGGCGTAGTAGCCCGCCGTCTGCTCGGTGCTGATGAGCAGATCCTCCTCAGCCAGGCGCACCTCGCCGGAGGGCAGCGC
This sequence comes from uncultured Oscillospiraceae bacterium, assembly GCA_900546265.1. Taxonomy (GTDB): domain Bacteria; phylum Bacillota; class Clostridia; order Oscillospirales; family Acutalibacteraceae; genus UMGS856. The sequence continues at coordinate 133,370 of URCA01000004.1, read as the reverse complement.
CAGCGTCAGCACGCCGGTTTCGTCCAGCTGCTTTTTGGCAGCCGTGCCGTCCAGGGAGGACAGCGCCGCCTTGATGTCGCCCAGCTGACGGCCGTATTTCGGCCCCACGGTTTTCAGCTGGGGCTTGAAGCTATAGGTCAGATACTGGGACGCGTCCTCCGCCTCCAGCACCGCTTTGACGTTCAGCTCGTCCATGACGATCCGCTTGAATTCCTCGGTCAGGGGCCGGCCGCCCTTGACGTACAGGGCGGGCAGGGGCTGCCGGTTCTTGATAGCCGCCCCGTTGCGGGCCGCCCGGCCCAGGGTGACCACCGCCAGAACCTCCTCCATCTCCGCTTCCAAAGCGGGATCGAGCAGGCTTTCGTCCACGGCGGGGTACGTGCACAGGTGCACGCTTTCCGGCGCGTTCGTATCCACTGTGCGCACCACGTTCTGATAAATCTCCTCGGTCATGAAGGGGATCATGGGGGCCGCCGCCCGGGAGAGGGTGGACAGGCAGGTATACAGCGTCGTAAAGGCCGCGAAGCTGTCCGCGTCCAGCTCATCCCGCCAGAACCGCTCCCGGCTGCGCCGGACGTACCAATTGCTGAGCACCTCCACGAAATCCTGGAGGGAGCGCGCCGCCTCGGGCAGGCGGTAATTCGTCATATGGTCGTCCACTTCGCCCACCGTATGGTTCAGGCGGGAGAGGATCCACCGATCCATCACCGTCAGCGCGCTTTGCTCCAGAGGGTGCCTCGTGGGATCGAACTGGTAAATATCCGCGTACAGCACGTAGAAGGCATAGGTGTTGTACAGCGTACCGAGGAACCGGCGCTGCCCGTCGAGCACCGCCTTATCGTAGAATTTATTGGGCAGCCAGGGCGCGGAATTGGACAAGAAATACCACCGGATGGGATCCGCGCCGTACTTCTCCAGCGCCTCGAAGGGGCTGATGGCGTTGCCCTTGGATTTGGACATCTTCTGGCCGAACTGATCCTGCACGTGGCCGAGCACAATCACGTTCTTGAAGGGGGCCTTATTGAACAGCAGGGTGGAAATCGCCAGCAGGGAATAGAACCAGCCGCGGGTTTGATCCACCGCCTCGGAGATGAAGTCCGCCGGGAACTGCGCCTCGAACAGTTCCTGATTTTCGAAGGGATAGTGGTGCTGCGCAAAGGGCATGGAGCCGGAATCGAACCAGCAGTCGATAACCTCCGGCACCCGGCGCATCTCGCCGCCGCATTCCGGGCAGCGGAGGGTCACCGCGTCGATATAGGGCCGGTGCAGCTCGATATCCGCGGGGCAGTTATCGCTCATCTCCCTCAGCTCCGCGATGCTTCCCACCGCGTGCATATGGCCGCAGCCGCATTTCCAGACGTTCAGCGGCGTGCCCCAGTACCGATCCCGGCTGATGGCCCAGTCCTGCACGTTCTCCAGCCAGTCGCCGAACCGGCCGGTACCCATGCTTTCCGGGATCCAGTGGATGGTCTTATTGTTGGCGATGAGGTCATCCTTAACGGCGGACATCCGGATGAACCAGCCCTCCCGGGCGTAGTAAATCAACGGCGTATCGCACCGCCAGCAGTGAGGATAGCTGTGCTCGAACTTGGGCGCCGCGAACAGCAGGCCCCGCGCCTTCAAATCCTCCAAAATGGGGGCGTCCGCCTTCTTGACGAACACGCCCGGCCAGGCGGTTTCGGGTTTCATCTCGCCCTTGCCGTCCACCAGCTGCACGAAGGGCAGGCCGTATTTCCGCCCCACCTTCGCGTCGTCCTCACCGAAGGCGGGGGCGATATGCACCACGCCGGTGCCGTCCGTCAGGGTGACGTAGCCGTCGCAGGTGACGTACCAGCATTTTTCCTTCGGCTCGACAAACCGATACAGGGGCTCGTATTCCCTGTATTCCAGCTCTTTACCGGAGAAGGTGGAAAGCACCTCGTATTTTCCCTCCCCGAGCACCGCGTCCAGCAGCGCCTCGGCCAGGTAGAAAATCTCGTCCCCGCATTTGACGCGGGCGTACGTCTCCTTCGGATTGACGCACAGCGCCACGTTGGAGGGCAGGGTCCAGGGGGTGGTGGTCCAGGCCAGGAGGGAGGCGTTTTCCTCGTCCTTCAGCCGGAAGCGGACGATGGCCGACCGCTCCTTGACGTCCTTGTACCCCTGGGCCACCTCGTGGCTGGACAGAGGGGTGCCGCACCGGGGGCAGTAGGGCATGATTTTATATCCCTTATACAGCAGGCCCTTGTCAAAGATGGTTTTGAGCGCCCACCATTCCGACTCGATATAGTCGTTGTGGTAGGTCACGTAGGGATGCTCCATATCGGCCCAGAAGCCCACCGTGTCGGAGAAATCCTCCCACATCCCCTTATAGGTCCAGACGCTTTTCTTGCAGCGATCGATGAATTCCGCCATGCCGTATTCCTCGATCTGCTCCTTGCCGTCCAGGCCCAGCTCCTTTTCCACCTCCAGCTCCACCGGCAGGCCGTGGGTATCCCAGCCCGCCTTGCGGGGCACGTCCTGCCCCTTCATCACATGGTAGCGGGGCACGGTGTCCTTGATGACGCGGGTGAGCACATGGCCGATATGGGGCTTGCCGTTGGCCGTCGGCGGGCCGTCATAGAAGACGTAGCTATCCTTCCCGTGGTTGATTTCTTCGCTCTTCTCGAAAATGTGCTCGTCTTTCCAGAACTGCAGGATCTGCTTTTCCCTCTCGGGAAAGCTCTGGTTCTGCCCGGTTTTCCGATACATACGCGTCTCTCCTTCACATAAAAAATCCTCGTCCCGCGAACAGGACGAGGATCTCGCTTAACCACCCATTGCGACTGCATACAAACATATGCGCTCCCCGGCGGGGGATACCCCCGCTCAAAAAACGCCGTGCCAAGCAAGCTCGGCACGGCGTTTTTCCGCCCCCAGTGCATGTATGAAGCCTTTATTCCTATAACGGGGGAATCCGGCGGGGCCTACCGGCGCGCGAAGCGCGTTCGGCCTGCGACTTGGGAGGGATGTCCTGCCGGCGTTACTCGCGCCGGGCTTCCACCCTCCCCGGCTCGCTGCGGCTTTCGCCACCGGCTGACGTGTCTCCGTCAACGTCTTTATGATATGTGTTATCAACATAGCACAAACGGCCCGGGTTGTCAAGAGGCGGGCGAGCCTATTGCGTCCCATCGCCGTGGCGCTGCCGCAGGAGGCGGGCGCCCTCGGCCCTGCCGGTGGCCTCCAGGCGTTTCAGATAATTGGGCAGGAAGCCCCGGGTATGGGACGGCCCGCCCTCCTTCATGACTTCCCACAGCGGATCGGACACGGTGTCGGAGACCATCATCTGGTCATCCGTCCAGTCCAGCAGCCGCTTGGCCAGCTGGGCCGTCACGGCGGGGTTTTCGTCCTTGAGATCCCGTTGTTCATACGGATCCTCGAGCAGATTGAACAGCATCTCCCGGTCAAACAGGTGGAACCCGTCGTGGTAGGTGCGGATGTACAGCCAGTCGCCCTCCCGCACCGACCGCTGGCAGACGTGGGCCATCTGGGACAGGACGAGATAAGGCCGGCCCGCGTCCTGTTCCCCGGCGACAGCGGGGGCGAAGCTCTCGCCGTCCCACTTCTCCCAGGCGGGAAGGCCGAGCAGCTCGGCCACGGTGGGCACGAGGTCGAGGGTGTAGTGCAGGCCGTCGTCCGTCCCCCGCCGGCCGCCCGGCCACTTGAGAATCAAAGGGACGTGGCAGGTGGGGTGATCCGCCGTGGCGTGTTCCCCATATATGCCGAATTCCCCCATGTTTTCCCCATGGTCGGAGGTGATGAGGATCGCCGTGTCGTCGTACAGGCCCCGGCGGCGCAAATCGTCCAGGATCCGCCCCACGATATAGTCGGCGTAGGCCACCCCGCAATCGTAGCCGTCCAGGATCTTCCGTACCCCCGCCATATCCATGGCCTTGCCCGGATAGCGGGGATACTGGGGATATTCCTGATCGTCGTACATATTGAACTCATTAAGGCAGTGGGGCCCCACGTGCTTTAAATGGGTTTGCAGCACGGTTTCATCCACGAAGGTGCACAGCGGCTCGTCGGCGAAGGGGTTGCCGAAGCTTTCGGGCGCCCGGTAGGGAGTGTGGGGATCCCAGAGATGGACGTGGAGATACCAGTTTCCCGCGTCGCCGTGCCGGTCGAGCCAGTCCAGCGCCACCGGCAGCACCTCCTCCCCCGATTCTCCGCCGCGGCCGCCCACGTTATAGGTCTCATGGAAGCCGGCGGAAAACCACCAGGAGGAATGCCGCTCCGGGAAGGTGCTGATGGAGGCGGTGAACAGGCCCGCCTGCCGGAACAGATTATGAAAATTGTGGTTATCGGCCGGGTCGGAGAAGCCGCGGGTTTTCCCGGTCAGCCGCCGGTCGGCGTTGGTGCCGCTGTGGCCGACGGCGCCGGTATGTATGCCGAAACGGCCGGTGGTCAGGGCCGCCCGGGAGGGCAGGCAGGGCGCGTCCGAGCAATAACACCGGTCGAACCGCAGGCCCTCCCGCGCCACCCGGTCCAGGCAGGGGGTGGTATTCCGGGGATAGCCGTAGCAGCCCATGTGATCGGGCCGCAGGGTGTCAATATCGATAAACAGCACATTCATACGCGTCTCTCCTCAGATAAAGGCGGGCTTGCCGCCGCTGGCGGGGCCGATGCGGCGCAGCTGGCCAAGGCCGTGAACCGCTTCGCCCTTGCCGTCGCAGGCCGGGTCGGCGTAGGCAGCGTACCAGTGGTTCAGCCGGTCGATCAGCCGCTCCTTCACTTCTCGTGCGGCGGGGTCGTCAATGAGGTTGCGTTCCTCGCCCGGATCACGCACGAGGTCGTACAGCTCGTGAGGGCCGTAGGGGTAGCGGTGGATATACTTCCACTCCTTGGTACGCACCATGCGCACCGGGCCGTATTCGTCGAAGACCACCACGTCGTCCCGCACGCTGGATTTTTCTCCGGTGAGCAGGGGGGCGAAGCTTACGCCGGGCAGGGCGGGGTTGGGGGTACAGGGGAGTCCCGCCCATTCGAGGATGGTGGGGAACAAATCGTAGTGGCTGACAAGCTCTTCGCACACGGCACCCTCCCGGACGCGGCCCGGGTGGCTCCAGATCAGGGGCACCTTCACCGCCGAGTCGTACATATTCATGGGGAAGGTGCCGTTGCCCTTGCCGAAGATGCCGTGATGGCCCATGCTCATGCCGTTGTCGCCGGAGAAAATCACCAGGGTATTGGACAGCTGACCCGCGGCCTCCAGGGCGTCGAGGATCCGACCGATGCCCGCGTCCATGGCGGTGACGGCCGCGAAATACCCCTGCAGATAGGTGCGGCGGAGGACCGCCATCTCTTCGGGTGTCTTATCCTTCAGGTCGCTCCAGGGGTGGGGCGGCACGTCGGGCACCGAGGCGAAGGGACAGCCGTCGTACAGGTCGTAAAACGCCGCCGGGTGATGCTCCCGCTGCCAGGGGGCGTGGGGCGCGGTGTAATGCACGCTTAAATAGAAGGGGTTCGCCGCGCCCTTCTGCTCCTCCAAGAAGCGCAGGGCGTTATCGGTGATGAGGTCGGTGATGTAGACGCCTCGCTTGAGCGTCATCTCCTTCCCCTCCAGCATGACGGGGTAGTAGTAGTTTTCCCCGCCCATGGCGGTGGTTTTCCAGTAGGTGAAGCCCGCCTGTGGGGTGTAGCTGTCCCCCATATGCCATTTGCCGGACAGGCCGCAGGTATAGCCGCCGTCCGCGAGATGCCGCGTGAAGGTATCGTGGCCGTCCAAGAAACGGATGGCCTTGTCCCCCTGCAGCTGCCGCTTGGGCCAGGCGTATTCCCAGGAGGGCTCGGGCTGCTGGAACGCGTCCCGCAGCTCCTTGGACAGGACGGCTTCGTCCAGGTGGCCCTTGGCCAGCCAGTCGTGCACCCCGTGCTGGGAGGGGATTTTTCCCGTGAAAATGGACATACGGGCGGGGGAACAGACCGGGGAGGCGCAGAACGCGCTGTCGAACCGGGTGCCTCTGGCGGCCAGCTTATCCAGGTTGGGCGTGCGGATTTCGCTGTTCCCCGCGCAGCCCATCCCCCAATGGCCGTGGTCGTCGGAGAGGATGAACAGGATGTTGGGACGTTCGGGCATCGTCAGGGCTCCTTTCTATCGTCAAAAAACCAGCGGATATCGAAGCGGGCGAAGGCCACACAGTTAGTGGGCTGCGGCTCGAAGAGCACGCCGGCCTGCCCGTTTGGCAGCACCGCCAGACAGGAATAGGCGAAAAAGTCGGGCTGCTCCGTCTGGTCATACTGTCCCGTGCCGCCCAGGGGCCGATCGGCCAGCCAGCGCAGGGTTCCGTCCGGCAGCACCTCGCCCAGGGTGACCACACCGCCGCCCCGCCGCTGCCCCGTGGGGTGGGAGGCCAGAAGATACTGCCGGCCTGGTATCATGCCGGGGACGCAGGGATAGCGGGGATCGCCCGCCGGATAGGCCACGACCGATTTCTGGCAGCGGACGGATTGCAGGCCGGTATGGGTCATGGGCTCCCAGGTGTCGCCGCCGTCCCGGCTGACGGTCATGGGAGTGTCCCCCGGCTCTTCCTGGCGGCCGAAGACCAGCACAGTCCCGTCGTTCAGTTCCACCGCCTGGGCTTCGTCCACGGTGGGAATATAGCCGCCGCGCCGCCAGGTGACGCCGTCGTCATCGCTGAGGAGCAGGCCGGCCTGGCCCGGCTTATACACCGGCACCATCAGCCGGCCGTTCTTCCGATCGTCCGGCTGATGGCGCAGGCGCAGGCCCACGCCGGGGCCGGTGCCAAGAAACAGGCAATCCTCGTCCTTGACGGCCGGAGTGAGGAAACGGGGCTGCGACCAGGTGACGCCGCCGTCCCGGCTGGTGAGCTGCACGAGGTGCATACATACCGCCGCCCGCAGCGGAGCGGGAGAGGTCTCTACCGCCTCGTAGGCGGAGGGGACGTCGGCCTCCGGGCCGGGGCCGGCCAGCCGCTTGCGGACGAAAACCGGATGCGCCGGGTCAAAGGCGGGCTTGCCGATGTTCAGAAAGATATTGCCCACGTAGATGTCCCGGCCCTCTCCCGGCTCGGGCGGAAGAAGAGGCGGCGGGGCGTCCAGCCAGTCCGGCTCCCCCACCGCGTAATACATATCGCCCAGGGTCTGAAACTGAACCGCCCCGCTGTGCAGGGGCGGCAGATAATACCGGGTGCGCACGCCGCCGGGGGCGACGACCCAGCCCGCTTCGTCCACCGTATAAACGGGGCCGGCGGCCCCTTTCCCCTCGGCGGGCGGCGGGCCGTCGTACAGCCGGATCCGGCCGTGCTCAAAGCCGCTGCCCGGCTCCAGCCAGTCCGGGCGGTGGAACCCCTTGCTTTCGGGGAAAAAATCCAGCAACAGGTGGACGGCCCCGCTGCGATCCTCCAGCAGCACGGGGTCGATGTAAAAGGCGGAATGCCAGTCATCTACGGCCTGGGGGGCGCGGGAAACCGGGGGCAGCACCGGGATGCTCAGGGGGCTGCTCCAGGTCAGGCCCCGATCGGCGCTGCGGCGCAGGGCCACGCCGGTATAGCCCCAGTCCGCCCCCTCGTGGGATCGGTCGGCCGCGGCCAGCAGCACGTCCGCCCCTTCGAGATACAGCAGGGACGGGATGCGGAAGCCGCAGGTGCCGGCCATATCGGCGGGGTCCCCCACCAGGGAGGGGTGCAGATTCTGCGCGCGGATCCCGCTGAACAGCAGCCGATCCTCGCGGGAACGATAGGGAGATACTCTCACTGTCCGTCTCCTTTCACATGCACCACAGGGCGATTTGGCCCTCGATGTCGGCGGTCAGGCGTTCGATGGCCGGATCCCGCGGATCCACCGGCAGGAAGGGCGGGCGATAACCGCCTTACAGGCCCCGTACATCGAGGGAAAAGCGCACAGCCGCTCGATAAAGCCGCCGATTATGGCCTGCAGCCGCCGGGCCTCCCCCAGCTGGCCGGTCATGAACAGGGCGTCCAGCCGCAGATACAGCTCGGGCATGCAGCCGTAGGTGCCGCCGATGCCGGCGTCCGCCCCCATGGCCCGTCCGGCCAGGAACTGTTCGTCCGGGCCGTTGAACACCAGGAAATCCGGGCCGCCCGCCTCCTTGAACTGCTGAATCTGCCGGGCGCTTTCGGAGGAATTCTTAATCCCCTTGACATGGGGATGGGCCAGCATCCGGCGGAACAGCTCCATGGACAAATCGTAGCCGGTGAGCTGGGGGATGTTGTAGATGAAAAAGGGCAGCTCCGCCGCGTCGGCGATGGCCGTCCAGTGGCGGGCGATGCTCTCCTCGCTCAGGCGGTAGAACACACTGGGCACGGCGGATATAGCGTCCGCCCCGATGGCGGCGGCGTGCCGGGCAAGGGCGACGGCGTCCCGGGTGGCGGGACAGCCCACATGGACGATGACCGTCATCTCCCCCCGCGCCGCCTGCACGGCGGCTTCGGCCAGGGTCTTGCGTTCCTCCAGGCTGAGCAGGAGGCCCTCGCCGGTGCTGCCGCCCACATACACGCCCCGCACCCCCAGGGACTGGTACCACCGGCAGAGCGCGCGGCAGGCGGCGGGCGAAACCTCACCGGCCTTATCGTAGCAGGCGTTGAGCGCCACGATGACACCCCGGAACCGCTCCGGCTGAAAACACAGCTTCTCCATACGGGTTTCCTTTCTCTATTTTACAGGGCGCTCTGCACAGCCTGAAACAGGCCGGACAAGAGCGCCCCGCTGCGAAATATTTTCAAAAAATTTTTACAGAGGCTTGACCTCGAACTCAAAGTCGAAGAATTTTTCCTTGAACTGGTACTTTTCCGCGAGCTTGACCCCGCAGCTGGCCGAGCCGACGCCGGTCTGCTTATAGTCGATGCGCACGATTGTCTCCTCACGCGGGCGGAGATCCCGGGTGTACATGGCCGTCTCCAAATCCGCCGCCGTGAAGTGCAGGGCGCTGAAATTGAAGGTGGGACGGCCGGTGAACTGCAGGCCGCCGCCCACCTTGTTGGTGACGCGCAGCCAGCGCGCCGCCGTGTGGTTGCCGGTTTCCTGCGGACGGATATAGGGGAAATACTGGTCGGTCACGGTGGATTTGTACAGGCCTATCCGGGCGCTGCGGCACATGTCCTCGTAATTCTCCTGCTCCCCCTTGCCGAAATACTCGAGGCACTCGCTGCCCCGGGGGAGGATGAATTCCATGCCGAACCGGGGCAGGGGCATGGCGGTTTCCCGCACGTTGACCCCGGCGTGGACGGTCAAAACGCCGTCACTCGTCACCCGGTATTCCAGCACGCCGCTGAGGATGGGCATATAGCTGACCCCGGCCATGGAAAACTCCACCCGGACGACGATCTCCGTGTCGGAGGTCTTGGCCAGCTCGGTTTTGTACACCTTGACGCCGGCGGTGTTATAGCCCTCCGCCTTCCAGGCACCGACCACATTCCGATCGTTATCGATGGGAGCCCGCCAGATGGAAAGCCGCGCGCCGCCGCCCAGACATTCCCGCCCTTTGGCGAACACGCTCGACAGCATACCCCGGCCCTTATCGATCCGGTAGGCGAAGCCGCTGCCCGCCACGGTGAAGGAGCGCTTGTCCTCGGACACCGTCAGGGCGTCGTATTTGGTCAGAGGCAGCCGGGCCCGGCGGGCCGCCACCACCGGCAGCGGGAACTGCTCGAACGCCACCTCACAGCCGCGCGCGGCGTAAGCCGTATCGGCGCGCAGCACAAAGCGGATATCCAGATGGTATTCGCTGATGTCCATGGCGGGAATGTCATAGTCGAGCGTTACCTCCCGGCTGTCCCCAGCGGGAACGTCCAGGTCGTACATCTCGCCGGTGGCCACCTGGACGCCGTCCCGGGTCACCTTCCACAGCAGGGCCAGGTGGGACAAATTGAGGAAATGGTACCGGTTGACAATCCGCAGGCGGCGGTTTTCCAGATCCACCGCCTCCACCGCGACCGGCTGGTAGGCCTTTTTCACCTCCAGCAGGCCGGAGGAGGGCACCCGGTCGGGGGTGACCAGCCCGTCGGCGCAGAAATTGTCGTCGTGAGGGTATTCCCCGAAATAGCCGCCGTAGACGAAGAAGGAGCGGCCGGCCTCGTCCCGCCGGCGGACGCTGTGATCGCACCATTCCCAGATGGCGCCGCCGATGAGATTGGGATACTTATAAAACACGTCCCAGTAATCGGTCACGTCCCCCGGGCCGAGGCCCATGGCGTGGCAGTATTCGCACAGGAACAAGGGGACCGGATTGCCGGAGCGGCCGTATTTTTCCAGCTCGGCCGGCTCCATATACATGCGGCTGGTGAAGTCCCCGACCTCGCCCTGGCCGTTGTCCACCAGATAGAACACCCCCGCCTCGGTCAGGTAGGCCACCGTTTCATAGTGAACCAGGCGGGTGTCATCCCGCTCCCTCACCCAGGCGGCGTTCAGCTCGTGATTGCGGCCGATGCCCGATTCGTTGCCCAGGCTCCACATGATGATGGAGGGATGATTCTTGTCCCGTTCCACCATCCGGGACACCCGGTCGAGATAGGCGGCGGCCCATTGGGGATCGTTATTGAGCAGGTTGTGATCCTCCGCCCAGATCATACCGTGGCATTCCAGGTCGGCTTCCTCAATGAGATAAATCCCGTACCGATCGCACAGAGCGGGGAAAATGGGGGCGTTGGGGTAGTGGGAGGTGCGGATGCAGTTGATGTTGTGCTGCTTCATCAGGCGGATGTCCTGCTCCATATGCTCATCGGGGCAGTACTGGCCGAAATCGGGATGAGAATCGTGCCGGTTGACCCCTTTTAACTTGACGGACTTTCCGTTGACAAGCAACGCGCCCTTCTCGCTGAACCGGACCTCCCGCAGGCCGAAGGGGATGGCGATGGCCTCCTGGCCGTACTGGAACAGGAAGGTATACAGCGACGGGGTTTCATCCGTCCAGAGAGCGATGTCGGTCAGGGTGAAGGGCTCAATAGTCTCGTTTTCCTGGTGGTAGACGGCCCGGCCGTCGGGAGCGTACACGTCCAGCGTTACCGGCCCGCCTTTCCCGCGGAAGTCCAGCGCCGCCTCCACCCGGGCCGTCGTATAGGCATCGTCCAAGCGGGCGCGGATAAAGACGTCGCGGATATGGTCAGGCTCCCGGGCCAGCAGGTACACGTCCCGGAAGATGCCGGACAGCCGATAGCTGTCCTGGGCCTCCAGATAGGTGCCGCTGCACCACTTGAACACCTGCACCAGCAGGCGGTTTTCCCCCGTATGCACATAGGGGGTGATATCGAATTCTGCGGAGCAGCGGGATCCGTTGGTGTATCCAGCGAAGGTGCCGTTGACCCAGATGAAGCCGCAGGAATTGATGCCGTCAAAATTGAGATAGATCCGTTTATCCTTCCAAATCCCGGGGATGTTCATGGATTTGACGTAGACGCCGCAGGGGTTGTCGTCCGGCACGTAAGGCGGATCGATGGGAATGATATAGTTGACATTGGTATAATGCGGCACGTCGTAGCCGTGCATCTGCCAGTTAGAGGGGACGGGAATGGTGTCCCAGCCCTCCACGCTGCCATCCGGATCGAAGATCGCCTCGTCCACGTCATAGGATCGCCCATAGTACGCAAAGGCCCAGTCGCCGCCCAGCGGCGCATAGTAGACAGACTCCTCCTTGTCCGCCTGCAGCGCCATCGCCCCGTCCTGAAACGGGATGTAATAGGCGCGGGCCGGTTCCCTGTGGATCTGTACGATTTCCGGATTTTGCAGGATTTTCTCGATGTCCATGAATCAAATCCCCCTTATCGTGCGGCCCCGCAGGGCGTATGGCTACAGCAGCGACAGCTTGCCCAGGCTGACCCGCCGGGCGTCGAACCCGCTTTCGGCCACCAAGCGGAAGGCGCGGGCCGTATAGCTTCGGCCAAAGTCCCTGACCTGGAGAACCGGGTTGTTGCGCAGGTTGTCAAATACACCCCGGTCGGCCAGAAAGAAGGTTTCGCCGTCCGCGCTGAGATACAGCGCGTAGGCGTAAACATTGGCAGAGAAGTCAAAGATATCGTCCACCGGCCGGTAGGCGAAGCCGCGCACTGTCTCGCTTTGTCCAAGGTCGACGGTCACCTCGAGGGGCAGCTCCCCCTCGAAGCACACATAGGGTTTGTCGTCGTCCGTCAGATTATCCGCCGAGAAGCCGGTCGCCGTTTGGCCAGTATGGGACTTCAGCGTCCAGGAGGTCTTGAGCAGGCCGAACACCGCTTCGGCGGACGGGCCGTTCTCGCCAAACAGGCGGGCCGCGTCGTACCAGGCTTCGGCCCGGATCCGGCCGCTGCGGGGAAAAGCGAAGGGGCCGGTATAGTCCCGCCAGGCGCCGCCGTCCACCGACCAGCGGATGCGCGCGTCCGGACCGGCCGCGATGGAGACCAGGCCCGCCTGGCTGCGGGTAATGGAGGGAGGCTGCGCCACGGTGGGCGCGTCATACAGGCCCACGAAGGTGAACACCGGCGCGGCCCGGCAGGCGGTGACGACGATATCCACCCGGTCGGCAACGGCCGCGGGCAGGGGAAGGATTTTTTTATACCCCACGGTGGCGCCGTCGGCGCTGGCCGTCAGCTCGTCCCCGCAATAGGCCCGCAGGGTGAAGGCGCCCACATGCTGGCCCTGCGTAATGTCCTCCATCAGCACCGCCTGGTTGAAGGCGACCGGCTCGTCCAAAGTGAGGGAAACGACATAGGCGTCCCCGTCCCGCCGGACCTCCAGCGGGCGGCCTTCGGCCAGGTTGCGGCCGTAGGCGGCGCGCAGGTACCGGCCGAACTCCTCGAGGCGGGCGGCGTCCTTATCGCTTAGCCGGCCCCGGGTATCCGGAGGGATGTTCAGCAGCAGCTGAGCGTTGTTCCCCACCGACTGCCGGTAGATGGCGGCCAGCTCGTGCAGGGGTTTGACCTTATCGTCCTCCCAGGTGTGATAGAACCAGCCGGGGCGGATGGAGGTGTCAACCTGGGCGGGATACCAGTACAGATACTCCCACCCCTCGTCCAGGGAGGCCAGCAGCCGGTCGCTGCCGAGATCGGGCGCCGTGCAGTCGCCGGCGTTCATCAGAAACGTCCCGTCCTCGGCGTCTAAACGCCGGCCGTAGGGGTAAACGCTCCACTCCTCCCGCCGGCCCTTGCCCGCCTCGTTGCCCACCCAGCGGACATCAGGGCCCTCGATGGAGATGACGGCATCAGGCTGGAGACGGCGGATGAGGGCGAAATAAGCCGCCCAGTCGTATTCCTGCCGTTTGCCGCACGGCCCTTCGGCGCAGGCACCGTCGAACCACACCTCGAATATCTCGCCATAGCCGGTGAGCAGCTCTTCCAGCTGGGCGAGAAAAAAGGCGTTGTACGCCGGGGAGTCCCCGTAGCGGGGATCGTGCCGATCCCAGGGAGAAAGGTAAATACCAAACCGCAGCCCCGCCCGGCGGCAGGCATCGGACACCTCCCTCACCACGTCTCCCCCGCCGTTTTTCCAGGGGGACTGTTTCACCGAATGGGTGGTGTGAGCCGAGGGCCACAGGCAGAAGCCGTCGTGATGCTTGCAGGTCAGGATCAGGCCCTTGAAACCGGCGTCCTTCAGCACCCGAACCCACTGATCGGCATCCAAGTCCGTCGGGTTGAAGAGCTGCGGGGATTCGGCGCCGTCTCCCCATTCCCGGTCGGTGAAGGTGTTCATGCCGAAATGGATAAAGGCGGTCAGTTCCAGCCGCTGCCAAGCGAGCTGGCGGGGCGTCGGCGCCACCCCGGCCGCCTTACGCAGGAGGTCACCGGCCGGCTCTCCCGCCCGGATGCTCTCAAAGCTCTGCGAATAGCGTTGTTCCATGATCGTTATACCCCTATATCTTTCTTGACAAGGATATGCCGCAGTTGATTTTGCAGAGGGGGATCCCCCACAGGAATTTTTAAGTATATTTCCTTAATGGGGGGGTGAAAAACGCCTTCCGGCGTTTTCGGCGGGGGTATCCCCCCATCTATAACGAGTCCCCCATCATGAATTCCGAGGGCAGGCGCAGACTCTGGATGGGGTTTTTCCCGCCGGCGGACAGCTGATCGAGGAGGGTCTGGGCCGCTACGGCGGCCATCTTCTCCGTCGGGTGGACGATAACGCTCAGCTTGGGGGTCAGGCTCTGGGACAGCATCACGTTATCGAAGCCGATAATCGCCAGCTGGCGGGGCACCTTGAGTCCCCTTTCCATCACCGCCATCAAGGCACCCACGGTGGTCAGGTTGTCACTGACCAGCAGGGCATCGGGCGGCTCGGGAAGACTCAGCAGCTGCTTGGCCCGTTCGTACCCGCTTTCGGTGGAGTATTCCCCATGAGAAATCAGCGCCGGCTCCAGAGCGAAGTGGGCATTTTTGAGCGCGTCAGTATACCCCTTGAGCCGCTGGGCGGCGATGGGATCCGTTTCCATGCCCGCGACGATGCCGATCCGCCGGCGACCGGAGGATATCAGGCAGCGAACCGAGGAATACACCGGGGCGTAGTCGTCCACCGTGATGGTATCGCAGTCCATCTCGTCCGGCTTGCCGAAGAGGGCCACCACCGGGATTTCTTTTTCCAGATAGGCCTCGAAGTCGTTCATATTCACCCGCATGGGCAGAAAAATGATGCCGTCCACGCTTTGGGCCAGGAGAAACTCCACAATGCTTTTCTGGGCGAGCACATCGTTGCCCGCGTCGGACACCAGGCAGGCGTAGCCGTGGCGGCGGAACACCGTCTCCATGGCGGTGACGATTTTCGCCTGCAGCATATCCTCCAGAGAATCCACCACCACGCCAATCAGATGAGATTTGTTGGTTTTCAGGCCCCTGGCGAAGGAATTGGCGCTGAAACCCAGCTCATCAATCACCTTGCGGATTTTCTCCTGGTTTTCCGGCAGGACATTGCCCCCGTTGAGATATTTGGAAATGGTGGAAATAGCCAGGCCCGTCTGTACCGCGATGTCCTTGATGGTGATTGCCATGCTGTCCTCCTGCTGACGCGGACGCCTAAAGGCACCCAGTGTCCCCCTATTCTTCATGAGCCGCCGAAGCTGCTGTCAGGGCGCGGCGCGCCCCTCGATTTCCAGCAGAATGTCGACCGCGCGCCGCATGTCCGGCTTGTTCCGGTACTGCGCCACGAGAACCCGTTCCCGGTCGGAATACGTCTCGTCGCCAGTCATGCCGAACAGCTCCGCCACCGATATATGCAGATGCTGGCAGATAAGCGCGACCATTTCGATATCGGGGGAATTCTTTCCCTTTATCCAGTTCGTAACGGCGGACTGGGACACGCCCAGCTTCATCGCCAGTTCCTTCTGAGACATGCCTCTGAGGGACAGAAAATATCCCAGATTCTGTTTGACATTCTCGCGGATCTCGCCCATGCTGGCACCTACTTTCCTATTCTTATACTATACCCTCAGCAGGTGCTTTTGTAAATATCCAAATACAGCTTTGCTTTATCTATTTTCGATGAACCCCATCGGCAATGGAGTCGTCCTGCATTTTGGATGGTCAGCCTTTGGCCGCGATGGTGAGCGACTGTGCGCCGAGGCGGGGATTGTCCACCGTCACCCGGATATCTCCCGACGCCCCGCTGCTGCGCACCCAGAAGGCGTAAACGCCCGCCTGGGTGGAAACCAAGGTATCGCCGACGCACAAGCCGGGGCCTTCCACCCGGATGGCCAGAGGACTGAAGAAAAAGGGCAGGACGTTGCCTTTCTGGTCGAGGGCACGCACTGTCACGCGGGTGGCATCGCTGCCGTCGGCGGCGATGGCCGCGTCATCCGCCCGAACCTCCAGGCAAGAAGGAACCGGGTCGTGGGCGTACTCCCGCCGGATGGCCAGCCGGCCGTCCACATAGCCCCGGAAAACGCCGCCGCCCCAGGCCTCGCCCCAACAGACATTGAAATTATCGATGACGCAAGGCGGGTATTCCAAGCCGGGGAACCGTTCTTTATCGGGATAAAAACGGCCCAGCTCCTTGCCGTTCACCTCCACCTCGATATAATCGCAGTTGGTGAATACCGTCAGGGGGGTGATGCCGCCGCCGTTGCGATCGCCCACCGACCAATAGGTCGCCGCCTCCAGCACCGGCTCTTTTTGGGGAGACAGCTGGCTGCGGTAAAAGTGAGCCGCCATTTTGGGCAGGCGGAAGATGTCCATTACCCCGTGGTAGCAGATGCGGTCACCGGAACCGAAGTTGTTATGGGTCTGATAATCGAAGGCGCACCAGCCGATGGCCCCCGCGGTGGAGGGATCCCGGCCCACGGCGTCGTGCATCCCCATATGCCGCCAGGCCTGCTCGATCACCCGTTCCTCGTGGTCGTAAGCCTTGGTGGGGCACATATGACCACAGAATTCGGTGATAAGATAGGGTACATCCCGCTCAAGGCCGGTCACCCGCCGCTGGTCCCGCTTCATTTCGTTGCTGCCAGTGAAGATAAAGTCGTTCATGGTATAGACGTCTTCGAGCAGCTCGCTGTTTTCGATGCAGCGCACACCGCCGGTCTGGCGGGTGGGATCCAGTTCGTGGGCCAGGGCGTTGGTGCGAAGGTAGAAATCGTGGAAATCCTGAGACTCGTTGATACGCACGCCCCACAGAATGATGGAGGGGTGATGGCGATCCCGCCGGATCATCTCCCGGACATTCTCCACCGCCGTGTCCTGCCACGCCTTGTCCCCCACATGCTGCCAGCCGGGGATTTCCTCAAAGACCAGCAGGCCGATTTCGTCGCAGCGGTCCAGGAAATCCCGGGACTGGGGATAATGGGAGGTGCGCACTAGGTTGAGGCCCAACTCGTCCTTGAGGATATCGGCATCCCGGCGCTGGACGCGGGCGGGCATGGCGTAGCCCACGTAGGGATACGACTGGTGCCGGTTGAGGCCCCGCAGCTTGAGGGGGCGGCCGTTGAGGAAAAAGCCCTCCGGCGTGAACACCGCCTGACGAAAGCCTATTCGGGTTTCCCGCGTGTCCTGGGACGCGTCAGAGGCGTATTCCGCCGTCAGGGTATACAGCGCCGGATCGTCCAACTCCCAGGGCCGCACATCGGTCAGCCCATCCAGGCGGACGGTCACCGCCGTCTGCCCCGCGGCCGCGTTGACGGGTACCGCAACGCGGTGGCTCTGCGCGTCGCCCCGCAGGGCCACGGTCAGCACTCCGGCTTCGGGCAGCAGGGCGTCCAGGGTCACCTCCGCCTCCAGGCTGGCCGTTCCTCCGGCGCAGCCGCTGGGCTTGGCGAACAGGTCGGCGATATATGTCCGGTCGGCGGTATACAACTCCACATCCCGGTAAATCCCGCCGAAGGTCAGGTAGTCGATGGAATAGCCAAAGGGCGGCACGTCGGGTCGTTCGGCGGAATCCACGCACACCAGCAGCAGGTTGTCTCCCGCTCTCAGCTTGCCGGTGGTCTCCAGAGTGAAGGGAGTATACCCGCCTTTGTGACCGCCCAGGTATTCCCCGTTTAGGAACACCTCGGCGCAGGCCATCACACCTTCAAAATGCAGAAAAGAGCGGCTGGCGGCCTGTTCCCCGTCCGCCGAAATCGTCCGGGTATAAAAGGAGGCGAACTGATAGCCGGTCTCATCAAAATACGTCAGCGGCACCTCCTGGTTGGCGTGCGGCAGGCAGACGCGCCGCATATCCTCGGCGCGGACAGAGGCCTGGTAGGCCCCAGGATAGTACAGCCAGTCACGGTTCAGGTTGGTCGTTGTTTTCATAATAAGTATCCGCGCCTTTCCATCGTCATGCCGGCCGGTGAAAACCGGACGGGCGCCCGCCCACAGCCGGACGGGCGCCCTTTTTAGATAATTTTTTACTTCGCTTTTACATAGGTGTATTCCTCAATGGCCTCATGCATCACACGGGCCAGGGAATAGGGATGATCGTATTCGAAATCGTTCTTAATCTGCCAAACAAACACGCCGCCAACCCGGTTCTTAATCGCGTACACCACTTTGTCGCGCAGAAGGTTAGGGCCATTGAAGCCCCACTGACGGGTGGTATTGATACCCTCGTCAATGGTGATGTCGCCTTCCTCATTATCCGCAGACAAAATTCCATAAATCGCTTTCCAATCCGTCTGGTTGGTGATGGAATTCTTATCCACCGCGTACCACGGCAGGCCGAGCACGATTTTGCTGCGGTCGATCCCCAGCGTGTTGATGAAATATTTCAGAATGTCATCCGCACACCAGCTGAAGGTGGAATGGTTCTGCATGGTGCTATAGTTGTCATAGGCCATGATATTAATGCGGTCAAACTTCGTGAAGGTCTCCTTAGAAAGGCCGGTGCCGCGGGACTGAGCGGTGGAAATATAGCGACCGTCGGCATGAAGGGCATCCGCCAAATCCTGGACTAGCAGATTATACGCTTGCCATTGGCTACTAGTCGCCGGATATTCCCAGTCGATATCCACTCCGTAAAAATCGTATTTTTTAACATACTCAACGAATTCGGCAACAAAGTTGGCGCGGATGGTATCATCCAGGAAAATATCCGTCTGGCCGCCTTCGACTCCGTTAGCCGGTGTACCGTCCGCATTTTCCATGAATTTCATGCAAGTCAGGGAAATCCAGATATTGGGACGCTTCTTACCCATATAGCTTTCGATGTTTTTCATCCACTTTTCCATCTCACTGATGGCTTCGTCGGATTTGGGATCCATGGCATGGTCAAACCCGCCAGGGCCGTATTTCTCCAGCATAATGACAAAGTCACCGTTTTTGTCGAACATCCAATTGCCGATAAGGGTTAGGTCCGTAAAGGTATCCATCTTTTGGGGTTCGATAGGATCCCAACCGTGTTGGTAGGAATTCCCGGTCATATAAGCCATATTTATAAATTCATTATTCAACTCCACCGGACGCTGATGCACCACTTCCACCTCTTTGATGGAAGCCGGGTTCTCAGAGTTCTCGATGACCAGGCGGATGGCGTTGGTTTTCATGGGATCCACAACGGCCAGATGATACTTCTCAATCAAATCGTTGCTGTACACCTTCACCCATTTTTCGCCATTCCAGGCATCGATGCGGTATTTGCGGACGTTGCTGCCGTCTTCCTTGAGAATAATGTTGTTGATGGTCTGCGCTTTCTCCAGGTCAATCTGCAGGATAGCGTCTTTGGTTGCAGGGGCAGTCCACACGGTGCTGTCGTCGCCGTCGAAAACGTTCTGCGCATTGGGATCCGTTGTTTTGGCGGGACGGGTATTGGCCACCATGAAAGCGTCGCCCATGTCCACTTCCCGATTCAGCGTTTCTTCCATAGAGGTGCCGGCAATTAGCTTGGAAACCGATTCCTTGATGGAAGGAGCCGCCAACGCGCCCAACCCGATGCAGCCGACTGCGGCAACCGCTACGGCGGATAGGAGAATCTTTCTATTCATAGCTGTTATCTGCACTCCTTTTTTATAAAGTCGTTTCCTTGGCCGCCCGCGGTCAGCGACAACCTGCGGGCGGCGTCCGTCTTTCAGGAAAGGAAACGCCGGTTAGTGCTTCTTTTTCCAGTACAGGAAGTAGAAGGCCGCGCCGCCTCCCGCTAGGACCACAACCACAGCGATGACGACGATAAGCCAAACCATGCTGCCGCCTCCCTCCTCCGGCTGAGAGGATGCGCCGTCCGATACTGCGCCGCTGGAGGCCGCCGTTGTCGCCATGGTCTCCGTCGTGTTGCCGGTGGTTTCGCCGGAAATATCGCCAGTCGCCTCGGTGGAGGATGTGTTACCGGTGCTTGTCGTACCGCCCGCGACCGTGGAACCGCCCGGCTTAGTGGTTTCACCCGGCTTGTTCGTCTTGGTCGTGCCGGGGGCAGGCTTCACGGTCGTAGTCGCTCCTTTAGAGGTCGTCGTGGTTTCTGCCACGAAGTCACTGGGCACCTTGCCGGGCTGATCGTAGTCGTGGGGATAGCCGTCGTCATAATGGCTGATTTCCTTCACGCCGTCGCCGTAAAAGCCCACGGTGTCCAGCCACATTTTGCCGTTAATCTTTTTATCTCCGTTATCTTCGGCAAAAATCTCATACTTAAAGCCGATAACATAGGCTTCTTCCGTACCGTTTCCCCAGGATTTGCCGGCGTTGCGTTCATAGATTTTCGTCATTTTCCCGTTCTTGTCCGCCACCTCGGGAATCATATCGCGGAATTTCAGTTTATATTCTTTCCATTCGGTGGTCAGGTTCACCTTGGTATAGAACGGAACGTCCTTGATGTCCACGGCCGCCCGGATAGTCATCGCCTTGTCCGCCTTGGCCCAAAAGGTGAGGTACACGTCTTTATTGGCATTGATGATATCCACCAAAGAGCGAGGTTCCTCCACACCGGACAGACGGAAAAATGCCCATCCGTCCTGCTTGCTCAAATCGAAGTCCGCCCGCAGGAGCGATAATTGCCATTGGACTTTCCGTCCCCTCGATTGGGCGCGGAGGTTTTGGTATCCAAGTTAATGGTCAGAGCCGGCGGAGTCGTGGGCTTCCAGCGCCCGGCCAACCCGGCGGATGAATTGAATTTCTCAAAGGTTTCCACCACGTCGGTCCCCATGGAAGCGGCCGAGGCCATCATCGGCAGTCCGGCCACCGCCACGGAAACAGTGAAGATGCAGGCAAGAGCTGCCGCACGTAAACGCATAGATTTCCTCCTGTCATTACATGTCGGATGAGATATTTTCGGTCTTTTTCCGACGGGATACTACGATGGCAGCCATGGCCGCAAGGACGCCCAGACCGGCCACCGCCAACAGGCCGCCGGCCTCCCCGGTGCTGGGGGAGCTATCTGAACCGCCGCTGCTGGTACTGCCGCCATTGCTGGAATCGCCGCCGTTGCTAGAATTCCCGCCGTTGCTGGAGTCGCCTCCGTCCGGGGTCTTGTTTTCCAGCATCTCGTCATAGAGGAAATACCCGATGTTGTCGAAGTAAATGTCGCCGGCAATTGCTTTCTCAGAGGACAGGGTCATACTCAGCGTGATTTTCGCTTTGTTTAACTCGTCGAAGGTCCCCTTTCCGGAAACGGTGTCCACAAAGTTAACGAACACCATCTGCTCCTTGTCCGAGCCTTTGACAGGCACCTGATATTCCGTCCACAGAGTACCATCGCTGAGCTTCAAAGTTAGAACAGCGTCGTTGGCGGAAAGCACCATTAGATACAGCCCGTCGCCCCGCAGGCCAGGGAAGGCCGCTTGTATAGAAGCGCTTTTACTGTCCCCGGTAAAATCGTAGGTCAGCTTCATACTGTTGCTGCCGAACAGCTTTTTAGAGGTATCCAGCGACAGAGTGCCGGCGGAGGGAGTGCCGAACAGCTCGGCCAGCTTTTCCGCCGTCATATCCTCAAAATTCTGCAGGACATGGAAGCCGTCGGATTCATCAGGCTGCGGATCGTCCGGTTCAATGATTTCGCCAGAGGATTCGCCGCCGCTGGAATCGCTCGAGTCGGAAGAATCGCCGCCCTGTCCGTCCGGAGGAGGCGCGGCTTCCTGAGGACCTTCGTTAGCCGTCAGCTTGAAGCAGTCCAGCCACATTTCGCCCTTTTCCGGCAGGCCGCTGATGCGATCCAACTGAATTTTAAAGCAGTTCCACTGGTTAACAAAACGGGCGAACTCTTCAGCGGTGAGAGGCTGACCATAACCATAACTCTTTTTCTCGTTATTTTTAAATTGATTAAACGGGACTGTTACGGTCTGCGGCTTATCGCTCGCTTTTATATGCGTCGTATAGGTATATGTCGTCGACGTATCCATATCATAGAAAGCTACCGTCAGATCATAATCAAAAGCCACTTTAATGGTAAAGGTCATCGCCTGATTATGCATAGGATATTTTCCGCTGTTATACATAAACAGCCGGTACGCCCCCCACGTGTTATCATCCAGACCATCCCAGGTGATTTTCAAGCTCTTTTTGCCGCTGATGGGGTTCGTCTTATCCAGACGAGTGGCAAAAGGTTCGCTTTCAAACTGCCAACCGTCTGTATCGCCCCCGCCGAGAGGTATGTCGGCGAAGCTGTCGTAATCTTCGAAATCGACAAGAAGCGTATCTTCTTTGTCTTTAGTATATACGGGCGTTTCCTTAACAATAGGATAAGCTTTGGAAACAGCCGTGTTCATCGTGACCGCCTGGTTGTCGATTTCGCTCTGCTTTTTGGCAGATTTATTGTCGTACATCGCTTTCGTTGTATCGTAAACGGCTTGAATTAACCCGATAGAATGCTCTGTATAGGTCATAGCCGTTTTCGGGTCTGCAAAGAAAGTATCTGCTGCGTTCAGCGCTGTCTCCAAAACGGCATAATTAAGCGTCAACTGCTCCAGAGCTTTATAATATCCGGTAAGACTGCGCACCGCCGCATCAATGACCGTCTGTGTGGCATCCTCGGGAAGATTGACAGCCGTCTCATACGCCGTTTTAAAATTGGCGTAGCTGGTATCAGAGTACAGCTTATTGCCTTCTTTATCCTGATTGTTTGTGTCATAAATCGGTTTGTACGTCTTCAAGAGAGCGTTCAACTCGGTTTTATCTCCGACGCCAACACTCCCGTAATAAATAAAGGTAATATTATCCAGTGTAAGCGTAACGGTGCCGCCGTCCTTGACATCGCCCAATTCCACCCCCAATGAGTAACTGTTGTTGGCGTTGAACGAGGGGAAATCCTTGAAAAGAATCGTTTTGGAATAGGTGCCTGTCGCGATCGCGTCACGTCCTGCAGCGTTACCGACAAAACCGATATCCGTCCAGGCGCCCGCATTCCGATCCTTCAGCGTTAATCGCATCGTCGCTGCCGAAGCGGTATCCACATTCAGCGTATACCAAATCCGAATACCAACGGCATCTTTTATCGGCAATTCGCCGGTCTGTACATTCAGCCAGCCCCAGCCATTGTCGGCAGCGCTGCCCGGATAGAAACCCATGTCCAGCTCCAGGCCTTTGGAACCGCCTTCGCCAACGCCATCCTTAACGCCGATAGAATAACTAGCTAAATCCTTATTGTCCGGAAAAAACTCTTTCGCCTGTTCATTCGTCATGGTCTCGAAGTTCTCCCAGGCCTTAGAGCCGTAGTCAACATTTCCAGCGGCTCCTGTCACGATGGAAACCGAAAACAAGGTTGCCAACAGCGACACTGAAAGAATAAGACTGAGGATTTTTCTTTTCATCCAGATAGTACCTCCTTCAAAAAATCACGTTCTATTTACCAAACGCGCGCCCGCGCCCAGGTGGGGGCGACCGGACGGGGCGGCGTCCGATACGGGGGGATACCGGACTATCCGGTGACCTTATGACCCGCCATCATATCGTTCATGGCGTTCTGGAACTGCACCTTGTTGGCCTCCAGGGCGTCGCCGGGAGTCTTGGAGCCCTTGAGCACCGTGGAGCACAGCTCATGGATGGAGGGGGCGGTCCAGTCGATCTTGGTCATGGTGTAGGCGTCGTGAACGAACCGGTCGGTGCTTTTCACCATGTCGGTATAGATGGTCAGGGATTCCTCATCCCGCAGCTTGGACACATATTTTTCCGCCACCAGGTCGTCGATGGTCTGGCCGTCGGGATACGCGTACAAATCGTCGATGAGCAGCAGCAGCTTGTCGGCCATACTCTCGTAAGTTTTGGGAATGAAGTACATCTGGCCGCAGCTGGTGGGAATGGTGTATTCCTGCACATCGGGGCCCATGGGGGCGTAGACGATGCCGAAATCGTCGGGCATGGCCGACTCCTCGATGTACTGCAGCAGCTTGTTGGTGCCGGCCATCATGGCCATGTTGCACTTGGTGAACTCCCGCAGGAAGGTATCCCAGGTCTGGGATCCGTCGTTGACATAGGCGATTTTCTGCTTGACCGTCCAGTCGTACATTTTTTCAAAGGCCTTCATCGCCGCGGAATCGCCCAGGGTCAGCTGCGGGTTCCCATCCTTGTCGAAGCTGGCGATGGCGCTGCCGTTGGAGGCGGCCAGGCTGGACAGGAAGTCGCTGTGCATATAGCCGCCCAGGCCCCACTGCTCCACGGTGCCGTCGGACTTTTTCTTGGTGGCCTTCTTGGCGATTTCCTCCACCTTGTCCCATGTCCAGGTTTTGTTCTTCACCATCTCATAGGGGTCACCCAGGTTCTGCTCCTTAAAGATGCGCTTATTGAAGAACCAGATGGTGCCGGTGGGGTTCAGCGGCACGTCGCTGAAGGCATACTGCTTGCCGTCGATGTTGGTGTATTTCCGGGCTGTCTGGCTATACCGGCTGTCCTTAAAGTCGATGCCGGTTTTCTCCATGGCGGCGTTCAGGTCGGCAAAGGCGCCGGCCTTGTACCACTCCATGAAGTAGTTCTCCTGGGTGACCATGATATGCCCGGCGGGGGAGCCGGAGGCGATGCTGCTGGTCATGACGTCCCAGTAGGTGCCGCGGCCCTCCTTCTGCACGATTTTGACGTCGTATTTGGCTTCCAGTTCCTTGATGCGGGCGTCGCGGCGTACCAGGGCGGGATCCTTGCCATCGGTGTTGATCATGCCATATCCGGGCGGGGTAACGATGGTGATGGTCTCGCCCCCAAAGCTCAGCGCCGCCTTGAGCTGATCGGTTTTGCTATTGCCCGCGGACACGGGAGATTTGGACGCGTTCGATCCGGATTCGGTCTTCTCCGAGCCGCAGCCGGCCAGGGAAAACGCCGCCATCAGCGCCGCCAGGGAAAGGGCGGCCAATCGGGTGATTTTCATTGCTGAACAAGCCTCCTTATACATTGAATGGATGTCTATCGATAAGACGGCGAATACCGTCCTTTAGCCGACCAGGCCGGCCCGTTCGATGCTTTCGGTGAAATACCGCTGGCAGAAAAGATACAGTATCAGCATGGGAATGATGAGGAACAGCATGCCGCAGTTGCGCATGAGGCTGAACTCGGTGAGGTTGCTGATGCCCGCGTCCACACCCGCGCTGTTGCTGATGAGCCGGAATAGCTCGGTGGTGAGCATGGGCACATTCTGCAGGAACACCGAGGTAAAAATGTCATCCAGCCACTGCCACACGAAGGAGAACAGGAACACGGTCATCATAATCTGCCGGGCGCTGGCCAGGAAGACCCGCACAAACGCCTTGATAGTCCCCGCGCCGTCCACATAGGCCGCCTCCTCCAGTTCCTTAGGAAGGCCCCGGAAATACTGCCGCATCATGAAGATGTACAGACCGTTTTTCAGCCCCGTGCAGGTGATGCCCAGCAGGGCAAAGGGGGTGACGGTATCCAGCAGATTCAGCGGCCGGCCGAAAATCAGCTGGAACAGCCCGGCAACGTCGAAGTACCGGAAATTCACGTACAGGGGCAGCAGGATGAGATCCGGCGGCACCACCATGCCCAGCACGACCAGGAAGAAGAAAAAGCCCTTGAACCTGAAGTCGAACCGGGCGAAACCATAGGCCACGACAGTGGCGGACACGGTCTGAATCAGAGACACCACCAGGGGATAGAAAAAGCTGTTAAAGGCCAGAGCGGGAATGTTCAGGAAATCCCAGGCCTTTTGATAATTGCTCAGGGTGAAAGTTTTGGGGATATAGTGCACGGACATGTCGTATACGTCCGACACCGGCATAAAGGACACCAGTATCTTCGTCACCAGCGGATAAAGGATGACGAAGCTGATACCGGCCAGCAGGACAAACCGCAGCAGGGACATGCCGGCCGATCCGCCCTTTTTTATCAGCTTCTGCCGGCTTTTTTCAGACAGTGCCATAACGGTTTCCCCTCCTTTAGTCGTAATAGAAGATGTGCTTGTTCAGGATGGCGAAGATCAGGCCGATGATGGCGAAGATGATCACCATGTAAATCCAGACCATGGCGCTGCCCAGCCCGAAATTAAAGCTGGTGAAGGAGGTTTGATGCACCAGATTGATCATCACGTTGGAAGAGCTGGTGAAGGAGTCAATGATGGTGTACACCACACAGACCAAAATCTGGGAGCTGACCATGGGGAAGCTGATTTTCCAGAAGACTTCCCAGCCGGTGGCCCCCTCGATATAGGAGGCTTCAAAGATGGAGGGCGAAATGGACTGGAAGGCGGCGAGGAAGATGATAATCGGGATGGCGCTCATGGCCACGATGGTGGAAATCCGATCCACAGCCGACACCAGGAAGTTGATGAGGGAGGTATCGAAATTCAGGGAGTTGAGCATGTTGACGAAGGCGGTGGCCACGCTGCCGTCCCCGCCGGAGGAGGAGGCGCCCTGCTGCATCATATTGGTCATCTGATCCACCGAGGCGAGCCGCAGGTAGATTCCGGAGGAAAGCAGCACCGGCAGGAAGAAGATGCCGCGCACCAGGCCGCGACCCCGGAATTTCTGGTTGAGGATGCTGGCGATGAAGAAGCTGAACACCACAGCGATGGGCACGTTGATGATCATGTTCCAAATGGCTTCCAGCAGCACCTGACGGTAGGTGGGATCCACGGCCAGCAGCTGATAGTAATTCTGGATCCCCACAAAGGCCAGGTCATAGCCGGTGCCTGTGCTGTTCACGGTCAGGTTGGAAAAGCTGTACCGCAGGGAGGTGATGAGGGGGATCAGCAGGAAGAAAACGGCGCCGATGATGAAAGGCAGGATGAAGAAATACCCCAGGCGCTTGCGTTTGCGTTCCCAGGACACGATGCGTTTGGCCATTTACTGCGCCCCTCCCTTCACCAGCAGGCATGCGCCGGCTGGAATCGTGCGGCCCTCTGCCTGCTGCTGGGTGCCGCTGTAGTTGGTCAGCATGCTGCTGCCGTCGCCGAAGGTGGTCTTATACAGCCCGTCGCCCAACTTGTCGTAGGCGGCAATTCCGGAGGCGGCCGCGGCCGCCGACTCGTCGAGCAGACGGTACTGCCGCAGGATTTCGTCTTTCCAGAAGCTGTACTTGGTGGAATAATACTGGAGATACTCGGTCTTTTCGAAGGTCAGGCTTTCGTTCGCCGTCAGGGTGAAGCTGAGCCCGCCGCCGGTGCGCAGGGTATCCAGCAGGGATTCGTCGGTGTTGCCCGACAGGTTGCGAGCCTCGTCGCCGTAGCGGACATGGCCGTTCATCACCATCTGGAGGAAGGGCACCACCTCGTCGCAGATGTCGTACTGATAGCCCTTCATCGGAACATCCAGCACATCCTGGACAACCGGCAGAATGGGGGCGTTGGCGCCCAGGGTGGACACCGTGCGGCTCTCCGCCATGCTTTTGACGTTTGCCGTCAGCCGCTTCATGGCGGTCTGCCGTTCCACCAGGCGGTTCTCTTTATAATCGGCGTTGGCGTTCGTGCCTGCGTACCGTAGGGAGACACCGTCGAAGCCCAGGTTGTCGAGAAGGGCCGTTGTCTTCTGGAAGGCCGTGTCCACGGCGGCGGGGTTGAGGATATACCGGAAGGAATCGGCCGTATTCAGCAGCTGGTAGGTCACCCGATCGTAGGGATAATCAATGCCCCGGTCCTTGGTCAGCAGGGAGGAAACGTCCCGGCTGAGGTTCAGGCTGTCGAACAGGGAATTGCTGTAGGCATACTGCACATCAGCGTCCAGGTAGAGCGTAACGCCGGCCTCCTTGGCCCAGGCCTGCAGCTGCCGCAGATCCTCCTGGCTGCCCACACCGGACTGGAGTTTCAGGCCGGAGGCGAAGGGCTGGGTCAGTCCCCCCTTCAGGAAGCCGGTAAGCTTGATGACCAGGCGCTCCACGCCGGCCTCCTTCAGTTCTCGGCCGATGGCCAGCACATCCTGCAGGGTCGTGTACACCGCCGTGCGCTTCATGCCGATGCCGAGGAAGCTGGTTTCCCGCTCGGCGGCGCCGATGAATTCGAGATAGAGAGGAGCCGGGGCGGCCTCGGCCTTATCGCCGAACAAATCGCTGGCGTAGGCGGCGGCCAAATCCTTCAGGGCGGTGTGCTCCTTGTCGAAGAACGTCATCTGGATGCGCACGTCCCCGTCGTAGAGCTTTTTCTGCGCGATGCTGAAATAGTCGCCCTGTTCTTTCGACGCGGAGCTGAGATAACTCTTAGCCACCTCCCGGACGCGGAAGACCGGGTAGGCCGCGGCGTAGCTGTCAGCGGATCCGGGGAAGGCCCGCACCTCCGCAAGAGCATCGCCTTCGGTAATAACGCTGAGCACCGCGCCCTGGCCGTCGATGATTTTGGCGAACAGGGGCAGATACGCCACGTTTTCCTTGTAAATTTTTTCGTCCTGGCGCACCGACAAATCCCGGCCATAGACCGGCACGGAAAATTCCTGCTGCGATTCCTTGCCGTTATAGAAATTCATCAGAGATCCGGTGCCGTCCGGCAGGAGGAAACGGCCGGTCTCCCCCATCTCCGGCGAGGCGAAAGTCTTGAGCACCGTCAGATTCAGCAGGGTGCCGCCGTTGAATTCCCGGATTTCGCTCATGGGCACCCGCACGTCCACCCGCTCGCCGTCCAGGGTGACGTACAGCGCCATGTTGAACACGGGATAGGACGTCTGTTCCAGCTCCTTAGCGTTTTCCATATCCTTTTCATAGTCCGCCTCAGTGTAGCCGGTATCCACCAGAATTCGGTGAATCTCCCGCTGCACGCTCAGAGAGAGGACCTCCTGCTTGAGCAGGTACATGGGCGCTTCCTTTAAGGAGGGGTATTGGCTAAGCAGCTCGGACTTCGCTTTTTCGTCCGTAATCGTGTTCACGTCCGCCAGGTAATACTGGGATTTGAACCGGGTCTTGTCGAAGGTCTTTTCAATCTTCCCCGTGATTTCCTCAAAGCGCTCCACCGAGAAGGCGGGGGGCACGAACAGCTTTTCCTGCACATTGCCGAAGGTGAAGGTGATTTTCATCCCGTTTTCCACCGGCTCGATTTGGAACTGCCCCTTCTTGACACTGTCATCAAAGCTGTTCATAGAGGCGTTGGTGCCCTTGGAATCCATATAAGTGAACTCCAGCAGGGATTTGTCCGAGGAGGAAGAGGCGTTCTCCGGCACCGCCTGGTAAATTCGGCCGTCCTTTTTGTTCCTCACCTGGAAGGACGCCGTGTCCCGGTTGACCAGGAGCTGGAGGCTCCCGTTTTCGGCGATAGGCTCGTAGGTTTTTCCGTTGATGTCGTTTTCCGCGGAGTTCGGGAGCAAAACGTCCCCTTCCTGCACGGGGGTGATCCCGCTATCCTTCGCGCAGGAGGACAGGACGCCCACCATCAGCAGGAAGGAAAGAAACCCGCAGGCGATTCGCTTCATCATTCCGATCATGCCTTTCTGGAGAGCCGCCTCTGGCGGCCTGCCGGTTATGAAACGCGCCGTCACGCGCGGTTGACCAGTTCGCTGTAAATGTCCGCAAAGAAGGCAACCATCTGCTGGAGCAGCGCCGTGCACAGCAGCAACACAAACACGATGATCAGGATGACCACCAGCGTTATGAGGATGACGAACAGCGCTTTGCCCATGGAATAGTTATGGATCTGCCTGACGCTGGCGATCATCAGGCCCACCATCCACACGTAGGCCAGTGTCACGAACAGGTAATACACCGCGCCCTCGGTTTGGGTCATCAGATTGCTGATGAGGCTGGCAAAGGGGATCAGCAGGACCATCGGGGTCAGGGCATAGCCGGAGGCCATGACGATATCCTTGAAGGATCCTTCGCCGTCCATCAGGGAGGTGACGCACCAGCTGCTCACCACCCACAGCAGCAGCGGCACGAACAGGGTGGCCAAATCCAGCAGGAAGTTGGCGTTTTCCGGGCTGGTGGGATTGAAGATGAAGCCGGTCACCCGGGTTTGGAACGCCATGGCCAGACCCGCCAGACCAATGAGAAGGAGGCCGGTTTTCAGGCTGCCCCTCTTCTCCCTCTTCAAATCCCAAAAGCCGTCGAAGGGGCGGAAAATCACATAAAAGGCATAGCGGAAGGGACCCTTCTTCTTTTCCTTGGGATGGGTCTTGCGGTACTGCTTCATGAAGATATACAAAGCGAGGAGGGCCACCGCCAGAACAATCAGGACAATGCCGCCGACGGTGAAATACCGGTTGATGAGATCCCGGCGGTAGAACTGAAACGCCTTGGAATAGTAGCTTGGATCCTTGGCCCGCTCGAAATACTCCATGGCCAGCTTCATATCCCGCTGCCGGTAGGCGATTTTGCCCATCTCCTGCAGCACCACGGGATTGTTTTCATTGAAGCCGAGAACCTTTTCCCAGGTCTCTTTTTCCTTCTCGTAGTTGTTGTCGTCCTTGTATTCCTCTGCCTGGAAAATCAAGCGGCCGTACTCGGTCAGGCCGTAGGACACGATAAGGTTTTTCCCCGCGTCCAGCACCAGGAACTGGCCGTTATAATACACCAGGGAGGTGGGGGTGTTCAGGGTGCCGAAGGTCTGCCCCAGCCCGCCGAACATAAAGAGCATCACGCCGTCCATGTTATAAGCGAAGACCCGGCCCCGCTTCTGGTCAAGGATGGCGTACAGGCCGTGATCCATATTGACCACATCCACCACCAGGGATGGGCCCTTGATGGTGCCGATATCGGTGAAATAGTTGTCGGCCACCGGATCGCCCACCCGCCGGAGCACGTCATCGCCCTTGGCGTTGATTTTCCGCACCGGCGTCATTTCCTTCAGATTGGACTCATCGTAGGTGCCGGTGGTGACGAAAATAAAATCCTCCTGATCCATGGAGACGTTGTTGTACTCGGCGGGGACAAAGGCCTGCATCCGATCCCGCTGGGCCTTGGTGGAAAACAGCCGCCAAATCATGTCGGTCAGGCTGTAGGTCACCTTGGAGGCGCCCAGCATCTGGACGAACTGCCCCTGCCGATCCAGCTCCAGCAGGCCGCGGTTGAAGCCCCGGGAGGCCACGAAAATCCGGCCGGCGGAGTCGCTGGTCACCTTGATGGGCTTATATTCGAAGTCGGAGGGGAGCAGCGGGGATGCGGGCGCCGCGTAAATTGCCAGAAGGCCGCCGTCCTTGTCCAGCTTGACCAGGCGGGCGTTGTCGGTATCCGCCACCAGCAGACTGCCGTCCTTGTCCACATACACGCCGTTGGGGTTGGCGAACGCATCCTCTTTGCCGTTGTTCTGGAAAACGGAGAACTCCTTTTCTAGCTTGTATTGGGCATTCAGGCGCAGCACCCGGTTGTTGCCGGTATCCACCAGATACAGGCAGCCGTCCTCCCCCACGAACAAATCCTGCGGATTTTTCAAGGCCGTGGTACCCATGTCCGTGTGATCGATGGAGGAGCTGGGGGTGGCGGCGGGGGGAGCGGGCACCGCGTCCTTCCCGTCAAAGATATAGTTGTCGTATGGAGTGGCCGCGAACGCTTGCAGCGACAGGCCCAGCAGGAGAAAGGCTGCCGCCGTCAGGACGGCGGTCTTTTTGAACCAGCTCTTCATATCCAAACCCCTTTGGCAGAGTGTCTGCCCGATATTTTGACCGTTCCGCCGGCGGAAGACCACGCTGCTCAATCCTTCATACCGGAGGAGGCCATCGTCTGAATGATGTTCCGCTGGGAGATGATGAACACCGCGATGGGCACGATCATCATGATGACGCCGACCGCCGCGCCCGCGCCCGCGCGGGCCACGCCGCCGGCCACAATCTGACTCATGGCATAAGACAGGGTCTTCTTTTCCTCGCTGAAAATATACACGCCGCCGGTGGTACCCCACAGTGTCTGGATGGAGAAGATGATGAGGGTCAGCCAGGCAGGCTTGACGTTAGGCATGACAATAGTCCAGAAGGTCCGCCACTCGCTGGAGCCGTCGATTTTCGCCGCCTCCAGCAAAGAGTCCGGGATGCCGGCCATGAACTGCTTCATCAGATACAGCCCGATGGGAGCGCCGAAGGCGGGGACGATGATGGACAGATAGCTGTCCACCCAGCCCAGCTTGGTCATGATGATGAAGCTGGGGATTTGGGTGACGGCGGTGGTGAACATCAGGGTGGTCACCACCAGCTTGAAGAACGCCCTGCCGCCCGGGAAATGCCGCTTTTCCAGCACATAGGCCGCCATGGAGGCCACAATGACATGGCCCAGGATGGCCACAGCCGTGATAAAAACCGTATTGAATATATACCGGATGAAGGGCACCCACGACTCGCTCATCAGCAGCGACAAATCCCCGAAGTTATCCAAGGTCGGGTTTTTCACCAAGATGTGCGGCGGAAAAATGAACAGCTCATCCAGCGGCTTGAAGGCGTTGCAGACCGTATACACCAGCGGGATAATCATGAAGAAGCCCACCACGGCAAGCAACACGAAATTACAGATATCGCCGCCCAGGGAGCGGGCGTGGCGGGCGCGGGAACCATGCCGGAGCCGTTTGACTTTGGTATCTGCCATCCCTTATCTCCCCACCTTGTTCAGTAATTTCTGAATGATTTCGTTGAGCACAATCATGGACAGGAACAGGATGGTGGCGATGGCGCAGGCATAGCCCATCTCAAACCGCGTTCCGCCGTAATCGTTCAGATGGTTGATGACTGTGTGTACCGCGTAGTCGGTGCTGGGGTTGCCGCACAGGGCCACCGTGATGTCCCCCACCGCAAAGGCGGAGGTGATGGACATGACCGCGCCGAACATCAGCTGCGGTTTCATGGCGGGCAGGGTGATGAACCACAACTCCTGCCATCGATTGGAGATGCCGTCGATGTATCCGGCCTCGTACTGGGATTTATCCAGAGTCTGGAATCCAGCCACAAAGGACAGGAACCCGGCGCCCAGGCTCATCCACAGCTGCACGAGAATGACCACGAACATCATGTAGCTGACATCGGTGAGCCACTGGATCGGCGCGTTGATGACGCCCAGATTGAGCAGAATCGCGTTGACATAGCCATACGTGTCGCCGTTGAACAGGATGGTCCAGATGAGATAGGCGGCGCCGGAGATAGAGGGCGCGTAAAACACCACCACCATGATGGAGCGCAGCATGGGTTTCAGCTCATTGATGAACCAGGCCAGCATCAGCGACGCGAGGTATCCCACCGGGCCGGTAATCGCCGCGATGAGGAAGGTATTTTTCAGCGCGATGAGAAAAATCTCGTCGTTCAAAAACAAATTGATGTAGTTTTGAAACCCGATAAAGGTCGCCGGCTCCAGAATATTGTAGTAAGTGAAGCTGTACCACAGGGAGGTCACCACCGGCGCTAGGGTAAACAGACAGAACACCAGGGCAAACGGCAGCAGGAACAGGTAGGCGTCCCAGTTGAGCCGCACTTGTTTGCAGTTGTACTTTAATTTGGATTTCTGCCGGGCCGCAAACGAACTCGCCATCCGTCAACCGCACCTTTCCTCGATATATTGATTTTTGCAATATCGGTTAAAATCGATCTGTATCAAGTTAAACATTAATCCGCGGACAGACCGAATTCCTTGCGTTTGCCCGCCAATTCCTGGTTGATGGTATAGATGTAATCAAACAGGGTTTCCTTGGGATCCTCCTTGCTGATGACCACCTTGCGGAACGCGTTGTCCAGATGCCGGCCGGTGAAATACCCGCCGGGAACCTGCTCCACGCCGCGCCCCCACTGCATCTGGGCTTTCAGCACCTTATATAGATCGTTGCTCCACGGAATCTTTTCAAAAGCGTTCAGGTTGGCGGTGGGATGCCGGGCGGAGGCACCCAGCACGCTTTCCATTTCCGTACCGTACTGAATCTGCGCGTCGGTATCCGTCCACCACTTGAGGAATTCCCAGGACGCCTCGTAGTTGGAGGAATTCTTGAGGATGAAGCAGTCGGTGCCGCCGAACGGCACGCTGCGATCGACGGTTCCGTCCTCCTTCAGCGTGCCGGGCACCAAGGTGAAGCCCCACAGGCCGCGGATTTCCGGCGCGGAAACCGTCAGGCTGTTGAAGTTGGTAAAATCAGCCATGATCAGAGGATACTCACCGGTGCGGAACCGGTCGAGGAAGTTGTATTCCTTGGGCAGGTCGTAATTGACGTACAGGTTGGTCCACTGCTTGAACGCGGCCAGGCCGGTTTCGGAATCCATGTCGGAGGTCTTGCCCCCATCCTTATACAGCTGACCGCCCATCTGATACAGCATGGTGTAGTAGCTGGAGACGCCCGCCTGGGGCAGCGCGGTGGTGGACACCGGAATGGCAAAGCTCATATTGTTCTTCTGCAGCACCGGGATGGCAGCGATGATGTCCTCCCAGGTCTTGGGCACGCTCAGCCCCAGGTCGGCCAGCACATCCTTGCGGTAAAACAGCACGTTGAAGGTCTGGGTTTCGGGCAGGGCGTACACTTTGCCGTCAAAGGTCATGGGCACCAGCCGTTCCGGGAGGAACCGCGCGGCCACCTCTTGATAGTCCGGGAACCGGGTCAAATCGATGACCGCGTTGCGGATGGCGTAGTTGACCGGTTCGGTGTCCGCCATGTTCAGCGCCACGTCCGGCCCGATCCCCGCCACCGTGGCGGGCAGCAGGGCGGCGGCGGTCACCAGCTCCAGCTTGACGCCGATATTGTGCTGGGTGACAAAGGAGGAATCGATGATTTTCCGCAGGGCCTGGGCCTGGTCGCGGCCGGTGGACAGCCACACCTTGATGCTCTCCCGTTCGGCATTCTCCTCCTGCGAGCTGCCGATGCTGGCGTAATCGTCGATGAAGGAACGGACAAACTGATTCAGATCGTAGCCGATTTGCTGGAAGAACCCGGCGTTGACGGCGGGCAGTTCCGGATTCGGCGACGAAACCAGGGCGAAATAATCGATTTCCAAAGGCTGCTGCTGCACGGTGTTCAGCCAGGTCCCCAGGGAACCGATGTTGGTTTTGAAATAATCCAGGTTTTTGGCGATGTCGTCCGGCTTTTTCACCATCTTCCGCAGCTGACGGATGACCGTGTTCAGCGTGGAGACGTTCTGTCCCTTGCCGCCGGTATAGCTGGTGAACCAGTCCACCACCCCCTGCAGCTGGTCGGCCAGCGTGCCCATCCGGGCGATGTCGTCCGGAATGAGGGTATCCAGATAATAATCCCGCATGGTATCCGGCTTGGATCCGGTGATCATCATAATTTTGGTGTAGATGCCGTTGAGCTCGGTCAGAACATCCTGCACTTCGTTGATCTTCCCGGCCATCTCGCCGAGGGTGACCTCCATCTTCAACTCATGCTCCCCGGCGGTCAGATACAGCTGAAACGCGCCGTCCCCGCCGCCCAACTCCAGCATCTGCCACTTGCTGTCGAAGGCCACCTGGTAATCCTCCAGCTCCTTGCAGGGGATAACGCCGTCGATATACACCGCGCGGTTGGATTTGACGCCGCGGGTGACGTTCTGACGGGCTTTCATGGAAATGGTGTACAGCCCCGCCTTTTCCACATGGAAATTCCAGATAATGAACTGCCGCGGGTTCTGCCATCGGTAGCCGCCGATGGCGTTGAGCTTCTGCTTGTTCTTTTCATAGGGGACGGTGGTGGGGGTGGTCTTGTCGGTGACGGGATACAGAACCGGATCCGATTTGAGCGCCGCGTCCTCCCCCTGGATGATGATGGGAGCCGTCCCGGCCGCCGTATACCCTTGCTGCCGGTAAGTTTCCTGCAGCTCGGCGTAGGACGGACGAGCCTCCTCATTGGCCAGCCGCAGGTTGGCGATGGTCAGCGGTTCGCTGGTGGCCTCAAAGGTGATGGTGTTGTCCCCTTCTTTAAAGTAGAAAAGCAGCGGTGTTATGTAATACCCCTGGGAATCGCGGATAAAGCCGTCGTCCTGCCACTGCTTGACCTCCAGCTGAGAGGGCCGGATGTCGTTGCCCTGGACGTCGGTTTTCCCCTTCCCGTCGGGATCGTCCCGATACAAGCGGTTAAACACCAGGGACTCCGCTTCCTTGTGGGGATACTCGCCGTTGATTTTGATCTTGCGTTCCACCGAGGCGCCCCGCTTGTTTTCGGATACGAAATCCAGCTGCAAGCCGTATAGGCCGGCGGCCGGCACCGTCACATGGAAGGTGATGGAACCATCCTCATCCGTGTAGACGGACAAGCCCGGCTTGCCGAGATACCCCTCCTGGGTTTTAAACTCGCCGCCTTCAGAAGAAAAAGCGGCGATATCCACCGGAATGCTGCCGGAGGGGCGGGCGTCGTTTTCATGCGCTTTCAAAAATGCCTCATACGAGAGGGAATCGGACACCTCCATATCTGGCTGTTCGGCGCCGGCTTCCTCAGCAAAAGCGGAGCCGCCGGCGACCGCCGTCATGGTGATCAGTATGGCCAGGACGCTTAGGGCGGAAAGGAACTTTTTCAATGGTCAGTCACCTCTACATGATGTTCTGGCTGGATAGCCGGACGGATGGCTCTCTGGCCGAAAACGGCGGCGGTGGGCGGACGCTTTCCTTCGTCAAAGCGCACAACGGTTTTTCACTCTACCCTGCCGCTCTCCTGTTCAGTTCCTGCACTTCGCGGAAATTAAGGATATCAGCGAAAATTACCGCGAAATGTTTCGTCTTGTTCATTATAGACGAATGTAATTGGAATGTCAACCGTATTTCCACCAATTAATAAAATAAATTTTACCATTTTCTCTCTTACCAAGCCATTTCTGTGAAAAGAACAAGAGAAATTCGGCATTTTCTATTGACTTGACGCGAAATATCCGATACTATAAAGAAAAACATTTCGCATTAGAGTCTTCCCCTATAGCTCCCTATTTTTCCGTCTGTTCTACCGTTTTTTTAGGATATTATGTTTATTCATCTCGCTTTTTGTCTTGAATCAGCCAGGCTGTATTATTCTTTATCTAAAACGACGGGAGCCGTGTGCGCTTTGCACACGCAAAACATTTCGCACGGGAACCCTTTTTATTTTAATAGAAATGAGGTCATTGCCATGAACAAGCCCCTTCTCGCTACCTACTGCACGAACAAGGCGATCCCCATGCTGACGGAAGAGGACATCCGGCTGCTGGACATCGTGTATATCGGCTTCGGTCGGGTGGACGGCACGCAGGTATGCCTGGACGAACTGACCAACCTAAAACGAATGGCGGACATCCGCCGTGTGAATCCCGGCATTCGTTTGATCCTCACCACCGCCAGCGGTGAAAACGGCGGATTTCCGGCGGGCACCCGCACCGAGGCGGACATCCGGGCCCTGGCGGTCAACTTGGCCGGTGCCGTGAAAGCTTACGGCTTTGACGGCCTGGACATCGACTGGGAATACCCCACGGTAAACGGCGACCCCACCGAAAGGCACCGGCACACTCTGCTGCTGAAAGCGCTGCGGGAGGAGCTGGATAAGCTGGAGGGGCACCGTACCCTGTCCATTGCGGCGGGCTGCAAAACCTGGTATTTCCAGATAACGGAGCTGAGCGAATCGGTCGCCTATCTCGATTACGTCAATTTGATGACCTACGACATCAATGCCAACAACCCTTACACCATGCACCATGCCTGCGCCTATCCCATGGCCACGGACAGGGAAACCGAGGGCAGCGCGGCGGAAAACATCGAGGTGTTTCACCGCCACGGCGTGCCGTTGGACAAAATCATCATCGGCGCCGCCTTTTACTCCCGTCAATGGAAGCACGTGCAGGACGAGAATCACGGCCTGCACGCCTTTTCCGGAGAAGGGAGCGATTACGGACCCGGCTACACCCAGCTGATGCGGGACTATGTGGACAAACAGGGCTATACCCGCTATTGGGACGACGATGCCAAGGCCCCCTATCTGTTCAACGGGGACACGTTCATCACCTACGAGGACGAGGAGTCCCTCCGGCAGAAGTGCCGTCTGGTCCGGGAAAGCGGCATCGCCGGCATCATGATTTGGGAATACAGCTACGACGAGGATCATGGCCTGGTACGGGTCATGGCCAACGCATTGCGTTAACACGAAAGGGAGAATCCATTATGCATGTCGCCAGCAGCACCATGGCGGGCAGCCGCCCCCTGCAAGAAATCTACGACGCTCTCGGCATCCACTACGCCAAAGGCGGCGTAGAGGTATACACCGCGCATATCGAGGATTTACACGGGGTGGAGGTGAAAAAGGCGGGCAACCGGATCTGTATCCGGTATTCGGAGCCGGCTTTTCTATACCGGGGTGTCGGCTTGGCCGTGGAAAACAGCCATCTCGACCGCTTCACCCTGCTGGAAACGCCCCGCTTTTCCACCAACGGCCTGATGCTGGACTGCTCCCGCAACGCAGTGGCCTCCCTGCCGACGCTCAAGACGCTGATCCGGCAGCTGGCCTTGATGGGGCACAACACCCTGATGCTGTACACCGAGGACACCTATACGGTGGAAGGGCAGCCCTATTTCGGCTATATGCGGGGACGGTATACGGAAACGGAGCTGCGGGAGCTGGACGAGTATGCCAGCAGCTTCGGGATCGAGCTGGTTCCGTGCATCCAGACGCTGGCCCATCTCCAATCGGCCCTGCAGTGGGACGCGTATCGGGACATCCGGGACATTGACGACATTCTGCTGGCCGACGATGAGCGCACCTATGCGTTAATCGCCGACATGATCGGCGCCTGCCGGCGGCTCTTCCGCAGCAGGCGCATCCATATCGGCATGGACGAGGCCGCCCATCTGGGCCGGGGCCGGTACCGGGACATACACGGCCCGGCGGACAGCTTCTCCCTGATGTGCCGCCATCTGGACAAGGTATGCGCCATCTGCCGGGAGAACGGCTTCACCCCGATGATGTGGAGCGATATGTTCTTTCATCTGGTAGGCGGCGGCTACAACACCGAGGAGGCCATTCCGCCCGAGAAGCTCCAGCTGGTGCCCGAAGGGGTGGAGCTGGTCTACTGGGATTACTACGCCACCAGCCAGGAGGTGTACGACGCCAACTGCAAGAAGCATCTCCGGTTCCCCAACCCGGTTCTATTTGCGGGCGGCGCGTGGAAATGGACGGGCTACGCCCCCAGCCTGGAACACAGCCTGCGGGTGTCCCGCATGGCGCTATCCGCCTGTGCAGACAACGGCATTGGGCAGGTTTTTGCCACCGCCTGGGGAGACAACGGCGGGGAAACCAGCCTGTTCGCCATTCTTCCGGTGCTGCAGCTTTTCGCAGAGGTCAACTTCCATGGAGAAGTGACCGACGAACAGCTGGCCAAGCGGCTGAAAACCTGTACCGGCGCGGCTCTAGAGGCGTTCCGCCTGCTGGAGGCTCCCAACGTCCCGCTCACCGATTCCCGCGCCATGGGGCTGAACGCCTGTAAATACCTGCTGTTTCAGGATGTGCTCTGCGGGTTGTTCGACAAGCATGTCCAGCCGGGCTACAACGCCTATTATGCCGAGACTGCCGAGCGGCTGGCCACAGCCGGCGCGGCGGCCGGAGCCTACGCTTATCTGTTCGACACGCTGGCCGCTTTATGCCGGGTGCTGTCCCTGAAGAGTGAAATCGGGCTGCAGCTCAAGGCCGCTTACGACGCGGGAGACAAGGCGGCCTTGGCCCGGCTGGCCCGGGAAACCCTGCCCGCCGTGACGGCCGCCGCCGAAGACTTCCGCAGGGCGCTCGAGACGCAGTGGATGCGGGAAAACAAGCCCTTCGGCTTCGAGGTGCAGGACATCCGCGTCGGCGGGATGATCCAGCGGTGCAAAACCGCCGCCGCCCGGGTGGCCGCCTACGCCGAGGGGTCCCTGCCCCGTCTGGAGGAGCTGGAGGAGGAGCGTCTTTATTTCGACTGCCGGACGGAGGACGGCAGTCCGGATCCCATCAGCTGCAACATCTGGACGCGGATCGCCACCGCGGGTCTGCTCTAAAACCACGCACGGCCGGCGTACCTTTGTACGCCGGCCGCTTTTTATGCCGTGACCAGATGCACCAGATGGGCAATGCCCGGGATGCTCTCTCCCTGCTGGGAGGAGGTGGGAGACATCAGGGCGCCGGTGCCGATGAACAGCACGCTGTTCAGCTCCTTGCGCTCCATTTTGCTGAGAATATACGAATTGAGCACCGCCGCCGAGCAGCCGCAGCCCGAACCGCCGGCGTGAACGTCCTGCTTGTTGCGGTCATAAATCAGCAGCCCGCAGTCGGTGTAATTCTTACCAAGATTGACGCCTTTGCGGCTGAGCAGCTCGCACAGCAGCTCGCCTCCCACGCTGGACAGGTCGCCGGTGACAATGAGATCGTAGTCGTCGGGGGAGGTGGACGTGTCCTGCAGGAAATTGAAGATGGTGTCCGCCGCCGCCGGCGCCATGGCCGCGCCCATGTTGTTGGCGTCGGTGATGCCGAAGTCGGTCACCCTTCCGCCGCAGACCGCCGCGATGTGCACGCCGCTGCCGCCCATGCCCACCACCGCG
This sequence comes from uncultured Oscillospiraceae bacterium, assembly GCA_900546265.1. Lineage (GTDB taxonomy): Bacteria > Bacillota > Clostridia > Oscillospirales > Acutalibacteraceae > UMGS856. Next base: position 93,264 of record URCA01000004.1, on the reverse strand, counting down.
GCGCCGGAGGCCGTGGCCGTCCACTGGGATGTAGGCGGGCGCTGCCCGCCATATTCCAGCGGGAAGCGGAACTGCCGCTCTGCCGAACAGAAGTGGGAGGAGGTCACGGCGCAGCAGACATCCGCCGCCCCGCTGTCCACAAAGATGGCCGACATGCCGAGCGTCTGCGCCATGGTGGAGCAGGCCCCGAACTGGCCGAACAGCGGGACATTGTATTCCCGCAGCCCGAAGGTGGAGGCGACGTTCTGGTTCAGCAGATCGCCCGCGAACAGATAATTGACCTGGGAGGGGGACATCCCCGCCTTGTCCAGTGCGCGGGTGAACGCCTCCCGCTGCAGCGCGCTCTCCGCCTTTTCCCAGGTCTTCTCCCCCAGAGTCGTGTCCTCAAATATATAGTCAAAATAGCGGCCCAACGGCCCCTCGCCCTCCTTTTTTCCCACCACGGAGGCATAGCCCAGAATGGTAGGGCGGCTGGACAGAGTAACGGTGAACTGGCCTTTTCTTTCCGGCATGACGGTCCCTCCTAAAACAACGACAAAATATACAGGATCAGCCCATACGCGATGGACGTGGTGATGCCGTACACCAGCACCGGCCCGGCGATGGTGAACATCTTGGCCGCCAGGCCCAGGACGAGGCCCTCCGTTTTGAATTCGATGGCCGGGGCCGCGACGGCATTGGCGAAGCCGGTGATGGGCACCAGCGTGCCCGCGCCCGCATGTTTGGCGATATTATCGTAGACGTTCAGACCGGTCAGCAGGATGCTCAGGAAGATCAGCGCGATGGAGCCGACGAGCCGGGCCTCCTTCTGCTCCATGCCCGCATAGGTCTGCAGCAGCTGCACGATGACCTCTGCCAGGGTGCAGATGCCTCCGCCGATCAAAAACGCTTTCAGGCAGTTGGTAAAAACCGGTGACTTGGGCGCCACCTTTTTGTTCATCTGCCGGTATTCCTGTCCCGTTACCTCCAAGATGCATTCCCCTCTCTGTATTTTCTACCATAGTATATCCGCAAAGCCGCGTGCCATGCAGCCGGCTTTGGAAAACCGCTATTCGGCCGCGTTGGTTTCCAGCGGCTGAATGGCCGGGCCGCTGAGCAGCCGGCCGGTGTAGTCGTACCGGGAGCCGTGACAGGGGCAATCCCAGGAATTCTCGTCCCGGTTCCATTCCAGCACGCAGCCCATATGGCTGCAGATGGGATTGACCGTGTACACCGTCCCGTCGGTGTCCTTATACGCGCCGACCCGTTTGCCGTCCACGGTGAGGATACGGCCCTCCCCGGGCGGCAGGGAGCCGGTGGTGTCGGCCGCCAGTTCCACATAGCCGCCGATAAAATTGGCCAGCATATCGGTGGTCTCCACCAGGAAGCTTTTGGCTTTCATCCCTGGATTGAACCGGGAGGGGGAAAAGACTTCCGCCGCGTCGCTACTCCGGTTTAAAATATCGTCGCTGAGCAGGTTGGCCGCCACCATGCTGCCGCTCATCCCCCATTTGTTGAAGCCGGTGGCCACGAACACCCGGGAGGAAAGGCTCCCTTCCGCCTGGCGGTATCGGCCGATATACGGCACCCCGTCGTGGGTCATGCAGTCCTGGGCCGACCACCGGGCCGCCGTCTCCCGATGGGGATACCAGACGCCGCTGGCCGCCTCCAGCTCTTCAAAATGCCGCCGCTTGCCCTCGTGACCCGCTTTGTGGCTTCCGCCGCCCAGCAGAATCCCCTGGCTCCAGGGGCGGAAGGAGTAGGCGGGCTCGTCCACACCCAAATACATATGCTCCATGGCGGGCACGTTTTTGAGGGCCAGCACATAGGAACGCTCCTGCCAGATTCGGGCGAAATAGAACCCGGGCTTATCCATGAAGGGGAACCGGGTGGTCACCACCACGGTATCGGCCTTCACCTCTCCCCGGCTGGTATGCACCAGCCCGTCCCGCCAGCCGTCCTTAGGGTGCAGGGCCTCGGCGTGCGGATAAAAGCGTACCCCCTGCTCCGCCAGCCAGACAAGCAGGCTGCCGACAAATTTCAGCGGGTGGAAGCAGGCTTGATCCGCCAGCCACAGACTGCCCGCCACGGCGAAGGGCAGCTCTGTCTGCTTTTCCATGACGACCGGAAGCCCCAGGCGCAGACAGGCGTCCCGCTCCTGCTCCAGCTTGCGCCGGTTATCGCTGTGGGCGGCATACAGCACGGAGGAACAGCGATGGAATTCGCAGTCGGCGCCGAGACGGCCGGCCAAAGCGGCGTATTCCTCCACCGCATCCTGATGGATATGCGCGTACAGCCAAGCTTTCTCCCGGCCCAGTCCCCGCAGCAGCTTGTCGTAAATCAGCTCGTGCTGGGCGGTAATTTTAGCGGTGGTATGCGAGGTGGCGCCGGCGCACAGCTCGTCCGCGTCCACCACACAAATGTCGGTCACGCCCTTTTCCACCAGCCGGCAGGCGGTCAGCAGGCCGCACATGCCGCTGCCGATAATCAGCACGCTGGTTTTCCCCTCCAGCCGCTCTGGAAGTGCCTCCGGCGGCAGCGGCGGCATTTTATACTCCTGCCATATCGACGGATAATCCATGGACACCCCTTCTTCCCATTCGGATTGCCGCGATATGGGCAATTGCCGATTTTGCTCTAGTATGTCCAACGGGCGGAGCGTTCATTCCTTCTTGCACATTTCGCATTTTTTCGCTATACTTAGGAAAAGAACCAACGGAAAGGCCTGAATGTGATGTTCGAATGCACCCATCTCGATTTTTTTACAAATGACAACGTCTATACCGGCAGCAAGGACGGCCTGCGGTTCCGCGTCGCGCCGGAGGGAGAGACGCTGCGCCTGTGGACGTGGACGACGGATATCTGCTTCGAGAAGGCCGAACCGGGCGAGGCGCAGGAATTTCCGTTGACCCAGGAGGGACTGGACGCTCTGCTTGCCTGTCTGGAACAGCGGCACGCCGCCATAAAAGAGTAAAGCACCCCGCGTTTCGGCCTGTGAGCGAAACGCGGGGTGCCTTTTATGAACGGGCCTTGATGGTGGGGTTGCCAGCCGAGTATACTGCCGACAGAAACAACGCGTTGAGCGGCGCCCAGTCCGGCGGGGTTTCCCGCGGCAGCGCTTCGATTCGCGCGCGCAGTCGGGGCAGATTGTCTTCAATAAAGGCGTTGAGCGCGTCGATCCGGGGCATCTCCTCCACCTCCGGCGCGGCCATCTTTATCCGCAGCAGCTCCCGCACGACCGGACGCAGCGCCGGCTCGAGCTGGGTATCCGCCAGATCGGTAAAGCGCATGGGCGGCGGCGTATGGTTCTCCAGAATCCAACGGCAGGCCAGCAGGGGGCGGATGACGTAAAAATACTTCTTGACCCGCACCCTCTCCCCTTTCAAATATTCCCGATAGTTACCCTCGGCGGTGCTCAAATAATGCCACAGGCCGGATTTATCGGCAAAATAGGCGTGTATCGTGGGCAGGAAAGCGGCGTGGTTTTGTAGACGATGGGCGACTGGCACCATTCGAAGAGCGTGGGGTTGGATCCATGGAGCAGGCGCAGGGCCTTATCCAAATCCCAGCCGCTGATATCCAGCTCCTCGTCGATGGGAAGCTCCAGCACATCCCGGCGCTTTTCCAGCCTCAGGTAGGCCTCACAGGACCGGACGTAGATGAAACGCACATCGTAATCGCTGTCGGGCGAGGGAAAGCCCCAAGCGCGGCTGCCCGATTCGACGGCGTGCAGAATGGTGATGCCTTCTGTTTTTTCCAGCTGCTGCAGCTGATGCAAAATGCGATCCCGCATGATTTTCCCCCTTATCCCGCCTTGAAATTGTAGATGGGGCGGATGATTTTTTCAATGGACGCGGTGGGGCCGATGTTGTCGACAATGGCCTCCATCCCTTTATAGGCCATGGGGCATTCGTCCAGGGTGGCGCGGCCGACAGAGGTGGTGTAAACGCCCTCCATGGCGCGCTGAAACTCCTCCACCGTAAAGGCGGCCGCCGCGGCGTGGCGGCTCATCAGCCGGCCCGCGCCGTGAGGGGCGGAGCAGTTCCAGTCCTCGTTGCCCTTCCCGATGCCAATCAGGCTGCCGTCCCGCATATTGATGGGGATGATCAGGCGTTCGCCTCGGCAGGCGGAAACCGCGCCCTTGCGCAGAATCATGGCGTCGGTATCGATGTAGTTATGAATGGTGGTAAAGTTTTCCCGCACCGTGAGACCCAGGCCCCGGACGATTTCATCCACAATGGCCTTGCGGTTGAGAAGGGCGAAGCGCTGGGTCAGCTTCATATCGTGGATATAGTCGTCAAACAGCGCCCCCTCCACATAGGCCAGCTCCGGCGCGACCGCGCCGGCAGGCCGGCGGGTTTTGATCTCCCGGATCCGGCCCTCGATCTCCTCGGACCGCCCTGCCGACTTCAGCGCGGCGATTAGCTCCTCGATCTGGCGCTGGCTGCCGCCGGAGAGGGCGCGATAGCCCTCCCGCTGGTACCACTCCGCCACCTCGGTGCCCAGATGGCGGCTGCCCGAGTGGACGACCAGATACAGGACACCCTCATCATCCCGATCCACCTCGATAAAGTGGTTGCCGCCGCCGAGCGTGCCGATGGAGTGACGGGCGCGGTGCTCGTTGATTTCCCCGAAGCAGCGCAGCGCGCGGAGATCGATCTCCTCCAGATAGGGGTGAGGCTGGCCGCGCACCTCCATCCCGGCGGGAATGGCGGCGTAAATCAAGCGATCGAGAGCCTCCAAATCCAGCTGCTTTTCCTCCAGAACGGCGACCTCCATGCCGCAGCCGATATCTACCCCCACCATATTGGGCACCACCCGGCCATGCAGAGTCATAGTGGTGCCGATGGTGCAGCCCTTGCCCGCATGGGTATCGGGCATGATGCGGATGCGGGAATCCGCCAGATAGTCCTGGCTGCACATGGTGCGGATCTGTTCCCGCGCGGTTTCGTCAATCGTATCGATAAACACCTTGGCGGTGTTGTGGGTGCCGGTGATCTCCAGCATGGCTCTCTCTCCTTTGTTTTCTATTGTTACGCGACGATGTCGCGGTAGCGGGGCGCGCTCAGCGCCTCCAGCATATAGGCATAGGGAGACAGGCGGCCTGCCGCCACCATCTCGAACAGACGGGGCGTGCAGCCGGAAACCAGCGCCACCCCCTGCTCGTTGCTGGTGACAGGCTGCTGGAGCCGCCGGCTGGCCACGTTCCAGAACACCACCCGGGGAAGGCGGTAGCCTCTGGCCTCAAAGGCTTGGCGGGCGTACTGGAAGTTGGTCGTCTCCGCGTTTTCCGCGCAGGCATCGAATTCCATATCGGAAATGAAGTACAGCGCGGCGGGCAGTTCCTTCTGCGCCAGGCGGTGCTTGACGGCGGTGCGAAGGAGGAGATCAAACACCGCTTGCACGTTGGTGTTGGCGCATTCGTTGAACCCCGCGCAGTAACGCACCTGTTCACAGAGATCCCGCCCCTTCACCTCTATCAGCCGGGGCCGGCCGGAAAAGGTGACGAAGTGCCCCCGGAACGCCCCTTGGTTGCGCTGGGCGAAATAGAGGCCCAGAGACAGGGCCACCGCAGCGGGCCGGGGCTGCGCGGCGCTCCAATACATAGAGCCGGAGCCGTCCACCACCACCAGGGCGTCCTCGCCGCCGGTATAGTCGGGCAGGGCCTTCCAAGCGGCGTCCAACGCGCGCCGCTCGCCCTCGGAGGGAACGCCGTCCAGCAGCGGGGCCACCAGCTCGTAAGGATAGAGCGTGCTGGTATGCAGCGCGGCTTTGCCGGCGGCCACCTGGGCCAGATACGCCCGATAGCGGGGGCCGTCGTTGCGCAGGAATGCCTTGCGGTATCGGAACATGGCCTTGGAGGGCTGCTTGGCATAGTCGAAGGTATACGCCCGCTCACGCAGGGAATTTTCCAGAATCGCGATGCGGGCCCGCAGTGCGGACAGGGTTTTGCGGTACTGCGCGTCGTTCATGCCCAGCGCCCGCGCCACCCGTTTGGCGCTGCGCACCGTGCCGGGATGGCTGGCGTTCACCGAAGGCAGCCATTTGGCGAGCAGGGACACTTCGCCCTCCCCGGTTTCCAAAGCGGCCCGGTCGCGGGCCAGCATCGTCCGTATGTAGGCCAGCATCGCGTCCTGACAGGGGGTATCCAGCAGGGTCAGCAAATCGTCGTACCGGCCGCACTCCGGGATCGCGTCCAGATTTTTGACCACCGAGGCGGGAGACAGCGCGGCAAGGGTTTTCAGAATCACCCGGAAGGCCCGGCGCTCCCCCAAGCCGCCCCGCACATCGCGGGCGAAAAATGCAATTTTCATGGCCAGATCGGGGTTTTCCGCAAAGGCGCGGGTGAACCGGCCCTCGATTTCAGCGGCGGGGGCGGCGCGCAGGGCGCCGATGGTGGAAAACAGATCCAGGCAATCGCTCATGGTGGTGGTATACGCCGCGGCGCCGTTTTCCGTCCGGGTGGTATTGGCTTCTTGTTTCAAATCATCCAGCATGGCGATTTCCTCCTATCGAATGGGGAAAACAAGGCACGTCGCCGGATCTGACCCGGCCGCATTCGCCTGTCGGCAGCTGCGTCACCTAAAAATGGCTGTCTGTGCCTTTCAACCCTTTCAAGGCGCGTGCCGGTTTTCAGGCCGGCCTTCACGCGGCGGGTCATGCCCTCAGGCCGCGTCCTTATCGAAGAGAATGGCTGTGCGCGCCTTTCATGCTTCCATCATACGCGCCTCTGGAAAACTTTTCATATCAAAAAAGTTGCGAGATAGATGGGTTTGTCGTAAACTTGAGGACAGAGGAGGCGAGAACATGGCCTACAGCGAGCTTGTCAAGCGTTTTGATCTGGTGCGCGATTATATGCGGGATTTTCTGATTTTCGGCTTTAAGACCCGGGAGGATTTCGACCGAAAAAGCGGCCGCACCTACGACAACGAGCGGCGGCGGATCGAAAGCTGGCTGGGCGACAGCCTGCGCTGGGAATATCGCGCCGGCGGCAAAGCGCTCTTTTTATCCCTGGACGCCGGGACTCTGTCCCGCAATCCCCTATACCGGGCCTGGCAATCCAAAAGCTTCACCGATAACGACATCCTCCTGCACTTTTTTCTGCTCGATCTCCTGGCGGACGGCCGGCCCCGGCACGCGGAAGCGATCACCGACGAGCTGCTCGAGGCATACGATCAGGTTTTTGAGCCCCTCACCGTCCGCCGGAAGCTAAAGGAATATGCTCAGCTGGGAATTTTACATACGGAGAAGCAGGGCCGCAGGCTGTGCTATACACGCGCGTCCCGTTCGCTGGAAACCCTGTTTCCCGACCAAACCAATCTGCCGGAACTGCTGGCCTTTTTCGGAGAAACCGCGCCGCTGGCCGTCGTCGGCGCGTACCTGGCGGGCCGCCTTCCAAGCGAAAACCTCACGTTCCGCTTCAAGCATCATTTTATCGCCCATACCCTTGAGGATCAGATTCTGCTCACGGCCCTTCAGGCCATGCGGCGGGGCGAACGGCTAACAATTACCAACGTCAGCGGCCGAAACAGCGCGGAGACCGTCTGCACGGTGATCCCCCTCAAAATCCTGGTCAGCGTCCAGACCGGGCGGCGCTATTTAGCGGCGCGGCGGCTGGACGCGCGCCGTTTCGCGTCTTTTCGGCTGGATTACATCAAGAAAGCGGCGCCTCTGCCGGGAGAGGAAGGGGACGCGGCCTGCAAAACGCTGGCCGAGCCGCTCCTCGCCGGATCCTGGGGAGCGGCCATTCCGGGCCGCAGCCGGCGGCAGCGGTTTTCCATGATTCTGGCCGTGGACGAGGAACGGGAGCCGTATATTCTTCAGCGCCTGCGGCGGGAGGGGCGGGGCGGAACCGTGGAACCGATCGCCCCGGGCCGTTGGCGCTATACCACGCAGGTTTCCGACACGGGAGAGATGATGAACTGGGTCAAAACCTTTATCGGGCGGATCGTCGCGCTCGAGGGCGACGGTCAGGAGGCGATCCAGCGGTTTCATGACGATATCCGGCGGCTGGCAGAGATGTACGGGGGTGAGGGCTAATGGAGCTGTTTTCCGAGGTATATGGCTGTTACTACGAGGTGGTGGCCGCCGTGTTGCGGGCCGCGCCCCTGGATCGCAGACAGATCGAGGCGCTGGTATCGCAGCGCGGCTACGGCGAGAGCACACTCCAGCTGATTCCCAAGCTGCTTGACGAGGGCGCCTGGCCCCTGCTGACCGCGCGGGATGGACGGTATGACAGCCGGCTGCGCACATCGCCCACCCTGCCGCTGACGCTTCTGGAGGCCTCCTGGCTCAAGGCGCTGCTGGCCGACGCGCGCATCCGCCTTTTTCTCTCCGACGATTCGTTTCAGCATCTTTCCAAAGAACTGGCGGACGTAGAACCGCTGTACCGCCAGGAGGATTTTCTCTGCTTTGACCGGTATCTGGACGGCGATCCCTATGCCGACGAGGACTATCGCCGGCGGTTCCAGGCCATTCTCGCCGCCATGCGGGAGCGGGCGGCGTTGTCGATCTCGTATACGCCGCCGAAGGGCCGCCCGAACAACGGCCAGTATATCCCCCTGCAGCTGGAGTATTCCGCCAAGGACGATAAATTCCGCGTGTTTGCCGCCAAGGTGCGGCACGGCAGGCTGCGCGGGTATTTCAGCCTGAACCTGAACCGCATCACGCAGATCGAACCGTCTCCGGAGCGGTATGCCGGCCCTTTGGATGTGGAAGCCTGGCGGCGGAGCCGGCGGTGCGCCGAGCCGCTACAAATTCTGGTCACGGACGAGCGCAACGGAATCGAACGGTTTATGGTGGAATTCTCCTCCTTTGAAAAACAAAGCGAGTACGACGCGGACACCAACGCTTGTCTCGTCAAGCTCTGGTACCAGAAGGACGACGAGACGGAGGTGTTGATTCGCCTGCTGGGCTTTGGCCCGGTGGTGCGCGTCCTGGGACCCGCGCGTTTTGTCCGGCAGCTGCGGGAGCGGATTGACAAACAGATGGCTTACCTCTCGGCGGGAGAACCGCAATGTAAGGATTAAAATAGCAAACAAGGCCGGATGGGTGTGGGATTACCACGTCCATCCGGCCTTGCTATGTGCCGTTGCAGCTTATGCCTTTATACCGCCTAGATACTCAGCTCCTCCAATATATGATACCCGCCTGCAAATGGCATCCGGCTTCCTAGCCGTGCGGGATTGCCGGCTGTGTCTTTCAGGTAGAAGGCCAACCGGTAACGGCCGTGCTCATTCGGCAGGGAAACCCTCCCCGAGATGGTATGCGTCAGCCGGGCTGCGTCGGTGTAGTCGGCCGGATTGCGGCTGTGCCACCCAGACGGGGTGCCGGCGGAAACCGTGGACACCACGCGATTTTCCTCGTCGAGAATGGCAAAGCCGCTCTCCATATTAAAGGGGACAGAAAACCCGTAGTTGGCTAGCTGCAGCCCGACCTGCATCGTCCCGCCCGGATTTCGTCCGCCGGTCACCGTCAGGGACGATGCCTCCAGCTTATATCCCAGATAGTCCCGCACAAAGTCAAATACCTGGCGCTGCGCCGTCTGTCCCCCGTCGTTGCGGAACCAGCCGGGCGCGTACAGAATCCCGTTGGCGCGCAGCCAACTCTCGGTCACCGGGTTCTCCTTCCAGATTTGCATGGAATACCTTTTCGAGGGGCCGTCCTCCCGATAATTGTGATGCAGGCTCAGAGAGGTAAAATGATGCTCGCTGAGCTCCTTGAGGACCTTATAGCCGTCGATCAGATAGCCTCCCTCGTTCGGATCCAAGGACCAGCTGCCCCAGAATAGCTCGCCATCCACCGGCTGGTAAGGGGACTCCCGGGTGAACTGCTGCCACTGAGCGGTGCCGGGATCCACGCCCCCGGTGCCGCCCGCCGCTTCGCCGAACACGCTGTCGTTATGAAAGGACAGCCGGCTGTACAGCGGATCGGTCTTCGGGATCAAATTCTTGTAATCCGGAATCCGCACCTGAATCGCCAGACCGGCCGGCGTCATCGCCTCTAGGCCCCGCAGCAGTTCCACCTGGTCGTGGGGCTGTTTGTAGCTGTGCCACTCGCCCCAGGCACCCAAGAACCCCGCCTGAACCACGTGGATGATATCCCGGTTAGCCTCCAGCAGCGTCCGAAGCTGCCGCATATGGCTAAGCATCACCGACTGCGGCGCCTCGCCGACGCCGTTCATATCCGCCTGATAAGCGAAACGCACCAGCAGCTGCACATGTACCTGCCGAGCATAATCGAAATACGCCTGAATCCGCTGGATGCCGTAGTCCGGGATGACCGGCGTGTTTTTATAGCCAGTCAGATAAAAATACACCTGGGCCAGCTGTGGGGATTCCGGCACATACTGGGCGATGCAGTCCTTGAGGCGAATGGTTGGATCGGGCTGCAACACCTGATAGTCCTGCGCCAGATTGGCCACGTTGACGAAGGTTTCCATCCGGAACCCCCGCTGCGGATTTTTCAGCAGCAGGGCGTCCTCCTCTCCGCAGAACGGCGCGAACTCCCGCTGCACCGTCCCGGAGACCGGATCGTAAGGGATGCCGGAGGTCATATCCAACGTCCGTGCGCCGCCGAGCGTCAGCTGCGTGCCGCCGCTGCCAAAAGCCCGGACGCCACAGATGGAATCGACGAGGAATCCGCCCGCTTCCCCTCCCAGAGCGGAAAACTGGAAGGTCGTGCTGACGGCGACCCGCCCGGCGGTTTGGCCTGCGATGGAATCCTGCCGCATTTCGGCAAATGGGGCGAGAATATAGCCCTCAAACCCGGCGGGCAGAGACAGGATACCCTCGCTGGCCACGCTGTCCGTCCAGTTCGTCCCGCCCTTCGGCAGGATGCGGGCCGTGCCATTCCCCAGGTGGGTAAAGTTCGCCTGGGAGCCCCTGGTGGAATAGAGATTGAATTTCATCCGGCTCACCGCTTCGCCCGGATAGGGCTGAGGGCAGCGGACGTAGAGCAGCAGGGCTGTCATCCCGTCCAAGCGGGCGTTATCCCGGTAAAACACCTCGTAATGCGGATCGGTATCGCGAAAGCCGGACAGGGTAGAGGACTGGATGGACAAAGCCGGCCCGTTGTCCTGCCCGCTGATCCCGGGTACCGCCGCCGCGGACACGTCGCTTTTGGTAAAAGCGGCCATGCCGCTGGCGAGCACATCGTCCCCTGACGCGAAGCCGTCGAAGTGCAGAAGAGGCTCCGCCTGTATGGCGTCGGCCGCGTCCGCCGAGGCGCCGCGCACCGAAGCGCCGCCGTTCAGATACAGATTCCCGCTGCCGGGCAGAGAGGCCACTGCCGCGTTCCCATTCCGCTGGACGCCGTAAATGGCGTGCAGTACCGCCGGGCCGCGATCGCCGCCGATTTCCCGAAATTGCAGAGAGGTGCTGATAAGCCGCGCGCCGGACAGCGCCGCCCGCTTATCGGCGGGCAGATCCACAAATCGCAGCTTGACATAGCCCTCAAACCCGTAGGGCAGACGGATATTGCCGTCGGATGCCGTGACGGTCTGCCATCGATCCGACCGGCGGGCCAATATCTGCACCGGCGCATTTCCCGCGTTAGTCCAGGCGGGGGTTTCGTTTTTATAGCTAAACAGCGTGAAGTGAAACAGGCTGTACCGATCGCCGGGCCGCCCCTTGGGAAGCCGGATATAGAGCATGACCCCTTCCAGCCCGTTCATCTGGGTATCGGGGGGTGAAAACACCTCATAAATCAAATTGTTGGCCGTGGCGAATCCGCCCAGTTCAGTGGAATTCAGCACCACCGCGCCCTCTGAGCCAGGCGCGGTCAGGCCCCTGGCCCCTGTCGCGGTGGCGGATGCGGCCGATTCCGGGCTGATGACCACCTTATCCGCGCCGCGCAGATTGTCGCCTTCCTCATAAGAGGAAAAATCCTGCAGCATGGTCAGCTTTAGCGGATCGGAAATCCGTCCGCCTGTCGATAAATCCTGCACATCGCAGCCGTTCAGGGTCAGCAGCCTGGGATCGTTCCCCATCCCGGAGAGGAGATAGAGGCCGTCCAGCGTCGTGCTCCCCGCCGCGCCACCCAGTGCCAGAAAACGGAAACTGACGCTGATGGCATAGCGGTTGTCCGTGCGCCCGGCGACAGAGTCCTGCCGCATTTCCGTCAGCGGCGCCAGGATATAGCCTTCGAAGCCCGCCGGCAGGGTCAGGATGCCCTCGCTGGCCGTCACCTCGCTCCAGGCGTCGCCGCCCTTGGGCAGCACCTGGGCCGTCCCACTGCCGAGATTGGTGAAATTCGCCTCGTTTTCCCGGGTGGAATAGAGGCTGAAGAACACCTTAGAAGTAGCGTCCTGCGGATGAGGGCCGCCGCACTTGATATAAAGCAGCAGCCCCTGCGTGCCGTCCATACGGGTGTCCTGAGAGAAAAACACCTCATACTGAGGATCCGTGTCCCGGAAACCGGACAGCGTGGGGGATTGGATTTCCAGTGCCGGACCGTCGTCCAGCCCGCTGATGTCCGGCACGGCCAGGGCTGTCACGTCGCTCTTGGTGGAGGTGAACAGCCCGCTCGCCTTGACATCATCGCCCGGGTCGAAGCCGCTGAAGTCCTGCCGGGCTCTCGCCACGCCGGCGTTCGCCAGAGGCAGGATGTTGAAGCCGTCGTCGGGCCGGCCAGTGGCCAAATACACGTCGCGGCCCGTTCCGCCGAGCCGGGCAGTCACGGCGGCGCTGTCCGCCGTGATGCCGTATAAGGCGTTTACGACGGCGGAGCCCCGCGCGCCGCCGATCTCCCGGAAACGGAAGGTAGAGCTAATGGCCTGCGCACCGGAAAGCGCCGCCTGCGTTCCAGCGGGCAAGTCAGCGAAGCGCAGCTTCACATAGCCCTCAAACCCATAGGGCAGCTTGATATGGCCGTCAAAGGCAGTTACCGTGTGCCAAGCGGTGTCGCGCACCCCCAGGTATTGCACCGGCGCGTTCCCCGCGTTGGTCCAGGCCGGCGTGTTGTTTTTTATGGTATAGAGATTGAAATGAAACAGGCTGTACCGGTCGCCGGGCTTTCCCTTGGGCAGGCGGATATACGCCATCACGCCCTCCAGCGACTGCAGGGAGGTGTTCTGCGGATAGAACACCTCATAGAACAAATCGGTCGCCGTGGCGTAACCGCCCACATTCTGCGCGTAAAGGGATACCGCCCGGGCCGCGCCGGGCGCGCCCAAGGTATCTACCGCCCGGGCGCCGGCGGCCGCCGACGGCGGCGAAACCGGAATGTTGCCGGGAGCGTTCAGCTCCTGACCGGTGGAATAGGCGGAGAAATCCTGCAGCATGGTCAGCTGTATAGGGGCAGGCGCCGTCGATACGGCCCCCGCCGGCAGAACCGGGATGGAAAACAGCGTGGAAACCAGAAGAGCGCCCGCCGCGAAGATTCGACTCCATTTCATTTCCGCATTCTCCTCTTTATTCGTTTTTCAGCACAGCCTCCAGCAATGAATCAAAATCCGCTGTGGCGGCGCAGCAATAGCGATCGGCGCCGCCGTAATAGACATAGAGAATCCCCCCTTTCACCACGTTGCCGGTGGGAAAGACGCAGCCGTTGTAATACCCGTCGGTTTCATAGAATTCTTCCGGCTCGAGAATCGGTGTACGGGTGCGGCCCAGCACCCGTTCCGGATGCTCCAGATCCAGCACCATGGCCCCCACGCGGTAAATCCCCTGCGCGTCCACCGCGTGATAGAGCATAAACCAGCCCTTGTCGGTGCGGATGGGCGGCGCGCAGGCGCCCAGCTTTTCCTCCCAGGGTTCCCGCGCCGCCGCCAGCAGGCGGCAGCCCGCCGCGTCCGGCCATTCCAGCAGCTGATCGGAATACGCCAGCCAGATGGACGGATACCGGCACCCGTATGCCTCTCCCACCCACTCCTTGCCGCGGGACAGGCGGACATAGCGGCCCCCCACCTTCTCCGGGAAAAGCAGCACATCCCGGTCATCCATGCCCGCCCGGGTCATCCGGCCCATCTTCCGAAAGGCACGGAAATCCCGGGTGGCCGCCAGGGCGGTAAAAGTCAGGTTGTCCTCGAATCCCCAGGTCTCGACGCCGGGACAAAGAGGCTGGTTGGTGGGGGGAAACTCCCAATACCGGCCGGGCGGATAGGGCCGGCAGGCGTAGGTGACATAAAACGTGCCGTTCAGCTTGACCACCCGGGGATCCTCCACACAGCCGCCGTCGTAGTTCCCCGGCGTGGGAGACAGAACCGGCCGGCTGTCTTGGCGCTCAAAATGAAAGCCGTCGGCGCTGGTCGCCAGTCCCAAATGGATGCGGTGGGCTTCGTCGCCGCCCGCCGCACGGTACAGCATGGTGAACATCCCGTCTTCATACCAGACCGCCGGATTGCAGACGCAAAGGGATTCCCAATCGTTGTCCGGATTGGCGGACAGAATGGGGTTATCGGCATACCGTTGCAGTTTCATACTCGTCTCCTATTGTGTTATTCGGGCATAGGCAGTCCCAGCTTCTCGCAGATTCGGCGGGCCACCAGACGATGCCCCGCCACCGAGGGATGGGCCCCGTCCTGAATCATGCCCGGGTTCTGTTCCGCCAAATCCGTGAAGGATATGTATAGGCCGCCCAGCTCGTCGGCGGCACGTTTCAGCTCGGCACGGTAGAATTCTTTTTCCGCCTGGAAGGTCCACAGGGTGTCCACTACCACCAGCTTCGCCCCGCTTGCCTCGCAGGAACGGATGATCCGATTGATTTTATTGCGGAAGGCCGCGTGATCCGCCTGTATCCCCGCGTCGTTGAAGCCCAAAGCGAGCACCACCACATTGGCTCGGCAGACCGATTGAATGACATCGTTGCCCACCTCGACGAGCTGCAAGCCGCTGCGGGAATAATTCTGCACCGTCACCCCGTTCGGCTCCTCGGCATAGCCAAAGCCCGTGATGACAACGGGGGCCGCGCCGCTGCTCACCACGCAAATCTCCGCCTTAGCGGGCAGATTGGCGGGCAGCGGTATATACGGGGATCGGGCACAGGTATCGGTTTTGTCCCGGCGGCAGTCCACTGTCGCCAGCGTCCGGCCGGCGGCCTCTACACGGAAGGAGCCCTGAGCCGGTCCCGCTTCATAATACACGTACAGGCCCTTGACATGCCGGCCCGCATCGGTGGCGTTACGGTCCACCGTCACCGTCATTTTGGCCTGGCCGGACAGCGAACGGTACAGCTCAAACCCCAGATGCCCGGCGGCGCCTTCTCCGCCGCCATGCCCCCATTCGCCTGCCGCCAAATCGATGGTGTGCAGCTCCTGATACGTGCCGTCGGGATTATCGAAGGTACACAGCAGGGAGGTAAAGCCATAATTATAGACACCGAACTTTTTGGCGACCGCTTTTTTGAGCAGCCCCACATAGGAATGATCCGGGATATTGGGCGCATTGGCCCCGTGAGAAATGCTGTCCCCCAAAATGTTGATGCTTTTACCGCCGTAAGCGTCCCGCCCCTTGTTAAAAAGCGCCGCGTTCAGGAACCCCGAATCGGTTGACTGCTTGCCTGTGGTCGCGAGCGCGGCCTTGGTGGCGGATGCGGCATGCCGGCTGGTCGTCGTTTTCCGGGCGGACGCAGGGGATGCCTGGGTGGTGGAAGCCTTGCCGGAGGTCGTGACAGCGCTTGTTACGGCGGTTGTGGTCATCTGAGCGGATGACCAGGCGGAGGAAACCGCGCTGGCAGTCGGCGCGGCGGCCGACGAGGATGGACTTGGCGCCCCGGAGCAGCCGGCGGCCGTCAACGGGAACAGCAGGCAAAGCGCCAAGGCGCGCGACTTTCGCACAAAACGCATAGGGCATCTCCCTCTCTCTTAAATTTGCAGAACACCGGCGGACGCGATTTTTAGCCAGGCGCTCTCCTCTATGGGAAGGCCGCGGCTGTCCTCCCGCGCATCGTACGGCAGCAGGGTCATCTCCAACTCTGGAATGGAAGCAGCGGCCCCCGCCAGATAGGCGTCCAGCGTTTCCAGCGCCGCCCGCAGACGGAAGGCCAGCGTGCCGAAACGCATATCCAGCACCTCCCGGCCAAACGGTTTATTTTCCGCTGCCCACTGGCGGCACACCGCCCGGTACAGCGCCTCGCACAAATCCGGCAGGCGGCGCAGAGTCTCCCTCTGGCGGCAAAGCGCCTGCCTGTCCCCCTCCTGATAAGCGCGGCGCAGCCGCACCCCCAAATCCGCCTTACACGCCAGAACGGCGGCCAGCTTCTCCAGCGTCTCAAACAGAGCCGTCTGCGGATTCCGTAGAGCAGCGGCCCGCATCGCGTCCGCCGCCGCCGCAAAAACCGGGGCGTCCCTTTCCTCCGGCACGTGGGCGTCAAACAGGCCCAGCAACACGTCCTGATACAGCAGATATTTGGCGGGGTTGGCCGGTCCCGGCGTGTCCGGCGCGTCTCCCGGGCGCAGATGCAGCTGGTCGATGGCGAGAAAATCCGTCCAGCACAGGCCGGTACAGGCCGCAAAGCGGGCCGCCAGACGGTTCTCGTCCGCCGCCGGCTCCCAGGACGCCTCTGCAAACAGCTGCATGACCGGCAGAATTCCCCACAGGGATCCTTCGGCTCCGTCGTCCCCCCAGGCGGTGAGGATCACTTCCTTCACGCCGTGGGCCGCGCAGACCGTCAGCGCTGTCCGGCTCCGCTCCAGGCTGTGGCCGATATGCGGAGCAAAGCCCAGCCATTTCCACGCCCCTCCGGCAAACAGGATATCCCGCTCGAACCGCTGGTGACTCTCCAGCGTGGCGGCATAGTCCTCCGGCTTCGCGGAATAGTAGTCCCAGGCCACCAGCTGCATGTCGGGCGGAACGCGGCGGCGTATGTCCGGCGTAACGACATCGTCCTTATAGCCGCCCCCGCCTATCCGGTAAAAGGTATCGCTCCACATCATGGGGCGAAACCCGTGCCGCCGGCAAATGGCGTCCACCCGCTCGACATGCCGCAGCAGCAAGTCGGCCCGATCGGGACAGCCGTGTTTGTCCAGGTATCGCCCCAACCCTGCCATATGGGCTTCATCCAGTCCCACATGGATACGCCTGGAGCCGAACAGCTCCCGCACCCGCGCAATCAGAGCGTCCAGAAACCGATCGGTTTTATCGTCATCCAACAGCAGGATATCCCCGATATCCCGCAGCTCGTCGAAGGCCCGCCACCGCATGGGGGCGGTAAAATGTGCCAAGGTCTGTATGCAGGGGATCAGCTCTACTCCGAATCGGGCGGCGTAGTCGTCCAGCTTCCGGATTTCCTGAGCCGTATAGGCCCCCCGCATATACCCAAAATAGGGATAATCGGGCAGCTCGATCGTGTCCTCCGTATACAAAAACAGGGCGTTGAGTCCCATCGCCGCGCACCGCCGAATCAGCTGGTACAGCGTTTCCGGCTTCGGTACGGCGTTGCGGCTGGCATCCACCAGCACGCCGTTTAAGGTAAAGCGGGGCGACTGGAGGAAGACGTCCTGTCTTTCCAGCGTCTCGGGCAGCAGGCTCAGGGCGCGGAAGGCGGCGGCGCGGGTGCCGTAGCACACCTGGACGGCGTCTCCCCGGGGATCGATGCGAAGCCCCTTGCCTCCCGGCTCCAGCCATACTGGCCGGCCGTCCATATCCAGCGGCAGGCCCAGCTCCCGCGCCGCCGCCTCCAGGGGTTCCAGCAGTGCGGCGTCGGCGCAGCGCAGGCAAATCCTATCCATCCAGCCGCACCTCGGCAAAGCGATGCTCCCGAGCCGACTCGACGGCCTTCAGGCAGAGCAGCGCGCTGGCGATGCCGTCCTCCAGCGGACTCTCACTGTTTTCCGTTCCCGCCATCACGCCGCAGAAATTCAACATCAGCTGTTTATCCCCGCCGAAATGGGAGGAGGCGGTCAAATCCAGCTTGTAGCATACATCCACCGGCTCGTCGTGCTTATGCACAAGCAGCTCCCCGGTGTACCAATCAAATTCCAGCGTGCCCTTGTAGCCAAGGAACCGCGCTCCGCGCAGCTGGGCGTTTTTGCGGGCAAAAAAGTTCTGGCTGTAGCATACATGCATCCCGGTGTCGTACCGGATGAGAACGCTGGCCGAATCGTGGTTGCCGGTGGCAGTGGAAAAGCAGCAGAGATCGCCGTGAGGATGATCCGCCTTGTAGGTGGTCATGAACCACTCGCTTTCCGGGCAGGTGCGCTCCTCGGGGCAGTCGGGACAGCGCAGCCCCGCCGGTTTGTCCCCTTTATAAATCTGCTTGGATTCCATGGCGCAGAGCTCCACCGGCCGATGCCCCAGTATGTACTGGATATAGTCGAGATCGTGGGTCGCCTTTTGCAGGAACAACCCACCGGTGACGCTTTCGTCCCGGCACCAGGTATGGTAATACCCCGCCCCATAGGGGACGTTGTTCCAAGCCTGCACGTGCTGCACTTCGCCGATCTCCCCGCTGTCGATAATGGCCTTGGCCTTGCGTACCGGCAGCGACGCGCGCAGCGGAAAGGAAACCACCGTCTGGGCCGCGGTCGCTTTTCCAGCAGCGTCCAGGGCCCGCAGCTGCTCCATAGTGACCGATACCGGCTTTTCGAGAAACAGCGGGATATTCCGGCGCAGCACCTCCACGGCATAAGAGGTATGCGTATTGCACCGCGTGCCGATCATGCATCCGTCCAGCTCCTCGCTGTCCAGCATCTCCCGCGCGGTTTTGTAATACCGAATGGTTTCGGGATGCAAACGGGGATGAGACATCCGGGCCCGAGCCGCAGCTTCGTCCAAATCCGTAAAAGCTACAATCTCCACATCCAGCTTCAGCTCCAGCAGCACGTCCTTGATGAGATCGCCCGTCCGGCCGCCGTAGCCAATCACGCCGATTTTCAGCATACCGATCCCTCCTTCAGCCGTCTGCGCGGATCGCGTCCACGATGTCGTCTACCCGGCTGAACGCCAGGCCCGTGACCGTGTCGGCGGCGCCGTAGTAAATGGCCAGCCTGCCCGTATCTTTGTCGCACAAGGCTGCGCAGGGAAACACCACGTTCGGCACGTCGCCAACGCATTCGTAATTCTCCCGGGGAGCCATCAGGAAAGAGCGGGTGCGCCCAAGCACTTTCCACGGCTGTTCCCGATCGAGCAGAGCGGCGCCGATGCTGTAGACAAAGCCGCTGCAGGAACGAAGCACCCCGTGGTAAATCAGCAGCCAGCCCTCGCCGGTTTCAATGGGCACCGGCCCGGCCCCTACCTTCAGCTTCTCCCAGGACTCCCGGGGCTCGAGCACACGCCGATGCTTCCCCCAATAGACCATGTCCGGGCTCTCGCTGTAGAAAATATCGCCGAACGCGGTGTGTCCGTTGTCGCTCGGCCGGCTGAGCATGGCGTAGTTGCCGCCGATTTTGCGGGGAAAAAGCACCCCGTTGCGGTTATATGGCAGAAACGCGTTCTCCATCTGATGGAACACCCGAAAATCCTCGGTCCAGGCCATCCCAATGGTGGGCAGATCTTCATAGCCGTTGCACCAGGTGATGTAATACCGATCCTCCAGCTTGCAGACCCGGGGATCGTAGGCGTATTCAAACGCGAGATCCGCCGGTCCGTCGATAAAGCGGATGGGCCGGGGCTCAATGTTCCAGTGGATGCCGTCCTGGGAGAAACCGGCGTGCAGCCACGGCACCCGGCGGGTGTTGTCGCAACGGAACACCCCGGCGAATCCGCCCCGGAAGGGAACGGCGGCGCTGTTGAAAATGCTATTGGAATCGGGCAGGGCGTCCCGTTTGATGATGGGGTTTCCTCTATACCGCCACAAGGGTGATTTGTCCCCCGGAGTCCGCTCCTGCCACGGCATATCGGGCAGGGAGTCCCCCCCGATAACTGGCACCCTTCTGTTCTCCTCGACGATTTGGACGCCGAGGATGCTCTCGCTCATAACCTGTACGTTCATACACTCTCTCCTGTTCCCTCTATCCGGATGAACCCGCGGGCCGGTACGGTCACGCCGTCCGCATCCGCCGGTTCCGCCCCGTAATTCACGGCGATGCGCGCGCCGTTCGCGTAAGTGGTGACGGCGACATCGCCGCGGCGGACATGGCCGGTGATGGGCTGGTCAAACAGCCCGTCATACAGGGCGGCCGAGGCTTTCAGCATCTCCCCCAGCCTCTCGCCGACCCCCGCATAGCCGGTGTTGTACAAAAAGGCGTAGCCGGTATCCTTGAGGACGGTATTGTCCTTTGCCGTGATGCGGAAGTTCGGCAGCGCGCCCGCCTCCAGGCATTGCAGGAAGGCCGTTTCCACGTCCTCCTCCGCGTTGAAGGGAACCGCCGCCAGATTCACATACCCATGCAGCGCCATCGTGTAAAACGGCACCGATTCCGCCGCGCAGTCGAACCGGCTGGAAACGGTGGGGATCTCATACAACGTGCGCACCGTTCCAAGCAGCCAAGCGTTCCCGCCCTCCGCTGCCAAAGCCCGGCCGTCCTCCTTTTCCAGGGTGGCGCGCACGCTCTCCAGCATGGCCTGCCGCTCGGTGTAAGATCCTTCGGCGTAATCGCTGTATAAATCGGTCCCAATGCTGCCGAGCGACGTCCCCGCCCCGCCGCGGGAGGGTGTTTTATCGAAGAATCGTCCCAAACGTTTGGTCAGCTCGGCGGCGGTCAGGCCATAGCGGCCCCCGCCCTCCGTGACGGCGGCGTAGGTGCTTAGGGAATACGCGGTCTTCATCAGGTAATCCCGGTTCAGGGCGCGGGCAAAATTCTTCTGCCGCAGCCACAGAAAAGCGGGATCGGTTTCGTACAGGAACTCCTGCACCCCATAAATCACGCCGCCTGTTCCCTTCTGCGAGGCCAGCAGACGGTCATAGCCCTTCCGGCCCCCCACGGCGCTGTTCCAGCTTTCTTTTCCCGGGTAGCCCCCCTTGCCGAACCCGTAGAGGAACGCTCCCAGCCGGCTCCCCGTCTCCTGCAGCTCGTTCAAGATGGCGGCGGCCTCGTCGAAGCTGGTGGCCGTTACGGCATGATCGTACGGGATGCCCAGAAAGGAGCGGCGCTCGGTGGTTTTACCGAAGAACTCCACCCCGCCGTCCAGGCGTTCGTCCTCCCGCAGCGGTGTCAGCGTCCCGGCCTTGATGAGATAGTCCCGGTACCGGGCCGCCATGTCCCCATAAGCGGCGCGCCCGGCTTCGAGTGGGAGAATACATAGCGCAAAGTCCCGCGTCGCGGCCCGGTCGTTGACCACCGGGTATTCGTTGTAATTCCAGTCCTTTCCCGCAATAAGGGCGGTATCGGTCTGCCGGTATGTAAACGATGCGAAGGCGTTGGCCATGGAGGAAACCGCGCCGACGGGATTCGCCTCCACATAGGCCGCGCTCTCGTTCCCGCTGATGACAGCCAGCAGCCCGCTGCCGCCGCGGCTGACGCCGAAGACGGGGAGCCGGGCGGCCTGCTTATCCCCCTCGTCGTAATAGTAGGAGGTAGCCAAATCCCTGCCGTACACCTTCTGCTTGTAAGGTGCCGCGTGAGGGCGCGGGACGGAGAAATCGATAAGCGCGCCGCTGCCGTCGGGGATGAGAAGATACCCCTCCTCCCCATTTCCGCCCCGCAGGAAATAGGGAAGCACCTGGATCTCGCTGATGCGGGCCTCGCCCCGCTCCTTTATGTCCTTCACCGGGATACGGATATCCAGCGCGCCGTCCCGCAGGCGGTATTCCAACGGAATAGAGAATTGCTCCGTCTCGCGGGAGAAATTATAGGTGACGCGCACGCCGTCCGCTATCTTGCGGATTTCGAAAGAGCGGCGCAGCACGCTTGCCAGATACGAGCCGATAGTCGCGGTATTTTTCTGATGGTCGTAATAGGTGACCACCAGCTGAGAGCGAATGTCGTTGAGCACCGCGCCGCCGGTATAGGCGTCCTCCTGCGGGTCGACGGGATTGGTATCCCAGCGGGAGCCGTCCGCTCCGTTCCAGAGGGCGACGGCACAGGTGGACAAATTCACCGACAGGCGAAGATTACCGCTCTCGGCCACCGTGACCTCCTCCCCCTGCACCGCGGGATCCGCTTTCTCCGGTTCCGGCGTATCGGCAGGTTCAGCCGCGCCGGACACCAAGAGCACCGCCAGCAGAAGGGCTGTCAGCAAAGCTGTGAGTCTTTTCATTCCGTGCCCCCTATCGTCCCGCCAGCTCGGCGGCCACGGTGCCAATAAAAGCGACCAGCTGCTGAAAAATCGAGAAAGACAGCAGCGCCAGGAACGCCACCGCGGCCAGCAGCACCAGCGTTATCAGCACCGACCCTACCGTCCGCGCGACGGTGAACTGGTGCATGACCATCATCCCCAAAAACAGCAGCAGAAGCGACCAGCCCTGTAAAACCGCCGTGGCGGCAGTCAGAAACATGGACTCCGACAGGCTCAGGATCCGGGAGGCCAGCAGCAGGGGCAGCTGACCGAGAACCATAGGCATGAGGGAGTAGCAGGTGGCGATCCAAATCTGCCGGAAAGTGCCCTCCCCCTCGAGCAGGGTACAAGAGGACCAGTTGCATACCGCCCAGAGCAGCAGCACCACAACCGTCTGTGCCAGGATTAGAAACAAGTTAAATTGCCGGATATCGTGGGCGTTGAACAGATAGCCGGTCATGGAAAAAGCCATCATCTGCCCGACAAAATACAGGAAAGCCAGCAGGTTCGCCAGCGCCAGAGAGCCGCGTCCCTCGAACTTGATGTCGTTCATGGTTTCCACCGGATGGAAAAACAGGCGGAAGGGCACCAGCAGCTTGGTTTTATCCAGGCTGCGCCATCGCAGACGCTCTGGCTGGAAATGAGCCGCCTGAATGCGCACACCCCGCATAAATCGAATCAGATTGCTCAAGTTCGCCGTCCCTCCTTCTTCGCCGAGCGCAGTATCGCTCGTTTAATGCGTTTCACCAGCCAGACAAACGCGGCCACGGCAGCGGCTGCCGCCGGTAGAAGCCACCACAGGTTGGCCCGTGTGAACTGCCGGCGCACCTGCTGCACCGCCAGCGAATAAAAATAGCGGTCGCCGCCGTTTTCGAGGCACGCCATGGCCTCGTCATAGCGTCCCTGCTGAAGCCGGGCCCGGCCGATGCCGCGGTAAGCGACCGTAAGGCTGCCGTTCTGCCGAAGCGTCTCTTCCCACAGAGCCGCGCTCTTTTCATAATCGCCCGCGTCATAGGCGGCAAGCGCCAGACGCACGGTCTCCATATAGGGGACCGGCGCAAATACGGTAAGGCTGTTCTTATCCGCGTCGGCAATCAGATACTCGCTTCCCAGCTTTTCCAGCGCCGTGGCGTTTTTGAAAAAGCCCTGCTGTTCGCCCCTGCCGCCGAAAATGCACAGCGGGTTCTGCTCCTTATCGTACTGGAACACGCGTCCCCGCTGGTTGTCGAGCACCGACAGGATGCCGTCCGCATCCACCTGCACGTCCGTCATGCGGCTCGCGATGGTCAGCCCTTTCTGGTAGTCCACCTCCTGGTCGCCGTAATTGCTCCGGTCATAGCCGGTTTGCAGAAAACCAGCGTCCTGTCCGGGATATTTGCGGATGTTCTCGCCCGCCGCGTTGAGCTGCCGAACCTGGCCGGTGCTCACCGTGGCGGTGACGGTGAAGATCATCCCTTGGTCGTCCATAAAAACGTTGGCATATTCGGTGGGAACGGTGCGCACCATGCCTTCGCGCTGTTCGTCGGAAAACAGATTCTTCCAGAAGTTCCGGATCAGCACCCCGGCGGTGACCTCTATCTTGTTCGCTCCGAAAAATCCCAGAAACGCGTCGGTATCGTCGTATTGGAGCAGCCCCTGGTAGATACCGGAGGCCGCGACGTATACCGTTCCCGTGTCGTTGACCGCCAGCTTGGAGGGCTTGAATTCCGCGTCGTCGGTCAGCAGATCGGTCTGAGGCTTGAGCAGCGTCCGGCGGATAACGCCGTCGGCGTCCACCGCCACCACCCGGCCGGCGCCGGTGTCGCCGATATACAGCAGGTCACCCGCTGTCCACAGCCCTTCCGGTCCGGTAAGCGCCTGCTTTTCCCCGTCCGGTGTGACGACGGCGTCGATGATTCTGTCCAGCGTCAGATCGCGGTGCAGCACGACGATCCGGTTGTTGCCGGTGTCGGCTATATACAGGCGCTCCTGCTCGTCCACCGCCATATCCCGGGGATTCTTAAAGGAGCCGATGCCCAGCTCTTCCCCATAAAGCACCCGACGGCATACGTAACCCGCTGGGGCGCAGACCGCTTCCCCCTGCTGGTTGTACTGGTAGCTTTTCCCGATCTCCAGCGCCAGGGCGGATGGGCCGGACAGCAGAGCCGCCAGACAGACGGAGAGGGCGGCGGGCCCTATGTGCTTATTCAACTGGTAGCCCCCCTTATCCCTTAAGTCCGGAATGCGCCATGGTTTCCACCACCGATTTTTGGCTGAACAGGAAAATCACCACCGGCGGAATCAACAGCAGCACCGCCACCGCCGATGCCACCCCCGCCCGCGCGACGCCCGCACCGCTGAGCTGGGAGAGCATGGCCGGCAGCATCTTCCGGCTCTCGCTGTAAATAAATTGCACCCCGTTGGTGTTCCACACGCTGGTAAAGGTGAAAATCACCACCGTCAGCCAGGCGGGCTTGACCATGGGCAGAATCAGGCGGAAAAACAGGGTGACCTCCTTCGCCCCGTCGATGCGGCAGGATTCGATGATCTCGTTCGGTATTGCCTCCATGAACTGCATCAGCAGGAACACGCCGAAGGACGTACCCATGGCCGGCAGTATCAGCGCCCAATAGGTGTCGATAACCTGGAGTTTTGCCATGATGATGTACTGCGGGATGGAGGTCACCTCCGGGCGGAACAGGATGGCGAACACCACCAGCTGCACGATAACCTTCTTCATGGGAAACCGGTGCTTGGCCAGCGGGTAGGCCGCCATGGAGGCCACCAGCACATACCCCGCGGTGGAAATCGCCGCGACAAACACGCTGTTGAACAGATACCGCTCAAAGGGTACGGGCGACTGGGCCTGCAGCTTGATGAGAGCCGAGAAGTTCCGCAGGGTCGGATGATAGACAAAGAAGCGGGGCGGATACAAAAACAGCTCATTGAGCGGCTTCAGAGAACTGACGATGGAATAGTAGATGGGAAGAATCGTAAAGGCGCCCAGCAGCAGCAGGAAAACCGCCACCAGAAAATTCCCCCAAGCCGAGCGGGAAACCCGCTTTGCGGAAAGCTTTGCCGTATAATTCATCGTATCCCCCCTTTTTCCGCCGCATACAGTCGGCCCTCCGGGCGGCCGGCGGGCGGCGCTTGCCAAGCGCGCTTACAATTTTCTTCCATGCTGCCGACTCCCTTTATTCCGACGACATGCGGCGCAGTCCCCGGTTGATGACAAGCCACGTCCCCACCATGAGGACGAACAGCACCACCGCCACCGCGCAGGCATAGCCCATTTCAAAACGGGTGTATCCGTAGTCGGTCATGTGCAGCAGCACCGTATGGGTCGAATAATCGGTGCTGGGGTTGCCGGTAAGCAGGGCGTTCTGATACCCGACGGCAAAGGCGCTGGAGATGGACAGCACCGCGCCGATGAGCAGCTGCGGCACCATCTGGGGCAGCGTGATATGCCACAGCTCCTGCCACCGGTTGCGCACGCCGTCGATGGCCCCCGCCTCAAAGAGGGAGACATTAAGCTGCTGAAACCCGGCGACGAAGGAGAGGAACCCGGCTCCCATGCTCATCCAGAGGATGACCACGATCACCACAATGGAGTTGTACGCCGGGTCATTGAGCCACTGGATCGGGTCGGCGATAAGCCCCAAACGCAGCAGCAGGCTGTTGAGCATGCCGTAGGAGTCGCCGCTGAATATGTACGTCCAGACCATATAGACGTTGCCCGCCAGGGTCGGGGCGTAAAAAATCAGCATCAGCACCGCGCGCACGCCCCGGGAGGTCTCGCTGAGCAACCAGGCCACCAGGAAGCTCAGCAGGTAGCCCGCCGGGCCCGTGACCAGCGCGTAAAACAGGGTGTTGCCCAGCGATTTGATGAAAATATCGTCGTCCAAAAACAGGGTTGTGTAATTCTGCAGCCCCACGAATCGCGGCAGACGCACCATGTCGAAATCTGTAAAGCTCATCACCACCGAAATGGCGATGGGGATGACCGTAAACACCAAAAACAGAATCAGCCAGAAGGACAGGAGAAAATAGCTGGCGCCGTATTTTCCCAAGAGCCCCTTTGCTTTACCCATGCTCTCTCCTCCCCTCACGGCCGGTCGAGCTGGCGCTGCTTGCGCGCCAGCTCCCCGGCGATATCCGCGTTGTAGCGGTACAGCACATCCCGCGGCGCTTCGTAGCTGTAAACCACCCGACGGAACGCGTTGGTCAGGCAGCGGCCGACGTAATAGGTGGCGGCCGTCTGCTCGACGTCCCAGGCCTGCTCCCAGGCGGCGGTCAGGGTTTCCTTCTCCCCGGACGTCCAGCCAAGCCGGTCGAAGGCCTCCCGGTTGGCCGTGTTGTACCGGGCGGACGCGCCGAGAAGCACCTCGCTCTGCTGCCCGAAAGCGGCTTGGGCGTCCGCGGAAGTCCACCAGTTCACAAACCGATAGGCGTTCTCCTTCTGCGCGGCCCCCTCGATGATAACGGCGCCATTCATGGTGCTGCTCTGCGTGCGGATAATCTGTCCGTCCTTCTGCACGCCCGGCACCGGCGCCATGGCCCACAGGCCGGCGATTTCCGGTGCGGCGGCGGTGAGCTGGTTATATGTCGTGTAGGCGGCGATGCCGATAGGCATCTCCCCCGTGCGGAACCGGTTAAAGAAATCGAAGGTCAGGGGCAGGGAATGCTTGATATAAAACTCTGTCCACTGGGTGAAAGCATCCACGGCCGCCTGCTCGGTCAGGCGGGTGGCGGTCAGCGCCTCGTTGTACACCGCTCCGCCGTTCTGCATAAGCAGCATTTCAAAGACGGCCTGACTTTCGGGAATGCCCGCCTGCAGCTGCTTTTGCTGCAGCTTCTGGAGCACGGCGTAAAAATCGTCCCAGGTCGAAGGGGGACGCAGCCCCTCGTCCTGCAGAATATCGGTGCGATAAAACAGCATGTTGTAATTCTGCGTTTCAGGCATCGCATAAATTCCATCGCCGAAGCGGTAGGCCACGAACGCGGACGGATAGAACTCCTTTTCTCTCTCGGCAAAGCCGTCCATCTCCCGCATATCGGCCAGAGCCCCGCGCACCATCAGGTTGGCCACCAGCTGCTCGGGGACAAACAGCGCGGCGTCCGGCCCTTTGCCCGCGATGACCGCCTGCATCAGCACGTCCCCCGTGCTGACCAGGGACAGCTCCACCGGCACGTGGGTAACACGGGTGAACCGATCGTCGCACAGCCGTTTGATGAGCTGCATCTGATCCCGGCCGGAGGCCACGCCGGAAACCAGCAGATCCCCGGTATTAATCCAAACCTTCAGGGGCTTTTGCCCGCTTACCTCCCCGCCGCTGACAATATAGTCGTCCAAGAAGGAACGCAGGAACACTTCCAGCCGGAAGGTCAGCGTGCGCCAGAAGCCGCCGGAGGCCGCGGCCGGCTCCTCCCCGTCGGGTGACAGGGTGAGATAATCGAGAGTCACCGGCTGCTGATCGAGGCGGAGCATCAGCTCGGCGAGCGCGTCCACCTGCGCCTTATAGCTGTCCAGCCGGTTTTGAATTTTATAGGGGGCCGCCAGGAAGCTGTCCAGCAGCCGGACGGTCTCCTGAAGCACCGCTGTTTCGCTGCCGCCCGTCCCGTCGGAATAGCGATCGATCGCCTCGGCGGTTTCTTCCAGCCCCTGCCGCAGACTGCGAAGGCCAGGCAGCAGATCGGGCAGTTCTTTGTCGAGATAATAGTCCCGGTACGGATCGGGGGATACGCCGGTAACGCTGACGATGGAACGGTAGAGGTCGTTTCCCTGCTTGACCAGTTCCTTGAGACGCAGGGCGCTCTGTTCCAGATGGCTGCCGTTCACCTCGAGGCGCAGGGTGTGCGCTCCTGCCTCCAAATACAGCCGAAACGGCGCACCATCCTTCCCGGCGGGGGTAAAGGTGGCGAAGGATTCGGCATAAGGAAAGCGGACAAGCTCGAATTCCTCGAACGGCACTGCGCCGTCTAGAAGGATCCGCCGCCCCACGCCGAGGCCGCGCAGGCTGTCCTGCGTGTACCGGAAGGATAGGTTGTAGTACCCCGCCTTTTTCACCTCTATGCTCCATTCCAGCCACTGGCCGGCGCGGGCATAGCTGCTCCCGCCAATGAGGTTGAGCAGGATGCGGTCCGGCGCGTTCGGCTGGATGGCGGGAGAGGATCTGTCGTAGGTGGGCAGGATGGAGGAATGGGATTTGGCGGCGGGCAGCTCGGCCTCGACGGAAATGGACTCGTCCGCCGTCTGGGGGTGTCCGGCCGTTTCCTCCCGATACGCGGCATAGGATCGCCGCTCCGGGCAAATCAGCCGGACGGCCCGCACTTGCATGGCCTCCCGCGTCATCGTCAGCCGGATGGTGTAGCTGCCCTTGGTCAGCGGCACCGCCTGCCGCCCGAGGGCGGCGGAAAACCCGGCGGTCAAGGTCTGCTCCCGCGCGACCTCCTCCTGCTCGGGGGTCATCTCATTGCCGCGGTAGTCGGTGGCAAACCGGGTTCCAGGACGGATATCCCGCCAGGTGCGGGGAAACTCCAGATGCTGGGTCCAGCGTCCAGCGCCCTCGACGGTGATATCCGCTTCGGGGCTGGCGGTTCGGCCCTTTGCCGGCGTGTAGTCGATTTCCAGCACATACGCCCCGTCCTCCGGCGCCTCGGCCTGAAACACGGCGCTTTCCCCTTCCCGCAGCTCCTTGGCCGGGGAGGCGTCCGCCGCCCTGGCGGGAAGCCCCGCGCCCAGCAGGGCCAATCCGGCGACGAAGCAAAAAAGACGCTTGGTTTTTCTCATAACGGTCTCCTTCTTACCCGACCAGGCCGGTGGTTTCGATGCTGCGGGTGAACTGCCGCTGGAGGACGATGAACAGCACGAGCAGCGGCACGATGCTTGCAATGCAGGCCGCCTGCTCCATCGTGATGATTTTATACGGATCCCACGCCTCTACCGACAGCACCGTTTCCAGAGAAACGCGCAGACTCGCCAAACTCACCGACAGGGTGCGCACGTTGCTCAGATAGGTGGATAACGTGTAAAAATCGCTCCAATACCACACCAGCGTGAACAAAAACGTGATAAGCATGGGCCCCTTGGCGTTGGGCAGCATGATGCGGAAATAGGTGCGCCCGAAGCCGCAGCCGTCCACCATGGCCGCCTGTTCCAGCTCCATGGGCACTCCGCGGAAATACTGCCGGAAAATCAGGATGAACAGCCCGGAGCGGATCCCCTGGCCCAGAAGAGCCAGCAGGTACAGGGTGGAGCGCCGGTCGAGCAGGTTGATTTCTGTGGCCCGGCCGGTTGCGGCCTGGACAATCCCGAAAAAGTCGAAGTCGTGGAACAGCAGGTAATTCGGCAGGTTGGTCATCTGAGGCGGCACCACGATGGTGAAAATTACCACCAGGAACAGCAGCCCCCTGCCCTTAAACGGAAAACGGGCGAAGCCGTACCCCGTCAGGGCGCAGACAAACACCTGTATCACCGCGCAGCCCAGGGCGATTTCGATCGTGTTCAGCATGGCGGTGCCGAAGCCGAGCTGCTCAAACACCACACGGAAATTATCGAGCGTGAAATGCTTCGGGATCCAGACAACCGACATATCGTACATATCCGCCCCCGCGCGCAGCGACATGCTGAGCATATACAAAAGCGGATATAAAATGACGAAGGTCATACCTAAGAGGAAGAAAAAACGCACCGCCGACCAGACCGCCCGCCCCAGATAATACAGGGGCGAGGAATCGGCGTTCGCGTAGGACGCCCGCTTGTTCTTAACCATGACGGGCCCTCCTCTCCCGGCGGGGAGCGTCGTCCGCCCCCCCATAGCGGATAAACCGCGACGTAATGAACACCAGAACGGCCAGGCACAAAAGAATAGCACCGAAGTAAATCCAGGACATGGCCGCCGCATAGGAATAGCGGAAATTGTTGTAAGCGTTGTCCGTGATGTATTTCATCACGGCATTGTCGTACCCGATAAAATGGTCGATGGCCGAATAGACGAGGCCCACCAATATGTAAGGCGAGACAGCTGGGAAGGTCACCTTCCAGAACGCCTCCCAGCCGGTGGCCCCCTCCACCTGCGCCACCTCGTAATGGCTCTGCGGAATGGTCAGCAGACCCATGAGGAATACCAGAATCTGCACGCCGCTGCTCCAGACCAAATCCGACACGTTGGCGATCATGCCGCCTACGGTATTCACCAATCCCTCGGGCAGCCCCGCGTCCAGCAGCTGCCGGGTCAGCAGGGCCGCGCTGAAGATGTTGGTGGCCGAATCGCCACCTACCACCACCGTGGTCAGGCTGGTCTTGATGATGGAGGAAATGACGCCCGTGGTGACCAGCACCGGCAGGAAAAATATCAGGCGCATGAAGCCGCGCCCTTTGAATTTCTGATTGAGGACAATGGCCACGAACAGGCTGAATATCAGGATGACCGGCACACGGTACAGCATATCCAGCAACGTGGCGGTGAACTTCTGCGGAAACAGGGCGTCACCCTGGAAGGCGGTGCGGTAGTTTTCCCACCAACCGCCCTCCAGGGGTGCGAACATGGAGCCCTGCTCCTGCATGAACTGAAAATCCGTCACCGAATACCGCACGAGGCTGATAAGCGGCTGAATAAAGAACAGCACGATGCCGCACAGCCAGGGGGCAATAAACACCCAGCCGGCAATCGCCCGCTTTTTCTCAATGGTTCTCTGCTTCATCGTCCCGCTCCTCTTCCGGATTTAGATAATGCTTACTGTATCCTGCCGCTTGCGGCCGCGTTTATTGGGTGTTCAGCAGACATTAGATAACCGGCACCTCGCATAAAAGCGTACGGCCGTGTGCAAACGGCTCGGTGTTGCCCATCCGGGCGCCGGTTCCCATGGAATTGCGCAGGTAAAACGCCAGAGTGTAGGTTCCTTTTGCCTCCGGCAGAGGGATAGACGCTTCCACCGTATGGGTCAGCAGGCGGGCGTCGCCATAATCCTCGGGATTCCGGCTGTGCCAGGTCAGGGGGGCGCCTGCCGGTGTTTCGGAAATCAGCCCGCCCTCGCTGTCCAGCAGGGCAAAGCCGCTTTCTTCCATACCGAACGGAACCGAGAAGCCATAGTTCACCAGTTCCAGCCGCGCGTGTATGCGGCCGCCGGATACCGCCTCCCCCGTCAGGGTCAGCCGCCGCAGCTCCAGCTTATAGCCGAGATAGTCCCGCGTATAATCGAACACCTGGCGCTCGACCGGGCCGCCGTCCGCCTTTTGGAACCAGCCCGGCGCGTACAGCAGGCCGTGAGCGTCCAGCCACTCGGGCGTCAGCGCGGCTTCCTTCCAGTACTGCATAGAGAGCTTCTTCTCCGGCCCCAGCTCCCGGTAATTGTGATGGACGCTCAGGGAATTGAAGCGATGCTCGCTGAGCTCCCGAATAACGCCATACCCGTCGATCATAAAGCCGTCCCGGTCGTTGAAATGCTCATTGAGCGACCAGGTGCCCCAAAACAGTTCGCCGTCAATCGGGACATAGGGCGACTCCCTGGTGATCTGCATCCAGTCGGGCTTGCCAGGGTCCACGCCGTCGGTGCCCCGTCCCATCTGCTCCGGTTCCACATAGCCGAAGGTGCTGTCGATGTTGAAGCCGAGGCGGCGGTAGAGCGGATCGGCCTTATCCAACAAGTTTTTATATGTAGGTATGCGAATCTGCAAAAAGAGTTCGGAGGGCGCCATCTCGCCGATGGCGTGAAGCAGCCTGAGCCGGTCGTGCTCCATCTTGTAGCTGTGCCATTCGCCCCAGGCGCCCAGAAAACCCGATTGCACCAGATGGATGAGAGCCCGGTTCTTCTCGAGCAGGGGCTTCAGCTGGCGCATATGCGCCAGCATGATGTCGTCCGCCGCCTCGCCGGTGCCGTCCCCATCTCCTTGATAGGCAAAGCGCACCAGCAGCTTGAACCCCAGCTCCCGGGCTGTGTCGAAATACCGCTGTATCCGGTTCATGCCGACTTCCGGGATCACCGGGACGGTCTTGTAGTTGGTCAGATAAAAATAGACCTGAGCCAGCTGGGGGGATTCCGGCGCATAAAACGCGGCCTGCTCCCGCAGCATGTCGGCGGGATCCTCATGCTCCCGCTGCTTATCGTCCTTCCGGTTGCCCACGTTGCACCAGGTTTCCATCCGGAAGCCCCGATCCGGATTTTTCAGCAGGGCCTCGTCTCCCTCGCTAGTGATGGGATGAAACAGAATGGTGGTTTCCATCGCGGTCACGCCTTTCTTATTTGCCGATAGTGCGGATGATGGAACTGTCGAGTATGCTCTTCATGGAAGCCGCCATTTCCTCCGCAGGCTTGAATTCGGACACAAGTCCGCCCCAGAATTCCACGCTGTAGTTGCTCCAGCCGCTGAGAGAATCCAAGCGGGAGGTCACCTGCGTGGCGTTTTTCAGATAAGCGTCGATGATGGCCTTATGCTCGTCGGACATAGATTTCCGGCGGAATTCCACCGCATCCGGATGGTTCTGCTTCTCCCCCTCGATGGAACGGCGCAGGCTGAAATAGTTCCAGGCCATGCCGCCCACCGGGTTTTTGCATTTGGCCGGCACATAGGAGGCGGTGGTGTTGCTCGGAGCGTATACCTTGTCGGCGTTCGGGCCCTTGGGCACCGGAACGACGCCGATTTCATCCTTCATGGTTTTGTAATAGTCGTACTGCCCGATGGCGTTCCAGGGCCGCTCTGCCAGCATGGCCACCTTGCGGGACTTGAATTCGGTGTAGCCGCCCATGGACGCGTCGCAGGAGCCGTCCTTGCACAGATCTTTAAGCAGGTTAAGCCCCGCCAGAGCGTTCGGGGTGTCCACAGCCGAGACATACCGCCCTTTGCCGTCAGGGGCGATGATGTTGCCGCCGTTGGCCAGCACGAACAGCTCGCGGTACCAGGTGGCGAAGCCGTAGCACTTGACGGTGGTGTTGTCCTTTTCATACAGGGTGGCTTTTTTGGCGGTTTCCCGGAATTTGGCGAAATCCCATTTGCCCTGCTGATAAAGCTTGTAAGGGTCTTCGATGCCGTTTTCCTGGAACAGCGTTTTGTTGTAATAAATGAAGAACGTGCTAATGCCGTAATCGGGCACCGCGTAAATCTTGTCCCCGATGGAATACTGCTTGAGAATCGAGGGATTCCAGTTCCAATACGGATCCGCCGTGTCCATGTACTTGTTCAGGGGCTGGGCGATGTTGCCGTACATGAAATTCAGAGCAGAGGCGTCGGTCATGACCGCCGAATCGGGCGGATTGCCCGCGGCAACCCGCTGCGCGATTTTGGCGTTGTATTCCGCCCATCCCATCGTCTCGTACTTGATGGTGATGCCGTATTGCTTGGTGAACTCCGCCGCCACCTTTTTCTCGTTGTCGGACAGGCTCCCGCCGTAGAACAGCAGGATGGAGGAGCCCCTGGCGCTTTCAAACATGGTGTCCTGCTTGGTCTTGGTATAGGTCATGGGCTTGGCCGTGGTGGTGGTCACCTTCTGGGTGGCCTTGGTTTTCCCGTCCTCCGGTTTTTGCGTGATGGGAGAGGTCGGCGTGTCGTCCGGCACTAGGATATCGCCGTCGGAGGAAACCGCGCTGTTCTCCCCCGTGGGGACGGGGCCGGTTTCTCCCGTGGAGGCGGTGAGATCGCTGCCGACCGGCGACTTTTGGCCTCCACAGCTCGTCAGCCCGCCGACTGCCAGCAGACCGCACAGCAGGGCCGCCACTATTCGTTTGCTCATGCACACTCTTCCTTTCGCTGCCGCCCGGACGCATCCACTCCGGGTCAGCCGATTTCGATGGTTTCCAGGATATTGTACCCGTTCTCGAACGGAATGTCGTTGGCCAGCTGCGCGCCGACGCCCAGAGGGTTTTTCAGATAAAACGCCAGCTTATACCGGCCTGCCTTGTCAGGCAGGGGGCAGTTTGCCGTCACCTTGTGGGTGAGCAGCTTCCCGTCGTTGTAATTGGTGGGGTTGCGGCTGTGCCAATCGGTGGGCGTGCCCGCCTTGACGGTTTTGACCGGGTTGTTGTTCTCGTCTAGGATAGCGAAGCCGCTTTCCAGG
Organism: uncultured Oscillospiraceae bacterium; assembly: GCA_900546265.1. Taxonomy (GTDB): domain Bacteria; phylum Bacillota; class Clostridia; order Oscillospirales; family Acutalibacteraceae; genus UMGS856. The sequence goes on along the minus strand of URCA01000004.1, from coordinate 59,162 downwards.
TTATAGGGGGCGGAGAAACCGTAGTTGTTCAGCGACAGCTCCGCCTTGACGCTGCCCTTTTTCTCCAGCTTGCCGCTGGCCTTCCAGTCTGTACCCACCAGCCGGTAGCCGAGATAATCCCGGATGAAATCGAACACGGTGCGGGAAACCGCCTGGCCCGCGCTGTCCTTAAACCAGCCGGGCGCGTAGAAGATGCCGTTGTTTTTCAGCCACTGCTCGGTGATGGCCGTCTCCTGCCAGTACTGCATGGAATACTTGTGTTCAAACCCGTCCTCATGATAGTTGTGGTTGATGCTCAGCGACGTGAACCGGTGCTGACTGAGCTGCTCGATGACCTTGAAGCCGTCGAGCAGAAAGCCGTCGCTGTTGCCGTCCTGGTTGATCGACCATTTGCCCCAGAACAGTTCCCCGTCGATCGGGATGTACGCCGCCTCCCGGGTCACCTGATCCCAGTCGGGCTTGCCGACATCCACATTGCCGGTGCCAAGCCCCGCCTGGCTGCCGGTGACGGTGCCGAACAAGCTGTCGTTGTGATAGCCTAGACGGCTGAAGATGGGGTCGGCTTTGGGAATCAAATTTTTGTATTCCGGTATGCGGATTTGCAGATAGATGCCCTTGGGCGTCATGTTCGCCACCTCGCGGATGAGCCGCACCCGGTCGTGCTCCATCTTATAGCTGTGCCACTCGGCCCAGGCGCCCAGGAACCCCATCTGCACGACATGGATGACATCCTTGTTCTTTTCCAGTAGGGGCCCTAACTGCTTGATATGGCTGAACATAACCGAATCGGGCGCCTCGTTCAGCCCCTCTCCGCCATTTTGATAGGCGAAACGCACCAGCAGCCGGATTTTCAGCTCGCGAGCATAGTCGAAATATTCCTGCATCCGCTTCATCCCGTATTCCGGGATGGTGGGCGTGTTGTTATAGCCGGAGAGGTAAAAATAAATCTGCGCCAGCTGCGGCGTTTCCGACATGTACATTTCCATTTGCGCCTTGAGCCGGGAAGTCGGATCCATCTGGGAGCTCCAGTGGCGATCCGGATCGTTGAGGTTGGAAACGTTGAGATAGGTTTCATAACGGAAGCCGCGGTCGGGGTTGCCGAGCATGGAGCGATCCATCTCGCTGCTCCCCTCCTTCAGCTTCCGGCTGACGTTCAGCGTTTTGGTGGGAATCGGCGCCGGGCGGGCCGTGGTCGCTTTGGTGCCGCCTGACGCGGACGTGTCGGTTTCCGCCGTGGTGCCCGCGCCGGATTCCTGCGCGGACGGGGCCGTTGTCTGTGCCGTTCCTTCCGTCTCCGCGGCGCTGCCGGCCGATGAACCCCCGCTCACGGGGGTTCCCGGCCGGCTGCATCCGGAAGCGCAGGAAGCCAGCAGCACGGCGCACGTCAGTCCGGCGAGCCATTTCCTGTAAGGCTTCATGTTTCCTCCAATTACTATCGGTCCTGTTTTTTCCGAAGAAGGATGACCGCCGCGGCAGCCAGGGCCGCCAAGGTCACAGCGCCGGCGGCCGCCGGTACGCCGGTGGGCGGGATCGGCTCTCCGCCGTCAGAGGGCGTCCCGCCCCCGCTTTCCGAGGAATCGGGATCCGGCGCGGGGACCGGGTCGGCAGAATCAGCAGTCATAAATCGCTGATAGCCGAAGATGTCCGTCACGCCGTCAAACGCGTCCAATACACTGACCACAACGTAATACCGCATGGAAGCGGACAGGCCGCTGACAGTCAGCGAGGTGTCGGTGGTCTTCTGACTCGCGGCGCAGACGTATTTGATGGAAATGCCGTCGCTGGCCGCCTCGGTGCGGAAAACATCCACCCGGTAAGCCGCGGCGCCGTCCACCGCATCCCAGCTCAGCTTCACGCTCGTATCGGTCAAATCCGCCTCGCCCACCTCATGGACGGTTTTGTCCAGAGTAGCCTCGGGGATGTCGTCGAACACCTCGCCGATTTCCGGCCCCTTCTCCAGGAGATCCTCCCGAGTGGCAGGGGCGCCGGTGGCCAGATTATACACGTCGCAGCCGTTCAGGCTCATCAGGATGTCCTTCTGCCCCATGTCGGTGACGGCATACATGGCGTCGAGATAACACGCCCCCGCGTCTCCGCCCACCGCGTGGAAAGCGAAATGGGCACTAATCAGGCTCCTGTTTTCCAGATCCTCTGTGATGGGGGCCACCGTCATATCTTTTAGATCGTAAAGGATATAACCTTCAAAGTTGGCAGGCAAAACCAGAATGTTGCCGTCGGCACTGGGCGCCGTGGCCCACTTTTTCGCGCCCTTTTCCAGGATTTTCACGGTTTTTCCGTCGCCGAGCTTGGTGTATTTCACTCCGCCGTCGCCTTCGCTGTACAGCGTCATCTGAAGACGGGAGCGTTCGGTATCCTCCTTATGCGGGGCGGCGCATTTGACATAGAACATGATGCCCTTCACGCCTTTTGCCTGCGTATGCTTAGGAAAATAGATTTCATAAAACGGGCCGCTGTCCCGGAAGCCGCCCTGCGTCGGGCCGTCCAGCTTCAGCGACGGGCTTTTCTCGATGCCTCCCACCTGAGGCGCGATGGTGGCGTCGAGATCCTTCAGGTAATAGCTTTTCAGGCCGCCGCTTTCCATCAGATCCGCGCCCTCGGCATAGGCGTTGAAGCTTTGCAGAACCCGGCCCTTCATAGCCGCGTCCAGCAGGGTGTCGTCCACCTTGTCCACTGTTTTTCCATTGGTCAGAAAACGCGGCGTCTCCTCGCTGCCGAGCAAGGCGGTGACGCTGTCGCTGTCCTCGGTGATGCCGTAAATGGCGTTGACCACCGCCGGGCCGCACACCTCGCCGCCCATGCTGCGGTATTTGAAGGTCGTGGATTCAAACCGACCGGTCATGGCGGCTCCCCTGCCGTCGGTGCCGGCTGTATTGCCCAACTCGCTGAGCTTGACCTTTATGTATCCCTCGAAGCCGTTGGGCAGATCCACAAATCCCTCGCTCGCCTTAAGTGTCTGCCATTCCGTGCCGTTTTTATCGAGGATCCGAACGTCCGCGCTCCCCAAATTCGGCCACGCCATCGCCTCGTCTTTGATAGCGTATTGACCGATGAACAGGCGGGAGTAGTATTCCCCTTCCCGGTTGCCGGGATGGTTGGCGGCGTCGAGGTTCGGTATAGCGGCGGATTTGTTGACCGGCATCTTTACATACGCCATCCAGCCGGTCAGACCCGTCAAATCGTTGGAGCCTTGATAAAACACCTCGAAGCTGGTCTCTTTGCTTTCAGAGAAGCCGGTCTGCTCTTCAGAATCAAAGGTCGCCGCATTGGCCGCGCCGAGCGCCCCCAGGGATTCCGACAATTTTGCCGTCGCCGGGCCGTTTACTTGCACCTTATACTCACCGGAAACACCGATGTCGTCGCCGACCGCTTTCCCCTCATAGCTAAAGCCCTGCATCAGCCTCAGCTTCATCGGCGCCGGCGCCTGTTCGTCCGCAGCCGACGCTCCCAGGGACAAGCCCCCGCACAGCGTTGTGCACAATACCGCCGCCGCGGCCGCCATGGTTAGCATGCGTTTCATTTCACCCAAAACCCCTTTCCTGTTTTATGCAAATAGTTTGACATGAGGCGTTGCGAAACTTTACATATAGCTTATCACCCTCTCAAATTTTACATCACGTTGGCTTTCGATGATGATTTACACATTAATTTTACATCATTTTTCTATTTTGTCAACCTATTTTTTCAATTTAATTAGAATAACTTCTTTTTATTTCGATAATTTGTCAATAAAATTGCAACAAATCTTTTAATATTACATTTCGTTTTTTGAAAATGTAAAAAATGTAAACTTTTAATTCAAAGAAAATTCCAGTCCTCTCATTGGAACATCGACGTTCCTCGAAGCATTCATAAAACTCACAATTGACATTTAGGAACAAAAAATGTAAAATAATAAGCACAGAAAGGCATGCGGTAGCACTCCCATACGCTGTCAGCAATTGGATCGGAGGAGGATTCCATGGAAAAAGTAACGCAAGAAACCATAGCGGAGCAGCTGCATCTATCTCGCAACACCGTCTCCAAAGTGTTCAATGGGATCCCAGGCGTTAAGGAGAAAACGCGGGAACGCATCTTGGAGCAAGCGCGGCTGCTCGGGTATACCCATCCCCTCCTCGGCAATGCCGGAGGACCGCCGGATGAAAACACGCCCGTCTCCAAATCCACTGAGTCCCGGCCGACGGCCGAACTTCGCTACGATATCGCTTTTGTCTGCTACCAAAAATCCATCAGCGACTTTTTTTGGATGCCGATTATTTTAAACCTTGAACGTACGCTCAGCCAGCACGGGTGCACCATGCGCTTTGTTGTCATAGGTCTCGAACACGAACAGACCATGTCGCCTCCCGGCGCGCTTTTGAACAACCCGCCCGACGGTATCGTGATGGCTGGCCTGTTTCAAAGCGAATATTATAAGAGTATAAGCTCCCTGGGGATTCCCCTCGTCACCTTTGACATCTCGTCCGACTTGTTCCATTGCAACCGAATGTGCGATGTGATTATGGTGGAAAACCTAGGTGCTTCTTACCAGCTGACCCGTCACTTGATAGAAGCCGGGCATACCCGCATCGCTTTTGCCGGCAACAAGGATTCGTGTCAGAGCTTTTTTGAACGCTGGCAGGGTTATCACCTGGCCATGCAGGAATCTCCTCTCACCCGTGCGGGGGAAATCACCCTGCACTTCAATCTCGAGGGCGCGGATTTTCGGGGCAAGGAATACTATACGACGGACGAGTTCTACGAGCAGCTCAAGAGCATGCCCAAGCTGCCGACCGCCTTTGTCTGTGGAAACGACTATATCGCCAGCAATGTCATCAAGCTAAAGGAACCGCCGTATCGGCTGTATGATCAGGTGGCGGTCACCGGCTTCGACAACACCTCCGAACTGATAGCGTCCATCCCCTCCTGTTCCACCGTGGATATCCATTCCACCGAAATCGGCCAGATGATGGGCGAGCAAATCCTCTGGCGGCTGCAAAACCCGAAAAGCAGCTGGCGCTGCCTGCGCCTGGACAGCGCGGTTATCATTAAATAAACGTGCCTTAGTGCCGTGTATCAGACAAAAAAGTAACGCCAACCAGACGGTTGGCGTTACTTTTTACGTGAGAGAACCATTAGGACTTATACCCCCAGGCTCTTTACCCAAGCAGTCACTTCTTCCGCGGAAGCGTCGCTGTCCAACCTTTTGCCGGGCAGAAAGCGGGCGACGGGACAAACGCCTTTGAGCACATCAACTGTCCGGCCCATGCCGCTGCCGCCGGAGGTGGCAAAAGGAATCACCGTCTTACCGGAAAAATCATAGCTTTCCAAAAACGTTTTTACAATGGTGGGGGCGACATACCACCAGATGGGAAAGCCCACAAAAACGGTGTCGTAGCCGCCCATGTCCGGCACCTTTCCCGCAATCGCCGGGCGGGAAGCGGGGTCGTTCATTTCGAGGCTGGAGCGACTGTGTTTGTCGTTCCAGTTGAGGTCGGCGGATGTGTATGCCTGCTCTGGCACGATCGCATAGAGGTCTCCGCCAGCCGCCTGTGCCAAGGTCTTTGCCAGCCGGGCGGTTTCCCCGCTCGCGGAAAAATAAGCCACTAAGGTTTTACTCATGTAACCGTCTCCCATTCTAAACGGGTTTTTTGTCTTCGCCGCTTTCCTCCTTGGGACGGCGAAGCTGCCGCTCCTTGACCATCAGCCCCTGGCCGTAGCGATCGATCTTATCGTTGAGCCGCTCCAGGGAGGCCTGCATGTCCTCCATCCGGGCGATCAGCTGATTCCGCTGCTCGATTAAAAGGGCCTTGCGGGCATCTATCGTCTCATCTCCCCGCTGGAACAGCGCCACATACTCGATGAGCGCTTCGATCCCCACGCCGGCGGCGCGCATGCACTTCATTAGCTCAATCCAGCGGCAGGACTCCTCATCATAGTCACGGATGCCGCTTTTGTTCCGGGGCACCGGCGGAATCAAGCCGATACGCTCGTAGTAGCGCAGAGTGTCGGCGCTGATGGCATACCGCCTGCTCACTTCGGCAATGGTCAAGCCTATCCCCCTCTTTTTGTAAATCGTTGTCGTAGAAACCGGTACCTCACAGGCACATGGTAAAGATTTTTTCAATATCGCTCTGCCGGAGAGGCTTGAAGCCGGCCAGGACGCCGTCCTCGCAGGCTTTCTTTGCCATCACCGGGAAGTCCTCCGCCCGAATGCCCACCTCGGTAAAGGTGCGCGCCAGTCCCAGTGTATCGAAAAGAAACGCGGAGAGCTCATCGATGGCCTGCTTGGCGATGTTCATGGGCGGCAGTCCGGCGTCGATGCCGAATACCTCCACGCCGAACTGCACATACTTGGAAACCGTGGTCTCGTCCAAACAATAGGTCAGCCAACGGGGCGTCAGGATGGCCAGTCCCAGACCGTGTGTGATGTCGTAGATAGCGGACAGCTCGTGCTCCATGGGATGGCAGCTCCAGGCCTGCTGCTTGCCGCCGTTCACAAAGCCGTTGATGGCCCAGCTGGAAGTCCACATCAGGTTGGCGCGCGCCTCATAGTTTTCCGGCTCCCGCAGGGCGATGGGGGTGTACTTGATGACGGTCTTCATCAGCCCCTCCATAAAGCAGTCCAGCATATACAGATCCGGCTCCATGTTGAAGTAGACCTCCAGAATGTGGCTCATAATATCCGCTGCGCCGCAGGCCGTTTGATAGGGACTGACCGTATAGGTGTTGGTGGGATCGAGGAAAGAAACCTTGGGCAGCAACGGCGGCGCGAGACGGCCGATTTTATCCTGGGTCTCGGGGTTGCTGATGACGCCGCCCGTGTCCATTTCCGAGCCGGTGGCGGATAGAGTCAGCACCGTCACAATGGGGAGCGCCCTCTCGATGGGCGCCCATTTGCTAAAAAAATCCCAAGGGTCAAAATCCACGCAGGCCCCGGCGGCGATGTACTTCGTCGCGTCGATGGTGGAGCCGCCGCCTACCGCCAGCAGCACGTCGATGCGTTCCTTTTTGCAGAGCGCCGCGCCGGCCCGCACGGAATCGATGCGGGGATTCGGCTCGATGCCGGAAAGCTCGAAGAGGGTGAGCCCCGCCGCCTTGACCTCGGCCGCCACCGCGTCGTATAAGCCGGACTTTTTGATGGAACCGCCCCCGTAGGTCAGCAGTACCCGCTTGCCGTATTTGGCCAGCTCCTCGCCCAAATGGCTAAGCTGATGTTCACCGAAATAGACCTTGGTAGGAATGTCATAAATAAAACTGTTCATTCTAGAATCTCCTTTTCCTGTTTTATTGGTTCCCCGCTGCCTCGTTCACGCACCGAAGCGCGTTCAGGCTGCGGGGATAACCGATATAGGGCAGACACTGGGATATGGCGTCGATAAGAAACCGTTTATCGTTTCCCAGCCGCAGATTGGCGGCCGCGTGGCTGGTCAGCTGCGGCTCGCATCCGCCCTGGGCGGCGAGAAGGCACAGGGTGATCAGTTCCCGCTGCCGGAGATCCAATCCCTTGCGGGTATACCAGTCGCCGAAACAGTTCTCCGCCAGCCACCGGTTGAGGTGACGGCTTTCCTCTTCCCCGGACCGCCAAAAATCCCGCATGCCTTCGCCGAAAACATCCACCTGGGCCTGCACGCCCGCCTCGAGACGGGTCTCCCGCGTCGTGGTGGCTGCTCCTTCCAAGGGCAACGCGATCCCCTGCGCAGTCAGCGTTTCATTGACAGCTCTCATAAAAGGGAAAACCCGCCCGAAGCCTAAGTAGGCGGTGGCCTGGTATACGATTTCCTTAATCTCCGCCGGTGTGACGCCAACGCGTAGCGCGACGGGCAGCATCTCCGTAAACGCCTCGACTCCCTGACACCCAAGCAACGCAGCCAAAATAACATGGAATCGCGTGTGTTCGTCTAGGCTCCCCTGATGGGCTGCCTCATCAAAAGCAAAAGCTGCCAAACCTCTCGACGAACTCTGGGTCCGTTCTCAACAACTCCGCAACAAAGCCAGCGTCCCTTATGGTATCGGAGAATACCAACTTGAAAACCTCTTTTCTCATCGACGTTATCTTTAGCTTAGCACTTGGAGTACACTCCAAGTCAAGCGCAAATTTTAAATTCACGCTCCCCGCGGGGGGAGCGACGCTATGAGAGTTTAGCCAAGCTCAAGGCGGATTATATTTCAATCCACGCTCCCCGCGGGGGGAGCGACGGGTACAATTGGGGTACAAATCAGCGGCATTCGAATTTCAATCCACGCTCCCCGCGGGGGGAGCGACCTGCAATTCCATGGTGGCACCAGGCTTGATTTTCATTTCAATCCACGCTCCCCGCGGGGGGAGCGACCTAAAAGGCTTATTTTTGTTTTTGACGAGATATACATTTCAATCCACGCTCCCCGCGGGGGGAGCGACCAGAACCTGACCACGGAAAAACAGCGGATTTTGAACATTTCAATCCACGCTCCCCGCGGGGGGAGCGACGACCACCTGGTTTGACGGCGTAAGCACAAAGCCGATTTCAATCCACGCTCCCCGCGGGGGGAGCGACCAACTTTTCGTGGGCGTGCAACCCGCGAGGAAAAGCATTTCAATCCACGCTCCCCGCGGGGGGAGCGACATGCCGTCGTAATCCCCCACAACAACCCCGGCCAATTTCAATCCACGCTCCCCGCGGGGGGAGCGACATGATTGTCGGGGTAATAATCAGCATGTTCAAGCGATTTCAATCCACGCTCCCCGCGGGGGGAGCGACTACTTGTCCTTGCCCGTGTCCGATATGCGTAAGTGATTTCAATCCACGCTCCCCGCGGGGGGAGCGACACCTGAAACCGCGGTATAGGAGGAAGTCAAGGATATTTCAATCCACGCTCCCCGCGGGGGGAGCGACTCCTTTGCGTTTACATTTGCAAGCAATCGGAAGATTTCAATCCACGCTCCCCGCGGGGGGAGCGACGAGCAAAATTCGCATCACTACCTATCGACATCAAAATTTCAATCCACGCTCCCCGCGGGGGGAGCGACCAACACTGGTGCCTATTCCCTTACAGGCAACCAGGATTTCAATCCACGCTCCCCGCGGGGGGAGCGACCCGAAAAACCTTGTCCGGATGACCCGGAAGAGGTATTTCAATCCACGCTCCCCGCGGGGGGAGCGACCCAGGTCAGGTATCACAAAGTTGAATAAGATGACATATTTCAATCCACGCTCCCCGCGGGGGGAGCGACGACACATGCCAGCCCCAGCACGTATCCGTGTTCTACATTTCAATCCACGCTCCCCGCGGGGGGAGCGACTTTCCAGCCGGCACCCCGGGCAATACCATGCCCGGGATTTCAATCCACGCTCCCCGCGGGGGGAGCGACGTTCTCCGATGTTTGCCAAGGCTGGCCAATAGAAATCATTTCAATCCACGCTCCCCGCGGGGGGAGCGACGAGGGATAATTTGCACCAGTAGCAAATGCCCCCTTATTTCAATCCACGCTCCCCGCGGGGGGAGCGACGCGCCTTGGCGTCGAATTCCTTCGTCGCCTTTTGATTTCAATCCACGCTCCCCGCGGGGGGAGCGACGGACGCACGCCAGTCCTAGCACGTATCCGTGTTCCACATTTCAATCCACGCTCCCCGCGGGGGGAGCGACCGGAACCGTCCTTCTTTCGCCATCCTATCATCGGTATTTCAATCCACGCTCCCCGCGGGGGGAGCGACCTCCTGGTCCCTGCAGTGGATAAAAAGACGGGCATTTCAATCCACGCTCCCCGCGGGGGGAGCGACTGACGGTTTCCGTTCCGGCAGATTCAGCCGGCTGTAATTTCAATCCACGCTCCCCGCGGGGGGAGCGACAGAAGGGAGAAATTTGCATGAACGAATTTAAACTATTTCAATCCACGCTCCCCGCGGGGGGAGCGACCCGATCCGGTTCGAGAATTGGCGACGAGAATTGTTGACATTTCAATCCACGCTCCCCGCGGGGGGAGCGACGCGGCAGCAGTACGTCCGGTCCCTTCTGAGGTTCAGATTTCAATCCACGCTCCCCGCGGGGGGAGCGACCACGGTTTATCTGACAGATTGTATGATAGGTCTGCACATTTCAATCCACGCTCCCCGCGGGGGGAGCGACTGGCTTATTTGACTCACAGGACTGCCAAATCGATATTTCAATCCACGCTCCCCGCGGGGGGAGCGACGATCGACGCGATCCCCATGCTGGTAGATGCAGCCGTATTTCAATCCACGCTCCCCGCGGGGGGAGCGACTAAGGACAACACAAGTGCCGATAACCGGGGGAAGATTTCAATCCACGCTCCCCGCGGGGGGAGCGACGTTCTCCGATGTTTGCCAGAGCTGGCCAATAGAAATCATTTCAATCCACGCTCCCCGCGGGGGGAGCGACAGTTTGTTCCCATTTACTGGTTGTGTTTTCGCCATTATTTCAATCCACGCTCCCCGCGGGGGGAGCGACCCAGCTGTACCTAGTAGCCAGTCGACGGAAACACCGTAATTTCAATCCACGCTCCCCGCGGGGGGAGCGACTACCCGGTTTATAAATGGATTTTTTTCCATCGGTGATTTCAATCCACGCTCCCCGCGGGGGGAGCGACGTCCCAGATATATGGTCGGATGGCTAAGCCGCTTCGAAATTTCAATCCACGCTCCCCGCGGGGGGAGCGACAATTTGTCCGGATTTTCCAGTTTAAACAGTCTGTCATTTCAATCCACGCTCCCCGCGGGGGGAGCGACCTGTCCTTTCCACTGCCGGCCACCCGGCGACCTTGGACATTTCAATCCACGCTCCCCGCGGGGGGAGCGACGCGCTGTGCTTCGCGGCGGGTGCTGACCTGTTCGCTATTTCAATCCACGCTCCCCGCGGGGGGAGCGACCAGAGGTAAACTTTCCGGAATCGGCCGTGATTTCGGTATTTCAATCCACGCTCCCCGCGGGGGGAGCGACACGACGTCAACGGCGTTGCCAAAACCATAGGGACCATTTCAATCCACGCTCCCCGCGGGGGGAGCGACCTGGTTGGCGACGTGCTCATGCAGTCTTGCTAACCATTTCAATCCACGCTCCCCGCGGGGGGAGCGACGGATGTCAACGACAGGATCCGATCCGGTCTGTTGGATTTCAATCCACGCTCCCCGCGGGGGGAGCGACGATACCCAGCTTGTTACGGATGGTAATCTGGGATATTTCAATCCACGCTCCCCGCGGGGGGAGCGACGATATTGATTTTGGGATATGGCTTTTGTCTGAAGGAATTTCAATCCACGCTCCCCGCGGGGGGAGCGACTACTCAATGGGCGGGAACAAAGGATCTGTCTGTTCATTTCAATCCACGCTCCCCGCGGGGGGAGCGACCCGCCCAGCAGCTCGGCCAGCGCCGCCTCAAGCTTGGATTTCAATCCACGCTCCCCGCGGGGGGAGCGACGGGACAATCTGGCGGACTTTTTCGGGGCGATTTCCATTTCAATCCACGCTCCCCGCGGGGGGAGCGACGAATATTAGACGCTTTGAAGGAGGCTACATAATGCATTTCAATCCACGCTCCCCGCGGGGGGAGCGACCGGACATATTCGGCAGTATCAAAACGTCGTGGGATATTTCAATCCACGCTCCCCGCGGGGGGAGCGACAGGTGAAAACATGAGAAAATGGTTAGCCGATATTCATTTCAATCCACGCTCCCCGCGGGGGGAGCGACGACTACGAAGCGTTCACAGAGCTCTGGAAACTGCTGATTTCAATCCACGCTCCCCGCGGGGGGAGCGACGTTCCCTTCTGGTATCAGGTGTCTGCCGTTGGTCTGTATTTCAATCCACGCTCCCCGCGGGGGGAGCGACCAGATTGGTCATGATCATGTAGTTGGGGACGCCGGTGATTTCAATCCACGCTCCCCGCGGGGGGAGCGACCATAATCCGGCACGATTTTCATCATGGGCCAATTTATTTCAATCCACGCTCCCCGCGGGGGGAGCGACGCACCAGTGGCAAATGCCCCCTTTAAAAAGTCCAGATTTCAATCCACGCTCCCCGCGGGGGGAGCGACGAAGCCCTTCTAAAGTATAATCCATTCAAGCAGTTATTTCAATCCACGCTCCCCGCGGGGGGAGCGACTCCCAGATTTCCATATTTTACCTCCATGATTTTTTTATTTCAATCCACGCTCCCCGCGGGGGGAGCGACTCCTTCCGCAATTGTGACTTTTCTGGGGACTTGCGGCATTTCAATCCACGCTCCCCGCGGGGGGAGCGACGATATTCTGAACGGAAGTAAAGCTGGCATCAGTAGGATTTCAATCCACGCTCCCCGCGGGGGGAGCGACGAGTAACGTCTCCAGATGCCAGGCTTCAGAGACCTATTTCAATCCACGCTCCCCGCGGGGGGAGCGACTCCGCGGTAATGTTGTTTTTCCAACAAGTCGGTATTTATTTCAATCCACGCTCCCCGCGGGGGGAGCGACTTTTCCCTCTACTGTTTCTATTTCTCTCCACATCAATTTCAATCCACGCTCCCCGCGGGGGGAGCGACCATCACGAGGGCACGAGCCGATAAGGCATTCCGAATTTCAATCCACGCTCCCCGCGGGGGGAGCGACTTCTTTTACTGCTTTTATGTCTGTCGCTGTTTCATTTCAATCCACGCTCCCCGCGGGGGGAGCGACCAAGCGCTATGCAACAAAGCTAGCCATAAAAAAAATTTCAATCCACGCTCCCCGCGGGGGGAGCGACACGCGCCAAGGTTCTACAGCCGGCTGAATCTGCCGATTTCAATCCACGCTCCCCGCGGGGGGAGCGACCGCCTTGGCGTCGAATTCCTTCGTCGCCTTGTGGATTTCAATCCACGCTCCCCGCGGGGGGAGCGACGACACACGCTAGCCCCAGCACGTACCCGTGTTCTACATTTCAATCCACGCTCCCCGCGGGGGGAGCGACACAAAGCCAATGTTTAATCTAACCAACAAGCAGACATTTCAATCCACGCTCCCCGCGGGGGGAGCGACCTCCGACTGGAGACGAAAATAAAGTAGGCTGGGAAAAAGATTTCAATCCACGCTCCCCGCGGGGGGAGCGACTTTCCCTCTTCTGTTTCTATTTCTCTCCACACCAATTTCAATCCACGCTCCCCGCGGGGGGAGCGACGATGACCATCCACCAAAACGACAAGGACGCCAAAATTTCAATCCACGCTCCCCGCGGGGGGAGCGACGGTAGTTCACTCCGGTTCTCCGTTCCGACAACAGATTTCAATCCACGCTCCCCGCGGGGGGAGCGACAGCAAAAGTGCATGTTTTTTATGCGAGAATTTATCCATATACCATAAATTCTGCACGCAGATTTTCCTAAAAGCATTCCCTCCTTTGCTCTCGACTTAAATCCAAGAAAAGATAAGGCTTAAAACTGGTGCGAACCTCCTGCGTTTTTCTGTGCACATCCTGTTCGCACCGTCATAAAATCAGCGGCTCTTCGGGACGATAGCTTTGCTTACAGCCAAAATGCTCCACCTTTTTCTCATACCGATCCCCTAAATAATAAAAACGCAAACTGTCTTTTTCTTTATCCATAATGTCACAGAGCTTTGCTTGCAAGCTCCGGCATTGGGCCGCATCCAGCAAGCATTCAAAAACAGAACATTGCACCCTCTGGCCATAGTTGACACACTGCTTCGCAATTCGGCGCAGACGTTTGCGTCCCGAGGCGTCTTCTGTGTTGACATCGTAGGTGATTAAAACAAGCATCTCCCATCACTTCCATAAAAACGGTGGATACCCATCCAAGTCGCCGCGTAGATATCGCGCCAACAGCAAAGCTTGTATGTAGGGAACCATTCCCCATGGCAGCTTCTCTCCCAGGTATGGATGCGTCAGCGTTTCCTTTTTCTTTTCCTGCCAGCCTTTCAGAAAAATTCTGCGTGCGTTGTCTGTCATGAAAACAGCCCCGCTTTCGCGCGTCTCAAAATCATCCGGCACCAGGACTCTGTTATTAACAAGCGTTAAGACAAACCGATCCGCCATACAGGGACGGAGATCTTCCATGAGATCCAAGGCCAGGGATGTTCTCCCCGGGCGATCGCGGTGTAAAAACCCCACATAGGCGTCCAGCCCCACGCTCTCCAATGCGGACGCGCAATCGTTGGCAAGCAGGCTGTAGGCAAAAGACAGCATAGCATTGAACGCATCCAAAGGCGGCCGCCGGCTTCTGCCGTGAAAGAAAAACTCGTTTTTATTGTTCAGAATCATTTCATCCAGCACATCGAAATAAGCCGCGGCGCCGACGCCCTCCAAGCCCCGAAGCTGATCAAGATGAGCGGCCGAGGCAACCTGCGGAAGCAAATTTTTCAGTTGAGCGGACGCAGACTTAAGCCGTTCGTCATTTATCCGCAGACCATGATCGCGCCGGGCCCGTTCCAAACTCCAGCGGGAATTGTACAGCTTTCCAAAAATCATCGTACGCGCGGCGGCACAGCTAAGCTCTGCATCATCCGCCACCCGGTACTGCGCCCTGCGAAGCAGCACATTTCCGCTGCTCTCTCCGCAGATCCGCGCCAAAAAACGTCCGCCGGGTGAGCAAAAGGATAAACTGACGCCCCGCTGCGCACAGGCGCCCATTAATGCCGGAGAAGCCCCCGCATAAGAAAAAGAAACAATGCCAAACAGGGTGTGCAGGGGGTAACGAGCCACCGCCTGCTTATCCCGGTTAGCCACCACATTTTCGCCATCCAGCGACAAGTAAATATCCTCAGATGTAATGAAAAGCGTGTTGAGCAGATGCTTCATCCGATATCCTCCAGGCTTTCTCTGACATAATCCGCTACCGGGCGTGTGTGCATCAGGCCGGGCAGACATAAATCCTTCAGAGAGCAGGCATTGCATGCACGGCTTCGTTTGCCCTTGGGCGTATATCCCCGCTGATAAAGGGCATGCATCTCCTCAAACATCACCCGCACTTGATCGCGCAGCTGCGGCGTAAAGGATACAACCATTCGGTGACGGATCTCCCCATAATACAGCGCGCCTTCCGGAATATCGCAGCACAGCATTTCCTCCAGGCATAAGGCCTGCGCGCAAAGCTGCAGGGTGTCGCCGCTTCGTTCATTGGGTTCGCCCCGCTTGTATTCTACCGGATACGGCCGCCAGAGCCCCTCCCGGTCTTTAAGAGGAATGCCGGTTTCGTCCCGATGAAATTCCAGCACATCGCATTCGCCGGAAACCCCCATGGAGGCGGAGAACACATGCATTCCCCGGGTGATGAGCACCTCGCCCCGGCTTTCGCGAAAACCCTTGTCGTGAGCGTTTTTGTGCAGGATTTCGCCGTCCACCGTGCGAAAGTTTTCGGCCCACTGATTTTCAATATGGATGAGTGCCCATTGCCTGCGGCAGAACTTAAAATGCTGGATGCCGGATAACTGGAGAAAATCCTCCTCTTTATACTCCATCGATGATCTCGCAGGCAAGCCCGGGCAGCGTATCCAATGTCACGTCGTAATCCTCAAAGGAATCCGGCTGCTCCACACCGGTCTTCAAAGCCACGTGTAAGGAGCGGTGAACCTTGGCAGAGGAATACTGGCCGCAAGGACAGTTATGCTCCCACCAATAGAGCCTGCAAACCTCCATGGAGCCGTCCGGCCGGGCCGAGGAGGCGTCGTTTTCGAACAGGGTGCGCAGGCATTCCCGGACAATTCCGGCATCTTCATTTGTGAAACCAGTCTTTTGGGCCAACTGGACATTGATCGAGCCTTTAACGAGATACAGGCCGAAACGCACTATATGCTTGCTGCCCATGGTGTCAGAGCTTCGCTTTTCGCCGGGTTCGCCATTGACACTTTTGGTAATTTGAAGGCTTTTGACCTCTACGGGGGACAGGCTCACCGCCTGATGGATGGATACCGGGCCGCGCACCCCCACGGAAACCCCGCTTTTATCGGAGGCGCTGAAAGCGAACACCTGACCAAAGCTGCGCACATCCATCCAGGTCTCGCAGGCGATGCGGGCATATTCGTCCCGGTCCTTGGTCTTCCCCAGCACCGCATTGGCCCGCTCTCTGAGGCTCTTGCAGCCGTCGTCGCTGCGGTCGTCCGACTGGACAAAAATGCGCTGCCCCATATCCTGCATCCGGTTGCGAAGCTTGCGCTTGATGCATACGTCGGAAATTTCTCCATACCCGGAATAGCTGGTGCGCGGGCGGTTGCCGTCGAGCGGGTCGCCGTTGGGGTTGGCCATGGTCACCGATACCAGAACCGCGAAATCAATCTTGTTGCTCAGAATACTCATCATTCTTCTCCTCCGTCACAGTGTTTTCTTTTTTTCTGGTCAGTGCCGTGCGCTGCTGGTAATAGCCGAGCAGATACACGTCCTCCAGCCTTTGGGGCAGCGTGGGATCGTCCGGTTCGGGCAGCTTGTCCAAAATTTCGCCCACGAGGTTTTTGAAGTAAGCGCGCAGCCCTGGTTTCAGCCGCGCATAGTAGGGATTGAGCTTTTCTTCGATGATGCGCCAGGCGTATAGGGGACGCTGGGCGAATACCGCCTGCATGCGAATGGCGTTGGGATCCCGTTTTTCCTCCCGATCGTAGGTGGCGCGCTCGACCTGCTCGGCCACGGCCAAAAGGCGGCCGAACAGGTAGCTGCGGTTCGTGCTGGATGTGTCAAGGGCCAATTTCCATTCCTCCTTTTTATCGTCATGGCGGTCTTTGCGCACCAATGCGCAGGTTACCTCCAACAGCGTTTCCCGGTTGGCGCCCTGATACGCCAAGGGGGTTCCGGCCCGGTTTACCAAAGCGCGCACAATATCCTTCGGCACCGGCCTTTCATCGAGAATGCAGGGCAGCAGCCGTTGTATCTGCTCGCGCAGAACATGGCCGTCCGTCTCAAAAAATTGGGTCCGTTCGGTGCCGAACGCGCAGTCGACAATACGCTTGAGCGGCGGAGCCTGCACCCCAAAGCGGCGGCTGTCCCAGCAGCAGGTCTCATACCAACGTTCGATACGCGCTAAGAAATCAGAGGCCATGAGCTGATTGTAGTAGGTCACCGACAGGCGTCCGGTGGTGGCGGCGTCCAGGGCCACCACCACCACATCCGCCTCCGGCCGAAGCGCCTGCCGATAGCCGCCTATGGTTTTTTTCAACGCATCGCGGTAGCTGACAAAATCCTTCTTTTCCTGCTTTTCCTGTTTGGAAAATCCGAAAACGGCGAAGGACGGGACGCTGGCCCCCTCCGGGTTCCAGCATAGAAAGGTGCGCCCTCCAAAGATGGCGCCATGGTTGACCGTCAGCCAGCGCAGAGCGCTGTGCGCCTTCTGCGACGCGTCATAGCCGACGCTGACCGCCTCTTTGGACTGGGTAAAGCGGCCGCGGTAGGTAAAGCCGTTACTGTCGTTGGAAGAGATGAGCTTCGCGCCGTTGCTGTACGCCAGCACCCCTTTGGGGTGCATGTCACAGACGACATCGGCGGCGCCGGTGATCATGCACAGGTCCTGTTCCTCCCCCTCGCGCTCGTGGGCATAAAACGCGGAAAAACTGCTGAACAGCGCTTTGTCCCGCCAACAGGCGGTCGACTCTCCTTCCGGGGCCGGGACCACCCGCCAGCGGACAAGACATTTATCAAAAGGAATGCCCTCAATTTTTCCGTTGCCCGGATTGCCGTTCTCGTCCAGCGTGATAACCCCGGCCGCGGCAAGATCGCGGACAATGGAGCCCGCGGCGATATACTGCCGGATCGCCCGGAGCTTGGGTTGGCTGAACGGGGAATCCGTCCAGCGGTTCAGCTGTTCCAGATAGGCGGCAAATTTTTCACCGCCAAAGGGCGCCAGATACCGCAGCTGGTCGCACAGCGGATGGGCTTTCGTGTTCTTGCTCGTCCGGTTGGCCGATTCAACAGTAACCGGAATGATGGTCTTGCAATCCTCTTTTGGCACCGGCACGGCGCTCTGAAAATGGCCATCCATGTTCAAGGTTATCTCGATATGAGCGTTGGCCATCATGTGCGACAACGGGGTCAGCGGTTCCTTTTCTCCGGCGAAGGGCACGCCCGCCCGCGCGGCCTGCGTCTCATAGGTGCGGTATGCCGCTTGCAGCAGCCCCATTCACTCGACCTCCTTTCCAAATTCCTCTGCGCCTATAAAGTTTTCCAAGGCAGCCCCGAACGGTTTGCATTCCATTTCCCGCACCGGCCGGGTAATGGGGCATTGTTCGGGCCGGTCAAACGCAATCACCCCCTGACGCATGACCGGATACCAGAAGCGTACGCTCATCCGGCCGCGCGTGTCATCGGAGTAAGCCTCGTCCGCATAGGTGATGCCGTGATACATCAGCCCAAAGGCCAGCTCGGGCGTCTGGTCATAGCAACCGGCCCCCTCCCCAAAGACGCAGGGCGTCACGTAGCCTTGGCATTCCCGGGCGCCTAAAAACACGTCCCGGCGGCCGCCCCGCTCGATCATACGTTTGGCAATGTTGTGGTGCTTATGCTCGTTGCGGTCGCCAGCCAGCTCCGGGCGGTTTTCATTCCATTCAAAATGCGCACGCACCTGATAGCGGCAATCCTTTAGATATGTATAGAAAGACAGGTCGTTTTTCCCATTGTAGGTAATGGGACGTATGCCCTTCACCTCTGTTTGAATGGGATGCATGATCCGTACCGCATCGATGTACCAAATCAGCGTCGGCTTCCAGTAGACAGAGGCCAGGATGCCCTTCAGCGCCTCGTAGGTTGGTACCTGCAGGGAGCATTTCTCTCCGCCGACGCGCATCACCGGATCGGAAAACAGGCCGTAAGCGCCCGTCACCTCAAATTCCACCTGATTTCTGTGTTCCATATCACACCTCCAAAAATTGTTCGTTTTCACCTTCCAGGCAAAGCCCTGTCTCCTCCGCGTAAAACTCCGGCTGTAAGGCGAGAATCGTGCCGTCGCACAGAGAATACACGCCGCCATTCTCCCGCAGCTTGTCCAGCTGATACTGGTACAGGCAAACGGTGTACCGTCCCGCCTTTTTCAGCTGCTCCCCCCGATGGACCAGATCCCATCTGGCTTTATCGGAACACAAAGCGGCAATAAGCTGGGCCCCCTCTCCAAACGGGACAAGCACATCCGTGGTGTTGTCCTCAAACACGCGAAACCGCTTTCCCGCTGTCTGAAATGCCTGCCCCAGGATATACGCGCCGGCCGTCTGGCAGCGGCTGCGAAACACCCGGTTGACCGATAACAAATCCAGCAGGCTTGTCCCCAGCTCCGGCAGAGGATAGTCCTGTCCGCCATTGTCCATCTCTGCGTACAGCGCGCGGTAATACGCACGTATGGCCGTATCCGAAGTCAACTCTCCTTCAAAAGCCGCCGGATTTTCCGCAAAATCCGCCAGCAGCGATTCCGCCGCTTTTTGGGCCTGCCAAATTTCCGGCAGGCGGCTGAGACGCTCCTCCCGCAAATTCACTAGATATACCGGCCCGCACTCCGCATGTTCGCCGTTTCGGTTGCAGCGGCCCGCCGCTTGCACCACATTGTCCATCCCCGCCAAAATCCGAATCACACAGCCAAAGGAAAAATCGACCCCGGCTTCGACCAGCTGGGTGGAAATACAGACCACTCTTTCGTGATCGTGCAGCGCCGCATGAATGGCTTGCAGTGTCCGAAGGCGGTGTTCCATACACATGGCGGTGGAAAGATGGAACGTTCCTGGCTGCAGCCGCAGCTGTCGATACAGCCCCAGCGCCTCGGCCTTGGTGTTGCAGATGAGCAGCACGCTCCCCTGCTCGTCGGCGCAGCACGAAACAAACGCCGCCAGTTCTTCCGTGGAATAGCCCCCCGGGATGCGCCTGTCAAAGATTTCTGTTCGTCGGAAGGCCTTCCAGAGAGCGGCGTCATAAGCCACCAGGTCGCTCGGATGAGCCAAAAGGAGCGGATGCGCCGTCTGCTCCAGGCAAGGCTGTGTGGCGGAACAAAGCAGGATCGTCGCTCCGCAGAAAGCGCTCAAATAGTTCAGCGCCATATTGAATGGGGACAGCATGGTGCGGGGGACGGACTGCACTTCATCGATCACGATGACGCTGTCGCGCAAAGCCGCTATCCGGCGGATGCAGGAGGGCTTGCCGGAAAACAGCGTGTTCAGCAGCTGTACCAATGTGGTGATCACAACGGGAGCCGCCCACGTCTCCATCAGCAGTTCATTCTCATCCAGCTTATCACCGGACTTTTCCTGTATCACGTTGGAATGATGCTCGAGGATAAGCTTGTCATCGTCCAGATACTCGCGTATGACTTTCGCGTTCTGATCCAAAATGGAAAGCAGCGGAATCACGAAGATTATGCGCTGCTTTTCATGTTCGGCGGCTGTCGCCAAAGCATAGCGAAGGGCGGCCAGCGTTTTCCCTCCCCCGGTGGGGATATTCAGCCGGTAAATGCCCGCGCCCCACTTGGCCGCCGCTTTGCAGCGGTCGGAAATCGTCCGGCGGGCCCGATTGATTTCCGACTCGTCAGTAAACGATTGGAGGCGGTTTTCCACCTTCCGCAAACAGCGCTGCCATAGAGCGCTTTCTTCTTTCACCTGGTGGGGAATAGAAATCCCCAAACAGAATTCCGCCGTGTCTCGCCTGTCGCCATCAATGACGGCCGATAGGATCTGTCGGCTTAGCATCGCATGCTGGAACAGCATCTCTTCGTCTGTGCCTGCAATTGGTCGGAATCGCTCCATGGCCTGCGCCATTTCTTCGACCGCAGCCATAAATAAGGTATCCAGCTCCGCTTCCGTGGCACACCGGGATAAAAAGGCCGCTTTCGCTTCCCCGTAGCCAATATCCGCCGCTGTCTGCCGGTGCTGATACCCGTCCTTTCCATCTTCATCGATACAGTCAAACTGCCCGTGATGAGAGCCGGCCGCAAAGGCGATGAGTTCGCTGGTCAAGTCCCGGAGGCTCCCCGAGGGCGGGGTGTGCCATCTTTCGAGTGCAAAACGAGCGCCTGCAAAGGTATGGTTCACGCTGCCCCGGCGCACAGACTCGTCCCGTGACGCCTGCTCGATGTAGCGGGCAAAGGCTAGGGTATACTTACCCATGTCATGAAGTAGACCGCAAAGGTAGGCCGTCTGCACCATACCGGGCGGTGCTTCCTGCGCCGCAAGACGCGCGCAGTTTCTGCAGTGGACCTCAACCGTCTGCACCTCCTGCACACACCTGTTCTCGTCACGGCGAAAATGAGCCGGATATATCATACTCTGACCCCCCGGGCAATATATTTCCAATGACAGATGAGGCAGAGGTGCCTAACAATACCAATTTACCGAATAACTTCGGCGGCATCTCCACGGATCCGCCCCAACCGCCAACGTGCTAACCCCGCGCCCCTCTTATCGGATATTTCTCTATTATTTAGAATTATACCATATTCCGCCATGTTTTTACAACTTTTTCCTATCATTTTTCGAAAAATAAAAATTTTGGGCTGTATTATATTGTATATATCCTATAACGCATCAGAATTCACCATAAAAATCTGGGAGCGAAACAATCCGCTCCCAGAAATCACTGGATATTTGACATGCAGGGACATCGTACTAAAGTTGAATTTTCTGCACACTGGTTATTGACTACGCCCATCCATCCTTTCCATATGTTTGGATTGTTACACCTTTTTGTGTCAGCGCTTCATATATGGCTTTGGAAGGAAATTGTACAAGGGAATTAACGCGCTCTAATCCACCGACTGTTAGGACCTTCAATCTTGGCATTGTCAATAGAAATGACAAATCCATTTCCGGAATATAATCAAACCTTAAAGATTCCAAACTCGGATGATTGCTTAAGCCGGAAACGTCCGTAAAGCTCGTATCGGAGATTTCAAAAATTTTGAGCTTTTTAAAACTTTTTATCACGTTAAATCCATTGACTTCGCTTTCCCTAATAGTAATAGATTCAATATTCTGCAAACCGGTAAGCAAAGACAAATCAAGTGCCTTACATTCTTCAATATATAAGGATTTTAAATTTTTGGATCGACTTAAACATTTAAAATTTTCGGTTTTTTCACTGCAAACCACCCTAATGGATTCTAACGCTTCTGAGCAAAAGTATTTAATATCCGAAATATTATCAAGATGAACATATTTAAATGGAATGGTAGATAAAGCCTTAAAGCTGTTTACCTTTCCATTGCATTCCGCCATATTTCCTACGCCACTCCAGTCGGCAAAAGAAGTCTTATTGGTGCTCTCATTATATTCAACCACAAAATTTTTCGGAGTATCTATAAAATCGCTGAAGTCACGGGGATACACATTACCTTTAGGCTTATCAACAAATTCTCGCACCAGCTTCTCCACAATAACATCGTCGAACACCAACGGTACATCCAGAGGGTGGATAGTGGACATTGTAGTCTTTTGTGTAGTTGTTGAGGATGGCGTTTTTGAAGAAGTGGTGCCCCTGGCCATTTTCGAAGTGGTTGCTGGCATATTCGTTTCTTGGCTGACGTTCGATTTCGGCGTTTGGCTGATGAACGAATCCGAAGGAAGCGTAGTATTAGATTCGCTACCAAAATGAAAATCTGTATAAGAAGTTGTAGGCTTTCCCGATCCGGCGCTCCGCTCCAGATCGTGCGTACAGGAACATAGTGAAAATGCCGTCAAGCAGGCTGCTGATAGTCCAACCAATTTTTTAATCAAAATAACCCCTCCAACAAAATTCCCATAACTTTTTGCAATATATTTGTTGACAGAATTCAAAAGCTGACTGCAGTTATTACTAGCAGTTAAAGTGAGCAAGCAATACATAGCTTGCTCCGGCGTGTATTTGCGGGATATTTTAGATGCAAAATTTTATAATTCTATAAGAACACACCCATTTCTTATAAAATCACATAGTACTATCGTCCAAGATTTTTTGATAATATCAAATATCTTAATTAAATTCAGCAAACGAAATATCACTAAAACCAACTACGTCTTGTTCTATACATTCTACAAATCTAGCTTTAGATATACTGTAATCACCAGTTCATCAACGTATAGACTGAACGAAAATATTTAATTGTAATGCTTTCTATTATTTTCAATTCCAGTATCACCTAACTAATGTAGTTTTTAAAGCATAGGTATACTATTATTATACCATAATTCTCCATATATTTACAACATCTACTAATACTTCTAGATCAAAGCATTTCCCCGACCACGGTCATCCCTGTATGTACTGCAGCCGGATCGTGATTGGAAAGGATCCGCAGCAGCTCTGTGTCCTCGATGCTGTTCAGCAGGGATTCGGTGTCCTCCATCGGCAGCTCCAGCTCCTGTGCTGCGGCCCAGTCCACATAAGGCAACCATTCCACCTGCCGCTGCCGGTACTGGCGCTCCTTATTGAACTGTGCCCAATCGTATGTATGCAGGCGTTGGATCGTTTCCTCGTCAACGCCGAGTTCTCTGAGTTTCTTTTCTTCTGCTTCTTTCCAGCGGATCCATTCTCTTTCCGCTTTGGCTTTGTTATAGGCCACGACTGTTTCCTCCGAACAATCTGAATTTTTAAAAATTCAGATTGTCGGAGGATCGCGGCAGAATATAAAACGCGTTTGGGCTTGTCGATATTCTACGGCAAAACAAAAACAGCCAAATTTATCGAATCGAATGGATCCGGTAAATTCGGCTGTACGGTTGGTTAATTTTCCGTTAGGGTAGACGAATGTCGTCCTTGTTTCAGCAACATTTCCCCCTCAAGTTTTTTCGTTAAATCTCTAAGATCGGGTTATTACCCTTATTTTTACGCCTAAGAATCAAAAAATCACTCCACCCACGTTTCCAGCCCACCTTCATCCCTCATCTTGGTAGCTCTAGCCGCCGAGGTCGGGTTAAGACAGCATTCACCCGCACGGAGCTTTGTTCCAATAGGAAGGTAAGAAGATGAGCATACTTGTCGAACAGGAAACCGACAGCTTGGCACCACCGAAAAGGAGAAAAAACAGCGCATATTCCCACCAAGCCGTTAGAGGGATAGGGCTGGTGTTGAGCAGCAAACCGAGAAAAAGATGGGTTTGACCGCCACCTCTTCATGCCAAGATACCAGCGTAAAAATAGCCATACATATATAGTCTGCTCCTGTCGTTCACGGTCTGACACCGCCGATCGACATGGGCCGAAATGGCCTTTGTCTGCTCCTGCCAAGCTCAGCGGCCGGTATCCCGAATGTCGATATTCCCCTCTGCGTTTTTATCATTCTAAACGCTTCCATCCATGCGAAAGTCCAGTTTATAGGGCAGCGGGGCGGTGGAAGCATCCCACTCCCTTCCAGCGTTCTCCGCCCTCTTTTTCTGAATTGCAGCCCATAGCGACGTCAGTGTATTTTCGCCTTCACGTATATCTGGCACTTCCAGCCCGCCGTCTTGCATCAACAACTTTTCCGCTTTCTCCCATTGTCCCATTGCCAGAAAAGCCTGTGCTCGATACAGTTGACAGCGAGCATCATCGATAAGAGCCATATCTACGATATCTGTATAAGCCTCATTCTCCAGGAGCACCCGAAGCGCTGCCCGTATCAAGCTGACATCCGCTTGTTCCAGCTGCAGTGCCTGCCGGGCAAAGCTAATTGCTTGTTCAGATTCCTGTGTGCGCACCGCAATATGGGCCATCACGATCAAAGCCCACGGTGTTATTGCATCGGCCAGGGAATCCGTCAGCCATTGCCGGGCTTTAGTGTACTCTTGCCTGGCAAATGCTAGGATCCCTAACTGGAGGCACTGCCACCAACCGCTTGCGCCGCGCTCCTGCAATAAGGCCTCCCATTCCTCATAAAGCATATAGGACATTGGGGGCTTGGCCGGATCCATCTGCAGAGCCTCGCCTTTTAAAAGAGCGAGCCAGGGAGCAATTCGCATGTCAGGATTCGCTATCTCCTGCCAGCTCGTAAAGGCAAGATGCGCTGGAAGCCGTTCCCGTTTTTCACGATACAACCCCATTTGATTTTCCAAATATCCAAACCCGCTGCCATCCAAGATTTTTCGACCCGGTCGGCGAGCCATCGCCGCTGTATCCTCCAATTCCTGCTCGAGATTTGCAAACTCCGGCAACCTTCCCAGAGCCGCACGCATATGCGCCTGCGCCTGCTCATACCCGCCGAACAAAGCCTCCTCATCAGCAGGCACGGCTCCATACAGTTCGATCCATTCCCAAGTTTCTCCCGCTCCCATGGGGATGCAGCCGTATTGGGTCTTTGCCAAACCAGCCTGGATTTCACAATACCGGCCCGCCTCCCTCGTCAGAAAATTTTGCCAATGCTGACTTCCCGTCCCCTGCCCCCACACAAACAGCTTACGTCCCTTCAAACGCGACGTGGAGGCTTGCAGGAACAACGGCTCGCCCTTTCTGGCATAGGCGATATACTTTGGTTCCTCTTCCGGTATGTCGAAAAAGTAATCCTTCGCCTGCCGGATGCGCATCGGATAAGAAATATCCTGCCCCTCTATGACAGGGGTCGGCACTTTTATCACCGTATCCTGCTCGTTGGTATAGGCGCTGTCCGCTGGTACGATCACACGAGCCTCATCTTCCTCAGGAACGGCGATGTTGCTCCACCAATACATAGGAACAACCTCGTCCCGTAGGTTGTACAGGCTGATGCGGGCATGTAGGAATCGGCCATGCGGCGGGATATAGAAATCCATCTGGTATACCACACGGCGGATACGTTCAAATTCGTACATCCGCAGAACCTGCATGCGTCCTGTCGGCGTCTCTTCTTCCAGCACCGCAGTATGCAGCGGCGAGCAGGTGAAGGGGGAATGCCCGACAAGGCCAACATTCCACTCTACGCCGCCGCTGGTCCAGGCGTTGCATAGCGCTAGATTACAGGGACGAACGACATCGTTGACATACAAAAGTTCCTTCTGCCGGATCTTGTCGGTCAGCCTCCACAGCTTCCCGCCCAGTTCTGGCAAAAACACCGCCCGGATACAGTCGTTTTCCACCACAATGGATCTGTATGCCTTTCTGGACAGCACACGGGTGTAGCACTCCTGCCGGACATACGGCAGGATGGTATCCACATTGCCGTAACCCAAATACACCCCCTCGTGGTCAAAGGTATCCCGCCGCTGCCGCGTCTGGACATTCTTATCTTCCACCAGCGGCGGTACCGAACTGTATCCGCCCAGATCCGCCCCGTCTATGTACAATGTCTCCTCTGTCACATGGGAGCCTGCCAGCCCCCAGCCATTCTCTTTGGCCATATTTATCCATCCTTTTAGCAACCCGTCTGATGGTCTGAAATAGCTTTTGTTGTTGTGAGCGGCATTGGTCAGGCTCCCTTGTGGCTGGGCGACAATATGATGTTGGATCCCTATACATTCCGGATCTACTCCACCGGGAGGTAGAGTGAAGCCGGCTTTGCGTTTACCATTCTGTATGACCTACTCTGCGTGGCATCTCCCGTTTCCATCAGCTTTTCGACGGGGGCGCCTCTCCAGCTTCCAGTGAAATCCAGACCTTGTCCAAGCCAGTTCGGATAAACGCATACTGTTCCTCTAGGATAAGCCCCGCTTCCTCTGCCGCCTGTTCCCCGTATTCCTCCGCACTGACGCACCGCAATTCCAAAGCCGGGTGATGGTGCGGCCCATACAAGTTGCGCCCCGTTGTTATCAGCTCCAGCACTATCGTATTCTGCCCCATGTGCAGCCAGGGACCAATTTCGCATGGGTCTCCAAACAGCAGCTGCCCGGCAAACGCCTCGTTTACATACACGCGTACAAGGGCACCATGGAACTGCGCAGACAAAAATGCGCGGCTGCCCGGCTCCTGGACGCCTACCTCCACCTGACAGCGCAGACGCAGCGCTCCGGCAAAAAAAGGGAACCCTTCTTCTACCAAGCGCGCGCCGTCCACCCTCTTTGGCAACGGCGCAAGAAAGAAGTCCGATGACGCAACCAGCCTGTCCGGCTGCGGCTCCTCAAACGCCTGCTGACCGTACACACCAAAAGCCCCTGCCAAATACAGATTTTCCAGCTCCGTATCGTATACCATGCAGTTCTTCAGCGATTCCGTGATCCCCTGCCCATACAGAACGTCATGCACCGCCGGATTCTGGTAAAACCGCAGGGTCATCACAATTCTGTTGACGCCCGGGCAGCACAAATCTGCAATGTCGTACCACGTGAAGTCCCTGTCTTCCCCGTAGGGATGCCCTACTGAAAGCTCCTGTCCGTTTACGGTGAGGTTGCATGGGATCCCCGTTTCCGCAATCAGCTTCAGATCGGGAGGCATATGCCGGATTGCAAAGGAGAATTGCAAGGCTATCCCCCCCTGATACCGCGTCCGCAGAAGATGGTTGAACGCCTGCATAACCGTCTGCTCCGGAAGGGTTTCCCCGTTCTCCTTCATCACTATCGCCCGATCCAGTACCAGTATATTCCGGACGGTCGGGTCAACCTCCCAGCCGTCTTCCAGAGGTATCCGTCGAGCAGTCGTCATCTTCTGTCCCCTCCCGGCTGCCCTTTTCATCCCGAATCGGAAAAATTTAGACTCACCGGGCCGCAAAGCGATCCGCTCTCCGCAGGCGACTTCTTCCCCGCCTCCGTCCGCTAGAAGGTTACATTCCCACAGCCCTTCCTGTTCCACACGGAAAGCACCTTCTTGCCCTTCACTGGCGTTCAGCACGTACAGGAACTTCCCCTGACTGTCCTCCATACAGGCGGCCTGTAGGGAGCCATCTCCTTCCTGCACAAGCCGAAACGGCTGACGTCGCAGGATATCCTCGTAGCCGATGGTCGAGCAGAATGATGAAAGCCCCGACGGGCGACCGTCCACAAGAGGCGGCGGATTCCCTAGCACGCATAACCGACCGCCCTGTTCCACAAAGCGGCGCAACAAAGCGGCCGTACTGCCGTCTATGGACAGCAGGTCGGGAAGGATCACGCAGTCATAGCGGCGGCGTCCCAACACCAGCTTCCCGCCGTCCACCGAGCCAAGCTTCGCCAACATCGTTTCGTCCCCAAAATGGTACAGCAGTCCGTCCCGCTTCCACTGCTCTACCTGCCGTAGGAACGCGTCGTCATACCTTCTCAGAGCTTCGCCATCGTGGAACCGATACAACGTATAGGCGGAACGCAACGGGTGGATGACGAGCGTGGGTGCAATGCTCTCCGCCTGTCCAAGCAAGCGGCCGAGTTTTTCAAAATACTGGTTAAAATCTTTCCCAGCCGACATCCACGGGTTGTGAATAGAAAAAAAGGGGGGATAATCGCGCTTTCGGACCCCGGCCACGCTGTAGGGATACAAGTGCAAGTTCAACCGATTGACTCCGGCAATGAACTGCTGTTCGGCCACCCGCTTCAAATCCAGCGGCGTGGCGCTCCACCCGCAGGCTGCGAAGGACTCGGTCAGCACTTGTCGCCTGCCGGTCTGCCTCGCTACAGACGCGCATTGGCGGGCCGCCAGTTCCGGATCTCGTTCCAGTGTCAGGCAATCGATACCGGGGACATGTTCGTATTCGTAAAAGGTCATGACTCCGGCGCTGCACATCATCTGGCCGCTTAATGAGTTTTCCTCGATGGTGTGGCCGGTTATCCGACAATTATGGGCTTCGCACCAGTCGTAAACCGCCTTCTGAAAATGCTCCATCAAAAGGCGATTCATGAGCTTCCAGAAATCGTTGCGGAAAGCGGCCGCATTTTCCTCCTCATAAAACAGGGCGATCAGCCCGTCCAGCACGTCGTACCCGTAAGTCTCGGAAAACGCCTGCGGCACGACCGGACTCCAGGGCTGCTCCCAGCGGAAATACTGTGGCTCATCGGTAAAAAAGCCCTGCACCGTGCGGCCAAAATGTCGGGAAAACCGCCTATAATAGACTTCATGCGTCTGTTCGATAAACTGCCTGACCACTGCCGGGTTCAAAATATCCACATACGAAGCGTTTTGGCGGGCATACACCGTATAATAGACGGCATGCTCCTCTGCCTCGCTGCGGACGCGCCGGAAGCCGCCTTCCTGACGCACAAACACTGCCAGGGCACCAGCGTCAAAGCTGTCCTTCTCTTCACAGTCGAGATACCAGACATGATTTTCCTTAGATCGAAGCAGCGCCCCGCCTGCAAAGCCGCTGGGCCAGCCGTTTTCGTCGTATAACCATACCTCCATTCCCAGCCGTTCGGCTTCCTCAATGCAGACGCCCACGCAGGATAGCCATTCTTCCCCCATGTATTCCGTCAGCAGCCCCTTTCGGGCATGTATGATAAAGCCGCCCAGTCCCTGCCGTTTCATCCAGCCGATCTGTTCCTTCAGCTTTTCCGGCTCAAGCCTATAATTCCAGCTCCAGAATGGGATACTAGCATACGACAGCAGGTCTTCTTCCCGCCTGCCAGGTTTCTTATCCTTCATACTTTTTCACACATTCCGCTCTCGTCTTATGGAACCTCGCGCCACGCTGCATAGCCGAAACGACCGACAGGCGCGCAAAACCCCTTGGAGTAGAAATCGTCCGGGGTATCGTATGGGATACGGGAATCGGCCCATTTGAACACCAGTACCGGCGAGGGCAAAAGTTCCTCCGGCACGGCGACGGCCAGTGCCTTTTCAAATCTCCAGACGTCTGCGACGCCCGCCTTCTCCCACCCGTCTTCTGCGAAGCGATACAGGAACCCGTCCTCCACATACAGGTGAAACCCGCCAAAGGAATCCTCCGATGCCCCGGAATCCTCCAAACCGCCGATATATAGCCGCATCCACGCGCCCTCCTTGTCGGGGGACAGCCCCTTGCAGGCCTGTGCATAAAAGGCAGTCCGCCCGCCTCCGGCAGCTACCTTCAGCAACGCAAAGCGGTTGCGCACCGAGCAGCCCCGGAAGTACTCCCCATGGAAGCCAGGATAATTCCGCTCCTCCGTATGGTGGAGAAAGGGTCGAATGGCCGGGTCGAGTCCTTCCCAGAAAGCTGGATCGCCAAACCGCGATTCGTCAGCAGCCTTGATGGGATAAACCGGAGGATTATATCCCTTATATCGACGGATGTTGGCTGTCATTTGCAGATAGTAGTTATCCCCATGGCCGCCGGCCATCGGTTCAATATCGCGGCTGTACTCTTCATTGGCGTTATCCACAAAGCGTACCGGCCGCTCCGGCGGCCCCTGAAGCCGGTTCATCGTCCATTCGTTCCAGCCGGTGAGAAAGACCATATCGGGATCAGTTCGAAAAGCCCGCTCCCATTGTTCTTCAAAATTGTAGCCATATGCCGAAGCGCCAGGCCGGGGGTCGGCCTGCCCGTTGTGATAACTGCGTCCCCAGTTGTCGGTAGCCCCATACATTGCCGAGTCCCCCATCAAGATCCCCGGATGCTGGGCAGGAGAGACGCTGAGTACGCGGTTTCCTCCCTGACGGTCGGCGTAAATCTGTTGGGGGCGAACAAAGCTTATCCAGGGGAACCCGTTTTCTTGCGCCGGTTCATTGGGCCACTGGGACTGCCGTATTTGGAAAAACTCCCGTACCTCCCGGCTACACGCCTCCTCGCGGGTGATAAGCAGCGGTTTGCCTCCGACACGGAACCAGAGTTCCGGATACTTCCCCGGCGCATAAATGTCCCGGTATATCCGCTCCGCCGTGTCCCCGGGCGAGGAATTGGTATAGTAGGCGATCCGTGGCACCGGCCAGCCCATGCGACGGCCTTCGTCCAGCACCTCGAGCAGGCGGAGCACCACCTCCGTATAGATGAACGCATTGGTGGCATCAAAAATCAGGACGTCGATCCCCGCTTCGACAAACAGCTCCACATGGCGGCTCATCACCCACGGATCGCGCGACAGGTAATACCCGTACAGCGGCTCTCCCCAGTAGTAAAATGCCGACGGCCCTCCCCACAGCGGGGCGTCCGGCATATACCCCGCGCGAGGTTCCTCACGCAGGATGGCTGAAACGTTTTTCGGGATCAGTTGCTCGGCATCCCCGTGTTCCCCGTTCCACAAAAAATAGAACAATGCCGTCAGCCGCGGCTTCCGTCCCCCAGGCGGCTGTGCCGAGAGGGGCAGGCGACGCCCCAACTTATCCACCGCGGTGGTGGCAAACGAGCGGATTTCCATATACGCACAACCCCTCTTACTTACAGAACCGTAGCAGGCGGGCCCCGCCGGCTTCGATGGAAAGCCGTTCCAGAGCCCCGGCTGGTTTCCACACACCCGCCATGTCATCGTACTGCTCCATTGCCCCGCCCGTGGTTTCCAGGCGCAAAATTACATCCCGCCGAAAATCCTTGTTGGTTACCAAAAAGCTACCGTCATCAAAGAAACCGATTACCGATGCCCCGCCCATGACGGAGCATACACCGCCATACGGCTCGAAGGGTCGGCCGTACTTTTCGCTCGGATCGAGGTGAAACACTGCGGTGCTGGTTTTGTCAAACAGCTCGGCACCCAGATGTGCCAGACGGACATTGATGGACTGGACATCATAATAGTGCGGCTGCAGCCGGCTGTAGGTTTACGTAGAGAATACAAAATTCCGGGGGCGACGTGAAAAGACGTTAAAAATAATTAGGACTAATGAAAACCCTGTTATAGAGCCGTTTTTTACATGTTACACGGCTGTTCCGTGACTGTTATCCCCTGTTTTTTTGTATTTTGTACGCAAGTTTTTTGGGGCGATTTTTTTGGTTTTCGGCGGGGCGAGCGGGCGGCATTGAAATTTTAAAATATGCCTTTAAATTGGGCTATATCATCTTTAAATCATCTTTAATTTTTACAACAGGAAAAGCCTTTAGGCCGCATGAATACACGGCTTAAAGGCTTTTTGCGTTATGCTGGGCATTGTTTAAATTTCTACTTATAAGATGCGAAAATCGGTCGTTGAGCACCCATCTAATTTACGCGCAACCGCGCAACTAAAATCGAAAAGACGCGCAACCTAGTTTCGTTCTAGTGTTCATGCGGGTTTATGGGAATTTGTGTGGATTTTTCACACGATGGGTATTTCACGGCTTAAACTGTATAAATATAAATTATTGTGTATAAAATATCAATCTTTGTACAACGCCTCCGCGTCTAGGATGCCTATCACTTTACCGTTGCAGCGAATGGTGTCATCCTGTGGGAAATGAGCCTTAACGTCATCATATTAGAATTTCCTTCTTAACTCCACCATTTTCCCGATGATTGTTACTGGCTTGTTTAATATCTCCTCGGTTGTAAAAAAGATCGGCGTGTATTGTGGGTTAATTGGCATCAAAGTGATCCCGTTATCTTGTTTATGTATTTTTTTTACGGTTGCGTCATCGCCGTTTATCAGCACGACTGCAATATCTCCACTGTCCACATCAGACTGCTGCCGAATGATGATGATATCCTTTTCCAGAAGCAACGGCTCCATACTATCACCGTTGACTCGAAGCGCGAAGAACATCCCTTGAGCAGCCATTTCTTCCGATATTTCTTCGTAACCCAGAATCTCCTCAATGGCCTCTATTGGAATACCGGCTCTGACGTTCCCTAAAATGGGTATTTTTACACCCTTCTTTTTTTGCGGAGGGATCTTCTTCCCTAGCAAACTGTCTATTGATACGCTAAACAGTTCTGAAAGTGAAGATAGAGTTGAATAGTCGGCTTCCCTATGCCCGTTTTCGATATTGGTATATGCCGCTCTGGTTATACCTAAAAAATCGGCGACTTGTGCCTGTGTCAGCCCCTTTGATTTGCGCATCTCTTTAAACTCCATATGCTCACCTTCCATAGCAATTATATTGTTTCAAAAAGAAACAATCAACAATATATCACGTAATGATTCAAAAAGAAACATAATAATAAAAAACCGTGCTTTATGTCTTGACAATGTTTCGATTTGAAACTATAATAAAGTAAAGTGTCATATTGAAACATATATGTAGGAGGCGATCTACAAATGTATTCGCATGATTTTGTCTCGAAATATAGAAACAGTGTCAAGATGACACAGGAAGCGGTGGCGTCTTACGCTGGGATATCTCGTGCTCACTATGCAAATATCGAGCGGGGAGTTCGCCGCCCGAGTCCCAAGATTGCTCAGAAAATCGGTGGCATCTTGCGTTTTGATTGGAGATTGTTCTACGAGGAAAAAAATAACAGCCATCAGAAAGGAGCATGACCGTGCAAGAGCTTGAATGGCGCATCTACCCCACCCACTGCGTGGCGTTTTACCAAGACTGGATGATAGTCCAAGAACCTGAGTTTGGCATCTATTACCTGTACCTACCCAACGA
This sequence comes from uncultured Oscillospiraceae bacterium, assembly GCA_900546265.1. Classification (GTDB taxonomy): domain Bacteria; phylum Bacillota; class Clostridia; order Oscillospirales; family Acutalibacteraceae; genus UMGS856. The sequence continues at coordinate 26,016 of URCA01000004.1, read as the reverse complement.
TGATTTTGGTGATGAGGACGTCATCAGCGACCTAGTCACCATCACCGCCCTTTACGACCACGAATGGGACGCTGGCAGCCTGCAGGAGACCATCGATTTTATTGACGACTACGGGGAGGATGAAAATGATTGAACTGCAAATTGGCCAGGTCTATACCAACAGAAATGGCGCTCAGTACAAGGTGATCGGTACCACAATCGCCGGTACCATCATGCAGCGGATATCCGATAACTGGACGCTGGTTGCACACGGTATTGTACAGTATCCGGGCGGCACCATTGAGTGGGATTTTTCTACCCATGGCCATTGGCCCGAGGGGGATTTGCCATGGTGATTTCCGCAGGCCTGGCCGTCATTGCCTGGCTAATCTACCTGGCCGGTTTTGCCACCGGCATCATCCTTACATACCACAACCGAGACGGGAGGTGAGCGGCATGAACTATGAATCCATCCGGGAACTGCGCACCGTGCGCAGCGAGGACGAAATCAACGCCCTGCTGGCGAGCAGGAAGTGGCGTATCATCAGCATGGACTACGAGGACGGCGTCCTGGTCGCCAGGATGGCCAAGGTGCGGGAGTGAAGCCCGCCCCACAAAAGACAGCCGAAACGCCCGCTCCGGGCGTCCGCTGGGGACGGTCTCCCAGTGCTGATGATGGCAGACCAAAGAAGGGAGTGAACGCAAAATGGAAGAAAACAAGAAGAACACAGTTTTCGTCGAGCTCGACGTTTCCCAGGCAGAGCAGGAAATCGACCGGCTACAGGAAAAAGCGAACCGACTGAAAGCCACCATGGAAGAGCTTGGCATAACAGTCGGTTCGCTTGAGCGGGACTAGAGTTCGATGTCTTTCAGCGATTGCTGGATTTTTTCATCTACGGCCTTCAGCCCATCGGAAAATCCATCGTCAACCAGTTCGATTTGTTGGCCGCAGTGAGGGCAAGTCACTGTTTGCCCAACACTCTTTGACGAAGCTGTGAAAGATTTTTCGCAGGTTACACATTCGAGCTCCAGTTCAAACTCTGGAAGTGTTCCATTTCCCATTGCATCACCCCCTTTCTACCAGATTCTACCACTCAACAGTACAAATGTCCAACGAGAGAATTCCATGGTCTATTTTCTTCGCCCGCCGGAGCGCATCCGGCCCAAGCCCGCCGCACATTATGATGCGGAATGAAACCACGCGATTTGGCTGCGTGTCATCCGGTGGAAGAGCGGATATGGGTGGAAGACGAGAATCAGGTACTCCCGGACGCCTAATCCGTCAAAAGGCGCTGAGCGGTATGGTCTACCCGTAAATGCGGTAAAAAAGAGCGTCGACCTGGCGGCCCGGAAAGACGGGCATCCCGCGAACCCCATGAAACTTTAATATACCCACTCCGGCGGGCTGGGAACCGACGCCGATAGTAGTACCGTAAGACGGGGATTCGGCTGGCAGCCGGGAACAGACCGGCAACATATTTTGAAAGGAGCATCATAATGAAAGAACCGCGCATCATGCAAATCATCCCTGCGCACGATACCGTAGCCGTCTTCGGCTGGCGCGATATCGACGCCGACGGCACCATAAAAGAACAGATAACCGAGAGGCTCCCGGTTATCTGCTGGGCTCTGGTGACTGACGACGAATTTTACGTCATGGGTATGGTGGCCCAGGAGGCCGGCGAGATCATCCTGGTTAACCAGTGGGATGATTTTCTGGAGTATGAAACGGCGTCCATGGAGGCGCTCCGCGAAACGCCCGATAATCAAAATAATTCCAGCGCCTACCTTGCCGCCCTTATAGCCGCTTTATACGAAGAGCTTCTTTAATCGTACATCGGGCCCAATAACAATCATAACAGCCGAAACGGAGCAGCTGCTCCGTCCGATCCGGAGTGACCGCCGGTCGCTGATGAGGCAGGTCAATATTGCCAGATGGCAGGTGATACATATATGGAATATCTATCCGTCAAAGATGTGGCGGAGCTACGCGGCTGCAGCGCACAATACATCAGAAAATCTATAAACAACGGATCCATCCGTGCGGATAAACAGATATCCGGTAACGGCGGCAAGCAATACCGTATCCCGCTCTCGGAGCTGGAGCCGTCGCTGCAGCGCCGGTGGTATCAAAAGCACGAGCGGGAGATGCCGCTGGAACTGCGCAAGGCCAAGGCGGCCAAATCGCCGCCCGCTCCGGGCAAGACCATGGAGGAGCTGTCCGCCGATGAGCGCGAGGAGGCCGCTATGTGGATCCGGATTTTGGAGGATTGGCAAGCCTACCGCGCCGGTTGTTCCGGCAGCCGGGCCGAAGCCGATACGGAGTACATCGCAAAGGCCCGTCAGGAGCATCCGGACATCCGCATATCCTACGACATCCTCCAGCGCAAGTTGCGGGCGCACAAGGCTGGCAGTGTGGAGGGACTGGTGGATAAGCGGGGGGCGTGGAAGCGCGGCACCACCAGCATGGACAAGGACATCGCAGACCTGTTTACATACTGGTACTGGGATGAACACAATTTTACAATATCCAAGTGCCGGGAACTGACGGTCAACGCGCTGAAACTGGAGCATCCGGAACTGGTGGATAAGGTGCCATCCTATGATGTGCTATACCGCTATACTAAGACGTTGCCCATGGCGGTGTGCGAGTTGGCCAGAGGCGGAGAAAAAGCCCATAACGACCGCTGCGGCGTCTTTGTCGATCGCCTTTACGATGACATGCTGCCCAACGACTATTGGATAGCTGACGGCCACACCATCGACGTCATATCCAAGGCGGATGACGGTACGGAAAAACGGCACAGGCTGACACTTTCCGCCTTTATGGATGCCCGCTCGGGCATTTACGTGGGATGGGTGGTAACGGATAACCCTTGCTCGGACGCTACGCTGCTGGCGCTGCGCAAGGCCATCCTCCGGTACGGCATCCCAAAAAATATCTATGTGGATAATGGGCGTGAATACCTTAACACGGATATCGGCGGCCTCGGCCATCGTACAAAAAAGCGCACCAAAGACCAGTCGCCGCTGCCCACCCCCATTCTAGCGCGGCTTGGCATACAGATGACCAACGCACTGCCGCGCAACGGCCAAGCAAAAATCATCGAGCGGGCCTTTAAGGATTTTACGTTTTTATCCAAGCTGTTTGACACCTACACCGGAAACACGCCAGCAGCCCGGCCGGAAAAGCTAAAACGCCATTTAAAGGCCGGTCACATTCCGCTTGATGGCGAGCTATCCCAGGTAGTTGAGGACATGATCGAAGGATATTTCAATCTGCAGCCATACAAAGGGAAAGTGGTGTCGGATCGGGGCCTGACCAAAATGGAGGTATACCGCAAGCACATCGCCCATGCGCAGGTACGCATGGCGACCGAGGAGGATCTGGGGCTGATGCTGATGCGCAGCACCCGCCTGCAGACGGTCGGCCGCAACGGCGTCCATCTCCCCATCGGCGGCGAGAGGATATATTATTCCAACGACGAGCTAATGCTGCATTACCAAGGGAAACGCGTGTATATCCGGTACGATCCCGAAAATCTGGATGAGGTACGGATATACGACGAGGAAGAGCGCTTTATTATGACAGCCCCCATGTATCGGGATATTATGCTGCCATACGGAGCTGGTAAGGACGACGTCAAAAAGGTCATGGCCGAGAAGCGCCGCTTTCGTCGCCTGGCTAAAGAACAGATTGATATGCAAAACGAGGCCGCCATATCAAGATATGGGCATCTCAACGCATTGGATGTCATGGTACGGGCGTCGCAAATCGCCCGCGAGGGCCTGCTGGCTGGCGCTGATGACGGCGAGCCGAAGGTGGTTGAACTGGTACAGGCCGCCGAGCGGCAGCTCGCCCGAGCTGCTGGCGGAGAGGATTATGTAGTGGAGATCGACAAGGCACGGATGATCCGTAACAACGAAAGGAGAGGCGACGATGAGTAAAACCTACAACCCGCAGCTGCAGGCACGGCTGGAACAGTACATCACCGATGTCGGCAGCCAAGCCAAAGCGGCTGAAAACATCGGGTACAGTGAGGGGACTATCAGCACTTACCGCAAAGGCAAGTATCAGGGAGACGTGGCAAAACTGGAGGCCAAGCTGCAGGAGTTGTTTGCTACCTCCGAAGAGGCGCAACAACTGCATATCTCTACCGACTATGTCCCGACCAGCATCTCCACTGGCGTTTATGATACCATCCGCCTCTGCCACCTAAAGGGAGGTCTGGCCGTTGAGTGCGGGGACGCCGGCATCGGCAAAACAAAGGCGGCGCAAAAGTATGCGCAGGATTACCCCAACACAGCGGTGTATGTAACGGTCAATCCGTGTGTGGTCAGCATCACCGCATTCCTCAAGCTACTGTGCCGGCAGCTCCGGCTGCCGACGGCCCGCAAGGATGACATGTGGTTTGAAATTGACAGCCATCTGCGCGGTGGACGTCGCGTCATCATCATTGATGAGGCCCAGCATCTACCCATTAAAACAATCGAGTCCATCCGGGCGTTTGGGGACGCCAATCCGGAGGTCGGGATCGTACTGGTTGGCAACGCCGAGACGGTCACGACTCGGGGGCGCAGCCGGGAGGCATTTGCGCAAATCAAAAACCGCACTAAACTAACGGAGATCCGGCACACGTCGCAAATCACCCGAGCAGACATATTGTTACTTTGTCCGGCCGTCACCGGCGAGAAGGAGATTGACCTACTGCATACGATTGCCATGTCGGAGCAGGGCATCCGGGGCGCTATCAACCTGTACAGCAATGCCATTGACAACGAGGATATCAGCTATAAAGGCCTGCTTGCCATGGCAAAAGCTATGCACATCCTGACATATTGAGGTGCCCCATGAGACATAAAAAGCAGCAACCAGCACCGGGCAGCATCGACGCCATTGTGGCGGAGATGACAGCGCTGGATATGCAATACGGCAAATACATGCAGTACCTATACGCGCGGCAATGCCGCACAGAACGAGAGATGGAGAGGATGGGTAAATATGAAGAAGACGATTAAACTGGTGCTGCTGGTGCTGGCCGGCGTAATCATCGGCCTTGCGGCCTCGGCGGCGATGCAGGTGTCCGCTTCCAGGCCAGATGGAGTGGTCGGTGGGGAGGTTGTCATCCCGCTCGCGCTGCCGACGCTGCTGGCCATCGGCTGGTGGGTGGGGCGGGACACGCCCCGCGTGGCGGATTACGACCGGGGATGGCACGACGGGCACCGGCAAGGCATGATGGCCCAGCAGCGCCTGAATCAGCACAAACGCGCATACGACTACGACAAGGATAACTCGGGGCTGTAAGCCCCACCCATAATGCGGCCCGGCCCCATCGGTCGGACGGTCACAAGCCCGTGGGAACGCAGAGTGTGGATAATGGGAAGGAGGATATATTTGGATAGCGATCGCAAAATGCTTACAAAAGAGCAGTGGGAGACCGTCAAGAAGGCCGCCCTCAATCCATGCAGAGGAGCTGAGCTGATGATAGACGGATATCACATCAGCCTGTACCTTGTCCCGACGAGCCCCTACAAGAGCGAGCTTGCGGTATACGTGGACGGTGTAATCGACGGCAAAAAGATCTTGGAGGACTGTGAGGAGCGCCGGCGATTTTACCGGCCGGTGGTCAAGTGTATACTCCCCGCAAAGCCTCCGAAAGGGGTCGGAAAAAGCCAGTGGGAAACGGAACGCAAAAAGAGACAGTATACTGCGTATTACCCGTTTTGGACTAATTTTACCGCCCTCCGCCGCCACCTGGTCAAAAACAATCACAATATAGAGATCGCAGAAAAAGGAGAGATATAGCATGGCCAGAAAAAAGGTGCCTATCCAGCCGACTCTAAGTACCTGGCAGGATGTGGATGACGCAATGAAGGAGATCCTCAACTGTGAGGGCTGCGTCGATGAAATCGAGGTAAATCTTAACCGCGAGATCACGCTGGCAAAGGAGAAAGCCGACGCGGCGTCGAAACCGATGCGGGAGCGTATCAGCGAGCTGGAGGTACAAATCCGCGATTTTGTATCCCGCCATCGGGAGGAACTGGATGGCAAATCCAAAAGGCTGAATTTTGGGCAGACCGGTTTTAGACTCAGTACCAAGTTGGTGGTACCCGCGTCCAAATCCGCCGACATTATCGCCAGTCTCCGGCGCTACGGCATGGTCGACTGCATCACCACCAAGGAGAGTGTCAACAAGGACGTGCTGCGGAAATACCCGGGTGAGGATATCCTCAAGACTGGCGCATATCTCAAGTCTGATGATGAGTTTTGGTATGAGGTATCGTCCGAGACGATAAAATCTGCGGAATAGGAGGAGCGCACATGGACAGGAAAGCCATCCTGGAGCAGGCGATGACGATCGTCTGCTCCGACCGCGAGAAACAGTACGGTAGCCCGGAGAACAATTTTAACCTTATTGCCCGCCTGTGGGAGGATTACATGGGATACCCGTTTACGGGCCACGATGTAGCCGTTATGATGATGCTGCTGAAGGTGGCCCGCATCAAATCCGGGCACGGCAAGGAGGACAGCTACGTCGACGCGGCTGGTTACGCCGCCTGCGCGGCGGAACTGGCGGCCGACAGGAATCCTGGCAGTAAGTGGATCGAGAGCGAGGAGGCGGAATCGTCGTGAGGCCGATAGACGGGTGGCAAATCAAGTCCATCTACGCCATGGGTGGCTCGCTGGGCCTGACAGAGCGTGGCCGTCCTGATGACAACCTGCACCAGATGGTGGAGAGCATGACTGGCAAGGAGCATGTCCGAGATTTGTCTTTTGCCGAGGCACAGGAGATCATTGGCGTCCTCAAGGAGCGGATGCGCGGCATCAAAAAGCCTGTTCCCACGCGTCCACCGGGCGGGGCCACCGAGGGCCAACAGCGCAAAGTGTGGCATCTGATGTATAACTTGGCGGACTACGACACAAAGCGGAGCAAGGCCACCCTGGGAGAACGGTTGTGCGGTATCATCAAGCGGGAACTGCATGTAGACGCCAACCCCAAACAGCCTCTGCAATGGCTGTCCTACCAACAGACGGGCCGTCTGATTGAGATACTTAAGGGGTACGTGTCCACCGTCGCACAGCGCAGGAGAGGTGATGCACATGGACAAACTGATGGAACTGTTGACACTGGATGACCTGCAGGGAGAGAGCAAAGATTTGGCGGAACTGCTTGGCCTGGAGACATTTAAGGCGTTGGTCGAATCGTTTGGAGGAGCAAACATCTACATACCAAAGGCCGACAGCCTGATCCTGCCGCTGCGTAACGACCTGATCGTGAGAGAATATGACGGCGGAAACGTCTTTGAGCTATCCCGTAAATGGGGACTGACAGAGCGGCGCATCCAGGATATTGTCAAGGCCAAAAGCGAGGAGCTGCGTCAAAAGCCCCTGGATGGCCAAGTGTTTTTATACTAAGCAAAATGAAGAATATCTTCATTCGACGGCAGAAAAAAGATAAGGTATGATTTTGGCAGAAGCTGAAATCATACCTTATCTTTTTTTCGGGGGTGCAGCATGAACTTTGACGCGGGTACATGGTGGGTGGTGGCCGGCATAGCCGGGATCGCCGTCACCGTTATCACATATTTCCTAAAGCGCACCATTGCCAAGACTGACGAGCACGACAAGGACATCAATCAAATCAAGCAGACCTATGTGACCAAGGCTGAACTGGAGGCCGTGCGGACAGAAATCCGGGACGACGTGTCGGAGCTGGGCATCGATGTAAAAGAAATAAAAGAAAACACTTTGACAAAGGCTGATTTTTACCGCACCCAATCGGCCAACGAGCAAAAGATGGATAAGATGTACGACATACTTTTGGAGATACGTAAAGGGGGTAACGACAATGGACGATAAGGACGCCATCAAGCGGATGCGTCAGGGGCAGTTTGTTGCCAACAATGGCCGGGTGCTGCGCATCATCAACCTGCTGCGGCATAAGTATGAACGGCTGCAGGACGTCAAGTACGCGATCCCCGGCATCCCGGAGGATCGTTTTTTGGACAGCATCAACTTTTTGGACGCCGCCGGCTACATCAAGCTGCGCCACGTGACGACGCGGGAAGAACTGCACCTGGAGGATGCGGATGATTATACCGACCTGGAGGCCAAGGTGACGGCCACCGGCATCCGGCTGCTGGGCGGCGAAATCCACGACCGTATGGTCGACGCGTAGGGGGGCGTGGCTATGTTTAACCGCCGCCGCAACCGCAGCAACGGCACCATAGACAACCTGCCGGCCGACCTGAAGGATACCGTCGATCAGATGCTGCTGGCCGGCCATCCCTACCGCGAAATCGTGGAGTATCTGCAGGCCAACGAGGTGCAGCTGTCCCAGATGGGCGTCTGCCGGTATGCCCGCAAGTTCTTGGGCGGCATCGAACAGTTACAGATGGCCAACGAAAATATGCGCATGGTCGTGGAGGAAATGGAGAAATACCCGGACTTTGACCCGTCCGACGCCATCCTGCGCATCAACACTCAGAACATCTTTAACGCCCTAGCCAACGCCCCACCGGAGGTTTGGGAAACGGTCAAACCGGAAAAACTGCTGCGAGAGGCCACCAGCCTCGTCCGGGCGGCCGGCTACAAAAAGCAGATTGACCAGCGGCTGCAGACAGACACCGAAAAGGCCCTGGAGGCCAATCAATCCCTGCTGTTTGACATCCTGGCAAAGAAGCACCCCGACCTGTATAAGCAGCTGCAGACGGTTCTGCAGGAGGAAAAGGAGGCGCTCGGCGGATGAAATGGTATGTCCTGCAGGTCAAGCCCGGCACAGACAAAGAAGTCGTCGAGGCGCTGCGGCGGCACGGTGTAACCGCCCTGGCCCCCGAGGAGCAGCGCCTCCTCCGCCGCCGCTCTGTCTGGGTGACGGAGCCGCATCTGCTGTTTAACGGCTATGTCTTTGTGCGGGCGGAGTATACCGACCACCTGTACTACGTCCTGCTGGGTGTCCCCGGCGTCCTGCGGATACTGCGGGCAGATGGGCGACCCGCCCCTCTGTCCGACGCCGAGGCGGCATACATCGTTTGCCTGGGCTGGGAAATGCTGCAGCCGTCGGTTGTCCGGCGCTTGCCGGACGGTGGGGGCCAGCCCATCAGCGGCCCGCTACTGGATTTGGATCCGGATACGTACCGCATCAACTGGCATCGCCGCCGCGCTATTGTGACGCTGACCATCCTGGGCGACGCCCACGAGATAGAGCTATCCATCTTGCCGGCCCCGCCGGCGGAACAAACGCCAGGGAGCCCTGCGGGTTGATTCGTCCCCGCTGGAGGAGCTGGCCGACACACGCGGATATCCGCGCAAGACGATCCGGCGGGCAACCGTCCGGCGGCCCCGTCCTGCCTGCGGGTATCCGCATGTGTGCCTGTACCCCTTTAAACTACCTTTAACTTCGTTTAATTTGTACTTGGTCCGTCGTGGCATGGTAAACGGACGTCCAAACCGGAAAACGCCCATTTCGGGCGTATATCGCCGTTTTGACTGGAGGTGACAGCGCGTGCATAAGGACAAAAAAGCCGGTATCGATGAGCTGCTGGATAGATTAGACCCCGCCAAGGTCAGAAAGACCTATAACATCGCGGCGGATTTGGCTGAGCTGAAGGAATCCCTGGGTATGTTTAGGGGCAAGGAGCTGGCCCGGAAGATCGACGCCCTGATCGAAAAGTACACCACCGGCGAGATGGCGGAGGTGCATGAGGCGCTCGTCGCGCGCTGCCGCGCCGGAGACGTCTCCGCCATCCGGCTGTACAACGAGCTGCAGCAGGAGGACAAAACCGACGAGACGGCGAGTAATAACCTGCTGGAGGCCATCCTGGCCAGCACCGGAGGGAAACGATGAACTATACCAAGTTTTCCGCCAAGCAGGCGCAGACGCTGACATGGTGGAACGATCCCCAGACAGCCAAATACGACGCCATCATCTGCGATGGCAGCATCCGTTCCGGCAAGACCATCAGCATGGCGGTCGGGTTTGTGCTGTGGTCTATGTGCCGGTTTGACCGGCAGAACTTTGCAATATGCGGCAAGACGATCCAGTCCCTGCGGCGCAATGTCGTATCCTTCCTGCCGACCTGGCTGGAGGGGCTTTTTGACATCAAGGAAAAGTTTTCGGAAAACTGCATCATCATATCCACCGGCAAGCGCAGCAACAAGTATTATCTGTTCGGCGGTAAAGATGAAGGCAGCGCGGCGCTGATCCAGGGCATGACGCTGGCCGGCGTACTGTTTGACGAGGTGGCCTTGATGCCGCGATCCTTTGTTGATCAGGCTATTGCCCGCTGCAGCGTGTCCGGCAGCCGGTTCTGGTTCAACTGCAACCCCGACAATCCCAGCCACTGGTTTTACAGGGAGTGGGTGCAGGACAAAGAGGGCAAAAAAAACCGCCTGTACCTGCACTTCACCATGGACGACAACCTGTCCCTGGATCCCAAGGTCAAGCGCCGGTACGAAGGGCTGTACAGCGGCGTGTTTTACGACCGCTTTATCCGTGGCCTCTGGGTGGCGGCGGAGGGCGTCATTTACCGGCAGTTTGCGGATAACCCGCGAGCGTACATATTGGCGGCCGAGCCGCCGAAAGTGCAATATGCCGTGATAGGCGTGGACTACGGCGGAAACGGATCCGCCCACGCGTTTGTATGCAACGGGATCCTGCCTGGATATCAGGGAATTGTCACGCTGGCCGAGTATTACCGCAAGGAGATTATATCCCCCGCCGCCCTGGAGGACGATTTTGTCCGGTTCGTCCGGGATTGTCTAAAAAAATGGCCGGTATATGATGTGTATTGCGACAGCGCGGAGCAGGTGCTGATTCAAGGATTCCGGGCGGCTGCTGCCCGGAATCGTCTGCCGGTGGATATCAATAACGCCCGGAAAGGCCCCATCCTCGACCGGATCGCGTTTTACAATATGCTGATAAGCCAGGGGCGGTATAAGGTGACGGCGGACTGCCCGCACGTCATCGAGGCACTGGAGACGGCCTGTTGGGATGCGAAAAGCGGCGGCAAGGACAAACGTCTGGACGACGGTACGTACAACATCGACAGCCTGGATGCCCTGGAATATAGTACGGAAAGCATCATGACCGATATGATCGAGGTGTGGCAATAGTATGATAACCATCATCAGGGACTACCTGACCCGGAGGGGGTACACTCCCCCGGATGTTGATTGGTACAAGCAGATATCCCTGTACCAGGGTTGGTATGAGGGATATGTGGACAGTTTCCACCGCTACCAGGTGTTTAACGGCACCGGATTTACCGGCCGTCACCGGCGTTCGCTGCGCATGGCCAAAGTCATCGCCGAGGATCACGCCAATCTGCTGCTGAATGAAAAGGTGCAAATCAACGTGGACGCCGGCTTTGACGAGGAGCTGAAGGACATCCTGCGGGACAACGAGTTTACGGTGCTGGGCAATAACCTGGTGGAACTGGCCTTTGCGCTTGGCACGGCGGCATTTGTGGAATACAAAGATGCCAACGGCCAGCCGGTAATCGACTACATCCGCGCCCCTATGATTTACCCCATCAGCTGGAGCCGGCGGCGTATAACGGAGTGCGCATTTGCCAGCGTGCAGATGCGGCAGGGGAAAACCGTCTACTACATCATGATCCACCGGTTGGAAAACGGCCGCTATCTGGTGGAAAACGTATATCTGGATGACGCCGGCAAACCGCTGCCTCCCCCCGCCGGCGTGAAGCCGGTGGTGGATACCGGCAGCCCGATCCCGCTGTACCAGATCGTCCGTCCCAACATCATCAACAACTATGCCCTGGACAATCCCATGGGGATGTCGGTATACGGCAACAGCCTAGACTTGCTGCAATCGGTGGATCTCATCTGGGACAGCTACGTCAACGAATTTGACCTGGGGCGGAAACGCATCATGGTGCCGATGTCCATGGCCAAAATTCAGATGGCGCAAGATGGCACGTCCGCCCCACTGTTTGACCCCAACGACACCACTTTTTATGTATACAAGCAATCGGACGACGGCAAAAACGACCTCAAAGAAATCAACATGGCCATCCGTGCCCAGGAGCACGAGGCCGGCCTGCAGCGGGCGCTGAATCTGCTGGCCAAAAAATGCGGTCTGGGGGACGATCGATACCGGTTTGACCAGGACGGCGTCAAGACGGCCACGGAGGTCATCAGTGACAAATCGGAGCTGTACCAAAACCTGCAGAAAAACGAGATCCTGTTTCGGCAGGCGCTGATTGGAATGACCCGCGCGCTGGCGTACCTGTCCGGACACGATCCGGATCTGGAGGTCAACATCTCGTTTGACGACTCCATCATCGAGGACAGCAGCGCCAAAAAGGATGACCACATCAAGCTGGTATCCGCCGGCCTGGAAAGCAAGGTATCCGCTATAGCTGACATCCGCAAATGCTCGCTAAAAGAGGCGGAGGCCGAGCTCAGCCGGATAGCCAAGGAGGCGCAAATCACCGGCACCCCGGACGACTGGTTTGATGATGAGGGTGGTGATGGCAATGACGCCGGCACAGGCGCGGGCACTGGCTAAGCCGATCGCCGACATCTACGCGCAGCTGACGGATGACCTGATGACCAGCATCGCCGCCCAACTGGGTAAAGGCATCGAGGTATCCGGCACAGCCAAGTGGCAGCTGAACAAACTGGCGCAGCTGGGCGAGCTGAACGCCCGGAACGTCCGCCTCATCGCCAAGCGCACCAAACGCTGCCCAGAGCTGCATTACCAGGCGGTCATATCCGCCGCCGGGCAGGCGCTGGACGAAACGGATAAGCTGTATCAATTGGCGCTGGCGGCGGCCGAGCTGGGCAAGCCGGTGGATTTCCCGGCGTCCGACGCTATGATGTCCGCCCTGCAGCTGTATCAGGATCAGGCGAAAGACCTGTATAACCTGGTCAACACCACCATGGCGTACAAGGCAAGGGACGCGTATACCGGCATCGTCAACACGGTTGCCGACGTGGCCGACCACGACGCATACCCCCAAATCATCGGTCAGTCCACGGCATCCGTGATCACGGGCATCCAGCCGCGCCAGGCGGCGCTGCGGCAATGCCTGACGGAGTTTGCGGCCAAGGGGATGCCGGGATTTGTGGATAAGGCTGGCCGTGAGTGGGCCCCGGAATCCTACATCAACATGTGTATCCGTACAACGGTCAACCAGGTGGCCAACGATGCGCAGTTTGCCCGGATGGACGACTACGGCAGCGATTTGGTCGAGGTCAGCAGCCACATCGGCGCGCGCCCCCGCTGCGAACCGTTTCAGGGCCGGATATACAGCCGGGCCGGGGAAAGTGGGTTTACAGAAGATTTAAACGGCAATAAAATCCCGTTTTATCCCTGGAGCTCCACCAGCTACGGCGAGCCTGGCGGCCTGCTGGGAATTAATTGCGGTCACCATGTATACCCGTTTTTTCCGGGGCTCAGCCGGAAGACCTATGCGCCGTATGACAAGGAAGAAAATGCCGCCGCGTACAAGGAGAGTCAAAAGCAGCGTGCGCTGGAGCGCAAGGTGCGGGAGAGCAAGCGTACCTGCGCCATGCTGGACGCCGCCGGTGACGCGGAAGGGTTTGAAAAAGCGGCGGCCAGGCTAAAGCAGCGGGAAGCGCGGCTGAAGGAGTTTACGCAAAGCAATGGCCGGGCGCTTAAGCCTGACCGGGTGCAGGTGCCGGGCTTCGGCCGCAGCGAGGCGGGCAAGGCCAGGGCGGCCGCGCAGCGGGCTGCCGCAAAGGAAGCTGGCACCATATCGGTAAACAACACCATGAGGTGGCCGGATGGTGCCCGGCGGAGGCTGCACCAGGACGAGGTGATCATCGCACAGCGGAAAAGCGAGACGGCCATTTTGTACGACAAGGATGGCAAAACCATCCTGACCAAGCGGGGCAGCGAGATGGGCGTATCGTTCAGCCGGCAGGAAACCGACCTGATGCCCGGCGGCGTCCTGACCCACAACCACCCCTACAGTACCACGTTTTCGTGGGCCGACATCTCCATGCTGCAGCGTGGTGAGCTGGCGGAAATCCGTGCCACCGGAAAAGACGGCACCTTTGTACTGCGCCATCCCGAAAAATGGCCGGAGGAAATCGACGGCCGGATAAAAATTAAGGAGGCCTACGAGGAGATAGAGGCTCAGGTGGAGCCACTAGTCGCGAAAAGGCTTGATTCCGGCGAAATCGACGTGGTACAATACAATCAAATCTATCAAATGCACCTGCTGGACGTATTTGCGTCCAGGTATGGCCTGGATTATGGATTTGAGGTGAGATAGCATGGCGGAGGACAAGCCGAAAATCGTCCGCATATCGGAAATGGACGGCGAGTTTAGCGATTACGATGAGGACACCGTTTTTGTACTGGATGAGCCTCCTCTGCGAGATCCGCGAGGACAGTTGAAGCCTGACAACAAAACCAAATGACGATTCCAACGAGCGCCCTTTGAGGGTGCTTTTTTTCGTCCATTTTTTGCTTTAAGGCCCGTTTACGCGGGCTTTAATTTATGCCCTGGGCACGGCATATAAAAGGCCTGCATCACCCCTGCGGTATGGGATATAAACTGCCGCCGGCTGCGGAGGCACCGCATATAAAAACAGCGCCGCGAAAGGACACATCATGGAAAACCTGAAGAACGCACTCGGCGAAGAACTTTTCGGCCAGGTGACGGCGGCGATCGACGCCTACAACGCGGCCGATGAGCACAAGGACGCCCCCATCAAACTGGCCGACCTGTCCGGCGGCGGCTATGTCAGCAAGGACAAACATGCCGCACTGGAGACCGAGGCCGCCGGCTACAAGCAGCAGCTGGACACCTTGACCGCCCAGCTGCAGACCATCAAGGACGCCAAAACGGCCGACCCCGACACCAAGGCCGCCCTGGAAGCCCTGCAGCAGAAATACGATGCGGACACCAAGGCTCTGCAGGAGCAGATTGGCAAGGCGCAGTTTGACGGCCTGCTGGGTGCCGCCTTGGCCGGCAGCCGCGCCCGCAGCGTCAAGGCGCTGAGGGGGATGCTGGACATGGAGCAGCTCAAGGTGGAGGATGGCAGGCTGACCGGCTTTGATGAGCAGCTGGCCGCCATCCGCAAGGATGCCGCGTACCTGTTCGAACCGGACGGTGCCTGGGGCCAGGAGCATGGCGGGAATCCGCCCGCCGGCACCGGGGTGGAGGCTGCGTTCGCCAAAATCAACCCCGATCTTAAAATCGACTAAGGAGGAAAAACACTATGGCACATGCAAACCAGGAACGCTATGCGGCGATGGTGGACGCCAAACTGCGCGCCACTCTCGTCACCAAGGACAACCTGATTTTTAACAACCGCTACGAGGGCAATCCGACCGCCGGCAAGGTCAAAATCCCGGTGCGGGACACGGAGGTCACGGTATCGGACTACAACAAGGCGACCGGCATCGAGGCGAGCGGCGGAACCACCACCTACATGGATCTTGCCATCGACCAGGATAAGGCTGTTAATGAAATCATCGACGGCTTTGACGCGGCGTCGGTGCCGGATGGTATCACCGCCGAACGCCTGGATTCCGCCGGCTACGCTATCGCCCTGGAGGTGGACAAAAAGTCCATCAGCATCCTGGAATCCGCCAGCGGCGCCACCATCAGCGCGAGCAAGACGGCCTCGACCGCGGAAACCGCGTATAAGGAGCTGCTGGCGGCTAAGCGGGTGCTGAGCCGCAAGGGGGTTCCGGAAAAGGATCGCTGGGCCATTTGCTCGCCGGAGTTCCTGGAGGTCTTGGCGCTGGACGACCACTTCAAAAACGGCGGTAATCTGTCCGAGAAACTGCTGCAGGATGGGGTGATCGCCAAGGTTGCCGGATTTTACATTTTCGAGTCCAGCAATATGTATTTTGAGAACACGACGGTGACAGGTGGCAAAAAGACCACGACCGAGCTGATTTGCGGCCATCCCAACTGGTGCCATCGCGTCCAGGAGTGGCAGGTTGCCCCGCACATCCAGGATCTTTCCGGATCCGGCAAGTATATCGGCGCGTCCGCCGTGCAGGGCCGTAAGGTTTACGGTTTGAAGGTCAGCAAACCCCAGACGATCTACATCAAACGCGTCGAGGTCAGCGCCACCTAATCGGAGGAGGTGCGGTATGGCATACATCGGTACGGAGCAGTATATCCAGTACACCGGCGAGGCCCCGCCGGATGATTTTGACGTCCTGGCCGATATGGCCGCCATGGCCGTCGACCGCGTGACACTGTACAGGCTGCGCGGCCGCAGCCTGGCGGAACTGCCGGACGTCGTGCGGGCGGATGTGGAACGGGCGACGGCCATACAGATGCAGTATCTGAGCAGCCAAGGCGGGGTGGCCGCCATCAACGACATCGGCGCGCCCAACATGACCCTGGGCAAATTCAGCTATTCCGGCGGGGATGCTGATTCCGCCGGCGGCATGGAAAGCCCCCTGCTGCCGGATTTGTTGGCGTATGTCTGCGCGTATCTTAGGGGGGAGTAGCATGCGGATGAAGCCTATCCCCCGCAGCCTGCTGCCGCATACCGCCACGCTGATGGTGCCCGGCGGGACGGATGTATGGCAGCAGCCCATCTATGCGCATCGGCAGCTGCTGCGGGTGCGCGTGGAACCCAGCGATAAGATGATTGCCGGATCCGACAACACGCAGCAGCAGCTGGTATGCACCCTGTTTTTCGATGCACAAAACTCCGCCCCGAAAGGAACGGAGTTTTCCGTCGGACAGAAAATCGTGTGGAACGGCCGGGAAATGACGGTGATGCGCGCCGACCGGCTGTATGATGGCCAGCGGCTGCATCACTGGGAGGTGGGGCTGGAATGATCTCCGGCTTTGAGATACACACCGACATGGCCGGCGTCAAGACGCAGGTATCTGCCGACATCGACCGGGTGCTGCCGATTTTATCCCAACAAATTCTAAAGGACTGCAATTATTTTTGCAAGCAGGACCAGGGCGGGCTGATTGACTCCAGCCTGATCGCCAGTCGGCCGGAGGAGGGCGATCTGGTATGGGACACAGTCTACGCCAACCGGCAATACTGGCTGCCGGCAACCTGCACGGACGTCAACAGCAACGCGGCGTACATGTGGTGCCATAAGGCCTATGACCGGTTTGGCGATGATTGGCAGCGCCTGCTGCAGAAACTGCTGGAGGGGTAAAGATGGAGACGGCCACGCAAATATTGGAGATGACGGCGCAGCTGCTGCGGCCGGAGGAATCTGTCACCATCGGCGTTTTACCACCGGAGGGCGGCATGACGCTGCAGGTGGCTGGCGGCGCGGCAGACGCCCGGTATTTGGATGGCAGCTCCCGGCGGCATTTGACGCTGCAACTGCTGTGCAAGGACACACAAAAACGATCGTTTGACAGGCTGGCGGTCGTCTGCCGCAAGCTGGAGGCGCTGCGGGAGTTTCCGCCGGTGGACAGCGGGCAAATCCTACTGTATGAGGCGGAATCCGACCCGCAGTTTGTAACATTCGAATCCCCTGGGGGGATGACCATCTACACCGCCGTCGTCTACGTCTATTATTACATCTAGTCTAGGAGGATGCACATGGCAACGCAACTGGAAATCAACTATGGTATCAAGTGTGAGCTTGATACCTCGGAGGCCCCGCATACCGAGCCGACCTGGAGCGACATGGGGCGTATGTTTAAAAATCTCGCTCAGTCTCTCAATGAGGTTTTGTACCAGGCCACCTATTTAGCGGACGGCGGCTGGGCGTCGACCGAGGTGACCGGCGCACAGTTTACGGTCACCTTTACCGGCGACCGTAAAAATGGCGACCCCGTCAACGACTATATTTTTGACCCCGAGGTGCAATACGGTCTCGGCGATGCGCGCAAGGCCAAGATGCGGCTGGTACGCGGCAACCAGGCCATGGTGATGAATGTGACGCTGGCCAACATCACTGATGCTGGCGGCGACGCCAACCAGCCCAACGCGGTCACGCTGACGATCCACTGCAACGGCAAGCCGACGTTTGAGACGGTGTCTTTGCAATGATGCTGGAGGGGCAGCCTGGAGGCTGCCCCTCCTCCCCATATTAAGGAGGCAGGATAGATGGGATATAAAGTAGGACGCGCTAAAAAAATCACCGAGTCACTGGAACTGGTGGACGAGACAGGGGCCACCGTCAAGGAGATTCCCGCCTCCATCACCCCCGACAAGGTGGTAATGGAGTTTAACCGGAGGTATAACGCTGTCATAGCGGCGCAAAAGGCGGCCCAGCAGGTTGCCGACCCGTCCGACGCCGGTGCGCAGGAGGTTTTGTCCCTGTTTGGCGACGCCGTCCTGTCTCTACTCGGATTGGTCTTCGGCGATGACGGGGCGGCCGAAATTTTGGATTTCTACGAGGACGCCTATGCGGAGATGGCCGTGGCGGTTTTTCCGTATATCGAAGACGTGATCGTCCCCGAAATCCGACGGAGTGCGGAGGCCATGCGTCAGCAAGCGGCTAGCCGGTATAACATTCGGCAGGCCCATCGTCACGGACGATGACGGCGCTGTTTGAAAAACTTCCACGCCGCATATCGCACGGCGGAAAACGGTATCGGCTCCGGTTGACCTGCGCATCTGTCCTCAAGGCGCTGGCCATCCGCACCGATCCGGCTGTACCAGACGGCGACCGCGTCCCTTGGATGATATCTTGCCTTGCGCCCCGCGCCGCCTGTCTTTCGCTGGCCGAGCAGGGCGAGCTGCTGCAGCGGATTTTCGATGAGTACGTCTTCCGTCCCCATCGTCGCGGGCGAGGCGGAAGCGTGCGGGCGTTTGATTTTAATCTGGACGCGGATCTGCTGTATGCATCGTTTTGGCAAGCATACGGCATCAATCTGCGCAAGCAAGCCGACCGCCTGTCCTGGTGGGAGTTTATGGCCCTGTTCCAGGGCCTGCCAAAAGGTACGAAAATGCGAGAGGTCATGGAGATCCGACAGCGTGACATGCCGGCGCCCACCGCACAAAATCAAAAGGAGATCCGGGCACTGGCGGAGCTGAAGCAATATTACGCCCTGCCCGGAGCATCCGGCGACGACCTCGCGGCCGGTCTGGAAAAACTTTGGGTAGCGCTGGAAAGGCAGGCAGAAAAATCTTGAAAGATATCCGGTGCCCACATTGTGCCACCGACAGACGGCCGGGCAAGCTGCTACTGCGCGCCACTGTTGTGGTAGGGGAAATCAAGTGCCCCCGCTGCGGGGCCATTATCAAATTACATATAGACGAGACCGAGACAGAGCCGATCCGCCGCACGAAAACGTAGCGAGCCAGCGCCTGCTTATCCAATAAAGGCAGGTGCGATCGATGGCTGAGAACAAGGTCAAATATTACGTCCGCATTGACGATAAGTATGTCGAAGCGGATATGAAGGGGGCCGAGGGAAAGGTTTCCTCTGCCGGAGGCAAAATTGCCGGCGTCGCCAAAACCGCCGGCCTGGCCATTGGCGGTGCGCTGGTCGCCGCCGGCGGTGCAGCCATCAAATTCGGCAGCGAGTTTGAGAGCGGCATGGCTAAGGCGTCTACGTTGATAGACACCACGTCGGTCGACATGGATGGCCTGCAAAAAAAGATCCTAGACCTATCCAATAAATCCGGGATTGCCGCCGCAGACCTGTCCAACACCATGTATAATGCCCTGTCCGCCGGCGTCCAGCTCGGCGATGACGGCGGCGATATGATGGCCTATCTGGAAAGCTGTACAAAGCTGGCAAAATCCGGATTTACCGATGTCGACACCGCTGTTACATCCACGGCCAAGGTACTTAACGCCTATAAGATGGATGTGTCCGAGACGGACAAAATCCATAAAATTCTGATGCAGACCCAAAACAAGGGCATCACGACAGTCAACGAGCTGGGCGCATCATTGGCGCAGGTAACGCCTACTGCCGCATCCATGGGTGTTAAATTCGAACAGGTGGGGGCCGCGCTGGCCACCATGACAGCACAAGGCACTCCGACGGCCACCGCTACCACCCAGCTTAATCAGCTGTTCGCCGAGCTGGGGAAACAGGGCACCAACGCGCAAAAGGCTCTGGCCGACGCCGCCAAGGGGACGAAATATGCCGGGAAATCCTTCCAGGACATGATGAAAGACGGCGTTCCGTTGAACGATGTCCTGGGGCTGATGGATAAATCGGCAAAGAAAAACGGCAAATCCCTGCTGGACATGTTTGGCTCCCTCGAGGCTGGCAAGGCTGCCCTGGCCATGTCCGGGGAAAACGCCAAGCAATACACCGACAACCTAGCCGCCATGGGCACAAATGCGGATGTTGTCGGTGAGGCGTTTGACAAGGTCAGCGAGACCAGTGCCGAAAAATTCAACCGCATTTTGAACGAGCTGAAGAATGCGGCGATAGACCTGTTTGGGCAGCTGGCCCCCATCATCGACCAGGCACTGCCGCTACTGATGGACTTATTTCAGCAGCTCGGCCCGCCCATCGGTGAACTGGCCAACAAGCTCATGCCCGCCCTGGTGGATTTGTTTAACGACATCTTGCCGCCGGTGACGGATTTGATATCCGATTTGATGCCGGTAATCCTGGATTTGATGGACGCTCTGCTGCCCCCGATCCTGGATTTAGTCAAAACCATTTTGCCGCCATTAATCGATTTGCTGGACGCCATCAAGCCGATCCTCGACGTCATCATAGAGATGGTCAAACTGCTGCTGAAGGTTGCCATCGAGCCGCTGAAAAACGGATTCAGCACGTTGCTCGCCGTGGTCAACGAGGTTGTCGGCGGCATCGCATCGTATATCAAAGAGCAATTCGGGCGGATAAAGGATATTTTTCAAAATATCATCGACTTTGTAAAAAACGTCTTTACCGGCAACTGGAAGGGAGTCTGGGAGAACGTCAAAAATATTTTTAAGAATATTTGGGACGGTATCAAAGGCGCTGTAAAGCTGCCTATCAACTTTATCGTCGACGCCCTGAACGGTTTTATAAAAGGCCTGAATAAAATCAAAGTGCCGGATTGGGTGCCGCTGGTGGGGGGCAAGGGAGTAAACATTCCGCTGATCCCCCGGCTGAAAAAGGGCATGGATTTTGTTCCGGGAGACTACTTTCCGGCCTATCTGGACTACGGGGAGAGGGTGCTGACGCGGGAGGAAAACGCCCTGTTTACCGCTGTAGGCGGACTGGATGGTATGGCGACCGGATTCTCTGCGCCCGACTACGGTGCTATGGCGGCAGCCTGGGCGAAAGGGCTTAGGGATGCTGGGTTTGTACCTGGCAGCGGCATGCTGCGTGCCACAATTAATTTCGACGGCCGCGAGGCGGCCATTGTCCTGACACCATACGTATCGCAGGAAATGGGGTTTGAAGCATGACCATCAACGGCGTAGAAATCGGCGAGTTCGGCGGAAGCCTGCTGACCTACAAAGTGTCGCCTGCCAATATACAGCATGCCGTCACTACCGGCTATAACAGCGCGTTCCCCGTGTTGATGGACACGGAGATCGGCACAAAGACGCTGACACTGACTATGCACATTCGTGGGGGAGCCCTTAAACTGGTCACCGAAAAAGAGGCGTTGTTGCTGGAAGCACTGTACAAGCAAAGCGAAATAGAACTGCCAGACGGCTATTTTTACCGTTGTATTTATCAATCCGCCACCGTGGACAGAATTATGGATACCCTTTCCGAGCTGACCGTCACGCTGGATGCCATACGCCATTTGCCGTTGGTCACATCGCAGGTTGCGCAGGGGGAGTTTACAGTGCTATGCCAAAGCACGATCCCGACGGAATGCCGATTGTCGGTTACTCCGAACACCGCCGCCCCATCCTGCACAGTATACGGCATTACCATTGCCAATTTGACTGCTGGAGTACCCGTCATCATAGACGGAATGGATAAAACCGTGACACAGGCCGGAATCAACAAATTTATGGACACAGACCTTTTGGAATTTCCGCGTCTGCAGCCCGGAATCAACCAGATACCATTCAGCGGGGATATACAGGTTTCTGTGTCCTATTACCCGACATTTTTGTGAGGTGGAAATATTGCTGACTATTTTGGGTAACCCTGTAGACCTACCGGGTGACGTGCTGTATATCACCCATAAATATGGGGGATCCGACACGTTGGACTTTAGCCTGTCGCCGGAGCATGAAGCATATCATTATATCCTCGAGGAGACCCCTGTAATCTACGGAGGAAACCGGTATATCATAAAAAGCATAAACGAGCGCCGCGATATCTCCACAGTCCACTGCGAGTTGGATTTGGACGAGCTGCGTGAACAGGCATATTACCACTTTGCAAGCGAAACCATGACCCTTTCGCAGGTGCTGGACATGTGTATTCCCGCAGGCTGGACAGTCAGCGGTGCGGATCTTGTCACCGCGCGGCGCACGATCGAACTGGACGCATGTACGGGATATGATGTGATTATGCAGGCTATGGAAACCTATGGCGTGTGCTATCGATGGAATACCATAGACCGCACGGTGGCCGTAATAAAGCCGGAAAACATACAGACGTCAGGTGTGTATCTCACAGAAGAGCTAAATCTCAAAGAGCTTGCCATGAAGGGATCCAGCAAGGACTTTATTACGCGGCTGTACCCATACGGTAAAATCGATGATGAAACTGGCCTCCCGTTATCAATCGCATCTGTCAATGGCGGCAAGGAGTATGTAGAGAATACCGACTACAGCGAAAAGCTAGTGTCTGCTGTGTGGGCCGACGAAAGGTACACGGATCCGCAGTCGCTGAAAGACGATGCGCTGGAGCGGCTGAAAATGCAGGCAGCCCCGGTACGTTCTTACGAGTGCGCTGTCGTGGATATCGCCAAAGCTGGTGCGCCATATGGCCAGATGTCGATTGCGCTGTATGACGTGGTGACGCTATTGGATAAGCGGCGGAAGACCAGGGTGGCGCATCGGGTTGTGGAATATAAGGAGTACCCCATGCGGCCGGATTTAAACATGGTGACGCTATCCAGCGTATCTGCTAAAATCACTGGGGCCATAGAAAAAATTGAGATACAGGTCAGTAACGATATTGCCGTGGAGCGCGGAAAAATCAACACGATACGCCGCGACCTGGATGCCAATATAGCCCGCGTTGCTGAAACGTATACCAAAGGCGAGACGGACGCGGTGATCGAATCACAGATTACGCAGGCAAAAAACGCCATCCGTATGGAAGTGTCGGAAACGTACGCCACAAAACAGGAAACGGACGAACTGCGCGAGGACGTCCAGCGGCAAATTGTTGAGGAATCATCCAGGATAGAGGCCACCAAGGATGAGATATTGGCGGAGGTGTCGGAAACATATACTACCGGCAGCCAAGTGGACGAAAAGGTGTCCATGTCGGCACAGCTTTTATCCGATGGATTTACCTTACGGTTTGACCAGATACAGGCAGCAACGGACGAAAATTCCGCCAACGCCGCCGATGCGCGAGAAAAGTTTGAATCCCTCTACCAATACATGAGATACGGAAACGGTACGCTGGAGTTGGGCGAGTCCGGCAGCCCTATCAGGCTCCAGCAAACAAACGACAGAATCCAATTTGTTATGTCGGACGGCTCCGTACAATCCTTTTGGACGCCCACAGCCTGGGAACTAATTAACCTATTGCGGTTTCGGCTTGGGCCTGGGGCCTTGGCGGTACAACCAAACGGCAGCATATCCGGCATAAAGGCGGTGGATTGATATGGCTTTGCAAACTAAGGTGTTTTCGTCCGCGACAACCTCAAATGGATTTACTTTGGCGCTGACGATAACGGAAAACAGCACATCCATTGATGGCAACACCTCATCAGTATCCTATTCGCTGGCGCTGAAATCCGGCGGCTGGAATTTTGCGCAATGGCGGATTGGATGGAGTATCAGCCTTGGCGGAACCGTGGTATCCAGCCAATCTAAAAGCAGTGCGCCGCAGTTTACGCTTGGCACAAATTCGTCCATCACTATCGCCAGCGGTACGACGACAGTCGCCCACAACAGCGACGGCACAAAATCCATGTCCGTGGCCGCGTCCATCGATATGACAAAGGCATCCTATACCCCAGGTGCCATGTCCTTGTCCGGCTCCATGGCACTTACAAACATCCCTCGCGCGTCATCGTTATCCTTTGGCGGTTTTACAATCGGATCGGCTGGCACAATCACCATCAACCGGGCCAGCTCATCTTTTACCCACACGCTGTCTTACGCATTTGGCAACGCCAGCGGCACTATTGTCACCAAAACCACGGGTGCATCGGTATCGTGGACTCCGCCCGCGCCGCTGCTTAATCAAATCCCGGCGGCGGTATCAGGCAGCGGCACCATCACCTGTATCACTTACAGCGGCAGCACGGAGATCGGCAGAAAATCCGCAGGGTTTACAGCTTCGGCGGCATCCAGTGTAAAGCCATCCATCAGTAGAGTAACGGTAACGCCGATAAACTCCAATAACTGGATATCCGGCAAAGGCATTTATGTAGCCGGATACTCAAAGGCTAGAATTATCACATCTGCCTCGCCTGGTACGGGCAGCTCGATCTCCTCCTACGCCGTTACGGGCGTAGGAAACGGAAACGGTGCAGATTGGACGTCCGGCATTTTGAGTGCCGGGGCTAAGACTATCACGATAACGGCAACAGATAAGCGTGGGCGGACAGACTCCACCATCAGGGGCATCACAGTACAGCCGTACAGCGTGCCTGGCATCAACAATCTCAATTATGTGCGCGGGGTATATTCCGGCGGCACATGGACGGACAACGACAACGGGACGGACGTAAAAGTATCCTTTACGCTTGGTTTATCGATTGCCGGCTACAGCAACACGGCGGATATTGCAGTAAAGCTGGACGGCACCACAAAAGCCAGCTCCGCAGAGCAAGGGGCCGGAAATAAGGTATATTACATCACGTCCATCGGCACGGATACCACCAGGGCACTATCGATAAGCGCCACGGACAAAGTGGGCGGAACCAGCACCGTATCGGCGGATATTCCCACAGTGGCAGTTGATTTTAATTGGAACCCGGACTTGCATTCCTGGCGATTTGGCGGTGTTGCAGAGGATGCGGATTGCTTTAGATGCAGTTTGGTCGCAAAGTTTGATGATACTGTTACGGTGAACGGAAATGATGTGTGGCATAAGGGCAATCTGCCGATTACAGACTTTGTCACCGAACGCGGAACAAGCGGCATTTGGAAATATGAAAAGTGGAACAGCGGAAAAATATGCATGTGGACAAACAGTATATCGCATACCATACAATTTGAAAAATTAAACGATAATATGTATTATCTAGGGTTTCACGTTGAGGTTCCGTTGGTGACGGGTATCGATTGCGTGACCGGCGGTGTTACGTACTGGCGTTATGCAAACTGGACATCTGTTACCATACGGAGAGGTATCCAAACACTTAACCAAATATCCTTTAGATACTATTCTATCAATACGAACGGGAATGGGGAAAGTCTAAATTTTAGCGCCAATATCATTGGGCGATGGAAATGAAAGGAGAATCATTATGATTAAAACCTACAGCAGAAAACAGGACGGCGCCACGCAGCTTTCACCTCATTTTAAGGTGCGGGAGTTCGCGGAGCCGGGCAACGATGAAATCAAAATCGACGATAGGTTGCCGCCGTTTCTGGAGGCTATCTACACCGGACTGAACTGCACCAAAATCATCATCACCAGCGGCTACCGCACCGACCGGAACGCCAGCCGTCACGCCGAGGGGCGGGCCGCGGACATCAATTGCTGGCACATGGTAGACGGCAAGGAAGTGCGCTATCAGGGCCGAGAAATCCTGCTTGCTGCCGAGGACGCGGGTGTCCCCGGTATCGGGTGGATCGCCGGTAGCGCCACCAGCCGGGCCGCCGTCCATATCGACACCAGGGATACGCCTTACCGCTTCGACGAGGCCAACAGCAACCGGATGGTCAAAGACAACAGCTGGTATGCCTATTTCGACGTCCAGAAGCCCGGCGCCGAAACGCCCCCGAATATCATCTACCAGGTGTACACGGCGGGCAACAAATGGCTGGCGGAAATCACCAACTACGGCGCGGGGAGCCTGGGCTACGCC
>URCA01000003.1 GCA_900546265.1 uncultured Oscillospiraceae bacterium | reverse complement strand
GTACGAAGCAATTTATATTCCGGATGGTACGGCTGCGCCGCCTAAATCAGTGATAACTTGTCCCGAATTGCAAGTATACATTGCAGATTTTGGAAACAGCAAACACGATAAGGCTTTGATTGTAGAAGTTGACGGAAATATTGTAGGAGCAATATGGGCAAGGATTATGAACGACTACGGACATATTGATGAGAATACGCCTTCCCTTGCAATGTCTGTTCTTAAAGCGTACAGAGGTATGGGAATTGGAACTTTGTTGCTTACACAAATGTTGTTAGCAGAAAAAGCTGCTGGTTATGCAAAGATTTCCTTATCTGTTCAAAAGGACAATTATGCAGTGAAGTTATATCGAAAAGCGGGCTTTACAACGGTCAAAGAAACGACTGAGGAATACATTATGGTAGCTGACCTAAATTCTATTTGCAAAATGGAGGAAGAAAATGGCTTTTGATTACAAGAAAGAATACAAGGAATTTTATATGCCGAAGAACAAGCCCGGAATTATAGAGATTCCAAAAATGAACTACATTGCAGTCCGGGGGAAAGGCAATCCTAACGAGGAAAACGGGGAGTATAAAAGCTCAATCGGCTTGTTATATGGAATAGCCTTTACTATAAAGATGAGCTACAAGGGGACGCATAAAATCGAGGGATTTTTCGAGTATGTAGTGCCGCCCCTTGAAGGTCTTTGGTGGCAGGAAAATACGCAGGGACTTGATTATGCAAGAAAAGAAGATATGCACTTTATCTCTATGATCCGGCTGCCGGATTTCGTAACGAAGGAAGATTTTGAGTGGGCAGTTCAGGAGGCAACGAAAAAGAAAAAACAGGATTTTTCTAAGGTTGAGTTCTTCCCCTATGATGAGGGAATGTGCGTCCAGTGTATGCACATCGGCTCTTATGACGATGAGCCTGCCACTGTTGATTTAATGCACGACTATATGAAAGCGAATGGATACGAACTGGATATTACGGATACAAGATACCATCACGAAATCTATCTGAGCGATCCGAGAAAATGCGATGTGAGCCGATTGAAAACAGTCGTGCGCCATCCAATCCGGAAAGCTGAGTAAGCGGAGGTTAGTATGCCAAAAGAAGTGGATCCCAAAGATACGACAAGGGCTGCGGCGTATGCGCTTTGGACGAAAGCGCCCAATCCAATGGTAACTTTTTTTAAGACCTTTGATGTGACCAATCTGATCAAGGTCAGTAAGAAAAGAAGCCTGAAATTTAATATGCTGCTGGATTACTGTATCGGCAGAGCTGCCGCAGGGGTAAAGGAATTTTACATCCTTCCGGTTGGCGATAAGCTCATACAGTATGACACCATTGCAGTCAATACCATCGTGAAAAACAAAGAGGGCGAAGTCAGCTCCTGCGACCTTTCCTATAAAGCCGAGTTAAATCAATTCAACGAGGAGTATCTGAAATATACGACACAGGTCGCCGCAAGCTGTCAGGACAGGGACTTATCCGAAAACAGTATGGTCATCGGCACTTCCGCCATCATAGATACGGAAATCGACGGAGCTGTTGGTATGAACAGCGGCATTTTCAACAATCCCTTTATTATTTGGGGCAGATACAAAAAGAAATGGCTTCGGTATTACCTGCCCCTCTCTTTCCAGTTCCATCACACGCAGATGGACGGCGCACACGCAGGCGTATTTTTGAAGAACTTGCAAAACGAGATCAATCTGTTGAAATAATGGCTGAAAGAAAGGAGTACGCTTATGGAAGAATTGGAAGCGATTATGCAGAAATTCGCTGCATCGGGTTGGGACTTAATAGCTGTCCCGGCTCAGGAATGGCTGGACGGAAAAGCCGATAAGGATACTTTGGTATCAGCAATCAAACAGGCTGATAAAGAATGTGGGAACTGTGGATGTGAGTTAGATCCGCTGTATAAAAGAGCTATGGAGCTTCTTTAATCCCATAGGAGGTATAAATATGTTAAGCTTAGAAAAAGTAAAAAACGAATTGAAAACCTTTGGTTATGAATATGCTAACAATATTCTATGCGGACATACTAAATCTAAAGTAAAATGGGCTTTGCCAACAGGGATTGTCAATGTAATGGCATTTGAACAAGCAACATCGTATTTGTTCGGATTTAGCGATAACGGGATTAACCTGTTTCCTGTTCACGGCGATTGGGACATTGCAGACAATTTATTCATTTCGTGGAGTGAAATAACAAGTTTCAAAATGAAAAATGGATTATTAGAAAATGAAATGGTCCTGTCAACATCAGCAATGAAAATAGAAATGAAAATCAACAAAGTAGTAGCGAATAATTCGTGGGTTAAGGACAATTTGAATTATTTGAAATCCAAGAATTATTTTTATCATCACTGATTCAGGTTGAAAATCATCTAAAATGGATAAGATCATAGGTCAGAAAAACCGTAGGGCTTTCATTGAAGCTCTACGGTTTTTAACATTTATTGAGTATGACTATCCTTTGGAATAGGGAAAGAAATTGTAACGGCAAATCCACCTTGTTTGCCGTGATCGAAAGACACTGTACCATTATGGGCGGAAACGATCTGTCCGACAATCAAAAGCCCTAAGCCGTGCCGTGGCTCGGTTGTCCCGCTGTCACTCATCATATAGTGGGGCGTAGTCCTGAGTTTCTCTAACTTTTCATCGGTAACGCCGACGCCGTTATCTTCTACGACGATTTTATATTCTGTATCGCTTTTTCGGACGCATACTGAAATCGTACAGCCATCAGGATTGTGCGTTTGAGAATTTGTAATCAGATTTCCGATTGCCCGCCGCAACAACTCTTTATCTCCATTTATGACACAGGCAGTCAATGCTTCATCTGTATTCCATTCTATCGGATACTTTTCTTCCATATCTAAATTGATAAAGTCAACAACGCTTTGTCTTGCGATTGCTACGAGATTGACAGGCTCTGGATGGATCGGCTGCATATTATATTCTAACTTCGAGGCAAGATTCAGGTCATTGATGAGATTTTTCATTTTTGTACTTTGCTGACGGATAATCCGTGCCTTTTTCCTTTCGCTTTCCGGCAGGCTTTCATTGTCCTCAATCTGTCCGGCATATCCCATTACCATAGAAAGTGGTGTGCGAATATCGTGAGAGACTCCGGAAATCCAGTTTGCTCTTGCTGTTTCTTTTCTTTGCAGGTTTCGCTTCTGTTTTTGGAGAATATCCGATGTTTGATTGATTTTAGCGGCAAGGTCTGATAAAAGTCCTTTTTCCCTGACATAAACAGGCTCGCCTGAAGGCAGCGCCTGTATACCGTTTGTAATCGGTTTAACGGATTTCAGTAGCTTGGAATTAGCGATCATATAAATCAGGAAAATCAAAAAAACATTCACACCGATTACAATCAGGACAGTATACGGGGCGTTTTTGATGAAATCATAATCCCAGCTCGGAGACATATGTTTCCAATATCGGTCTTTCGGGTAGCCTACAACGACCAATCCGTTTTCACATTCTCCCGTATAGGTAGGGTATCCGTCAATATATCCTCGTGTCAGACTTGCAATGTCGGAGATCGTATAGTGCAGAGGAACGGTATCCGGCAGATTTTCCGTGTGCCATTTTACCTCTAATGTGTCATTATCTATATAGATTGCCCACGCATTCTCCCCGCTTAACCGCTCCGTCATATCGCCGGATAAGATATATCCCGTTTCTGTTTCCTGTAAAGCTTCAGCAGTTTCTTTTGCAGTCGTCCACGGTCTGCCATTTGCAGTTTGACTTGCGGAAATAGCAGCAAGAATAATAATGTTAAGGACGATGACCAAGACTGTGCTTAACAGCAATATGCCTACAAACCGCCGGATGAGTTTCGTAATATCTTTCATATCATTTCCCCGCTAATACTAACTTGTAGCCTAAGCCTTTTACCGTAATGAGGGATACCGGCTTTGACGGGTTAGCTTCAATTTTCTCTCGGATTCTGCGGATATGCGCCATCAGCGAGTTTTCATATCCGTATGGATTATCTCCCCACGCAGCTTCGCAGAGCTGATCGATGGTTACAATTCTTCCCGCATTGCGGTAGAGCGCCAGCAGTATATCGTGTTCTTTTGCAGTCAGCGGGAAATGTTCATTTTCTTTTATCACTTCGGCACGGTCAAAGTCAATTTGACTTCCGGCAAGCTGGACGATAGGATCTTCGCCTTTGTAGTACCGCCGCAGAATGATTCCGATACGCAGGGATAATTCTTTTGGCAGGAACGGCTTTACCATATAATCATCTGCACCAAGTCCCAATCCTTTCAGCTTGTCCTCATCTTCTCCACGGGCAGTTAAAAAGAGAACTGGGACTTCGGTAAAAGTCCTCATTTGTTCAAACAAAGAAAAGCCGTCCCCATCGGGCAGCATTACATCGAGAATGGCAAGATCAGGCTCCCAATCCCTGCATATTTTCAGAGCTTCGGCTACTGTTCCAGCAGTCTTGATTGTTTTGAAACCGTCCTGCTCTAAAATAGATGTTACCATTTCACGCAGATCAGCCTCATCATCTACGATGAGGATTTTTTTGTATTTTAAGTAATCGTAGTCCATAATGCAATTCTCCTTTTCCTATATTATAGCATATCATTCCCGCATTTTCGCAGTGCAGTTCAAATGTAAGGTAAATGTAAGGTAGAGAGAAGGTTGACACAAGGTTGCGCCTTTATACTAAAGACAACAAAGGAAAGGAGATTTCACAACATGAATATAATCGAAACTCAAAATCTGACGAAAAACTACGGTGATTTCACGGCAGTATCTCATCTGAATCTCCATATTCGCAAGGGAAGCGTTTATGGATTTTTAGGTCCGAACGGAGCGGGAAAATCCACAACGATGAAAATGTTTCTCGGTTTGACGCAGCCGACAGAAGGAAGTTTTCATATTGACGGAAAAACATACCCTTCAGACCGAGTTCCCATTTTGAAGGAAGTTGGCTCATTTATTGAAGCACCCGCCTTTTACGGGAATCTGAGCGGAGAGGAAAACCTTGAAATTATACGGAAAATTCTTGGACTTCCAAAAAGCAGTGTCGATGACGCTCTGGAGCTTGTCGGCTTAACTGAATTTAGAAAAAGACTTGCAAAGAAATATTCTCTTGGTATGAAGCAGCGTTTAGGTTTGGCAGGCGCTTTGATCGGCAGACCGCCGATCCTGATTCTCGACGAGCCGACCAATGGACTCGATCCGGTTGGTATTCACGAGATACGCACCCTGATTCGTTCCCTGCCGCAGAAATATGACTGCACGGTATTGGTTTCTTCTCACTTGCTTCCTGAAGTAGAACTTATGGCTGACGATATTGGTATTCTGAATCACGGTCATCTGCTGTTTGAAGGAACAAAGGAGGAATTGAAAACAAGCGCCCGTGCCGCCGGATTCCCGACGGATAATCTGGAAGATACTTTCCTTGCTATGATTGATGAAGATAACCGCAGGAGAGGAGGTACGGTATGAGTCTCTTAATCGAATCCAAAAAGCTGAAGCGCACAGGCTATCTCCCTGCGTTTTTGGCAGGCGGTTTTCTTGCAGCAGCTTTTCCGGTTGTCTATATGATGGTAAAAGCAGAGAAAATGACTGCGCTCTCAGGCAATCCAGTCAATATACTGATGTCTGCGAATTGGCAGATGATGGCGATGTTAAACATCCTCATTTCCATTTGCGGCGCTTGTATGATGTACCACACGGAATATGCCGATAACGGTATGCAGAAAATGTCGGTGCTGCCCATTCGTCAAGGTAGTATGTTCTTTGGAAAATTTCTAATTGCCGCTTTGGTATTATCCGCAATGGTGGTCATAGAAATGGCAGTCTTAGTCGGCTGTGCAAAGTATTGGTTTCCAAGTTATGTGTTTGACCTGACCGAAATATTGAAAACCGCAGGTTTCCAGATTGTAGTTACGCTGCCGACCGTAATGCTTATGCTGGTTATTGCGTCTGCCTGTAAGAATATGTGGGTATCCCTCGGTATTGGCGTGATTTTAGTATTTACGCTTTCCATTCTTCCGCAGGATAATATTGTGCTGAGCCTGTTTCCGTTTGCTTCCCCGTATCAAATGCTCTCTGCGGCAGTGGAAAATAGCCGTACCACCTTATTTTTAGCTGTTTGCGGGATTGAAACGGTCGTGTTCGGTATTGCAAAAGTCCTTTATCTGAAAGCAAGGAGGTGTTTTGAATGAATTTCTTATCATTAGTCGGCGTGGAACTCAAAAAAATCCGCCGCTCTAAAATCTTATTGATCTTGCTGATCCCTGTCATTATGATGTGGATTCCGAGCATTATCAATGCGGATATGAACTTCGACCTGAGAGGAATCCCGATTACGCCGGAAAACAATTTTTTCATTCAGGGCTTTATGGGTATGGTTTGGTTTATGATCCCGGCATCGCTGGTCATCTGTACGGTACTGCTGAATCAAACGGAACGCTCCAATAAAGGAATTTTGAAAATGCTGTCCCTGCCGATCAGCACAACAAAACTATGCCTTGCTAAATTCACAGTCCTGATTTTGCTGGCGGCATTTCAGATGGTTATGTCCATTGGGGCGTACTATATTTGTGCGGCAATCGTTACCCATACGCAGGATTATAATTTTATCCTTGAGCCGTTATATGTCTGCAAAAATGTATGCAGTATCTATGCCGCTGCAATCCCAATGGCTGCTGTATACCTTGCGGTTTCCACTTTAATCCAGTCTCCCATTTTTTCGGTCGGTATCGGTCTGGCTTCGATTGTACCTTCCGTGCTTATGATAAACACAAAAATATGGTTTGCCTACCCGATGAGCTATCCGTTCTATCTGATAATGGTGGC
This sequence comes from uncultured Oscillospiraceae bacterium, assembly GCA_900546265.1. Taxonomy (GTDB): domain Bacteria; phylum Bacillota; class Clostridia; order Oscillospirales; family Acutalibacteraceae; genus UMGS856. The sequence continues at coordinate 142,339 of URCA01000003.1, read as the reverse complement.
GTATGGGAGAGCTGCTGAAGGTGTTTATGAAACACAAATCGCTTGGCTTCCGTGGCTACCTGTTGCAGTCGGAATCACTATTTTAGCACTTGTCGTATCCTGTATGCGATACGGCGCATCTGAAAGGAGATAACTACAATGAAAAACAAAATTTTAACTGCGATTTCTACCATTATGCTCTTTATCCCGTGGACGATCCTGCCACTGCGTACCTTTGATTGGGCGCTGGAATCCCCGGTAGCGGAGATTATGGTTTACAGTTACGCCGCCTTTATGATTTTTTCAGGTATCTTTTCCATTCTCAGCTATACCAAAGGAAAAGTAAAATCCAAACTTATGCAGGTATGTGTCGTGATTAACAGCATTTATGCGGTTGGCGCAATCGCAATTATCGGTATGAATATTGTAACGAGGATTGGCGGGTGATGATATGAAAAAAATAAAAATTCTGACTGCTGCACTGCTCTCCTTATGTTTAGTCTTTACCATTACGGGGTGCAGCGGCGACAATCTGAAAGATAGTGTTATAAACGGCTTTAATGATATGCTCCAGCATTTCAGCAAATATGCCCTTACGGACGAAAAAGATTTGCAGGGCGATAAGACCAAAGGGGAAGATACCTATACCGGCTCCTATACAGCAGATTATGAGGATTTCAATGATAAAGAATATATCTTTGGAGGTACTGCGTTAGAACGGGATAAAGGAAGTGAGCTTACTGTAACTTACGAGTTGACGGTTGATTCCGGCACGGCAAGGCTTTACTGGCTTGATAAGGGCGAGGAAAAAGTGATTGCCGATACAAGTAAAAACGGAACATATTCCGTTACCCTTGATGAAGGCGACAACTATCTTACTTTAGAAGGCAATGATTTTTGCGGCTCATTGAAGGTGGTTGTGGAATGATTGCAAAAGCAAGAACAAATCCGATAAATCTTTGTGCTATGCCTAATACTTTGGAATGTTCGATAAACCGCTAATTCACTCTTGTTCAGATAAAGCAGAGCTGGATTTAATTCGCCATCTACTTTGCCATTGTCGCCATTTAACTCGCCATTTAATTTGCCATTCCGTATTGTCGCATTGAGCATAAAAGCGTTATCAATTTTATTTCCCCATTTTTTAGCATAACATTGAGTAGTGAAAAGAATGAAAACCGCAGGACTTCGATATATAGCTCTGCGGCTTTCAGCTTTTCGATATTTTAGTCTCTTTTGATATGCTTTTGTATATCTTCCACAGACGGGAGCTGTTTGCTCAAAGCTTCAGGAAGCTCACTTGTAACTTTGTATTCGCTGACACCGATTGGCTTTGACATATCTTTTAAGGCATATTCAGCGACTAATGCGTTTTTGCTTTTGCACAGCAACAGACCGATAGAAGGATTGTCATTATCCTTTTTCAAAATCCCGTCAACGGCTGAGAGATAAAAGTTAAGCTGTCCAGCATATTCCGGCTTAAATTCTCCGGTTTTCAGCTCAATCACAACATAGCAGCGAAGATTAAGGTTGTAGAACAGAAGATCAATGTAAAAATCATCGCCGCCGACATTGAGATGATATTGATTGCCGAGAAACGCAAATCCCGTTCCCAACTCTAAAAGCAGCTTCGTTACATCCTGAACAAGAGCCTGCTCTATATCCCGTTCTACCATATCTTCCTTGAAAGGGATAAAATCAAAAATGTATGGATCTTTCATTGTTTGTACGGCAAGCTCACTCTGCGGCGAAGCAAGTCGGCTTTCAAAGTTTGAAATTTTATCAGCAATAGCCTGCCGTTCATACAAGCCGCTTTCAATCTGATGAATCAAGACATTATGCGACCAGCCATTTTCTGCGGTCTTTCGTATATACCACTCTCTTTGCTTTTCTCCTTTAACCTTATCCAAGATTGCAACATTGTGCGACCACGGAATTTGTGCAGACACCGTCTGCACAAATTGCTCATCAGGATAAGTGCTTGCAAATTTTGACATATATTTAAGGTTGCGAACAGAATAGCCCTTTGCGTTCGGGAACAAGAGCTTAATATCAGCCGCCAGATTTTCAATAAATTTATTGCCCCAAGATTTATGCTCGTTTATGATTTTTCCGATATTGTAATACAGCATAATCAGCTCTTTATTTACACTTAAAGTAGCTTTGTACTGCGCCTGCTGAATTTCCTGTTTGATAGTTTGCACCAAATCAAGATACTCGTTATTATTCATCAACATCTTTATACCCTCCAGTTATCTATTTCAAAAATTGATTGCGATATTCCTGATGACGGAAACGATAGCCCTGTGCGATCAGCGTATCCGTTTTCAATGCGACCAAGTTTATGTCCGAGTGCATTGCCCGTGCGATCTGCTGAATATCATACCCGTTTTCGATATATTCCAGTATTTCATCATCAGGCAGGGAGATTTGGGAAGCAAAGATGTTTGCCTCGTACTCCATCCGGCTTTGCCGCATATCGAAAATATTAAATTCCTTGAAGCCGCCGGCTTTGACCGCTTCTTCTCTATGTAATGCGTCGTGTCCAATCTCATGCAGCATTACGATACGCTCCATTACAGGGTGCAGATCGTCTTTTATGAAGATAAAACGGTTACGCATTAAAACCTTGTATGCCCCTCGCTGTTTCTTGAAGGCTAATGGGATAACTTCTATGCCCAGTTCTTGTGCGATTCTATGCGGATCTCTTGTGCAAAGGTCATTTGCCAGCCGATTCGCCTTTCTGACAATCTCTAAAGTCTGAATATCCAAGAGCAAACACCCCCATTCTACTGCCAGTAAGTATATCTTATCAAATACACTGTCCGAAAAAGAGGACATCAAGCGTTATTTCCGGTATTTTTTGGGAGTGTACTTTTTATTCTTCTCTTTGGCGATCCAGTACGCTTCCTGAATGCCTTTCATCATCTCGTCCAAATCCTCATCTGCAAGCTCGCCGCCTGCAAAAAGCCCCGTAACCTCTGCCATAAGCTCCTTTGCCTGTCTTGCGCCTTTGCTTCCGTATTTGGATTCAGCGTTCAGCAGAAATTCCTCGTCATCGGTAAGCAGATAGTTGACATCGACCTTCAGGACTTCCGCCATCTTATAATAGGTTTCCCTCTTTTTCGGGTAGCGGGTGCCAGCCTCATAATTCGATATTGTCCGCAGAGAAACGCCGATTGCTTTTGCAAGCTCATCTTGCTTTAAGCCTGCCTTCGTGCGGGCTTCTTTTACTTTCTCACAGAATTTCATTTCATCTGACCTCCAAATTATCCCACCTGATTTGAAAATATCTTGCGTATCCATATTGACAAACGCAAGTTAATTTCGTATAATGTCAATACGCAAGTAAGTTGCGTATATATAATACCTGAACTTGCGTGTTTTGTCAAGGGAGTTCAGCAAATTAGCTTGAACTTTTATCTACCAACAAATGATACCCGTTTTAAGGATTGAGGCGAACAGATGGGACGGAAAGATACACTCGCTGCGAAAAGCATTCGGAAAATGTATGAGCAGCTTAATTTGAATCAATCGGATATATTCTCGAAAACAAAATTGCTTCTTGGCGTATACCGTGATGTGGTCTGGATTACGCTGAGCGAGTCTGCCCGTGTGAATGAGGAGCTGGCATATTACGGAGAAGAACTGGACAGCGCCTTTGTCTATTTGGAGCTGTTTGCGCCGGATACCGAGAAGCAGGAGTTTGAGAGCCGTATCAGCGCCTTGTTTGAGAACAAGTGGATGGTTGACCTGATTGATACCGCTATGGCGAAAATATATGACTACCATAACAACGGCAGGCTATACCACGAGATCATATCGAAAAGCTACCTGACAGCGTTTCGGTATACGGAGAGCGAACTGCTCGATCTCTTGAATATGGAGCGCAGTACCTTTTACGACCGGAAACGGGAAGCGATTTTGCTTCTCGGCGTATCCCTGTGGGGATATGCGATTCCGTGCTTCAAAGGAATCTTTAATATGAAGGGAGCTGATGAAAGCAGCGATATTCCCAATTTTTTCAAATAAAGGCTTGTCCGACTAAAGTCCGACGAAATCCCTACTGAATGTCCGACCTTGCGTATGCTACACTGTGTATGCTGCCCGAAGAACGGCTTTCGTTTACGGAACGAGGCTGAAAACAAAATGGCGGAAAATTGGCGCAGTTTTGCCGATGATACGGAAAAGCAAATCTGTTACAATTAGTATGCCTAAAGCTTTGAAAAATTTTCTTGACTTTCAAATGCTGGTTGAATATCTTTTAGGCGGCAATACAGCAGCTTAGGCAAAACGAATTGAATATGTGTTTTGAAGAAGCAGTTATAGCTTTCAGCCTTCGGGCGTGAATGTTATAGCTGCTTTTTTTGTGCAGCCCTTTTCGCTTTTGTCAGGTGGAAAGGGAGCTTTATGTCTATCACAGTATGGCAGGCGTTTGTATGTAGGTATCCGTGATCTCCGGAGTTTTTGATTTCAACCTTGTATATCAAAAATTCCAAATTTAAGGAGATTACGGAAATGAAAAAACTTACAGTAAACGAGCAGGAAGAATTATTTGCACAGGATTGTAAACTCATTAACCTTCGGTATGAGTATAGTGGTTTCACTGGAACGGAAAAATGGGCGATTGTAACGGAACTGTCCGAAGAAGCATTGTGGGACAAGTACCCTGATATTATCAGGAGGTATACGCCGTTTATCCTTCTGTCAATGGCTCAGGGGGAAGTGATTAGTGAATCACATAGAAATAATGATAAATATGAAAAGCGCAGTAAGAGGACGATAGATGTATACGGATACGAAGATGATATTTTTGAGCAGTTCCATCCGAAATCTATCGCCCCATTTGTTGATCCGTTTGATAAAGCGGAGGAGGAACAGATCGAGGAAGAAAAAGAAAAGCTGCGGCAGTTAGAACTTTCTAAGGTAAGGCAAGCGTTAAGTATGCTGCAACCTGTTCAAAGGGAGCGCCTTCTTAAATCCGTCTTGCTTGGGATTAGTTCAAGAAAAATTGCAAAAGAGGAGGGCATAAATTATAGCTCCGTAGACAAGTCAATCGCTGCCGCAATAAAAAATTTCAAAAAATTTTATGAAAACCTCTGATTTTGGGTGTGCATTTCGCACCCCTTTGTCCAAATGAGTGAAGGGGTATTTCTATTCCGGATATGAAATGCGCTTTCAAAACTCAATGAACAGAGAGGTTATACATAAAATGAAGGAAACAAAAATCAGGCGTGGAGATATATTTTCCTACGATTTCGGCACACGAATCGGCTCTATCCAATCGGGCGTAAGACCTGTGCTGGTAATTCAGGCAGACAATTTCAATGCGAATGCGCCTACTGTTATTGTTGCGTCCATAACGAGTGTAATAAAAAAGAGGTATTTGCCATCCCACATTATTTTAGGCGAGGATTTCGGTCTGACGAAGCCTTCAATGGTGCTGCTTGAGCAAATACAGACTGTGAATAAAGACGATTTGACAGAGTATATCGGCTTTGTTGATGATGAACGCCTTTGGAGGCAGATTAACGCAGCCTTGAAAAAAACATTCGGTCTATGGCTTTACAACACTGACAGGATCGGCGACATTCGCTGCCTGTGTCCGAAATGCTTAAATGACTATTTCCGCAATCCGAACTATGTTGTCAGACGCCTTGATCCTTTTCAGAAAAGTAAAGGTACTTGTGATAAGTGCAATGATAGAGGCTGGGATTATATCATTTATGATAAACGCACCTCTTTCAAAGGGAAAGGGGTATAGGGATGTCGCAAAGCAGGGAAAGGAAACGGAAGTTTGATATTCCTATATGGTGTAAGGCAAATCTGTCGATTGAAGAAGCCGCAGCCTATTCCGGTATTGGAATGGCGAAACTTTATGAGATGACAGAAAGCGAGGATTGCCCGTTTGTCTTATGGATAGGCAGCCGGAGAATGATTAAGCGAAAAGCTTTTGATGAGTATATAGAGCGGCAATACTCCATTTAATGAAAAAGTCAAGCCTGCGATGAGCCGATTCGCATAATTGGCTTATCGCAGGATATTGACTATGCTGTAACTACCAAAAGCAAGGAGGTACAGCAATATGCTTAGCAAAAAGCACAATCCGGATATGTCGAGAGTCCCGTTGTGGAAGAAAATGAATTTGACGGTGGAAGAAGCCGCCGAATACTCAGGAATAGGCGTATCTAAAATCAAAGAAACTTCAAATCAAAAAAACTGTCCCTTTGTCCTATGGAATGGAACAAAGCGGCTGATTAAAAGAAAACAATTCGAGGATTATCTCGAAACACAGTATTCCGTATGAGAGGAGGACGAGCGAATGGATAACAAACTGACTGAAACAGGCAGTTCCAACAGGCGTGTGGCTGCTGTTCCAATTTGGGTAAAACCTTATTTGACGATAGAAGAAGCGGCAGAGTATACGGGAATAGGTAGGGATAAGCTTTATGAAATGACGAGCCTTGCCGATTGTCCGTTTGTGCTGTGGGTAGGCAATCGGAGAATGATTAAGCGCAGGATTTTTGATGAATACATTGAGCAAATGTATTCAATATGATGGAGGTTGTATGGACGAAAAAATTTTAGCTTACAGAAGTGAACTCCAAAAGAGGTCGGAAAACACACAGTTTTGGACGAAAACGATTTTAACCGTTGAAGAAGCTGCCGCATACACCGGAATCGGAAGGGCAAAAATCCGCCAAATCATTTCACAAGGGAATTGTCCTTTCACGGTAAATAACGGCACACAAATCTGTGTGATCCGAGAAGCGTTCATTGATTATCTTGATAAGCAGTTTCGCATATAGGAGGAGAGAGAATTATGCCGAGAACAAAAAGAAAAGACAAGTCGAGAGCCGTGCTTCGGACAGGCGAATCGCAAAGGGCTGACGGAACTTATCAATTCCGATGGACTGACAGCAATCATAAGAGGTTTTGCGTATATGCCAAGACGCTTGATGAATTGCGCTACAAGGAAGAACAAATTAAAAAAGATAAGAGCGATGGCATTAAAACCGAAGCCCGATATACGACGGTCAATGAGGTCTATGAGCTTTGGAAGGAACTGAAGCGAGGGCTGAAGAACAACACCTTTGAGAATTATAAATATATGTATGAAACCTTTGTCCGTCATCAAATAGGCTCAAAGACAGTCTCATCATTGAAAAAAACAGACATAAAGAGGTTTTATAATTACCTTACAGACGAGCGCCAGTTAAAGCCTTCGACCATTGACAGTATCCATACGGTTTTACATCAGATTTTGGATATGGCTGTTGACGATGATTATATAAGGAATAATCCGTCAGATAATGTACTTAGAGAGTTAAAGCAAGCACATTGCTTCAAGACAGAAAAGCGCAGAGCTTTAACCCGTCCCGAACAGGAGCTGTTTTTAAGCTATTTGAAAAATACACCCGCTGCACAATATTGGTATCCGATCTTTGCGGTTTTGGTAGGGACAGGGCTTCGAGTCGGAGAACTTACCGGATTAAGATGGTGTGATGTCGATCTGGAGGACGGTGTTATTGATGTAAATCATACTTTGGTTTACTATGACCACCGCACCGATGGAAGCAAAAAAGGCTGCTACTTCAATGTCAATACGCCGAAAACTCCGGCTGGAAAGAGAAAAGTGCCAATGCTCAGTTTTGTGAAAGAGGCAATTATAATGGAAAAGGAAAGGCAGGAGCTGCTCGATCTTCATTGTATCGCTACCGTTGACGGATACACAGATTTTATCTTTATCAATCGCTTCGGAAATCCGCAACATCAGGGAACGCTCAATAAAGCAATCCGCCGCATAATCCGTGACTGTAATGATGAGCAGTTTTTGAAGAACGAAAATCCCGAAGTGCTGCTTCCGCATTTTAGCTGCCATTCATTAAGACATACATTTACGACGAGAATGTGCGAAGCGGGTGTGAATGTCAAGGTCATTCAAGATACGCTTGGTCATAAGGATATTTCAACAACGCTCAATATCTATACCGATGTGACGAAGGAGCTTAGGCAGTCTGAGTTTGAAGGTCTTGACTCATATTTCAAAAGCGAGTATAATAAAGTGTCCAACGAATAAGTGGCATTTCTTGAGCGAGGATAAAAGCTTCTACACCATTTACACCAATTTATACTCCAATCCACCGAAAAACAGCACGAATTTATAGGGATATAGCGATTCCGGAAGAAACGCTGTTTAGACCTATTATGAGATATGAGGAGGTTTAGGAGAGATTGAAAAGATGGTTGCTTTCGTCCCGACAATGAAGCCGCTGGGAAAGTAAAGAGGCTAAAAACCGCATAAAATCAAGGCTTTATGGGTTTTGTGCAGGATAAAAATACGCCAACTTACGCCAGTTTTACGCCAATATGTGCAGTGGTTTATACACAAAAGGGTTGCTCTTAGTTCAAGAACCGTGTCTTGCATATAAAGTAGGACACGGTTTTTTGATACATATTTTTACGATGTAAAGAGTGATGCCTATCCTTTGTTTGAGAAGGTCAATTTACGCGGCCCCGCATTTTTTAATGCGGGGCCTTTTTTATTTGGAGGTGTTTTATGTCAGAATATCAGTTAGAAATGAAACAGGTCGTGGATTATCCGCGATGTCGTATCTACCGGAAATTTATGCAGGCCCTTATAGAAGACCAGAGCATTCGCCTTGGAGGCAGCTCCGGTCTTTTTTATTACACCGTCCTTTGCAGCTATGCAAATTTCCGCACGTCATACAAACGCATAGACGGTATCAGCTATACCATATATCCCGGCGAGTGGCTGTGCCGGATAAGCGAACTTACAGAGTGGTTCCGCACACGGTTTCAGCATCAGGCGGTTTCCATTCTTCAGGTTTTACAGGAACGCCACCTGATTACCTATTCTCGTCTCGGCCGCGGGAAGCTGGTGAAATTCAAAATCCTGGGCTGGCAGAAGCATAACCGCGTGTTGGACTATAACGCGCCCTGTTCTAAGGACAACGGCTTTTTCTTCCTGCCGGTGTCTATCGCCAACGAACTTCTCAGCCAGGGCCGCTGCTCGGAGATGGACGCCCTGCTGGATTTGTGGATCAACACGGTGTATAACGATGAACAGGTACAGGGATCGGACGCTGGCCCAGTGGTGTATCTGCGCAACGGTACGGGCAGCCCTTTGCTCGGCTATACTGAACTTGCACAACGCTGGGGCATATCAAAAGCAACGGTTGGACGGTATCTTGGAAAACTTCGCAGCCAAGAATATATCTCTGTCTTATCCTTCCCTGGGGCTCATGGGAGCGTTATTTGCCCAAACAATTACCTGTCCACTATGTTTGAGGTGTCGGACGTAATGGTAGATAAGGACGAGATTGCCATGTTGCTGCACATCGGTTTGACATTACCAGAAGATAAACGAGAGGAAGAGGAATATGGTTCCGTCAGCGTTTCAGAAAATGAGCATAGCGTCTCAAATCCGTATATTGCATATATTCTTCAAAAAGTCGAGGAAGTCCTTGCCGTACAAGGCTTTTCGTGTTTTTTCTGCCCAAAGATTCAGTATAAGTTATTACCATTATCTCCCGATTGCGGAGGAGAAGTATTTCATATTTCTGGTGATGTAGTGGAGTTCAAAGCTTTACTGGTTATTTTATGCGGGGAAAGCCAGGAACTGTTTCGTTTTGAGTTAAGATTACTGCCGGAGGTGGAAAGAAGATGATAAAAGAGATGGAAAACACAGAGGCTGAGAATCCGCTGTACCATGACACATGGATGCTTCTCAGGAAATACCGGGACGTAGTGTGGAGCCTGGAGCTATCCGTCCAGCAGGTACGCCGCCAGTTCCAGATTGAGTTTGGCAGCAGCATTGAGGATTTTCTGGAATCTATTTACCTTGCCGGCGTGGATTTTGCAGATACCGATATTCAGGAGCACGCCCGGAGCATCGAACGCAGCTACAAAATGCTCAAGCTGATGGAAAACGCCGTCAACCTGCTGCGGAACAAGCACAAGTTTGGTGAGACCTACTACTGGATCCTGTACTACACCTACCTTTCCCCACAGCAGTACAAAAACACCGAGGAAGTCATTGGACAGCTTCAGCCGCATATCCAGGATATCAGCTACCGCACCTATTTCCGCAAGAAAAAAGAAGCGATTGACGCCTTTTCTTCTATTCTGTGGGGGTATTCTTCCAAGGACAGCTTAAAACTTCTGGAGCATTTTTTCCCAGAGAACGAAAAAGGCAGATAATTGGCAGTACATTGGCTCGGTTTTGCGATTGAGGCGTAAATCCCCCTATGTTAAAATGAGTATGCTGAAAATTGTATCGAGAGCCGGAACAGGCAGTGAGAACACCATTTTGACGAATGGTGTTTTTTTATTGCCTTCTTCCTGCTTCCGACCGGCAGGCCGTCCATTCTATGGGCGGCTTTACTTATTTTCAAAGGAGGATTGCGCATTGAAAAACAAACCAGTTTCAGCGCCGCGTAAGCCCCGCAGGCATATCAATTACAGCCGTGTCCTATACATGACGTTTCTGACGGTGTGTATGTTGGCGTGCTTTTCTCAGCAGGCTTTTGCGGCGACTACCGTGTGGCAAAAAGCGGAAGAAATCATGAAGGACGTCTATAACCAGATCCTGCTGATTTCCACGATTGCGGCGGTTGTCACGGCGTCCATTGCGCTGCTGATGATGAATTTTTCCAAGAGCGGTAAAACAGTGGACGAGGCCCGTGCCTGGCTCAAGCGGATTATCATCACGTGGGCGATTTTAAACGGCTTGGGCTTCATCGTCAGCTACATCACGCCCTTCTTTGCGGGCGGCAAATGGGGCAGCCCGTAAGTACCTATAATCCAACGTCTTATGAATTCAAAAGGAAGGTGATGCCGTGGGCATATTAGACGGGATTGTGGCGTGGATAGCGGAACAGGTCATGCATGGGCTGGATTTAATCAGCACATCGGTTTTAGGCGCACTGGGCTGCGATATGAGTACATTTTTACGGTATTTCCCGGCAGCCCAGACCATGTATAACATCTTTGTGGCGTTGGCAATCGGCCTGATTCTCTTAAACTGGGCGTGGCAGCTTTTCCGGAACTACGGCCTCGCCGCAGGGCTTGAGGCGGAAGACCCGGTAAAGCTGTCCATCCGCTCGGTGCTTTTTATTCTATTGGCCTACTTCTCGGATGAGATTGTGAGCACTATTCTCAAAATCGGCGGAACGCCTTATCAATGGGTGCTTTCGTCCTCTTTGCCGCCATTGGATTTTGCCAACTTCAATTCGGCAATTACCACCATATTGGGTGTATGTGCCAGCGGCGCGGTTGCCATTATCGCCCTGATTCTGGTGCTGATTATGGCATGGAATTATATCAAGCTGCTGTTTGAAGCGGCCGAAAGGTATGTCCTGCTCGGCGTGCTGGTGTTTACCGCCCCGGTTGCCTTTGCGATGGGTGCGTCGCAGACTACATCAGAAATCTTCAAGTCCTGGTGCCGGATGCTAGGCGGACAAATCTTCTTATTGATCATGAACGCCTGGTGTCTGCGGCTGTTTACCAGTATGGTCGGCACCTTTTTATCCAATCCACTTTCGCTTTGACCGGAGGTGATTTCAATGCGAAAAACACGAAAAATCCTGCTGGTTTTTGTGCTGGCGCTGGTTTTTACCAGCCTCTTTGCTGTCCCTGCCTTTGTGGTGACGGAGGACGAGGTACAGCAGCAGGTAAATGCCATAGGCCGGGAGGGCGTTACGGGAAATATCTTTATCTGGTTTCTCTGCGCTATCGGCTTTTTGAAAGTATCTCAGAAGATCGACAGCTTTATGTCATCGCTGGGCATCAATGTGGGACATACCGGCGGCTCCATGCTGGCGGAAGCCATGATAGCCGCCCGCGGCATAGCGTCGGTCAAATCTTTCGGCGGGCACGGCAGGGGCGGCTCCCGCAGCGGTGCTTCGTCCGGCGGGGCTTCCGGCGGCGGATTTGCCAGTGGCGGGCTTGCCGGTGTTGTCAGCCGCAGCTTCCAGAATAGCGCGGTCAAAAACGCCACCGGCAGCAAGGAAGGCGGTCTTGGCGGCAAGGCTTTTGCTTCCTCGTTGGAAAAGGGCGGCGGTTTCGCTAACCGCGTCATCGGCACGGTAGCAACCGGCAATATCTCGACTACCGGCTCCATGACCGGGGAGAAAGCTTCTGCCGCTTTGTCTTCCTATTTGGGCTATACCGCTTTGGGAGAAGATGCGGAAGACGTGCCCAACTTTTCCAATGTAGAAATCGGTGGCGGACGGATCATGGCGACTGAGACTTCTTCAGAACACCCGGAAGGGATTGCCATAGGGATGTACCATGCGGACCAGTATATGGCTCCCAGCGGGGAGTATTCCACGGTGACAGCCGCCGATGGGACGATCTGGTACAAGCAGTACGCAGCGGATACGGTAGAGCGTAAGCCCTATAAGGCGCCGGACGGCAATATCGCCTACAACGAAAGCATCGTGAAAAAGCTGCCTGATCCGCCGAAACGGAAGGATAGAATCTGATGGCAGAAGAAAAAAATAACCATTCCAATCTGGCTGCAAAGAGCGCACAGGCCGCCAACACAGTGCGCGGTGCGGTCAAGACCGGAAAAGCGATAGCCGGGGCCGCCAAAGGCGCCGCTGCCGGCGGACCATATGGTGCGGTGGCTGGGCTGGTATGGGGAAACCGACACCTGATTGGAAAAATTGTCCTTGTGGTAGTGGCTATCTTTCTGTTGCCGGTATTATTTATCCTCATGCTGCCCGCCCTCATTTTCGGCGGGCTGGTGGACGCTTTTACTCCGGACGATCCGACTGTGCCTGTCTTAAACGACAGCGCCTATATCACGGAAAACATGACCGAAATCACAAACTCTGTGAGTGATGTGCTGTCTGAAGCACTGGAAGATGTGCTGTTAGAAATCGAGGATGATTTTTCATCGTCCGGCGCCGACCAGCGGGAAATCATCAATCCCCATGAGAATGCGCCGGCATATAACGCCAACGCCTTTGTTTCCCAGTTCTGCGCCTCCAAAAACGAGGATTTTGAATCCATTACCTTTGACGATATGGAGTCCACCCTGCGGAATGCCAAAGGGGAGCTGTATTCCTTTACATCGAAGGAAGAAACCCGGACGCGGGTAGAAGTAACGGTAACGGTGGACGCCGGCACTGGCAAGGAAACCGAAACTTCAACCACAGTAACAGAGGACTGGATGGTGTATACCATCGTCTATAACGGCGAGGATTATTTTGCCGACAATGTGTTCCACCTGAACGCCGAGCAAAAGGAGCTGGCGAACAACTACGCCCAAAACCTGAGCCTGTTTTTGGGAGACGGCATGTTCCAGCGCCTGCCGAATGGATATGAAGCTATCAGTTCTCTTGGCGATATTAAGTTCACTGACGGGCAGACCGAAGTGGTTTACTTCAACCAGCTCGATGAACGCTATGCCGATAAGCCTTATGGGACGGACGACATCGGAGGCTATGGTTGCGGCCCAACCGCGATGGCGATTGTCGTTTCTTCTCTCACCGACGAAACCGTTGATCCGATAGAAATGGCAAGGTGGTCGTATGAACACGGCTACTGGGCGTCGGGCAACGGCTCCTATCATGCTTTGATACCCGCTGCCGCCAAAGCATGGGATTTACTGGTGGAGGGCTGCGGAAAAGATGAAGGCCAGAAAATCGCAGACGCTCTCAGCGACGGAAAGCTGATTGTTGCGCTGATGGACGAAGGGCATTTCACCAACTCCGGCCATTTCATTGTCCTGCGGGGCGTCCAGGATGAAAAAATCCTGGTGGCAGATCCGGCAAGCTATCAGCGAAGCGAGCAGGAATGGGATTTATCCATCATCCTCGACGAGGCCCGGGAAGGAGCGGCGGCGGGCGGCCCATTCTGGATTATCGGATAGGAGGCATTGATGAGCAAGCAAAAAGATTCTGAATTTGAAACCTATACGATCCCGCCGAATTTCATTGAGGGTTCTACCCTGTTCGGCGGGCTTTTTAAGTTACGCAACGCAATCGAGGCCGGCGTCCTTGCCATAGGGGCAGGCTTGCCGGTCTTTCTGCTGAATATACCGCTGACGACGCGGATCATTGTTTTGTGCCTGACCGCCCTCCCCCTTGCATTACTTGGGCTATTTGGTGTATCGGGCGAGTGTTTGTCGTCCTTTATCTTTGCTTTCTTCAAATGGCTGAAAAACCGGCGCATGGTAGGTGTCGTTTCTGAAAAGGAAGCGCCCGCAAAGCCGGTGAAAAAAGAGAAGGCGGTTAAGAAAGCGGCTTGTGAAGAAAAGAAGACTGAGGATAAGGAGCCGTCCATGATGGCTGAGATTATGGGGGTTATCCGGAAACGGTCGGCTAAAACAAAAAAAGAAAAACCGGCCAGGGAAACCGCACCAAAGGAACAAAAACAACGGAAAGAAAGGGCGCGGCCACGCCGACTGCAGTCCGAACCAGAATTTTTGAATCCGGTGGCTGCCTATCTTCCCATTGAAAAGATTGAAAACGGCATTATCTACACCAAAGACCACCGGTACGTCAAGGTTCTTGAAGTGGAGCCGATCAATTTCCTGCTGCGCAGCGCCAGAGAGCAGCGCAGCATTATTTATTCCTTTATCAGCTATCTTAAAATCAGCCCTGTCAAAATCCAGTTTAAGGTGCTGACAAAGCGTGCGGATATCAACAAGCATACGGAAATCGTGCGCAGGGAGATGGAACGGGAGACAGACCCCCACTGTCATATGCTCCAGGAGGATTACCTGAAGCTGGTGGGGCGCATCGGTTCCCGCGAAGCGACGACCCGCCGATTTTTCGTTATCTTTGAATATGAAGCATTCGGGCGCCACGGCGGCGATGAGGAGGCGGATGCGGTATCCACCTTGCAGGTGGTGGCCCGTACTGCGGTCAATTATCTGAAGCAGTGCGGGAACGAAGTGCTGATGCCGGAAAACGAGGACGAGTTCACGGTGGATGTGCTGTATAACATTCTTTGCCGGCAGGAAAGCTCGGATATTCCGCTGCCTGCTCGCGTACAGGATATTGTATCTCGGTATGTGGAACAGGGCAAGAATACCGACGCTATCCCTTGCACCGAATTTTTTGCACCGAAAACCATTGATTTCACTCACGCAAAATACATCTGCATCGACGGGCTGTACCATTCGTATCTGCTGATTCCGTCTGACGGGTATAAATCCCGTGTTACGGCTGGATGGTTAAGCCTGCTGGTGAACGCAGGCGACGGCATCGACATCGATCTGTATTTGGCAAAGCAGCCCAAAGAACGTATGGTGCATAAGCTGGGCCAGCAGCTGCGGATCAACCGTTCCAAAATTAAAGAAACGAGCGATACTAACACTGATTTTGATGACTTGGATGGGGCGATCCGCAGTGGTTACTTTCTCAAAGACGGCCTTGCTAATAACGAGGACTTTTACTACATGAATATCCTAATTACCATCACCGCCGAAACGCCAGAGGACTTGGCCTGGCGCGAAAGGGAAATGAAAAAGCTGCTGGTCTCTCAGGATTTAGCGGTGAGCGCCTGCTCTTTTCGGGAAGAGCAGGCTTTTTTGTCGGCGCTGCCGCTCACCAGTTTGGAAAAGCATCTGTTTGGGCGCTCCAAGCGCAACGTGCTGACGGCCGGCGCCGCAAGCTGCTACCCATTCACGGCTTTCGAGCTGTGCGATGACAACGGTATCCTGCTCGGGACAAACAAAATCAACAATTCCCTCGTCATCGTGGATATTTTCAATTCCAAGGTCTACAAGAACGCGAACATGGCGATCCTGGGAACCAGCGGCGCGGGAAAAACCTTTACCATGCAGCTCATGGCGCTGCGGATGCGGCGCAAGGGTATCCAGGTGTTTATCGTCGCGCCTCTCAAGGGCCATGAGTTTCACCGAGCCTGCAAAAACATCGGCGGCGAGTTCATTCAAATCAGTCCGGCGTCAAAAAATTGCATCAATGTCATGGAGATTCGGCCGGCTGATACATCGGTGGACGAACTACTGGAAGGCGGCGCCTTGGAAAAGTCGGCGCTGGCGTCCAAAATCCAGCAGCTGCACATCTTCTTTTCCCTTTTGATACCGGATATGAATCACGAAGAACGTCAGCTTTTAGACGAGGCGATGATTAAGACATACAACAAAAAGGGCATCACCCACGATAACACATCGCTGGACGATCCGAAAAATCCGGGCCAGTATAGGGAGATGCCTATACTGGGCGATTTATATGAGGTGCTGGTGTCTTCCCCGGAGACCAAACGGCTGGCAAATATCTTAAACCGTCTTGTCCACGGCTCGGCCCGTTCTTTCAATCAGCAGACCAATGTGGATTTGTCCAATAAGTACACGGTGCTGGATATATCGGAACTGAGCGGTGACCTGCTGACCGCCGGTATGTTCGTGGCGGTCGATTTCGTTTGGGATAAAGCAAAGGAAAACCGGACGATGGAAAAGGCTATCTTTATCGACGAATGCTGGCAGCTCATCGGCGGGGGCGGAAACAGCCTGGCCGCCGAGTATGTGCTGGAGATTTTCAAAATCATTCGGGGGTATGGCGGTAGCGCAATTTGCGCCACCCAGGATCTGAACGACTTTTTCGCGCTGGAAGGCGGGAAATACGGGAAAGGCATCATCAACAACTGCAAGACCAAAGTTGTGCTCAATCTGGAAGACGAAGAGGCTCAGCGGGTGCAGGACGTCCTGCACCTTTCTGAAGCCGAAGTGATGGAGATTACCCACTTTGAGAGAGGAAACGGGCTTATCAGCTCGAACAACAACAATATCACGGTGGAGTTTAAGTGCAGCGATCTGGAAAAGTCCCTGATCACCACCGACCGCCGTGAGCTGCAGGAGCTGGTAGAACAGCACAAACTTCAGCAGGCAACAGTGCCGACTTAATACGGCCGGAATACGCATTAGCCGCCCGTATACGACTTTTTTACAGATTTAATACGCATTGAAGGAGATGTGGAACAATGAAAACCAGAGAACAGCTTTACGGCAAGGAGGCCGCCAGCCTGCTGCGGGACATATCCAATTATCACTGCATCCGACACGAACAGATATATCGGCTTTATCCCGACAAAGACAAGGCGGTGATGGATAACCTGCTTTTCTATTTGACAAAGCAAGGGCGGATTTTTTACGACCAGCCGGCCGACATCTTCTGCGACAGCCCCGATTTGGAGGTTGACAGGGAGATGCTGGCCGCCCTGTGGGTGCTGGCAGATTTCGCAGATCGGGCGGAATACCATTCCCCCGATGACTTCCCGACAAAAATCATCTTTTTTGCAGACGGTGAAACCTATGAAATCATCTGTGTCCCGCCGGATAAGGAGGCGCTGATTGAACACGCGCTCTCTCAGTCCGGCGAAGAGGACGGCAGACGGATTTTTATTGTCGAGGACGCGGAGCAGATTGCCCGGCTCCGTGTCTCTGGTTCCGCCGCTTTCTGCACGGTAACAGACACGGGCGAAATTCAGTATTTTAAGCAGAAACAGGAGGAACTTTATTGAACCGAGCACATATTTCAAAATACATAAACAGCCTGCTTGCGGATATCTCCAAGCTGTCCAATACGCTGTGCGCGATGAACAATACGGATATAGAGCGATACCCGGACAATTACGGGATGCTTTCAACCGACGCCGCGCTTCACAGCGAATTGATTGCCTGTAAGATGCGGCATCTGCTGTATGGCAGTACGAACATGAAAAAGTCGGAGTATCTTACTTCTGCCGGCGTCGTACAGGGCATTCGGATTTCTGAAAAAGACGGTGTACTGAACATCTTTCTTCCCCGCCTGATGCCCAGGCGGAAGGGACGGAAAAATTCAGAGTTTCTGACGGATCCGCTGTACTTCACCCTGAGCCAATACGCGGACAGCCATGAGCTGCCGAAGTTTCAGCATTGTGTGATTTGCTTTTCCCATATTTACAGCAAAGAGCTTCCCTTATCACGGGTAAGGGATTACGACAATCTGGAATTAAAGCAGCTGCTGGATGTGATTGCCGCTTTCGTCATGGAGGATGACAGCGGCCTTTTATGCGACGCCTACAACACGACGGAACTGGGCGAACAGGATTGTACCTGCATCTCCGTTATGGGAAAGGAACGCTTTTTTGAATGGATCGCAGAGCGTGAAAACCGCCTGAAATCGATATCCGATTTTTAGCGTTTTCCGGGGCTTCCAAACGGGACGCGGGAAATCGGCATGAAAAATACGGCTTTGCCCCATCCAGCCGGCAAGCCGAAAACAGATTTTTACCCAGGTCAATCGTAACTGGGTAATTTTTATGAAGGGAGGCGTCCGCTATTCCATCCCCGCAAATACTTCCCGGCAGACACACGGCGGGCTATCGTTTTCTGGAGCTTATCGCCATATCCGGCGAACTTCCGGCCGGTCAGCTTTCCCGTCTGCCCGGTGGAGACTATTACAAGGAAAATGTTGTGAAGGAGCTAAAACGAAAACGCCTCCTCCGCACCTTTTACAAGGACGGGCTGCGCGGATACCGCCTGACGGCAAAGGCAAAGGAACTTCTCATAGCCGACCGGCCGGAACGGTTTTTCCCATTCCTGACCGGCGCGGCGGAAACGAACCACATCAAAAGTGAGGCCGCCCGCCGTTTGCGCCTTCATCGCATTGCCGAGTCCACCGTCACCATGCAGAACGCGGGCGCAGCGGTCTACCGGGATGAGAAGCCCGAAATTTTTTCTCCTGTGTGGGCCGAAAGTGCAGGGCTTTCCATCACAGCTCCCGCTTTCTACAATTCCCGCGAGATCAAGGAACTGGGCACGGTATTCGTCAAAATCAAAGGCGCCCGTTCGGTCGGTGTCCTGCTGACAGAAAACGCTGTTTTTGTGGTATATAACCTGGGCGGCTCTCTGATGAAATGGCAGTACCGGGCGGAAATGCGTACAAAGGCTCTGATGCAGACCATCCTTTGCCGGGAACGTCTGCCGGAGCAATACGAACCGGAATCTGTAAAGGGCCTGCTTTTGGGAGACGGTATGGAGCTGGCGGCGGCTATTCTTACCGGAGACGGCGGCAAGCAGTATTTTCTCCTTGACGGCAGTTATGAGCATTTTCATTACCTTACCAACGACCGCAGGGGCGAAAAGCTGCTGCGGATGCTGTGCAGCGCAGAACTGTCCGAAAGGCTGGAAGCCCTCCTGCTGACGGATCTGTGGGAAAAGGACGAAGGGCTTCCCGTAGAAAACGACGCCATCGACGGCAGCGGCCGTCCCGTCCTTTTCGCCTACACCTGCGACCTGCCCCGCATCAAGCGGTTTGACACGGCGCTCCGGCTCCAGAATAAAGCCGGCACGCTTATCTGTTTTGATTTTCAGGCGGAAGCTCTCTGCCGCTGCTGCGGGGAGCAGGTACGGTTTCAAACCATCGATTTTGAAAAATGGGAAAGGAGGTTTTGCATATAAGACGCAAAAGACTGTTTTCGATTCTCTTCGGACTGCCGCCGCTTCTTTTCGCCCTGCTCTACGGCGGCGGGTACATCGCGCAGTTTATCCGCAACTACAGGGAATGGCAGGCCGCGGGCGGCACACCCGGAGGCGGGACGTCACCGGAAATGCCGTCCTTTTCTTTGGATGCCTGCTTTGAGGCCATGTTCACTTTCCCGTATGGGATTATCGGCGCACTCATTTGCGTCGGCGTGCTGGCTCTGCTCATTGTTATGGTGATGCGGATGGGCTATGGGGATACAGGCGAATATGACAAGGACCGGAATTTCATCTATTCCAAGAAGGGCACTTACGGCACATCCGGCTTTATGTCCGAAAAGGAAGCAGAGGAAGTGCTGGATTTGACCTCCAGCCTGAAAAAGCACACCGGCACCATACTGGGTACGTTAAACGGCAAGTATGTGTGCGTGCCGGAGAACAGCAGGCTCAACCGGAATATCGCCGTATACGGCGCCAGCGGCTCGATGAAAACCAGAGCCTACTGCATCAACCGTATCCTCCAGGCAGCAGCGCAGGGTGAATCGTTGATTATCTGCGATCCCAAATCCGAACTGTATGAAACGACCAGCCAGTATTTGCGGGACAAGGAATATACTGTCCGCGTTTTCAATCTGGTGTCGCCGGAAAATTCGGACTCCTGGGCCTGCCTTTCGGAAATCGAAGGCGACGAACTGATGGCACAGCTCTTTTGTGACGTCATTATTAAAAATACCGGCAGCGAGCGGGGCGATCACTTCTGGGACAGCGCAGAAATGAATCTCCTCAAGGCTTTGGTTTTGTATGTGGAACAGGGATACCCGGAGGGACGGAAAACCATGGAAGAGGTCTACAAGCTGATTACGCACACATCGGAAAAGGAACTGAGCAGCCTGTTCGACCTGCTGCCTTCCACCCATCCGGCCAAAGCGCCCTATGCAATTTTCAAGCAGGCGTCCGATACGGTGCGCAGCGGCGTTATTATCGGTCTCGGGAGCCGGCTGCAGGTTTTCCAAAACAAGAAGATCTGCAATATCACGAATTTTGATGAAATCGATCTGGAGCTGCCGGGGCAAAAGCCCTGCGCCTATTACGTCGTCAATTCCGATCAGGACAGCACATTTGACTTTCTTTCATCGTTGTTTCTCTCCTTTGCCTTCATCAAGCTGGTCCGGTATGCCGACAAAAACTGTCCGGGCGGCAAACTGAAGGTTCCGGTGCATGTACTGGGCGAAGAGCTGACTGCCTGCGGGGTCATTCCCGATTTGTCCCGTAAAATCAGCGTCATTCGTTCCCGCAATATCTCCATGTCCTGCGTGTTTCAGAATTTAGCAGGCCTTCAGAACCGCTATCCCTACAACCAGTGGCAGGAGATTTTGGGAAACTGCGACATCCAGTATTTTCTCGGCTGTTCCGATCCGCTGACCGCTGAATATATCAG
Source organism: uncultured Oscillospiraceae bacterium (assembly GCA_900546265.1). Classification (GTDB taxonomy): domain Bacteria; phylum Bacillota; class Clostridia; order Oscillospirales; family Acutalibacteraceae; genus UMGS856. The sequence goes on along the minus strand of URCA01000003.1, from coordinate 121,460 downwards.
CGAGCGGTCCGGCGAAGTGTCCGTCCATGTGCAGAGCAAGGCCAAGCAGCTTGGCACATGGCGGGTGAGCAATTATGTGCCGGAGTACCGGGAAACCAGCGGCGTCGGACGGCGCAAGCTGCTGACGATGGACGAAGTTCTGCGGCTCCCTGTATCCCAGGCGCTGGTGATAATCCGCGGGCGGAAGATTTTGAAGGTGGATAAGATGGACTACACCCAACATCCGGAGGCCTCCAAACTTCACCCCTGCAAGGCTTCCACCCATATTCCGGAGTGGAGCAAATTCCCGCGAGAGGAGGTGAGCGTTCCGCCAAAGCCCAGAAAACGCACCGGCCGGAAACCAAAACCGCCGGATGCGCAGAAATCCCAGCCGGGCGTTATTCCGGCAACCAAGGACGATATCATGTCGTCCGACCATTAACCGAAGGAGGTAACCTATGCCAAAAAAGAACACAGAAAATTTGGATGCGGCTGAGGAATTAACGGTACATCCTGAGATTTTAGCCGCTGAAACGGAGGAAATGGATGAACAAACAGACGCCGCGCAGGTTCCGGTTTCAGAAATCCCCGAGGAAGCGTCCGCTGAAGCTGTAGAAGCTCCAAAGCCCAAGCGCACCCGCCGCAAGAAAACGGCTGTTGAGGAGGCCGGCAGCGTACCCCTCGCTGATGCACCGGAGACCGCACCGCCGGAGGAAACGGATCCAGTCGCTTCCGAAGAGCCGGCAGCTGGGGCCGCTGTTTCAAAATCAGATCCCGCACCACTGCGTCCGGCGCCGATTCTGACGCTGGAGGCGGGGGCTGACGTCGATACCGAAGAAAGCCTTGCGGATATTGCCTGGCATGAAATCCACAACGCCTACCGCACCCGCAGGATACTGACCGGGACGCTCGGCGGCCTGGAGCAGACGGACAGCGGGAAGACTATCGCCATCGTGGAATATAAAGGCTTTCGCGTCGTTATTCCACTCAAGGAGATGGTGATGGGATACCAGAACAACCTCACAGGGGATGCCTACAACGCCATGATTGTCCGCCAGCATAAGCTGCTCAGCCGTATGCTGGGGGCGGAGATCGATTTCGTCGTCAAGGGGATTGATTCCAAGACGCGCAGTGTTGTTGCCAGCCGCAAGGAAGCTATGCTGAAAAAGCGCAAAACCTTCTATATGGACACCGATGATGCCGGAGAGTACCGCATTTATGATGGCCGGATTATTCAGGCCAGGATCATCGCCACCGCCGAAAAAGCCATCCGCATTGAAGCGTTCGGTGTGGAGTGCTCTGTTATGGCACGCGATTTATCCTGGGACTGGATCGGCGACGCCCGAGACCGCTTTTCGGTAGGCGATCAGGTGCTGGTGCGTGTTCTCAGTGTCAACCGGGAGGATATTGAGCATATTTCCATCAAGGCGGATCTGCGCAGTGTATCCGACGCCCGGCAGGACAATCTCCGCCTGTGCCGGATTCAAAGCAAATACGCCGGCACGGTTACCGACGTCCACAAGGGCGTGGTGTATATCCGGCTTACCAACGGCGTCAACGCTATCGCCCATTCCTGCTACGACCGCCGCCGTCCCGGAAAGAAGGACGACGTCAGCTTTGTCGTTACCAGTATTGATGAAGAGCGCGGAGTAGCGATGGGGATCATTACTCGTATTATTCGTCAAAATCTCTGATTGTTGAAAAACAGCGGCGTTTGGTCGTATATAGAAAGTAAAGACGAAAATTCAGTTCTGGGAGGGATACGCTATGCGTAAATTTCTATTCGTCTTGCTTATAACTCTGCTAGCTGCTTTTACAGGCTGCCGGTCGGATGAGTTTTCGGACGCCGCCGTTTCTTCAGCATCGGATACAGCAAAAACCATTTCCGAAGCATCTACTATGAATACCGGCCGCGATGAGAGCATATCATCAGAGGATTCGTCATCTTCAGACACCGGTGATACTTTCTCCGCCCCATCATCCGATGTGGCGGAAGATTCGTCCTCCGCCAGTCAGCCGGATGACGCCATGGCTGCGACTTCACAAAAACCAACCGCACCTGCGGAGCAAAAGCCAACGGCAGCGCCGGAACAAACCAATCCTCCGGAGAGCGCCAGCGGCAGTTCTTCCTCCGCATCTGCTTCGTCCACCCCGTCGATAACGCCGCCTTCGGAGGAAAAACCTACTACACCGGAACTGCCGGTATCCGATCAACCCGAACCGACTACATCTCAACCAACGGAGACTGCAAGTCAGCCGGAGCGGGATATGGAAACCGAATACGCCCGAATCATCCGTGAGGCGGTGGCCTATGCGGAAAGCTATGCAGCAAAGGGTTTTACCTTTGTCTGGGACGATTCGCTGGAGTTCAGCTGGGAGAGCGGAGCCGGCTGGATGGGAACGCCTCGTGTCAAATACGAGGGCGTTGACGGCACCATCGAGATGTTGAAGTATCATATTGACAAGATTGTGAAAACATCTACTGATCCGGGCAACGGCGTTCCCGCCCATTCGGCCCATTACAAAGTCATGCAGGTAATGGTAGACGGCGATACCGCCTTTGTTGTCCTGTACGGATAAATAAAATTGAAAATTGCGCAAACGAGCGTCATTCTTCGGAATGGCGCTTTTTTGCGCCCAAATTTAGGAGGTTATCTATGAGAAAAACAAAAAAACGGCTTGATGGCGGCCGTGATGCTTCTTGGGATTCTCCCGACGACAGCCTTTGCCGCTGACGTTACGATGGACCTTTCCAAGTGCGAGGTCAGCTGGGACTACACCCTGACCGACGCGGAAGGCAACGCATTCACGGCCGGCTACGGGCTGCGCGCCGAAGACAATCCCTTCGGCTATGCGGTCGCTCCGCTGGTCCGGAATATGCACGACTACACAGCCAAGCGCCCAGGCCTCACTTCGGACAAATCCCAGTGGGTATACGGCCAGGACTACGTGTATTGCTACTGCATTGAACATGGTGTCCCTCTGCCGGATGATACCAGTTATGCCGGCTCCAGCAACGCGACACATGGGAACAAATACGAACAGCTTTCAGCGGAACAGAAGGACTTGCTGGCGCTTGCTCTCACCTATGGCTATCCAAATCGTACCGATCTGGAGACGTCTAAAGATGCCAACGCCTGCTACAGCGCCACTCAGCTGATTGTCTGGCAAATCACGCTCGGTTTCCGCAGCTCGCCTACGGAACTGAACGACAAGACCTATCCGGTCAGCGGCTATACCGGCACTATGACCGAGCAGCTTTGCCGCAACAAGTATTTTAAGGAATATTACGACCTCATTTTGTCGGATATGGCGGCGCACTATAAGCGGCCCAGCTTTACGGGAACACTGCAAAGCTCCGCTCCTTCCTATGAGATGGACTTCGTGGATGGAAAGTACACCGTCACCCTGACAGACGAGAACAACGTCCTGCAAAATTTCTATGTTTCATCAAATGGCGGCGTCACTGCTTCCATCAGCGGGAACAAGCTGACGCTTTCCTCCTCCCAGCCGATCACGGACGAAGTGATGATAAAGCTCAACCGGCGGATACCGTCTACCAATCAGACAACGGGATTCCTCATTTGGAACGTGCCCGGTAAAGAGGAAGCAAACCAGGACATGGTAAGCGGCGTGCCTGCCAACAACGACCCGGTACCCGCCTACCTGAAGGTTTCCGCCCCGGCCGGCAGTGTCAAACTGATAAAAACCAGTGAAGACGGCAAGGTTGGAGACGTCCCGTTCCATATCTCTGGCAACGGTATCGATCAGGATATCCGTACCCTGCCGGACGGCACCTTCCTGTTTGAGAATATGCAGCCGGGCATTTACGAGGTTACGGAGCTGACAGATAATAAGTATGAGCCGCAGACTACCAAACGAGTAACGGTGGTTTCAGGACAGACGGCGACCGTTACCTTTGATAATGTGCTCAAGCGCGGGGATTTAACTGTCTCCAAGACCGCTGAGGATGGTTTTGTCGAAGATAAGACCTTCCACCTGTACGGCACCAGTTGGTCCGGCCTTCCGGTGGACGAATACGCCGTCACGGATGAACGCGGCGTCGCCACTTTTGAGGATGTTTTAATCTCCGGAGGCCAGACTTATACTCTCGAAGAGGTGGGTACGGAGGATAAATACGTTATCCCCGACCCGCAGCAGGTCACGATTGAGTGGAACAAGGTAACACATAAATCTTTCGACAATGTACTGAAGAAATGGCGGGCCACCCTGACGAAATCCGACAGCGAGACCGGTACGGCCCAGGGCGACGCCACGCTGGAAAATGCCGAATACGGCGTGTTCAAGGACGGCCAGCTGGTAGACAGCTATTTTACAGGGCCGAACGGCAGCTTCACCACGGACTGGTACGTCTGCGGCGATGATTGGACAATCCGGGAGCTGGAGCCTTCACAGGGTTACCTGCTCAATCCGGAGGTCTATCACGTCGGCGCGGAACCGGAGCTGTATGAACTGGAGTACAACGAGGTAGCCGTCGATGCGGACGAAGACGTGGTGAAGGGCCGGGTTGCCATTATCAAGCACAGCGACGACGGCTCCACAGGGATTGAAACGCCGGAAGCCGGCGCGGAGTTTGAACTGTTCCTGCGTTCTGCCGGTTCCTACGAGAACGCCAAAGAGACCGAACGGGATATCCTGATTTGCGATGAATTCGGTTATGACGAGAGTATCGACTTGCCTTTCGGCTGGTACACGTTGCATCAAACGAAAGCCGGTGTTCCCGGAACCGAGTTCATTAAGGACATCGACATATTTATCTCTGAGGACGGTCAGATATACCGGTATCTGCTAAACAACGCGCAGTTTGAAAGCCGTGTCAAGGTTGTCAAAAAGGACGCCGAAACGGGCAACATTGTCCCGCTGGCCGGGCACGGCTATGAGCTGTACGATCCGGACGGCAATCAGATCACCATGACCATCACCTATCCGGAGGTCGTGGAGCTTGACACCTTCTACACGGCGGCGGATGGGACTCTCATCACCCCGGAGAGCCTGTCCTACGGCAAGGGCTATTCTCTGGTCGAGGTGGAAACGGTGGAACCCTATGTGCTGGATTCCACGCCGGTCTATTTCGATATAGTACCGGAGGAAGCCGGTGAGCAGGATGGTGTGACCGTTGTAGTAGTGGAAAAGGAGAACATGCCGCAGAAGGGCACCATTTCCCTCTACAAAGACGGCGAAGTGTTTTCTTCCGTCACCACTGCCGGCGGCGGGGACAGCCCGCTGCTGTACCAGCCGGTTTACAGTAAAGCCGGGCTGGCGGGCGGCGAATATGATATCGTCGCCACGGAAGATGTCTATTCCGGCGGTGTGCTTCGTTACAGCGCAGGCGAAACGGTGGCAACCTTAATCACCGGCTCGGATGGCTGGGCGACCAGCGAGCTTCTGTATTTATCCACCTATCAGATTTTTGAGCGGAAGGCGCCCTACGGCATGGTGCTCAATCCGGAACCAATTACGGTTGTATTAAGTTATGCGGGCCAGCATGCGCAGTTCACCACCGCTGAGGCGCACATCACCAACGAGCGCCAGAAGGTGCAGATTGACCTGACAAAAATTCTCGAACAGGACGAGCGTTTCGGCCTGGGTACAAATGGCGAAATCCGGCACGTTGCCTGGGGCCTGTATGCCGCCGAGCAGCTGACGGCTGCCGACGGCAGCACTATCCCGGCGGATGGCCTTCTGGAAATCCTGTACTGCGATGAAACCGGGAAGGCGACGTTTAAAACCGATGTGCCGGCGGATTCCAAGCTGTATGTAAAGGAGTACACCACCGACAACCATTACATTATCTCCGATGAGAAGTATCCGGTGGAATTTTCCTATCAAGACCAGGAGACGGCGGTTGTCCACATCAGCGTGAACGACGGCGAACCTATTGAGAACGAGTTGATCTGCGGCGACATCTACGGCCTGAAGGTAAACGAGGACGGCGAAGGGATTGCCGGAGCAGTATTTGGTTTGTTTGCGCCGGATGAAACCGAATTCACCGAAGAGACCGCTTTGATGACCGATGAAACCGGGGACTCGGGGGAATTTTCCTTTTTGGGTATCCCTCATGGCGACTGGGTCATCAAGGAATTGTCCTGTCCGCCGCAGTTCGTTTTATCCGGTGAGATCTTCCGGGTGACGGTGAGCGAACAGGCACAGCGCATTGAAATCGAGGCGGTCAACAAATGGATTACCGGTTCGGTTCAAACGACTAAGGTAGACGCAGCTTATCCGGACAACAAGCTGACCGATGCACTGTTCGGGATTTATCTCGACGTCAACGGCAACAAGACATACGATAAGGGCATCGACATCTTTGTAGACCATATGGCGGAGATCGAGCCGGGCGTCTACCGGCTGGATGGGCTGAAGTACAACGGATATTTTCTCTATGAGGAGCGCAGTCCGGAAAACTTCATCAAGGATGACCGCTACTATTACTTTGAAATCCGCGAGGACGGCCAGGTTGTCGTGATTGAAAACGAGGCCGGCGTCGGCTTCATCAACCAGCCGACCACGCCGCCGGAGGAACCGGAAGAACCAACGCAGCCGCCTAAAACCGGGGATGATTTCAATATCTGGTTATGGGTTGGGCTTGCCTCCGCTTCTCTCGGCGCCATTGTTTTCATGGTGATGCGAAACCGCAAAAACCGGGTTTCTGTGGAACAAGGAATGAAGGTGTGCCGGGGCATTGTGCAACACAGTGCCCCGGCACCTTTCTCCCCTTTTGGAAGCGCCTGCCGGGGGATCTTCGAAGAAAAAAGGGATAATAATAGTAGAGGGTATTTTTACCCAGCTTAAAAATTGGAGGGAAAATGAATAGCCAGATTACTGAACTTTATGCGTTCCTGCGTTCGTGCAGGGGCAGCTGGCGTGAAGCCATATACATAGAGTGCCGGTGCTGTCCTTATGGGAACCCGGCATGTTCGGGTTACCTGTTGACCGCAGACCGGGACGGTGCGCCGCTCCTGTTTTCTGTTAGCCGCTTTTCTCAACTGACCGGGGACAGGGTTCAAAAAGAGGAATGTGCCGCTGTTTTTAGCAGGCAGGTATTTGAGCATTTATATTCCTGCTGGCTGGCTTGGAAAGTAGACAATCCCAAGCAATGCAGCCTTCAGCAGCTGGAGAAATCGTGAACACGCAGGTAATGCGTATTAAAGCTGTATTCAAACCGTATTGGAGGTGATGCTTTTGAAAAGAATACAAATTCGGTGCCCCTACTGCGGGGCAAAGGCTACGCTGCGTCCGTCAAGCGCCGTCTATGGCGATGCGGCAAAAACAGACGGTTTGCTCTATGTCTGTGACCGTTACCCAAAATGCGACGCCTATGTTGCGGCTCATCGGAAATCCAGGCTGCCGATGGGAACCCTGGCAAACGGCGATCTGCGGCATAAGCGGATTGAGACGCACAAGGCCTTCGACTGGATGTGGAAGAGCGGCCTGATGTCAAAGCGGCAGGCGTACAAGTGGATGCAGGCCAAGCTGGGTCTGAGCGAAGACCAGGCCCATATTGCTAAGTTCAGCGAGTATATGTGCGACCAATTGGTCGCCATCTGCACACAGGCCTATGACAATATCCGGGCAGCATGAAAAAAGGAGGCGAAAAAAATGAGGAGCGTGAAAGAGTATGAGAGAAAGGCTTTTCCTGAATGACAGCCAGCGGCGGCTGGCAGAACAAAATTTAAATATTGTGTCCCGGGTTATCTACCGGCACATTATTGTCAACGAGACCTTGGTTGGTTTTGAGTATGATGACCTATACCAGGAAGGCTGTATCTGGCTGTGTAAAGCAGCCGCCAGCTTCCAGCCGGAAAAGGGTGTACCGTTTACAGTGTATGCGGAAACGGTGGTTGCCAACGGGCTTCGTACATATTGCCGGCTGATGGGCGGCAAGCAGAAATGGAGTTGTTGTATCCCTTTGTATTCCGACTCGGATATTCTGCGGTCCACTTTGGAGCAAATCCCGGACATCACATATCAGGAAGACGGGATGCTTGCTGATATGGACGTTATGCAGCTCCTGCACCGCCTCAAGCGGCAGTACACCGGTACGGCACGGCTCGGCATTGAGGCGATTGAACTGAAGGTAAAAGGCTATTCCGGAAAAGAAATTGCGGCCATGTATGGTGTCAAGCCCAATCTGGTAGGCGCATGGATTTCAAGAGCAAAGCAGAAATTGCTGCAAAACCATGTGTTTATTCTATGGATGGAAGATTACATGGGACAAGCGGCTTCATAAATCAAGAAATTAAAAGAGGTGTTGTTATGAACAGGTTATTTACAGCTGTAGGCCATCTTCGCATTGAGGGTCGAAAGAAGGGCGGCAAAATTCCCGTCGTGATTCTGAAAAACCGTGAGTATATACTGGATATCCAGGAGTTTGTGCTTTGGTCATCGCTGAATTGGAGGATTCTCAGGCCTGAACAGATTCAGGAACTGTATCAGGAAAAAGAATTGGAAACCGGCTTCTATTCTTCCCGCAGCTTTGATGACTGCATGTGCCGGCTGGTTCAGCGCGGCCTTGTTGCTGAGGGCTGCGGAGAGACGGATGCGCAGGCATTGTATCGGCTGCTGTCCGACCTGTATATCCTGCCGATTTCGGAGAATCCCCTTCTTCGTCTTTGCTCTTTCTTTCGGCTCTGCGTTTTTGGAGACGTTCCTTATTCCACAGCGAAAAAGATATTTCGCAAGGACAAACGGACGGCGGACGAAAAGAAGGTAATCCGCCTGGCGAAGCAGACCCTTCTTTCTACGGCGGAAATGGTCAAGTGCTTTGAACGGAACAAGCTGGACTTTTGCTGCGAAGAGGAACTGCTGGATGCTTTGTACTATGATGAATTTACTACCAGTGACAATATCGCCGATATGGTATCCTACCTGCCGGAATGCCGTCCCGTCATGCTCTCGGTGGCAAACCTTTATCTGCGTAAGCAAATCATCTTTGAAAGGATTTGAGAAATGGAAAAAATCCTAAACGCACCGGCGCCGCTGCGGCGCCGCCTCATACTCACGGTACTTCTGGGTTTTGCCTGCCTTTTAGTCGGGCTTGCCATGTTCCTGTTTGCCAAGGACAGAATCATGCTGCTGTTGAGCGCCGCGGTCTGCATCCTCAGCTTTTGCAGGGCATACACGTTTTACCGTGCTATCAGCAAAAAGGAATATGAAGTGGTGGAGGGCACTTGTGTCGGCATCGTCCCGAAGCCTTTGCGCAAATACCGGAAAATCCGGATTATGGACGATGACGGCAACGAGTCCGCCCTTCTGCTGGGCAAGCATTCCAAAATCCAGATCGGTTTCCGTTACCGGTTCTACTTCAAAAAGACGCAGCGGCTGACACTGGGCAGCGAATATTTTGATTCTGCCCTTTCCTCCGACTGCTTTCTCGGCTTTGAAGAGCTGGGAGAACTGGGCGACCATGCCGAACCGCTAGAAAAGGCGGATTGAGATCTCTTTCTATGTCCATTGACAAACCGCCTTTTTGATGATATAATAATTGCAGAATAAAAGATTGTATTTTGCATATAATATATCATAAAGGAGGCGCGGCGATGAAAGAGCAAACTTATACCCAGTTTATTCAGGAAGCGATTGATGGCTTTCAACCCGGTGAGCCGATCCTTATCCGGGAGCTTGGAAATCGAATTGCTGATGCGTACCACATGGAGAAAAAGAAAGCCTGCGCTGCAGCAGCCGTTGCAGTAAAGCGGCTGATCGATGCCGGGACGTGTCCCAACCTTCGCTTTTTTGCAAAGGGCGTCTACTATGTAGCAAAGCAAACCGTTTTCGGTGAAACCGGCATCAACAAGGAAAAACTGATTGAGCTGAAATATCTGAAGGACGGCACCGGGTATGAGACGGGTGCTGCGGTGATGCACAAGCTGGGCCTTACTACGCTTATGCCGGCCGAAAGGACATTTGTTTCCAATAGCGCACAGCACAGGGCCAAACGGGATGACGCGCTGGGTATTGTCATTCGTGCGCCGCGGATTCCCGTAAATAAAGAAAACCGCTTTTATCTTCAGTTCTTGGATTTGCTCAATATGTATGATGACGTGCCGGTGGACGCAGAAGATCCGTACCTGCTGCTCGGCCGGTTTGTGCAGGCAAGGGGATTGGATTATGGTACGCTTCTGCATCTGGCAGACACCCACTATAACGGAAATACGATTATGAAGCTTGCCCATGTGGCAGGCAGACAAGGAGTATAAAAATGAAGCTGCATTTAGACTCGGATGCTTTTCGCGTCCTGATAGAGCAGGTATCCGAAAACACTGGCTACCGTCAGGACGTTATTGAAAAAGATTACTACGTTTCTATGCTTTTACAGGAACTGGCACAGTTTCAAAGAGACGGTCTGCCCGCCTATTTTAAGGGCGGCACGGCTCTGTATAAGGCGCTGCACAGTGTCCGGCGTTTTTCTGAAGATGTCGATTTATCCGTTGATGTCCGGGATTGCAGCCGCACGCAGGGAGACAAACGCCTGGAGCGAGCAACCAAAAAATACACCTGTATGGAGCGTAATCCTGACGAGGGCCGTACCAACCGCTCGGAGGTAATCTCCTATTACCATTATCTCCCGGTTGTGGAATACGATTCTAACGACGTTTTGCAGCGTTTTGGGAAGGTAAAAGTTGAGGCCACGTCCTTTACCATCAGCGAACCGTATGAGCCTGTGGTAATTGCTCCACTGATTTACGAACAGGCGGGACCAGACCAGCAGCTCATTTTGCTCCAACAGTTCGATGTCCGTCCCTTTGAGATTCTCACTATGACAATCGAGCGAATTTTCATAGATAAGCTGTTTGCAGCCGAAGCCTACACCCGAACCGCGGAAAAGGAGCACCGTGCCTTTGAAGCGTCGAAACATATCTATGATTTGGCGGTTATCGCAAGCGAACCCCGCATCGTTTCATTGCTCCAGGATAAAGAGCAGTTGGCAAAGCTGCTGAAAATCCGGCTGACCGAGGAACAGAACCGTTTGGATGGTATCCCCGGCGTTCTTCCGAAAGACTTCATCTTTTTCGAGAAAGCATGTACAAATACGCACATTACGAAGGCTTACACAACGATGCAAAATCAATATGTCTTTATCCCGGATGACCGGATTTCGCTGGATGATGCGCAGTATCAGCTGCATTGTTTGCAAGATCAATTAAACCTAAATCCGGCATGGAGCCTTACAACTATTAGGGAATAGTTGCAAGGCGGCCCGAATAAAATCCTCCTCATGGCCTTTTGAACGCCGTGAGGAGGATTTCTATATAGGAGGATAAACTGTACTTATGAAAGAATCGCCTTTGGACGTACTGTATAGGTTAGTCGGATGTGAATACCTGTCGGACATGCGGCTGAAAGAATACGATAATCGAAAAGCGCGAACCATATTGCATCAGTTGGATCCAAAAGATTTTTCTGCTGCACAGTGGAAAGACACAATAGAGTATTTGTATGGGGACACATAAGAATTTATTACAGTAAATATCTATATATTGATTATACGCGCTTGACAAACACAAGATATAGTGTTACAATACCCTTGTAATTGATTTTTTGTGCGTGATCCGTTAGGATTTGCAGGCATACTTGCTTGTATCGTGGGAAGCTTCTCACATTGCACACGTTTGTCAAGTTTGTATTCAAAGTGCCGACAGTACGGTTTTGCCCTTAGGGGCGGAAACTGTGTGCCGGCGCTTTTTTGTATATAGATATTTTAGCCGAAAGGCAGAAAGGAGCGAAATGGCACAGACCTATGTAATCGGCCGGGTAACCGCTGATTTGGAACTGAAGACCAGTATCAACAAGCATCCGTATGTGCGCTTTGATATTGCTGAGAATATCGGCAGCAAGGAGCACCGCAGAACGCAATACCTTCAAATCTGCGCGATGGGAGACGATGCCGAAAGGCTCGTCCGGGCTCGCGTAAAGAAAGGCAGCCTTATCTGGGTATCCGGCTCGTTGGAACTGGAGGTATACACCAGGAGGGACGGTGTTACTACGGATAAGCGTCTGAAAGTATTGCTTGATAACTGGGGCTTCGTCCCGGTCGGTACAGACAAGGCGGCAACAAAAGCCTTGGACGGTAAATCCTCCGAATCACCGGCAGAAATTTCGAGGGTGATTGACGGGGAAAGAGAAGCCTTGCCGGACTGAGTTCGGCGCCAAGAGGGACCGTATGTGTTCAGAAAGGAACGCATATGGTCCCTCTTTTTTTATTTTAGGGAAAAAGTCTCAGAAAGGATGAAACGAATGAATAAGAAAACAAGCCTATGGTCAGGCGTATCGGTGTTGATTGTAGCCGTGCTGGCGGTTATGGCCTTTATCCGGGGAAATGTACAAATCTGGCTGCTGAGTGTTGCTTTTGCTGCGTGGGCAGTATGGGCGGCAGTAAAATTTCTGCTTCCCTATCTCAAAGCGCAGAAATATCGCCATGAGGCACGGAAGCTGCGTAAAAAGAGCAAGCAGCAGTCTCCTAAGAAAGCATTGTCCATACCGGATATTTCCGATCCGGTGGGCCTTGTCCTGCTTCGTCATGTGAACTTCCGTATTTCCGCCTATTTGCAATCGGCTTATCCGGAGGCTACCTGGCAGTGGTTGGAGGAATTTCCGGAGAAAATCGTCGCCAAAGGCGGTACGGGCAGAATTCAGCTGTACGGTGTACCGGATTTCAACTATGCCGACGTCAGTTTTGACCAGAAGGCCGATATTAGCTGTTCATTGCTGAAAATCGTGCCGATGGCCGAAGTACAACAGGCTTCAGGGGAAAAGAAAACCATTCCCCAGCAGCAGACCCCGGTAGACCCTCAGATTTGGTACGAGAAGCAGGGGCGCAGCGTACTGGAGAGCTTGATTGCCGACCTGCATTCCCGCGGGCATCACAGCCTGACAATCCGGGAAAACGGAGAAATTGCCATTCAGCAGGCGGATTCTGAAATTACCCGTCCGGCATTTGAAAATGTACCGGAGAAAACCTACTGGCCGAGGCTTGTAAAGGTTTTTGAGTGCGAGGGGATGGCGGCCGATATTACGGAAAACGGCGTGGTCCTGTCCTGGTGAAAGACAAAATCGGGAAGAAAGGAGTGACGAATGATGAAATCCGGGTTGACCATCCAGGAGCTGGCAGCGGAAATTCTGCGTCAGAAGGATTCCAAGGAGGATTATATCGTCAGCACCCGGCGCTTGCAGATGGAACCTTCCGGCACAGATGTAGTCCTTCGTGTCCTGGATGAAAATGCGGGAGACCGCATTGAGCCCTTGGACATAGGACCAAATGCACACCGGCAGATCGGCACGCATTTATCCATACCTGTAAAGTATTACGAGAAGATGCGGGAGGAAAACCCTGAGCTGTTGACCGTGAATGTCAACAGCTGGTTTGAGCGTTCCGATTCTCAACGGATGCTGCGGGTGCTGGACGGCAAGGCACGGGCCTTCCTCAGCAACCGCTATCTGCGCCTGGACCATTTGCAGATAGCCGAGGCGGTTTTACCGATTATTGGTGAAATACCGGACGCACGGTTTGAGAGCTGCCAGATCACAGAGGACAGAATGTATATCAAGGTGGTAAACCCCCGGCTCCAACAGGAAGTCGTGCCGGGCGATATCGTACAGGCCGGCGTCATTATCAGCAACAGCGAGGTGGGGCTTGGCTCGGTCAATATCCAGCCTTTGGTCTACCGTCTGGTGTGCAAAAACGGTATGGTGGTAAACGACGCTGCAACCAGGCGCAATCATGTGGGCCGCATCAATTCGGCGGACGAAAACTTTTTGCTATATTCCGCAGAAACACTGGCGGCAGATGACCATGCGTTTATGCTGAAAATTCAGGATACCGTCCGTGCGGCGGTTGATGAAGCGAATTTCAGCCGTGTTGTCGGGATGATGCAGGAGGCGGCAGCCGTCAAAATGAATACGGCAAACGTACCGGAGGTGGTCCGTCTGGCAAGCCGTGATTTTGGTATTACGGATGAGGAGCATCCCGGTGTCTTGCAGCACCTGATTGAGGGCAAGGATCTGACGCTTTACGGGCTTGCCAACGCGGTTACCCGGTACAGCCAGGATGTGGCGAGTTATGACCGGGCGACCGATTTGGAAAGCATCGGCTACAATATCCTGTCGATGCCCGCAAAAAGATGGAACAGTATCAACCAGATGGCAGCGTGATTGCTGCAAATGATATTAGGAGGATTTGATTTATGATTTACAACAATGAGAATGCTTTGGCTGAAGTCAAAAACTTCACCCTTCCCACCATGATTGAAAGCGATTTTTCCAACGAAGATCTGTCCGAGGATTTCGACGGCCTGCAGATGAGCTTCCAGCGTGTGAAGATTCCAGCCGGCGGTGCGCTTCAGTTTGAAATACCCGGCGATGACCCGGAAAACCCGGAATACGAAAAGACGCTGAGGGGTGTAATCATTTACAACCATCAGGCCGGCGCTTACTGGCCGGAGGGTGCGGAGTATGATGACAATGTAGCGCCTTTGTGCTCTTCCGTTGATGGAAAGCTTGGGATCGGTACGCCCGGCGGGGCCTGCGCCCTGTGCGAGCTTAACAAGTTTGGCACAGACGGGAAAGGCAAGGCCTGCAAAAATATGCGGCATCTGTATATCCTGCGCAGCGGGGAGTATATCCCGATTCTCCTTTCGCTGCCTCCCACAAGCATCCGCCCGTTCAGCGATTTTATGAGCGTATCCTTTGTCTCCCGCCGCCGCCCCGTCTGGAGCAGCATTGTGGAGATTGGGCTGAAGCGTGTGGACAACGGCTCAAACACCTACAGTGTGGCGACTTTCCGGAAGCTGTACGACTTCTCTGGGGAAGAGCTGGCGCAGGTGAAGCAATATGCGGACACCTTCCGGGAGCAAATCAAAATGATGCTCCAACAGCGCGCCGCAGATTCAGAAACCCGCACGGAGGCGGAAGGCATGTATGACAATGATTCCCGCTATTCGACACTGGAAAGCGGCGAGCATTTTGCAATTTCCAGCCCAGGGACAATCGACGGCGAGCGTGAGGCTTTGCCGGCATAAAGAAACCATATGCGCGGCTGTGCTGCGCGAAAAGTTGGGAAAGAGGATGCTGCTGGTTAGAGCTGGCAGCACCCCTTTCTATTTTGGAGGGATAAGAATGACGATGAAAGCCTTGACGGACGAACAGCGAAAATTTGCTGAAGAAAACCACGACCTGGTGTACGCCTTCTTAAAGGAAAATGGTCTGGCGTCCGGCCAGTATTACGACATAGTGGTCTTCGGATATTTGTGCGCGGTACAGGAGTATTGCGAGAATCCAAAGCTGCAAAGGTACAAATTTGCTACTGTGGCATGGAAAAAGATGAAGCGCGAGTTAAATCATCATTATGAATATCTTACTAGGGAGAAACGGATTCCACTTACCAGTCTTTGTCATTTCGGTATTGCTGAAGAAGTGGATAATCGTTGTGCCACTGATTGGCAGGATGAATTGATGGTGCAGCTGGAGACAGAGTTAATCCTCCACTCACTGGCAAAAAAGCTGCCGTCCAAAGAAATGCGGATTATCCGCATGAAGCTGGACGGCGCAGGAATGCACGATATCGCCAAAGCCGAGCGCATTACTTTCCATGACATCAAGCAGCTGCTGGCCGGAACATATGATACGGTCGTGCAGGTCTTACTGGGATAACGAGACAAGGAGGTCAACGGAAGAATGAAAAAGCATGTTTCCCTGAGCGGACGCCTTTTGTCCCCCTTGAAAGAGGGACAGTGTGCGATTATACAGCGCGGCGGCGACATTATCCGCACCTCAAGGGTCGTGGAGATTTTGGAAGTCACCGATGTATTCGTTCATTTTGAAACGATGAACACCGTTTATCAGGTATCAATGGCCCCGGTTCCGGGCGCGGCTGCGGCGCTCCATGCGCTGCGCATGTGCGCGTAAATGTCGGGACAAAGGAAGATTGGAGAGACAGCACAGCTTATCGGTTGTGCTGTCTCTTTATTTTGATACAAAGACAAGGAGGATTATGGTGTATAAAAACATTTATCAGGTTGCCGAAAAACCTATCTCCGAGGAAGATTACATTACGTCCGACAGCTTTTTAAACCATTCCTTTATTGGGAAAGTTGCCGACTGTGTAAAAATTGCTGCCAACAGAAACTACGAGATCGAAATGTTAGCCGAGTGGCTGGAAAGCAACCGTCTGGGGAAAATCAAGGGTAAAACGCTTACTTTAAGCGGATATATGCTGTTGAGCAACTATTTTTATGAAAACTTCAAGGGCTTCAAACAAACCATCAAAGCTCTTGACGCCCTTGATGAAAGAGAATTTATGGATTTTTTTGCTGTCTCAAACCTGCTTTTTACGGCGAACCGGCAGTTCAATAATACACATGGGGTTTATATCTATACGGATTCGGAAGAACTGCTGACAATGGATGAATTCCTGCGGACAGGCAGGGTGGATACCCCGTATTATATCGGCGGTGTCTGCCAGTATCATTTTTAAGGAAAGGGGCTTGTTTGCATGAATGCATTGGATAAGCTGAACGCCGTACAAATTGAAGCGGACAACCGGATTTCGGAAACAGACCGGCAGTTTTGCGAGGCACATCAGGCGGCGTATATGGACGCAAAGGCTTCATTAAACGAATTGGAGTATATGTGGACAGATATTGTCAGCCGGCAGTCAAAGCTTTTGGAGCCGGCCGCAGCGGTCTGGAACAATGTGCAGAAGTATACATATCTTCCTCATTTTTCCGAACAGGACATTCGAAATCAGCTGGAAAAGTTGAACGACCTGTTTATTTCCAACCTGGTGCGTTACTTTAACAGCAGGTATAAGGTATCCCTCGACGCTGACAGCATCATCGACATGCTGCTGCCGCATAAGCCCAAGAAAGATTATTTTTCTCCGAATACGGAGGCAGTAACCGAATACCATCAAAAGCTGCGCACTATGACGGTGGACTACAAGGAGGTATTGGAGCAAATATTTGTCCAGCTCGGGGGCCGGACTTTTCTGGAACGGGCGCTGGATGAAATCAAGGAAGGGTGCCACAAGGCGGCCTGGCATACTTATAGCGGAAAAGCGGAGTATGAACTGAAAAATGATACTGTCCGGTTTACCTATGGCTGCCGTTTTGACACGATATTTGAGAAATGGAGTTTGAACGACAGCATGAAAGAAATCCTGCGGGGGCTGGCATATTTTGAAACAGAGGCTTTAGGATATTATCCCGCCGGCATCGCCAACCTGCTTGACTGGAGCTATAAGGAGGAACCGGTTATCAGTTTTTCTACTTACACCAAGCTTCAATCGCTGCGAATGTTCAAGAATGGGCGCGTAGACATCAAATTCAAGAGCAAGGATTATGCCAGCCGGTTTGTGTCCGAGTTTCTGGGGCTTGTCTGCTGATGGAGGTGATGAGATGAAGTATGCGGTTTATGATACCGTTGTACCGCAGGACAAGCGGCAGGAAACGAATGAAAAACTGCTGTATCTTATTGACAGCGGCAAAGCCGGGGACTATGGGATCAGCGGCGATGACATCTATAACCTGTATACGGGTGACGGCGGCCTGCACGGCCTGAGCCGGCAGGATTATGAAAATTACGCTTCGTACAGCAAGGCCAAGAAGGAGATTGAGAACGGGCAGTTTTTTACCCCGCCCGTGCTTTGCCATCTGGTGACGAAAGCATTATCTCCACCTTCGGACGCGGCTGTTGCCGATCTGACCTGCGGTGCAGGGGCCTTTTTCAATTTCATGCCGGCAGAAAACAATCTGTACGGCTGTGAGCTGGACATGAAGGCATATAAGGTAGCGAAGTATCTCTATCCCCGTGCGAACCTGGTGAACGGCGATATTCGCTCCTACCAACCGTCCATCCGCTTTGATTATGTGGTGGGGAATCCTCCGTACAATCTTCGATGGTGGGTGGAGGATGATGAAAAGACGCTTTCACAGCTTTATTACTGCTGGAAGGCGGCAGAGCTGCTAAAGCCTTTTGGGATTCTGGCGATGATTGTCCCCGCGGCCTTTTTGTCGGATGACTTTTCCGATGGGGCATATATCCGGGAGATGGAAGAACGCTTCAGCTTTTTAGGGCATGTCGCCCTGCCTGCAAATGCTTTTTCTTTTTTGGGTGTGTGGCACTATCCGGTTAAGCTGCAATTCTGGCAGAAGCGCGGTGAGGGACTTGAGGCACAGCCATACCACATCAAAGTAGACCGGTTTTTAACCGTCGGCTTTGACTGCGTGAGAGAAGCAGCATGGATTTCCGAACATCTGCTGCAAGCCGCCGCCCAGCTGCTGGAAAAGAACCGGTATTCCGCCGTGCGGGAGCTTGCAAAGGAAAAGGAATTGTCATCGGTTTTTTTATACCAGGTGCAGAAGATGCTCTATCAGATCAAGTGCCATCCGAAGCTGAAGGAAAGCTATACCAAGTGCTACGAGTATTTTTACCGGTTCTGCACGGAGACGCAGCCGAAAGATATGAAGTACGAGGAGTGGGCAAAGAAGAGGCTGACGGAGGCAAAGGTACTTGCCTATCTGAAACGCACCCTTCAAAAGCAGAATACCCAGCCTCCCCAGGATAAAATTGCCCTGGTGAAACGGGACTATGATTTTGTTTATAAGGGCTACAGCGGCAAGGCGTGCCGGCAGATTCCGGAGGAAAAACGGGCGCCTGTCCCGATGTACGAGATTGTTTCTTCCGACGGCGCGTGGGAATTTCCCGGCTATGAACGCCTGGTGAGAAGAAAACAGCGGGAATATATCAAACAGAACAGACCCTTTGCCGCTATGGAGGAAGACCCGGAGATCGGCGCATGGCTGGCAAACTTTCATCTGTGGGATTCTGAAAACGAAGAGGAAATCCGCCTCAATGATATCCAGCGGCACGATTTGAACCTGATGCTGCAAAAGCGGTACGGGCTGCTTCAGTGGGAACAGGGCAGCGGCAAAACGCTGGCCGGCATCGCCTCGGGACTGTACCGGATGGAGAAACAGAACATCCACCATACCTGGGTGGTATCTTCTGCCATCTCTATCCGCAACAACTGGGATGTGGTCTTGCCGAACTACGGCTTGTCCTATGTATTTGTGGAGCAGCTTGCGGATTTGCAGAAGATACGCCGGGGCGATTTTGTCCTGATTACGCTGAACAAGCTGGGTACATACCGCCGCCAGATTAAGCGATGGGTGCGAAGGTACGGTCAAAAGCTGCACCTTGTTTTTGATGAGAGCGATGAGATGACCAACCCTTCCAGCATCCGGGCCAAGGCTGTACTGGACTGTTTCCGGCGCTGCCGTTCAAAGCTGCTGACAACCGGCACAAGCACGCGGAATAACATCTCGGAGTTTGCGCCGCAGCTGGAACTGATGTATAACAATTCAGCCAACATGCTGTCATGGAGCCCGAGGATTTATCATTATGACCGCGGCGACGATTTTCTGTCCAGTAAGGATAATCCCTATTTTGGAAAGCCCATCCCTGCCTATAAGGAGGGATACCGGCTGTTCACAGCCTCCCATCTGCCGGAGAAGATTACTGTATTCGGAGTGGGACAGCGCACACAGGACATCTACAATGCGGACGCACTCAGTGAAATTCTCGGTAAGACGGTTATCACCCGTACCTTTCCGGAAATCGTCGGCAGAGAAATTCGACGGATTCATCAGGAGCTGGTGCCTTTTACCCAGGATGAACGGGATGTGTACCAGATGGCGATGAAGGAGTTCTGGAAAATGCGGGAAAACTACTTCTCCAGTACGGGAAATTCCCGAAAGGATGCTATGATGCGTTTGATACAGCAGATTACGCTGCTGCTGCGGATCAGCGCGGCGCCGGACACGGTTGAAGAATATCAGGGCAGCTTACCCACCAAGATACGCCGTGTTGTGGATTTGGCCGGCCGGTTTGAAAATGAGATTGTAGCCATAGGCGTCCGTCACAAAGTGGTCCTGGATTCCTACAAAGCTGCACTGGAGGAGGCCTTCCCAAACCGTACCGTTTTTGCGGTGACGGGCGGGACAACCAGCTTTGCACAAAGACGAAAGCTGCGGAAGACACTGAAAGAGAGCGGCAACGGGATTTTGCTTTGTACGCAGCAAAGCCTTCCGTCAAGCGTCAATTTCGAGTATGTCAACCGCATTATTATCCCGGAGATGCACTACAACAACGCGAAAATGAGCCAGTTCTATATGCGGTTTATCCGCTACAATTCTACAGAATGGAAGGACATCTACTTTGTCACCTATGCGGGAAGCATCGAGTCCAACCTGATGCAGATGGTGCTGGCAAAGGAAAAAATCAATCTGTTTATGAAAGGACAGAACACTGATTTGGATGAAATTTATGACCGCTTCGGCGTGGATTACGACCTGCTCTCCCTTCTCATGCACCGTGAGATGGACGAAAAGGGGGTTTTCCATATCCGCTGGGGCGAACAGCAAATAGCATGATAGAAAGGATGGTTTACGATGCGAGACTTATTATTTCGGGGACAGACCCGCAGAAAAGGGGAAAAGGTTTTTATGGACGGCAGGCCTGTCGATGCAAATTGGGTGTACGGCGGTATTTTTCAGGGAAAGGGTGATTTTTCCGTTATGTATACCTATGAGCCGATTGAGAAGAGGCCGGTTTACACAGACACAGTGGGCCAGTACACAGGGTTCGATGACAAAAACGGCACGAAGGTCTTTGAAGGCGATATTCTCAGATTGAAGCGCCACTTATATGTGATTGAGTGGAAAAATGGTTGCCTCTATGCTTCTCAAAAAAACTTTCTAAAAGGCAATGTCAGTGCAAGATATCTTTTGATTGAGGGGCTTGTTAAAGATGGTGCAGAGGTTATCGGAAATATCTATGAAAGTCCGGAACTACTGGAGGGATGAACAGATGAGATATTACAGCACACAGCGCCCGATTACACCGGGCAGCTATCCGGAACCTGCTTTTAATCAGGTAACAGCTATCCACAATTATGATTCCAGGACCTATTGTGAGGAAATCGGCCGGGAGGCACGGGGATATATCGAATACGGACATCCTCTTCACCCGGAAGTTGCCATTGACTTTGAACTGACTCCGCCACCCAGTAAGATAAAGAAAATCAGATTTATCGGCATGGACAGCTGGAGATGTATGATTTTTGAGGACGAATCCGGAAAGCTGTGGAAATATACGGAGCCGGGAGAACGTCCGATGGAACGTCACGACCGCTTATATTCATCTACGAACAATGCGCTCGATGGAGAACCGTGCTGGCCTATGATGCCGGACATTGACTACCAGATTGAAGCAGACAACCAGGACACAAAATAGCGGAATTGATTTAACCTTCAAGTATTATTGATAGGTTGATATACAGGTTAAAATGTGGTATACTATTACATATAACATACGGTGTGGAAAAACGCCTTTGTTGTCCGGTGAGTGGAGCCAAATAGAAAGAGGATGATACAGATGGATAACGCTATTGTGAACGAGTACACAAAGCTGCTGGAGAAAAAGGCAAGACTGCAAAAAGACTTGTCTGTTCTTCCGCAGGGGTATATCTCGAAAAAGAATATCAACGGCAGAACCTACTACTATCTGCAAAACAGGGTTTCCGGGAAAATGACCGGGATATATCTGAAAAAAGACGAGGTGGACAGGGTATCCGAACAGCTCCGCTTGCGTAAACAGTACGAAGCGGAGCTCCCAAAAGTGAACTCTCGTCTTAGCGAGCTGGAACAGGCAGCTCGGTTAATCGGGCATGGCTTGGATCGCCGGCTGCTCTTACAGAAGCTGGGAGCGGGCATGGATATGCTTTCCGCCGACCAGAAAGGACGCTGCATTTCCTTTGCCGACGCGATGAACGCCATCGAGGGAGTCCCGGCCAGCGCTCAGACCTCCAAAGGGCTTGCCGACTGGCAGGCTGGAAAAACGTCTTATCTTTCCGTTTTTGAAGCAACGCTTCGACGGTATGGTTTTGGAACGGGGGTTCAGCCGTGAGAGATCCCTATTTATATGATGACGCGGACGTGCTGAAAAACCTTGCCGGCATCAAGGATGCGGATCTTTTGCGAAAAGCAGAGGCGGACATCACGAATTTAGCGATGGCTGGCATCTATAACCGGCAGTATGAAAAATTCGACACAGAAACCCTGAAAGATATTCACCGCACCATTTTCGGCCAGATTTATGAATGGGCCGGGGAATTTCGAACGATTCAGATGATTAAACCGGAAGATGTACTGGGCGGTGATACCGTCCGGTATGCCTATCCCAAAGAAATCAAGAAGCAACTGGCGGCTTCCATGAAGGAAGTTGCGAAGCTCCGCCGAAACGGTGAAAATGACCGGGAGATTGTCTTCCGCATGGTTCGCATTATCGCACAGATCTGGCAGACGCATCCTTTCAGAGAAGGAAATACCCGGAGCGTGATTGTGTTTGCCGTACTGCTTGCCAAATCGCTTGGGTTTGAGGTGGAGCATGAGTTGTTCCGCGTCCATGCGTCGTATGTGCGAAATGCACTTGTCTGGGCGTCACAGGGAATCTATTCCAAATATGAATATCTGGAACGGATATTTTATGACGCTATTCTCGGGGAAGGAACCGAACAGGAAACTGTCGGGGGTTCTTCCGGCGGGAAATATGAAAGAATCGGGGACTACAAGGTATCCGATTACAAAGAACGCCCGCATCAGTATCTGGATGATAAATGATTCAGACGCTATGCGGTAAGCAGAGAGAACGAGGTCGAGAGATCGGCTTCGTTCTCTTTTTCATTCACCTTGACTTTTTTGCTCTTAGCTATATCTACGAAAGCAAATATTCCTATTCTCGGAGCCTCCAGTGAGAAAAAACAGGCGTTTTTATGACGCACTTTTCGCTTTCTCTGGCATTCGCAGAACAACATAAAAGTGGCTGTTGCCGCAAAGAAAATTTCAGGGGGATGAATAAGAATGAAAGCTCCAAAACATGTCGTTTCCCTTTCGGGAGGAAAAGACTCAACGGCTATGCTTCTTCGGTTGTTAGAGGAAAACCGACCTGTAGATTTAATTCTCTATTGCGACACCGGGCTTGAATTCCCTCAGATGTACGACCATCTAAATCGGCTTGAGGATTACATCGACAGGGAGATTACCTGGCTGAAAGCGCCGTACAATTTCGAGTATTACTTCTTTGAGCACCACCCGAAGCGCAAAAACCCGGTACTGGACCAATACGACGGTATGAGCTGGCCGGGGCCGAACAATCGCTGGTGTACAGGAATGCTAAAAATCCATCCTATAAGCACTTATCTTAAAATGTTAGAAAAGAATTACGAGGTTATCGAATATATCGGGATTGCTGCCGATGAAATTCATAGGATAAAAGATAAGAGCTATCCGCTTGTCGAATGGGGTATGACGGAACATGACTGTCTTACTTACTGCTATAAAAGAGGATTTGATTGGGGTGGCTTGTATGAGCTGTATGACCGTGTCTCCTGTTGGTGCTGTCCCCTGCAAGTATTAAACGGATTGCGAAATCTATATGAGCATTTCCCGAATTTATGGCAACGGCTTCAAGCATGGGATAAGGCCACATGGCGGCAATTCCGCAATGATTATTCCGTCCAAGAACTGGCGCGGCGGTTTGAATTTGAAAAGGAATGGGAAGCACGGGGCGGCAAACTTCACACGCGTACTTTCTTTTCCGCATTAAAGGATGAATTGGCACAGCATAAGCAAGAAGCTGCTGGCGCTGCCTGAAAGCCCGCGAACTGATAGCAAAACGCAAGCTGTTGAGGCGTGGCCTAAAAGATGCGGGCAATTAGGACATTAAGGACATCGCAGCACTGAACAACTTACATTTTTAAGGAGGTCGGTTATGCACATACATGAATTGGCGGACTACTGTACCTTTGACGAAGTGGCAATCGGCGGCACTCTGCCGGCCACAGAAGAATACCGCGCCTTTCTGAAGCGCCTGCACCCAAAGCAGATGCTGAATATGCGGATTACGATACCACTGTACCGTGTCCGCTATTCCTACACAACGCGGCGCGGAAACACCCGGCAGAGCGAGAAATTCTTTTTTGCCACAGCTGGTGAACACGAGGAACTGTCTCTTGAAGTGGAGATGAAGCTGAAGGACTGGTTTGAGGACGAAAACCGGGAGCGGCCTTACAGGGCGGTATCCAACGTAGAAATTCTGGATATCGACCGTGTGGCCTACGCTACGCTCCCGCTGTGATTTTATCCTTTTACAAGATGCGAGCCGCTTCCCTTGTTTAAGGGTTGCCGCGAGGCGTCAGGTGATTGCGCACCGAAACGCCGAAAAAGGTATCGGCCAGCGGTGTAAAAGTACACGCCGGAAAGGATGGACTTTTCCGTTTTCAGCAAAATACTTTGTTGGAGATGGAATGGTGAAGCATATTGTAAGCT
The DNA here is from genome assembly GCA_900546265.1 of uncultured Oscillospiraceae bacterium. Classification (GTDB taxonomy): domain Bacteria; phylum Bacillota; class Clostridia; order Oscillospirales; family Acutalibacteraceae; genus UMGS856. The sequence goes on along the minus strand of URCA01000003.1, from coordinate 97,077 downwards.
GGTCTGGCGGCAAGGACTCGTCGGCCATGCTGATCCGCATGGTGGAAGAGGGTATGCCGATTGATGACATTGTTTTTATCCACGTAATGGCGACACCGACGCTCGGGGGCGAATTTCCGGAGATGTATGAGTACATTCACCGGATGGAACGCTACATCGACCGGAAAATTACCATTGTCCAGTCGGTTTTGGATTTTGATACGGTCTTTCACAGAACCTATCAGAAAGGCAAGTGGGTCGGTAATATCTATGGATTTCCTCGAACATGCGGCGCATGGTGCAACAGCCGGCTGAAGATACGGACAATCCAGAAGCATTATAAAACCTATGGCGAACATATCCGGTATATCGGTCTGGCGGCTGATGAGCCGGAACGGATTGCCAAACTGGAGCCGTTTTGCCGTACTCCCTTAGCTGAATGGGGCATGACGGAGCAGGACTGCATAGGTTTTCTGAAAAAGCGGGATATGCTAAATCCCCTGTATCAGAAATTTCGGCGGCTCGGCTGCTGGTTCTGTGTCAAGCAAAGCCTGGGCTCCCTGCGCGTACTGCGGCGGGATTATCCCGAATACTGGGCGATGCTGCTGGAATGGGATAAGGAAAGCTTCCGGACCTTTAAGCCGGAATATACAGTTGCGGATTTAGAACGGCGGTTTTCAATGGAAGACCGGCAGCTCAAACTTGCTGCGGCTGATGAGGCGCCATTGAAGGCGGCATGAATCGCTGAGACTTAACAATAAACAGAATGATAAAGGAGAGATGCTCCATGGAAATGAATTACAAAGCAAAAATCAAGAAGCTGCTGGCGCTGGCTGAAAGTCCTGTGGAGGCAGAAGCCCAGGCGGCTTTGCTGAAAGCCCGCGAACTGATGGCAAAACACAAGCTTTCGGAGCGTGATCTGAAAGATGTGGGCAAGCGGGAAGTTAGAGACGTCGAGCTTGAAATCACCTGCAGCAAGCGGCGTGATCCGTGGATTGTAAATCTGTCAGGGGTTATCGCGGAAAATTACTGCTGCCAAGGCTATCGGCGGCATTCGCCAGGAAGCCAGACACAGCGCATGGGCTTCATTGGATTCGAGGATGACGTGGAGATTTGCGCTGCAATTTTCAAATATGCTGTGGATTGCGTTCTGGCGAAGATAAAGAAAATCAAGAAAGAATACAAGCAGTATGGACTTCGAGCTGATTACATCAAGAGAATGTGCGACAGCTATGGGTACGGCTTCGTGAGCGGTACAGATAAGGCTTTCAAAAGGCAGCAGGAAGAAAAACAACAGGAATGGGGACTTGTGCTGGTGACGCCCAAAGAGGTACAGGAAGCATCAGCGCACTGGAGCAAACGTGGGTTTAACGCACGTGCAGCTCAAAGCGAAAACCTCCACATGAGCGCATTTAACAGCGGATATGCGGATGGCAAACGGTTTGACCCCAAGCACAGATTGAATGCGGGCGCATAGGTTACAAAAGGCATTGGTGGGAGCAGAAGATTTCTGCTCCCATTCTTTTTTGTTGAAATAACACGCATTCAAGTCGTATTAAATAAGTATAAACCAAATTTCAAAGGAGTTAATGCCATGTTAATCAGTATCGACCATGGAAACAAGCAAATCAAAACCATCCACAAAACCTTTACTTCCGGCCTGTGTGAAAGCGACACACGGCCGCCGTTCGGCCGGGATGTTTTATCCTACAATGGGAAGTATTACACTCTGTCCGATCAGCGTATCCCGTATATGCGGGACAAGACCACGGATGAGCGTTTCTTTATCCTTACGCTCTTTGCTATCGGCTTTGAACTGCGGCGGATGCTGCCGTCGGAAAAAACGGTCAGCATTCAGTTATGCGTCGGACTGCCGCCTGCCCATTATGGCACGCTGTATCGAAAATTCGAGCAGTATTTTCTTGATCGGGGTATACTCGATTTTCAGCTCGACGAAGAGACTTTTTCCGTACATATCACCGAAGCCGAGTGTTTCCCACAGGCTTATGCGGCGGTCATGCCTGTCTTCCAGAATCTCAGGCAGATGCCCAAGGCGGTGATTGTGGATATCGGAGGGTTTACGGCGGATTATCTTCAAATCAAGCATGGAGAAGTAGATCTTTCGGTCTGCGATTCGCTGGAAAACGGCGTCATTGTCCTTTACAACCGAATCCGTTCCAAAATCAACGCGGATTTTGATATGTTGCTGGATGAATCGGATATTGACGCTATTCTAATGGACAGTACGCAGGAGTATGTCGAGCCAGTCTGCCAGATTGTCCGGGAACAGGCGCAGCTTTTCATCGATGACCTAGCCGGCAAGCTGCGGGAGCGGATGATCGACCTGCGCTCCGGTAAGACAGTTTTCGTGGGCGGCGGGTCTATCCTGCTGAGAAAGCAGATTGAAGCGTGCAGCAAAATTGGCCCGGCTCTTTTTGTGGATGAGCTTTCAGCAAACACCAGGGGATATGAACTGCTGTACCGGGCTTCCAAACTTGGAGGATAGCCTATGGCGGAAAAAAAGGAACAGAACAAATTTACCATCCAGTTCAATGCCGCTGATCCGTCCCACCGGCAGGTTGCTGATCTCCTCAACCAACAGGGGCGGCGCAAGGCGCAGTTTCTCGTCAACGCCGTCCAGCACTACCTGCACTGTCCTGAAACACCGGATATTCCCCAGCCGGCGCCGGTGGATATCCATACCATCGAAGATATTGTCCGCCGTATTGTAGAAGAGCAGAAAAAACTGGCTCCGAAAAAACAGGAGCCGGTAAAAGCACGATCATCCAGCCCGCAGATTGAAAATTTTTACGATGATGATTCAGAGGAACAATTGGGCGAAGAGGGACTGACGGCTATCGCCCATACAATAGCCGCATTCAGGAAAGGCTAAGTCTGTTTAGCCTTTGTAGATACCAGTATGGGCATCTGTATTACGGCAGTTCATCATACAAACCGAATCTCTACGCTGCGGACGGTGCGTAAACCACTTGACAAACAGGAAAGAAAACACTATAATAAATTCAGTTAGTGTAAACTAACTAAAGCGAATCAATACCCCAGCAAGCCCGAATCGGGAGGAAAGCACCATGTGGAAATATACGGTCGAAGTCAACGGAATGATGTGTGGGATGTGTGAGGCGCATATCAATGACGCTGTACGCAAAGCCTTCCCTGTAAAAAAAGTGAATTCGTCCCGCAGTAAAAAGCAGACTGTAGTTCTTTCTGAAACGGAACTGGATGCGGCGGCGCTTGCGGACGCTATCCGCAATACGGGATATGAGGTTGGCGAAATTCAAAAAGAGCCGTACAAAAAGAAAGGGTTATTTGGTTAAATCCTGCAATACGAAGATCCGGAAAGAGACGTTACTAAGAATTTGTCTGCCGTTTTTCGCACCAAAGGGAAACGCAATCACCATGCAGAGAGAAAAGCAGTCCAAAGCATTGTTAAGCCCAGTGAGCAGAGGCGCATTTTTTTGCACATAAGTTAGCATAGACTAACTTATGTGCAAAGGAACTGTTGCTTTTGCCGTGAATTACGAAGGGAAAGTGTCCATGTCAGAAGATTTAGTGATCCGTCATTGTTCCCCCACCCTTGCAGGGATCAAGACCGGCAACCTGTTTTCCTGCGACTGTCCGTGCAGGAAGGAACTGACGAAGGCATTATCCGGCTTAAACCGAAAACTGGTTCCCAGAGGGATCCGCATCCTGCCGCTCAGGGTTTGCGGGGGTCGTGCTCTAATCTACGTCTACCGCCCTCATGCGCTGGAAAGCGATCTGGCAGATCAGCGTGTCAGGGAACTGCTGCTGCAATATGGCTACACACCGGAAAATCTCAACGCCTGTGTGCTGCACCTGATCTACCGCCTCCGGACTGCGAAGGAATTTCCCCATGAGATCGGATTGTTTTTGAGTTATCCTCCGGAGGATGTTCTGGGGTTCATCCGTAACAAGTCCGGCAATCACAAGTGCCTGGGCTGTTGGAAGGTATACGGAGATGAGCGGAAAGCAAAAAGCACTTTTGAAAAATATAATCTGTGCAGCAGGATTTATTTTCAGCAGTGGCAGCAGGGGAAATCCATCGAGCAGCTTACCGTAGCTGGTTGATGTTTCTACCATAATAAATCAGAGAGAAAGGTTGTTTTGTGTTATGAGTAAAGTTGCAGTTGTTTATTGGAGCGGTACCGGCAATACCGAAGCTATGGCGTCAGCCGTAGCGGAAGGCGCAAAAGGAAAGGGCGCAGAGGTGTCCCTGCTCACCGCCTCCGAATTTTCGGCAGACAAGGTCGGCGGTTACGACGCTATCGCCTTTGGCTGCCCTTCTATGGGGGCGGAACAGCTGGAGGAGAGCGAATTTGAACCGATGTTCGCCGCCTGCGAGGGGGACTTGCGCGGAAAGAGCATCGCCTTGTTCGGCTCCTATGGCTGGGGCGATGGAGAATGGATGCGTAGCTGGGAGGAACGCTGCGGCGATGACGGAGCCAATCTTGTCTGCGACAGCGTAATTTGCAATGAGGCACCGGATGACGACGCCATGGCGGCGTGCCGTGAGCTGGGTGCGGCACTGGCTTAAAAAGAAAACGAATGCAGCGGCGGGAGGCAAATATATCGTCTCCTGCCGCTGTGTTGCTTTGGTGAAGAATACTTTCCAAAAGGAGTGAACAGGATGAAAATAAGTAGAATTGAGCAAAGCGGTATTCATCTCGGAACATACGGAGAAGATTATGGAAGCTGAATGTCTGCCCCTATATTCTATCTTCTGGCTAAAATCGCCGACGGGCCGATGCATCTGCAAATCGTGCGGATGGAATTTAAGGAGGTGTCCCGATGAACTGGCTGCGGACAATATTGGACGGGTTTGCCATGGCAGCCTATTTTAATGTATTTGCCGCTGCCGTGGCGCTGTATGCCCCCCGGCTGATGTTTCCCAGCTATCCGCCGGCTATTATCAGGGACGCGCCGGAACCGCCCACAAAAGCGGAGAACCGCTTTTACTGGCTGTGGATCTGTTTTGGGGAGCTGCTGCCCCTTTTGATCTACGGCGCAGTCAGCATGGTGGAAGGCGGCACGCAGGGGTTTTGGCAGATGGCGCTGACAGGATATATCCAGTGGATGATGGTAAACCTGTGCGACCTGTTTTTTCTGGACATCTTTCTCATCCAGAAAAAGGCGAAGCGCCGTTTTGTCATTCCCGGTACGGAAGGGCACCCCGGCTATGGGTTCAAGGCATGGATGAAAAGCTACGCCCTGCCGGAACATCTGCTGCAATGGCCGCTGATCCTCTGCCCCCTGATGGCGGCGGCGCAGGCAGGGCTGGGAGTGCTCATGGATATGCTGCGGTAGGAACAATAAGGAGGGATATTATGCCGGAATTCAACGCTGTAGAGAACACTTTGTTTATTCCAATGCTGGGCAGGATCTACGCCAGCGAGCATTTTCAAAACATTTTGTATGATGAAAAGGCCCTGTCATTGAAAGATGTGCTGCCAAAAGGCCTGGCGGAAACAGGTTCCCAGAGCCAGTACACCCTGCTGGCTTCTGCTTCCCGTTCCGCCAATATGGACCGGTATATCCGGGACTTCCTCCGCCGCAAACCAGACGGCGTAATCGCGGAACTGGGGTGTGGACTGGAGACCACCTTTTACAGGAACGACGATGGGCATACCCACTGGTACGCTGTCGATTTGCCGGATGTCATGGAATATCGAAAGACGTTGCTCCCGGAACCGGAACGGCAGGCATACTTTGCCGGCGACGCCTTTTCCGATGGCTGGATCAGGCAGATTCGTATCGATGCACCGGATGCGCCGGTGCTGGTTACTGCCGGCGGTCTGTTCCACTATTTTGAAGAGGAAAAAGTGCTTGCCCTTCTGCGGATGCTGCAAAGCTTCGGAAATATGGAGCTAGTATTCGACAGCGTGAACAAAAGAGGAATGGATATGATGCGGAAGAAATACATGAAGCAGATGGGCCATGCCGACGCGAGGATGTTTTTCTATGTGGATTCTGCGGCGGAGCTTGCCCGGAAAATTGGCAGTGATGCCTGCGCCATTACGGAGGAGCCCTATTACCGGCATATCGGCAGGACCGGACTGAAGCTTTCCACAAAACTCAGCATGAGTGTATCCGACCGATTTTGTATGGTGAAGATGGTGCATGTGGAATAAAACAAGAAGGATTTAACTAAGTAAGGAGATGATCGTATCATGCAAGACAGCAATTCCCGACAGGCGGCAATCCGTCTTGGCACTCACGGCGAGGACTATGGAAACTGGATGCCGGTCTCGATGCTCCGGCTGGTGAGAGGCCTCCTGGCTCTGACGGTGGTGCTGGCCGTGCTGTCGTTTACCGTGTTCCGCCTTACAGTGCTTGGCGTGATATTCGTTATCGCCGCAGCCATATTCCTTGTGCTGCTTGGCTGGATCACCTGGATCCGGCGGCAGTATGCCTTCGGTGGGGGCGGTATGATGGAACGGGTGCATCACACCATCCTTTCTCATTTGGATTACGACGGAAAGGGTACGCTGCTGGATGTAGGCTGCGGCTCCGGCGCGCTGACCATCCGGGCTGCCCTGACGTGGCGGTCGGCAAAAGTAACGGGCATCGACTACTGGGGCGCGGCCTACGGATACGGCCAGGCTATGTGCGAGAAAAACGCCGCCAGTGAAGGCGTGGGTTCCCAGTGTACCTTTCAGCATGGTGACGCCAACAGGCTGGATTTTCCCGATGAAAGCTTTGACGCCGTGGTGAGCAACTATGTCTACCACAACATCACCGGGGCGGATAAGCACGAACTGTTGCTGGAAACGCTGCGGGTGCTGAAAAAGGGCGGTGTGTTCGCCCTGAACGATGAGATGAAGCCCCGGATGTACGGAGATATGGAGGCTTTCGCGCAAAGGCTCCGGGATATGGGCTATCAGGAGGTGCGGCTGATCGATACCGCGAAAGAAGCCTTCGGTTCCCGCCGCCGGGCGGCGCTGATGATGCTGGGGGATTCCAGGTTGCTGGTGGGAAGGAAGTAACGCGGGCGAAGCATCTATTTCGGGAGGAAAACATGAGCTTGGAGGAGTTCCGCCGGAAGTATCCGGCGCAGACAATGACCTTGGGCAACGGGAAGCCATTTACATACCGTTATTACAGAAATCCGAAGGCGGCCGCAACGGTCGTTTTATTGACAGGCGGGATCGGCCTTTCCGATCTGTTCTACCGGCATTTTGAATGGTTTGCAGGGGATTTTTCTGTATTGGCCTTTGACTATCAAATCCAGTTTGCCGACAACGGCGAATTCGCCGACGCCGTGGCAGAGCTGCTGCAACGACTTGGGGAAAAAGCCTGGCTGGTAGGCCAGTCTCTGGGCGGTGTGGTGGCTCAAATCATCGCCGCCCGGCATCCGGAGGTGGTGGAAGGGCTATTGCTTTCCAACACCTGTTCCCTGGCGAAGGATATGGGCGATGAGGCGTCCAGCCATCTGAAAAAGATGATGGAAGGCCAGAAGAAGTCCAAAAAGTTTTTATCGGTTCTTCCTTTCTCCCTTTTCAAACGCCTGATGAAATGGACGGTGATGAAAGAGAAAACGGACGGTTTTACCCCGCAGGAGAAAGCGGTTATGGAAGAGCTGTGCGGCGCCATGCTGGAGCTGCTCACCAAGCCCTATGAATACCACATGATTGACTTTCTCTGTGACGCGGAAAACTATTTCAGTATGACAGAGCAAGACTTTGCCAGGTGGGACGACAAAGTCCTGCTGATCCTGTCCGAAGATGATACCACCTTCAACCAGGCCTGCAAGGATTCCCTAATCGCCATTATGCCGCATCCCACCGTTGTTACAAGACTGACCGGCGGGCACTTGGCGCTGATGGTCCGGCTGGAGCGGTATGCTGAACTTGTGACGGAATATATCCGGAAGCGGATATAGGGAAAAACACCGCAATCATGCAAAACCCGCAGAAAACGAGGAACAACCTTTTTCCTGCGGGCCTTTTAGAATATGTTTACAATAGAACGCCTGTGCTGTATACGGGAGCGCTTACCCCAGCTTCCAGTCGGCGCTTTGCCGCTGCAGCTCCACCATCCGGCGGAACAGGCCGCCCTTTTCCATCAGCTCCGAGGGGGAGCCCTGCTCCGCTACTTTGCCGTCGGCCAGGACAACGATTTTGTCCGTCGCCTCCACGGTTCGCATCCGATGGGCGATGACCAGCACCGTCTTGCCGGACAGCAGGCGGGAGAGCGCCCCCTGCACCTTGGTTTCGTTCTCCACATCCAAACTGGCGGTGGCTTCATCCAGCAGGATGATAGGCGCATCTTTCAGCAGTGCCCGGGCGATGGAGATGCGCTGGCGCTCCCCGCCGGAGAGCTTGGCACCGTTTTCCCCGATGGGGGTGCCGTAGCCTTTGGGCAGCCTGCGGACAAACTCGTCGCAGTTGGCGGCTTTGGCGGCGGCAAGCACTTCCTCGTCGGTGGCTCCGTGTTTGCCGAGACGGATGTTTTCCATCACCGTATCGTCAAACAACACCACGTCCTGAAACACCATCGAGTAATCACTGAGCAGCACTTCCGGGTCCACGGTGGAAATGTCCACGCCGCCCACCTTAATAGAGCCCCTGGTGACATCCCACAATCTGGCGGCCAGCCTTGCGCAGGTACTCTTGCCCGAACCGGAGGGGCCGACCAGCGCCGTCACTTCTCCCTCCTTGGCGGTAAAGCTGACGTCGTGCAGGACTTCCTTCTCATCATAGGAAAAGCCCACATGCTCAAATACGATGTCATGGCCCTGAGGCCAGAACGTCTCGGCGCCTTCCGCGGTGGGGGTATTATAGATCTCATTCATGCGGTCGGCCGATACCTGGGATATGAACATCTCCGCGATCAGCGCCAAGCTCTGGTCAAAGGGGGCATAGACCCGGGTGATGACCAGCAGGAACAGGAACAGCAGCATAAAGTCGATCTGCCCGGAAAGGATGAGGTTCGCTCCTACCAGGATGGTGGTCGCCACGCCCAGCCGCATAATCACGCTGGCGGCGTTGACAAACAGGCCGGTGGAGAGCTCTCCCTTAATCATAATTTTTTCGTGTTCATCAATTTTTTGATTCAATCCTGCAAGATACCGGCCCTCCTGGTTGGTGGCACGGATTTCCCGCACATTCTCCAGCGCCTCCTGGATGCCGTCGGAGACCCGGACGGCGGCTTTTTTCGTCCGTTCGGAAGCCTGGGCGGCCAGCTTCCTGCTGCCGAACAGCAGCCCGAAAGCCACCGGCACGCCCCACAGGCAGGCGATCGCCATCCTCCAATCATACACGAGCAGGCAGACGGCGATGAGCGCCGTGGAAATATAAGCGCCGTACAGATACCCCAGCACATGGCTCCAGACGTGCTCCATGCGGTTGACGTCCCCCATAAGGGTTTCGGTCAGGTCGGCCAGATCCCGCTTGCCGAAGTAGCCCAGCGGCAGCTTGCGGAGCCGTTCCGCCAGACGCAGGCGGGTCGTTTTGACCTCGCCGTACACCAGCCCGTAGGTGGCCTTGTACTGCTGCAAATGGGTAATAAAGGACAGCAGGACAAATAAAACGGTCAGGCCGATGGAAAGCCAGACGCCGGGCAGCGGGCTGCCGTCGGTCAGCGCCCCCATAAAGCCGGACATCATCAGGTACAAAACGCCGATGCCGACCATGACGACTAGATTGACGATCACCGTCCAGAAAGCGCCTTTTTTGGTGTTTTTCAGGCCCTGATCGGTCAGGGCGTATTTCCGCTGAAACTTTTTGCTGAACATTTACTCCGCCTCCTTTTCGCCGGTGGAACCGCCTGTCAGCTTCCACTGCACCGCCCGGTTGTAATCCGCCCACATCCGGGCATACAGACCGCCCGCGGCGGTGAGCACTTTGTGCGTCCCCTGTTCGGCAACGCGGCCTTCCTCCAGAACGATGATCTTATCCGCCCCGACCACGGTAGACAGGCGGTGGGCGATCATGATGACGGTGCGGCCGCGGATCAGCACGGCAAAGGCTTTCTGAATTAAGACCTCGTTTTCCGGGTCGGCAAAGGCGGTAGCCTCGTCCAGCACTACGATGGGCGCGTCCTTCAGGATCGCCCGGGCTAAAGCAATACGCTGCTGCTCGCCGCCGGAGAGGTAGGTGCCCTCCGTGCCGATCTGCGTGTCGATGCCGTCCGGCAGTTTTTCGAGGATATCCCCGCACTGGGCGGCTTGCAGCGCCTCCAGCACCTGCTCCCTTGTGGCGTCCGGACGGGAAGCCCGGACATTTTCCAGAATGGAAGCCTTAAATAGCCGGCTGTTCTGAAAGACGAAAGCCACCTGATCCATGAGCACATGGGGATCGATCTGCTTTACGTCCACGCCGCCAACCTCCACTGTGCCGGAGGTGGCGTCCCAGAACCGGGGAATGAGACTGGCGGCCGTGGTCTTGCCGCCGCCGGAGGGCCCGACCAGCGCCACGGTCTGCCCCGGCTCTGCTGTGAAGGAAACGTGGGAGAGGGCGGGAGTTTCCGCACCGTCGTAGGTGAAGCTTACATCCTTGAATTCCACCCGATTACCGTGTGGCGTTTTCGGATGCGCCGGCGCTTCCAGTGTCGGGGCGTCCATCACCTGATCGATGCGCCCCAGAGCGGTATGCGCCAGCATCGTCCCGGCGGAAGCAAACATGATGCGAGCCAGCGCCGTGGAGATGATAGCAGAAAATACCGCATAGAAAACAAAATTCGTGACAAACCCGGCAAAATCACCGTCGGCCAGTGCGCCGGGGGCAAGGAACAAAACGACTGGAACCAGGAAGACAAAGGCGCCCTCCGTAAAGGTCAGATTGACAGACTGCGGCACCCGGCACACCTTGTCCTGGTAGTACCCGGCCTTGCTGCTGTAATCCTCAATAGCCTGCTGAAATGCCTTGAAGGAATAAACCGTCTGCTGGAAAATTTTCACCACGGGGATGCCCCGGACATACTCGGTACCCGCTTTGGTCATCCGATCCTGGGCCGCCTGATACTCGGCCATCAGCTTGGCGTTTTTGCCGCCCATCATAGAGAACATAGCGATCACCGAGATCACCGCCGCCAGCAGGCAGGCGGCCCCCATCCGCCAGTCGAAGACGAACATCAGCACCAGCATGGCAAGGAACATGACAACCGTGCCGACAATATCCGCCAGGTTGTGGGCCAGCAGCGTCTCGGTATCGGCGGCCGCCGCGTCCAGCCGGCCCCGGATAAGGCCGGAGGCGTTGGCGTCAAAATAGCCCAGCGGGGCCTTCATCACGTGGGCTACGCCCTGCTTGCGGATGTTGGACGCCGTGCGGAAGGCCGCCAGGTGGGTACACATCAGCCCCAGAAAGTAGATCACAATGCCGCCCACCGCAAAGGCGAAGGCCAGCCAGCCGTACTGCGCAACATTCGCCGCCCGGGTCCAGTCCGGTGCCACGGCGATCAGATCCCGCGCCGCGAGCCAGATGCAGATGTACGGCGCCATGCTCAGCAGCATGGACACCGCCGACAAAGCCAGGCCCAGGAAGGTCAGGCCTTTGCAACGGCCCGCATAGTCCAGCAAAGCAGCTACATCGTTCTTTTTTCGTTTTTTCATCCAAACAACCTCCTTCAAAGGTTAGCAATAACTAACTCGTGCGCAAAAAAGACAGGACTATTGTCCCATCAATTTCAGCCAGCCGGCTGTGTAGAAGCTCCGAAACTGTGCCACATCCTGGAATGCCTGTTCGCGGGGCATATCGTGGATTACAATTTCAAACAGTCCGTTGAACATGCCGCTGGCGATGATATGGCAGAGGGATTGATCCAGCTGCGGGATATCCTTGCCCAGATGGCGCAGCACCTCCATGTATTTAAGGGTATATTCCACCTCTACCTCCACCATGTTGTGGACAAAATGCTCGTAGGAAGTCCCCTCCGCCCGGCAGAGCAGCAGTTTGACCGGTTCTCGGTGCTCGCAGATGTAGTCCACCATCCAGTCCACATAATCGCTGGAGGCTTCGCCCATGTGCTCCGGCTGATCTTCCTCCGGCAGCTCGGCAAAGCCGGTCTGCGCTTCCATAAACCTTCCCATTAGGGCGGCGGCATGGGGTTCTACGATGGCAGCGAACAGTGCTTCCTTGCTGGAAAAGTAACCATAAAAAGCCCCCGTGGTCACCCCGGCGTTCTTTACGATCTGCCGCAAAGAAGCGCCGAGAAACCCTTTCTCGGAAAATTCCTCTAAAGCGGCCTGCTGTATCCTTGCTAATGTATCCGGTGATTTTTCTTCCATCGCAACCTCCATATAACAGTGCTATGTAACGATGTTATGATACATCAGATATCCTGTCATGTCAAGGGGGAAAAGATCCTTTTTGTGGATGGACTTAGTTTTGATTGGAGATGCCATTCATTACAATAATCTCTTTTCAGAAAAAAGCGTACAGAACCGGGGAGGGGGTTCTGTACGCCTCGTCTTATTTTTTTCGTGTTTCTTTATTATCGCGCATGGGGAGGGGCGTCATGCTGTGTATGCTGATACCCAGGGTGGAGAGATTGTGTAACGCGGCCGATGTGGACGGTGGCAAAACCCCGGCAACGCCCAGGGCGATCAAACCTCCGTTAAAGCCAAGCACAAAGCGGTAAATTGCATGGATACGTTTCATCAGCTCCATGGAGAGCATCCGCAACCGAACCAGCTCCCACAGGCTTTCCGCTGCAATGGTGATGTCGGCAATCTCCTGCGCAATGGCGGCGCCGTCGCTGATGGCGATTCCCACGTCGGCTTCGGACAACGCGGGAGAGTCGTTGATGCCGTCTCCCACCATAATAACGGTGTGCCCCTGTGCCCGCAGCGCCGCTACATAATTTGCCTTATCCTCCGGCAGCACCTCAGCACGAAATTCATCGACCCCGATATGGGAAGCAACCGCTTCGGCCGTGCGCTGGCTGTCACCGGTCAGCATGATGGTCTTTTGTATCCCCAGCCCGCGCAGGACGGCAAGAACGTCCGGCACTTCTTCCCGCAGAGGATCGGCGATGCAGATGACAGCCGCCAGTTGACCGTCGATTGCCAGATACAGATGAGAGTATTCCAAAGGCAGGGCGGTGAATTTCTCCTGTTCTCCGGCGGGAACCGTGCAGCCTTCGTCCTCAAAAATAAAGTGAGCGCTGCCGATGAGCACACGTTCCTGCCCGACAGAGCTGGAAATCCCATGCGCTACCAGGTAATTGACCTTGGAATGGAGCTCCTCGTGTTTGAGACCCCGGCGCTTTGCTTCCTCCACAACGGCGTTGGCCATAGAGTGGGGGAAATGTTCTTCCAGGCAGGCCGCCAGCCGCAGCATTTCCTCTTCATCGCGGCCGTCGAAAGGAATTACCTGGGCTACCTTGGGACAGGCGCGGGTCAGGGTGCCGGTCTTATCGAATACCACCGTATCGGCCTGGGCAATCTTTTCCAGAAACTTCCCGCCCTTTACCGTGATATGCTCCCGGCCGGCCTCACGCATGGCGGAGAGTACGGCCAGGGGCATGGCAAGCTTCAGCGCGCAGGAAAAGTCCACCATCAGCACCGACAGCGCCCGTGTGATGTTCCGAGTCAGGATAAGACTGAGCAGGCTGCCCGCAAAGGTATAGGGCACCAGTTTGTCCGCCAGATTAGCCGCCTTGCTTTCCGCCGCCGACTTCATCTGCTCCGAGTGTTCAATCATGGCGACGATCTGATCGTAGCGGCTCTGGCCGGAGGTTTGCCGGACCTCTATCGTACAGGCCCCCTCCGCTATGGTGGTTCCCGCATAGACAAGGCCGCCCGGCCGTTTGGCCACAGGCAGGGATTCCCCCGTTAAAGAAGCCTGGTTGACCATCACTTCGCCGTCTGTCACCATGCCGTCCACTGGTATGACGCCGCCGATACGGACCACAATCCGATCCCCCGGACGGATTTGGGATACTGGGGTCAACACTTCGCCGGCCGGTGTGCTCAACCAGACGCGGTCTACATTAAGAGACATACACTGCGCCAAATCCTGCACCGATTTTTTCCTTGTCCATTCCTCCAGAAGCTCACCCAGCTCCAGCAGGAACATCACCGAACCAGCTGTGGAAAAATCCTGTCGGATCATGGAAAGGGAGATAGAAACGGCGTCCAGCAGTTCCACTTTGATTTTACCCTGCTTCAAACAGCACAACCCTTTATGCAGAAAAGGGAAGGCGTGCCACAGCACGCGGGCGATCCGCAGGGGCGCAGGGAAAAACAGCGTGCTCACAAGCTTGAATGCCACCTTTCCCACCAGCTTTTCCTCAAACTGGCGGTTGAGCATGCGGCTGCTGTGAGCCGGCAGAGATACGTTTTGTTCCGCCTGCTCCCAGGAAAACCGCCGTACAGCCTGCAGAACCGTCTCTCTGGCTCCGGTATAGTACAGGATGACGCAGCCGGTGCGTTCATGTACCGTTACCCGACTGGTCCAGCTCTGCTTCTGGAACCATGCTTCCAGCAGATCTGCCTGACGCAGGCTCATTTCCTTTTGTTTCAGCCTGCATTGCAGCCGCATCCGTCCGCGGCTCTCGTGTATGATTACTGCATTCATTGAAAAACCTCCATGAAAAAGGGAGCCGCAGTCACGGCTCCCTTTGCTGCGGATGATTCATTCTTCCGGCTCTTTGTTTTCCTCATTGTTTTCGTCAGCGATTTCAGCGGCGGCTTTTTCCTCCGCTTCTTTCGCGGCCCGCTTTTCGTTGATATCCTTAGCGGAAGCCAAAATATCCCCGGCGTTTTCCTGCACCGAAGTAACGGTCTTCATCGCCGAATCCTTCATACGCAGGCCGGCGGCAGTTATATGGGTATACGCTTTTTTTGCGTCCTTGCTGGAAAGCAGCTTGATTCCGACAGAACCGAACAGCACGCCGCCGATAAAGCAGGCCAGCTTTGAATAAATGCGCATCTTCATTCATCCTTTCTCTTATTTGTGTTTGTAGCCCGTAATGATTAGCATAATCATACAGATCACAGCGCCCCATGCCCAAAAACGATGTTGTTTCACAGCAAATCCTCCTCACAGAACGATTTTCTTTTACATAAGCCTGCCGTCAACATTCTTCGGCTTTTTACCGATTCTGGCTGTTTCGTTGAGATTTTTCTCCATAAAAAAACGCCCATCCGCAGAGGTTAGCAATAACTAACTAAAGTATACTCCAACTTTCTCCCTTTGTCAAATGATTTTTTACTTGACAAAGGGAGAAAGGTATGATATACTAAATGTAGTTAGCGATAACTAACCAAAACTCCCTAAAGCCTGAAACTGTATATAGAAAAAAGATGCCGGTTCGCTGCTTCAAAGCGCGCAGGCTTGTTTTCGTATACATCGAATGACAGGAAGAGGGGATTTTTTTATGTCTGAAAATCTGAACGGTATCCAAATCCAGCTGTTATTATATTTTTTGGAAGCGGAACCGAAAAAGCGGACGGTGACCGACGCCGCCCGATATTTGAATAAGCCGAAATCCACCCTGACACATATCCTGGACAGCCTGGACGAGCTGGCGCTGATGGAGCGTGTAGAGGGGCGAAAGTCGGTGTTGACCACTGCCGGGAAAAGAACGGCCCAGCAGCTGCTGCACCAGCGGAAAATCCTGGAGCAGTATATGCAGTACCAGGATATCCCGCCCGCGCAAATCAAAGAAAATGCCCTGCGGGCGCTGTCGGCCGGCTTTTCTGATGAATTTATGGATCGCCTTGCCGAGCAGGAGGGAAGGATGCGCCTCAAGGAGATCTTCGCCGGGCACCGGGACTTTCACGGCGGGGATATCTGCAACTACCTCAAGGACGGCAGCTATTACTTCCCGTTCATCATTTACCGGGAGCAGATCAAGAACCACAACAATCTCTCCATGGCAAACAAAGGGTTTGAAAACCCTTGTGAGCTGATCGTAAAAGACCACGAGGGGCTGGTGTATCTGGCGGTAAAAACCGTGTCCGCCGAGTCCATGTCCAGCGGCAAGAAGATGGAGGGCCGGGTCAACAAAATGCAGTATCTGTACGATGGGGAATTCCGGGACGGCGGGATTGACGGTCGGTATGTGTATTTTCCGGTGACGGCGCTGAATTTCATCGCCATGGGAAAGGGCCGGGACACCCTGCTCCACGGCAGCGTATGCTTGAAAATGCAGTGCAGCGTTGGAGATATGCATATGCCGGAGAGCTCGGCGATTTTTACCATGTTTATCCACTGAAACAGGGCTGTCAAGGGGGCAATAAAAATTTTTTGAACCGTGTTTGGTTCAAGTGCGTTTTTTCTGTAATGATGCGGGCTCCGGGCCTTTTTTGAGGTCAAAAAGGGCTGTTTGGCCCGGGTTTGGTACAGAATTTCGATTGACAACAAAAAGACAAACCGATATACTGAGAGTGCTTTAGGGAAACTGTGGAATAAATTGGAAAAGACAAACCAGTTTATGAAGCAGAAAAATCCAACTATTTATGCTCTGAGGGAGAAAGCTGGAAACAACAGTTCCCTTCGGGACAAAGGAAGGCTTTTGAGATATGGGTTATCTCCATAGGACGAAGCCAAAAAAGAACAGGTGAAGCGGGCTGCCTCAAAAAACTCTGGAAGGGGTATTTTTTCAGGGGTTTAGTTAGCTATTGCTAACTTCGGATAGGCGGCCTCCTACACAAAATGAATATACCAGGAGGGCGAGTTCACAGCTCGGCCTCCTGACCAGAAACAATAGAAGGAGGAGCCCATGAGCCGTATCAAGGATTCGCCGTAGAAGCGGCAAAAATTTTTTGAAAGATGGTTAGAAAACACTAACCACAATATTTATTTCCCCCTTGAGGGAGAACATGAAATGGTATATACAATGACAACGACAAAACAGTCGTGGCTCAAACGGAGCCTGGCAGTTCTGCTGGCCGTGATGATGGTCATGAGCATGGGTGTTGCCAATGTCTTTGCTTCAGCAACATCTAGCGTTTCATTGGCAGATGGGATCTACAAGGTTCCCTTTAGCTTTAATTATTACAGGGCTGGCCAAATATATGAGGTGGCGGTGGGAAAACCAAATGCACTTATAAAAACTCCCGCCACAATCGAGGTTAAGGACGGAAAAATGGCAGTGACGCTCTCCGCTGTGCAAGATGGAACAGATTATGTAACAAAGTTCCAGTATCGCTTGCAGGACGAAGAGAATTATACGGAGGCAGCTGTTAGTGATACGGACCAAGACGGCAATGTGGATCAAATCAGTTTTACGATTGATTACACAGAGGACTATCTTGTTACTACCGTACATTATACATCGTCCGTGGAAGCTGGTTTTGAATCCGCTCTCTGCTTTGATTTCAGTAAGGCCGAAGCGGAAGGCGGGGATCAGCCGCCTGCTGAAGGGGATACCGAGGCTACCCATACGATTAAACTGGAAGTAGATTCCGCAAAAGCGGCAGAAATCATTAAAATTCCTGATGAAGACGGAAGCATGATGACTACCAGCGGCGGAATTGACAACGCCATAAGCGCCTATACAGATGAGGTAGAACTGGTCGAGAAAAATGGGGAATATACGCTTCTGCTACGTATGGCGAAAACAGGGATGTTCTCAGCGACCATGAAGAATTTCCATATCGTCGAAATTGATCCATCGGACAGCAATAAACAGACGCATACTGCAATTACGCCTATTGAAACCACATATAACGGAGCGGAGGTATACGAGTTTCATATTTCACTTGGAACGGAAGAGCAGCTTGGAAATCCTATCTATATGTGGTGTGAAGCTTCTGCTTCAATGGGGGATATGTCCATGTCTTTCTATAACAAAGTAGAAATTATCCCTCAAATCAATTATCTGATTGATCTGGCTGAAGAGCCGATGATCGCAGACGGTTCCTATACAGGTGAAGTAACTGTGGAATATGCATTGCAGTCACAGGCTGCATATTTTGTAACAGATGATGCCGCAGTTGATGTAAAGGACGGGAAAGCAACCATTCGACTCATAGTGAATAAAGATTATGCCTACGGTGAAACCGGGAATCTGTATTATGCAATTTATGGAAAAGAGACAAGCTCGCAGACAAATACCGCAACGCTGGTCCCTGTAAGCGGGGAAAAACAGAATTATGTTTTTTTGGAAACAACAGACCTGCGTCGTCCGATTTATACTGGAACTTCTCCCAGCACGAATAGCTCCAGCGTTGGTCTGACTTTTAAAGTCGATAAGGCCAGCCTAAAGAAAAACGATAATCCTGAAGTATTTGAAATGCTGGACGATGGAAACTATACTCCGGATATAGAAGTGCTAAACGCTGATGGCAATGTTTCTGAATTGGCTTCCTATTTTCAGACTACGGCTGTTCCCGTAAAATCTGAAAACGGAAAAATGACAGTGACCTTAAATATGACAAAGGCTGGTTTGGAAAACTTCAAGCAGAATATCTATACAGAAGATCAGGTGTTGACAGTTACTCCGATCAGCGGTTCCGATTTGAGTATGGTTGATATTACCCTTTACTATAAAGGGGATACCGCTCTTTTGACAGCCGAGGAAAACGGCAATACTGTTTCATTCCAGGTGAAACTCAAACAGGATACCGTCGAGAAAGTTCAGAATACAAACCTTCTGCCGGATGGCGATTATACAGTCGATATCCAGTGCTTAAAAGATATTTCCAATGATGCATCTATGTCTGGAAACTACTTTGATAAAGAGGCTGTTCCTGTTAAAGTTGAAGACGGCAAAGTTTATATGACACTGACCATCAAGACGGAATCAGACGATGGCACTATGTCAAATTTGGTGCAAGGGCTGAAGCACAAAGTAAACGGCGAATGGATTGTAGACGATCCACAGCCTACAGAACCATATCCGGACGGTATTGATCGGATTACAGAAACCATCGAGATTGATTCGTTGGAAGAACCGACCTATGTGCAGGTTTATGTGACGGCTATGGGATGGTGGGCAACTCTTAGAATTGTTCCGGATCTCAATACCATTGAAGGTAACAACCTGGGCGATATGCTGGCAGTGCCGGAGGTTTCCACAAATCCCAGCACATATACCGGCATGTATAGCAATGATGAAACGGTAATGGTAACTCTCAGCACCACAGAGGAGAAGTCAGACATTTACTATACGGTAGACGGAAGCCTTCCTGTGGTTGGTACGGCAAGAACTTTCAAGTATACAGGACCTTTTGCCGTAAAAACTGCGTCTGCTGAGATGAACACCGTAACGGTAAAAGCAATTACCTATAAAAATGGCGAGAAAATCCTTTTCCAAGAGTTATGATATTATTTTCCTAGCCCAAGAAGAGGAACCTGTCATTGCGGCCACGGAGCCCGGCATTTACGCAGTTCCCTACCGTATCTGGAAAGCTTTTGAACAGGATTATTCTATGGCGGATGATGCGGTAGACGGTGATATGATTGTTCAGGTATATAAGGATGAAGACGGAACGCTGAAATCCAATTACTACATGACAGTCAAAAAAAGAGATCAGGATGGCATAGTGGGTCATCTGCTCCAGGTGTGGAACATTCCAGGTACAGACGCTCCAACCGGCGCCCCGGAAGATTATGAGCTTGATGAACAGAAAGCAGTTGTATTGACAACGGTTAATGAAGCGGGGCTGGATGGTACGAATGCGGATTATCCCCGTATGTTGAAATTTACCCGCGACAGTTCCGGTGAGGAATATTTCTATATCAGAGTTGATGTTGATGCGATGGGAGATACTCACCAGAGCGCAAAGATTGTTATGGATTGGGACAATGCCCAGAAAGCAGCTTTGCCGGACGGTGTATACGAAGTGGACTATTCCATTATGAAAGCTTTTGAGCAGGACTATTCCATGGCAAATGACGTAATCGACGGACCTATGACTGTGGAAATCAGCAATGGGGCGGCAACGTATACATTGAAAGTAAAAGCCAGAAATCAGGACGGTATCATTGGTCATCTTCTTCAGCTGTGGAATATCCCCGGGACAGAAGCCCCGACCGGCGCTCCCAGCGATTACGAGTTGGACAGTCAGTTAGCTGAAATTTTAAGCACTGTCAACGAAGAGGGACTGGACGGTACAAAGGCCGATTATGGCAACGTATTTGAATTTACCAGAGATACGACCGGTGAAGATTATTTCTACATCCGTGTTAATGTCGATGCGATGGGGAATGACCATCAGAGTGCAAAACTTGTTCCTGATTGGTCTACCGCTAAGTGGCTGAGTGAAGCGGGCGATCAGGTGGCAACGCCTGTGTTGACAAACAGCGGGAGCTTTTCTGACAGCATTCAGGTTTCCATCACCTGCGCAACGGAAGGCGCCGATATTTATTACACTTTAGATGGTTCTGTGCCGAGTATATCGAATGGTATCAAGTATACGGGCGAATTTACCGTGTCGGATACGACAACGGTAAAAGCGATTGCCGTGAAAGATGGCCTGACCGACAGTGCTATTGCCTCCGCTACTTATACAAAAGACACAAGCGTTGATCCTGGCGATGATGAAAAACCCGTAGTACTTGGGCCTGGACGTTACACGACAGATGTTCAGTTATGGCACGCATATTCAAATCAGGCATCTATGGGTAACGTGGCGTTTGTTGATGTGGAAGATATGCTTGTTGTAGAAGAAAACGGAAAGTATACATTGTATGTGGCGACAAAACCTGTACGAGTTTCCGGCTATACGACGGCGATCACAGATATGGCTTGCGTAGATGGTTCTGAGGTGACTGTTGAAGAAACAGCTTTCTTTACAACAAATACGAAATACGACGGAACCGCACATGAACTTGAATACATCAAGGTATTTTCAATTGAATTGGACAGCCTGGATACAGAATATGTCAATATGAAAATGAAAGTACCGTATACGCCTATGGATGCGGTTGGAGCAGCGACAGACGGGTGGTTAAGCTGCCGTCTCAAAATCGATTTGAGTGATGCGGTAAAAGTTTCAGATGATTATGAACTGAATCCCTCAGAAGAATTAGAGCAACAGTCCTCTGCAGTAGATTACACGGATTCCAAAACCGGCGTGAAGGTTCATGCTGATGAAGGCGTATTCGATGAGGGCGTGCAGATCGTGGTTTCCGAAATCACCAAAGGCGCTGACTATGACAACGCGGTTTCTTCCCTCAGCGATGTGGGCAAAAAATTCAAGCTCTATAATGTGAAATTCCTGGATGCAGACGGCAATGAAGTAACTCCCAACGGTACGGTGAGCATTAGCCTTCCCATTGCCGCAGGTTATGATTCCGCTAATCTGGCAGTATACCGTTTGGCCGATGGCGGCAAGGTGTTGGTAAGAGGTGCGGTAGAGGACGGCTACTACACCGTCATCACCCGGACCGCCGGAACCTATGCGCTGGTGGAAAAAGGCAGCACCATCACCGATGCGGAAAACACGGCCAACATCCCCCAGACCGGCGACGACTCCAACGTGGCGGTGTTTGCTCTGCTGGCCTTGGCCGCTGCGGGCATGATGGGTGTTACTCTGGTGACCAGAAAGCGCAAGTCCAACGAAGCCTAAACAAAGGAGAAACAATATGACAAATACTGCATCAAAGCTGAAAAGGGCAATATGCAGTATGGTGGTGATGCTCGCCCTTGTGGCGGGCATTACTTCCATACCAGTGTTAGCAGCATCTAACGGCATCTATACCGCAACCGCGACCTCCCATTACCGCCATCCTACCACCGGGGTCATCGAGGATTCCGGCGGCGAGGGTTCCTACGTCCTGGGCCAGTCCATGACCGACAGTGCCCTTAACAAGGCTGCTCTGGTTGAAGTGGATCCGCAGGGTAATACCTTTGTTACCGTGCGGCTCAACCTTATGGACAATATCCAGAATCCGCAGTTTCAGGTGGACGGCAGCCGGAACGGGAATTTTTCATCGGTTTCCGCTACAGTCATGCAGGAGGATTTCACCAACAATACCACCGACTTCCGGATGCAGGTACCCAGCGAAAACGCCATCATCCGCTGCAATATGTATGTGATCCCCATGGGACGGGACGTGATCTTCTACATAACGGTTGGGAACCTCCAGTCCGGCTCCGGGGATTTCGTCACCAGCATTACGGTGCAGGAGCCTGAGCCGGAACCGGAGCAGCCTGCGGTAACCACCCCGCAGACGCAGACTCCATCCAGCCAGACCTCATCGGAGCAGACACCCTCTTCCAGTCAGGCACCAAGCTCCGCAGATCCTTCCTCTTCGGAAGCATCCAGCAGCAATGCGTCTTCCGCTGATTCTTCCAGCGAAGACAGTTCCTCCGAAGCTCTTGGCCTGGAAGAGTTCGATGCTTCCGGCAACAAGGTGAGCGATACCTCCACCGAAGCGGAGCAGGACAGCAGCACCGGCAATCCGGTGATCTGGTGGGTCATCGGTGGCATTGTGATTGTTGCCATTGCGGGAGGCTGTGTGTGGTACTTCTGCTTCTTCAGAAGGGGTAAGAACCCCTTTCAGAAAAAGTAAGGGAAGGTGCGGGCAATGAAACTCAAAAAAATCCTATCCCTTGTTTTAGCCGGTGTGATGGCGCTGTCCGTCACCGGCTGCGTCAACCAGCACCCGGAGGAAACCGGTAGTACAAACGCCAATGAAAGCGGTGAAGTCCGCCTGGTAGCCACCTCCCCGGCGGTAGCGCAGATCTGTAACCGGCTGAATCTTGACCTGGTGGGCATCTGCCAGTCCACCAGCGAGCTGCCGGAGCGGTATGACGGCGTTACCACCGTGGGCATGGCGATGAATCCGGATCTGGAAATCATTAAATCCCTCGACCCCGACTACATCCTGTCCCCCAGCTCTCTGCAAAACGACCTGCAGCCCAAATACGCTTCCATCGGGGTCAGTTCTCTGTTTTTAAACCTCAAAAGCGTAGAAGGAATGTACGCCTCTATTGAAGGGCTGGGACAGAAATTCGGCCGGGAGGAAGAAGCGGCTGTCATGCTGGAGGAATTCGATTCCTTTATGACGGAATTTGCAGAAAAAAACGCCGGTAAGGAATCATCCAAGGTACTGGTGCTCATGGGCCTGCCCGGTTCGTATATCATCGCAACTGACAACAGTTATGTAGGCAGCCTGGTGAAGCTGGCGGGCGGCACTAATGTTTACGGCGATGGGGACGGGCAGGAATTCCTGTTCGCCAACACCGAGGATATGAAAACCAAGGAGCCGGACGTTATCCTCCGGGCAGCCCACGGCTTGCCGGATGAGGCCAGGAAGATGTTTGCGGAGGAATTTTCCACCAACGACATCTGGCAGCATTTCAAGGCGGTGCAGGAGGGCCGGGTGTACGATCTGGATTCCGACCTGTTCAATATGAGCGCCAATTTCAGCTATGAGGAGGCGCTGAAAGCGCTTCAGCCCATGCTTTACGGCGAGGAATAACCCTGAAAAAACACAAGGCGGCCGGGCTTTTCCTGTCGGGGGAATCCCGGCCGTTTTTCCAAAAGGAGATTTTGCTTATGGTAAGCAACCGAAAGAAAATCCTCTCCTTTGTGATTACTGCTCTGGGGCTGCTGGCGCTGTTCCTGGTTGCCGTCAACACCGGCAGCCTGAAGGTGACGCCCTTGGAGCTGTTCAAAGGACTCTTTATTGAATACAACGAAAACGTGGCGACCATTTACGACCTGCGGTTTCCCCGCATTCTCATCGCCATTTTCGGCGGCGCGGCAACCGCCGTATCCGGCGTGTTGCTGCAGGCCGTGATGAAAAACCCGCTGGCCGACCCCGGCATTATCGGCGTCAGCTCCGGGGCCAGCCTGACGGCGGTGCTCATTACCGCCTTTGTGCCCACCCTCTATTTTTTCACGCCTTTGTTCGCATTTTTAGGCGGGATGATCGCCTTTTTGCTGGTCTACTCCCTTTCGTGGAAGGGCGGGCTGTCGCCTCTGCGCATTATTCTCGTGGGCGTGGCGGTCAATGCTATGTTTACGGGACTCATGAGCGCCTTCAACTCCGGTACGGGGAGCAATTATTCCGGCGTCGCCAGCATTGTCAATGCCAACATCACTATGAAAACATGGGACGATTTCCAGACGCTGTTACTCTATGTGGTCATCGGTTCGATCGCCTCCGTCTTTGTGCTGGGACAGTGCAACCTGCTGGCGCTGGAGGATAAAACGGCGCGGAGCCTTGGCGTGAACGTCACCCGCAGCCGGATCATCATTTCGGTGATTGCGGTTTTGCTGGCAAGCATTTCCACCGCCATCATTGGCCCCATCAGCTTTTTGGGGCTGATCGTCCCGCATATCGCAAGGCTGCTGGTGGGGAGCAATCACAAGGTGCTGGTGCCCTATTCCATCCTGCTGGGAGCATTCACCCTGTTGCTGGCAGATACGGTGGGACGCACCATTGCGGCGCCTTATGAAATCAGCGCGGCCATTATCATGTCGGTGGTAGGCGGCCCGTTCTTTATCCTGCTGCTTAGGAGGTCGAAACAAAGCTATGGACAATAACGTGTTTACCGTCAAAAACCTTTCCTTCGCCTACGGCAGACAGCAGGTGCTGAAGAACCTCGACCTGGAGCTTCACGAAGGGAAAATCACCACCCTCATCGGCGCCAACGGCTGCGGCAAGAGCACTCTTTTCAACCTGATGACCAAAAACCTGAAACCGGACGAAGGTGAAATCCTGCTGCGGGGCGGCAATATTGCCGAAATGCGCCTGAAGGATTTTGCCCGGGAGGTTTCCATCGTCCACCAGTACAACACGGCTCCAGTGGATCTGAGCGTGGAAAAGCTGGTGGGCTACGGCCGGACGCCGTACCATACCATGGGACTTTCTCCCGATCCCAAGGAGGACGAGGAAAAAATCCGCCGGGCGATGGAGATCACCCATACCTACAAGCATAAGGACAAGCCGGTTTCCGAACTGTCCGGCGGGCAGAAACAGCGGATATGGATCGCCATGGCGCTGGCGCAGGATACGAAGGTGCTGTTTCTCGACGAGCCCACCACCTATCTGGATATCCGCTATCAGCTGCAAATCTTAAAGCTTATCCGGCAGTTAAACCGGGAATACGGCATCACCATCGTCATGGTGCTCCACGACATCAACCAGTCGCTGTATTACAGCGACGAGATCGTCGCCATGAAGGACGGGAAAATGATCGCCCACGGCCTGCCGGAAGAAATCCTCACAGGCGAGCTGGTTCGGGAAGTTTATGATGTGAATCTGGATATCCGGACCGTAGACGGCAAGCCCTTTGTCATTCCGGTGTAAGCGGAAAGGAAGGAGGATGCGGCTTCGATGAAGCTCAGACGCACAACGGAAGATTACCTGAAAACCATTTACCTGCTGTCCCAAAAGACGGAAGTCCACGGCGCACATATCGCGGAGGAGCTGGGCGTATCCAAGCCGACAGTCTCCGTTTCCCTCAAGGCGCTGGAACGGGAGGGATACCTGACGCGGGACGAAAACCACGCCGTTTGCCTGACGAAAGCGGGATTGAAAATCGCAAAGGCCACCTACGAACGGCACCAGACCTTCCGGACGCTGTTGGAGGATCTGGGCGTAGACGGGAAAACAGCCGCGGCGGACGCCTGCCTCATGGAGCACGCCGTCAGCCCGGAAAGCTACGAGGCCATTAAGGGGCTGACAAAAAGAAAGAAGGCGGACGGGGATGAATGACGCGATGCAGTCTCTGGGATACGGCCTATTGGCCGTCCTGTTTTCAGCGGCCATCCTTGCGCTATGCGCGGTCATCAAAAAGGCTGCAAAAAATTTTTTAAAGGGCGGACGAAACCATGATGATCAACAAACGGCTCATCGGCACGGTAGCTGAGAGCAGAAAATACATCGCCGGGAACGTCGTATTGCAGTGGTGCTCCCTGGCGGCGAACATCGCCATGATGTTCAGCATTACAAACCTGTTTGCCGGGCTTTACTACGGCAATACCAGTTCCCATACCCTGTGGGCGACGGCGGCCGTGGTCGTTCTGGCTCTGGTGATACGCTTTCTTTGCACCACTGGGGCCAGCCGGATGAGCTACCTTTCCTCCAAAGCGGTCAAGAAAACCCTGCGGGAGAAAATCTATGAAAAGCTGCTGCGGCTGGGCGCCTCCTACAACGAACAGGTAAAAACCAGCGAAGTGGTGCAGGTGGCGGTGGAAGGCGTGGATCAGCTGGAAACCTACTTCGGCGCCTACCTGCCCCAGTTTTTCTACGCCATGCTGGCTCCGCTGACCCTGTTCGCAGTGCTCTGCTTTGTAAATGTACCGGCGGCTATTGTGCTGCTCATTTGCGTGCCACTGATTCCCATAGCCATTGCCGCAGTGCAGACCTGGGCAAAAAAGCTGCTCTCCAAATACTGGGGGCAGTACACGGCGCTGGGGGATACCTTCCTTGAAAATTTACAGGGGCTGACGACCCTCAAAATCTATCAGGCGGACGAGTTCAAAAACAAAGAGATGAACGCGGAGGCCGAGAAATTCCGCAAAATCACCATGAAGGTACTCACCATGCAGCTTAACTCCATTACCATCATGGATTTGATTGCATACGGCGGGGCGGCGCTGGGGGTCATCATGGCGGTGACGCAATATATGGGTAACCACGTATCGTTAGCCGGCTGCCTGCTGATCATCCTGCTGGCAGCGGATTTCTTCCTACCCATGCGGCAGTTGGGCAGCTTTTTCCACATCGCCATGAACGGCATGGCCGCCAGCGACAAAATCTTCCGCCTGCTGGATCTTCCGGAACACAAACAGGAGGTTTCCGAGAGCTTTCCATTACAGCATGACATCGTCTGCTCCGGCCTGCAGTTTTCCTATGAGCCGGACCGGGAAATCCTGCATGGTGTGGATTTACGGTTCCCCCAGGGCAGCTTCACGGCTCTGGTTGGGGAAAGCGGCTGTGGAAAATCGACAGTGGCTTCTATTCTGATGGGACGGAACAAGGGCTATACCGGATCGGTCACCATCGGCGGCGTGGAGCTGCGGGAAATAAACGAAAGCTCTCTGCTGCGGAATATCACCTATGTCAGCCATCAGAGCTATCTGTTCAAGGGTACGGTGCGGGATAACCTGCTCATGGGTAAGCCTTCCGCGTCCGATGACGAGCTGTGGGCGGTGCTGGAACGGGTGAACCTTGCCGGATTCCTGAAAGCGGAGCAGGGGCTGGATACTCACCTGCTCGAAAAGGCGTCGAACCTGTCTGGCGGGCAATGTCAGCGGCTGGCGCTGGCACGGGCGCTCTTACACGACAGCCCGGTCTATATCTTTGACGAGGCCACCTCCAACATCGATGTGGAGAGCGAAAACGACATCATGGCAGAAATCCACCGGCTGGCAAGGGGCAAGACGGTGATCCTCATTTCTCATCGGCTGGCGAATGTGGTGCGAGCGGACAACATCTATGTGCTGGATGGCGGAAACATCGCCGAACACGGCAGCCATGAAGAATTACTGCAAAATCACGGCCTGTATGAACGGTTGTGGACAGCACAGCAATCCCTGGAGAACTACAGGAAGGAGGACGAAAACGCATGAATACCGGCATAAAAAAACGAAGCGGATTTAAGGTGATGTTCCAGCTGATCGGGTTGGTAAAGCCCTTGACCGGGTTTATGCTCCTGGCTATCCTCATGGGGCTCATCGGCCATCTCTGCGCCGCCTTTATCACCATCTTCGGCGGCTATGCGGTGCTGGAGGCACTGCACTTTGACACGCCTTTTACCCTCACCGCCCTGTTCGTCTGTGTGGTGGTATTTGCCGTCGTGCGGGGGTTCCTGCGGTATGCGGAACAGGCCTGCAACCACTTTATCGCCTTTAAATTATTAGCACTTCTGCGTGATAAGGTGTTCCGGGCGCTGCGGCGGCTCTGCCCTGCCAAGCTGGAGGGCAGGGACAAGGGCGACTTGATTTCGGTCATCACCTCCGACATTGAACTGCTGGAGGTGTTCTACGCCCATACCATTTCCCCGGCGGCCATTGCGTTTCTATTTACCGTTGCGATGTGCTTGTTCATCGGTTCTTTTCACTGGCTGCTGGGTCTCATTGCACTGGCGGCGTATCTCGTGGTTGGAATCGTCATTCCCCTTGCCACCTCCAAGTTCAGCGAGGACGATGGGATGAAGTTCCGCACCAAATCCGGGGAGCTTTCCGGCTTTGTGCTGGACAACCTGCGGGGGCTTTCGGAAACCCTGCAATATGGGCAGGGCAAAAAGCGGCTGACACAGATGAATGAAAAAACCGATGACCTTGCCAAAGACGAGGAACGCATGAAACGCACGGCCGGCCGCAACTCGGCAGTGACCAATACGGTGGTGCTGGCCTTTGACCTAATCATGCTGTTTGTTTCCGCCCTGCTCTGCCAAAGCGGTGCCGTGGGCTTTGAGGGAGTGTTAATTCCCACCATCGCCCTGTTCTCCTCCTTTGGCCCGGTGATTGCGCTGGCGGCGCTGGGCAGCACCTTGCAGAACACCTTTGCGGCGGGTAACCGGGTGCTGGATATTTTGGACGAAATCCCAGTGGTGGAGGAAGTCACCGGCCAGCCGGAAATCGCCTTTACGGGCGCGGCGGCGGAGCAGGTCACCTTTTCCTACGGGAGCGAAACCATCCTGTCCGATGTGTCGGTGGAGATACCGGAACACGGTGTGGTCGGCATTGTGGGGCGCAGCGGCAGCGGAAAATCCACGCTGCTCAAGCTGCTCATGCGCTTCTGGGACGTGCAGAAAGGCAGTGTAACGCTTTCCGGCACAAGTGTTGCGGATATTAACACGGCAAATCTTCGGCGCATGGAAAGTTTTGTCACCCAGGAAACCCACCTGTTCCACGACAGCATTAAAAACAACCTGCGGATTGCAAAGCTCACGGCAACGGACGAGGAGATCGAGTCCGCCTGCAAAAAGGCGTCGGTGCATGATTTCATTCTAACGCTGCCGCAGGGCTATGATACCCCGGTGGGCGAACTGGGCGACACCTTATCCGGCGGGGAGCGGCAGCGGCTGGGACTGGCGAGGGCCTTCCTGCATGACGCCCCCTTCCTGCTGCTGGACGAACCCACCAGTAACCTGGACAGCCTGAACGAAGCGGTCATCCTAAAATCCCTCCATGAAGAACGGGAGGGGAAAACGGTGGTGCTGGTGTCCCACCGTCAGTCCACCATGCGGATTGCGGACACCGTCTATTCCGTCGAGCATGGGAGAATGAGTTAAAGAAAGAGGTAGATCGATGAAACTGAAACGGCTGATATTTTTGATTTTGGGATTTCTTTGTCTGGGGCTTGGGTGCATCGGCGTGGCGCTGCCTATCTTGCCCACGGTGCCTTTTTTTCTGCTGACGGTATTTTTCTTTGCAAACTCCTCCCAGAAGCTCCACGACTGGTTTGTGAGCACAAAGCTTTACAAAAAGCATTTGGATTCCTTTGTAAAGAAGAAGGGTATGACGGTGCAGACCAAGCTCGGCATCATCATCCCGGTGACGCTGGTGATGGGGATCGGATTTTTCATGATGATGCGGGCGAATGTGGTGGTGCCCAGCGTCATCCTTGCCATCGTCTGGGTTTGTCATATCATTTATTTTGTTTTCGGGGTCAAGACCATACGAAAAGGACAATCCGGCGAAAAGGCCTCCGCAGAAGAAAAATCTACAAGTATATAAGGAAAACAGGACAGCAGCATATGCAGGCGTCTGAAGGAAAAGGGGAAGTTGTCCGAAACAACTTCCCCTTTTCTTTATGGATTATCGAGCAGCATATCAATAATAGATTTAATAACCTTGCGATCCCGTTCGCTGCATTGCTGAAACAGTCGCAGCAGTTGTTTTTCTTCCGGCTCGGATTCCTTTTCCGGATAAAAGATGCTGTCGGCAGATAAACCGAGATTACGGAGCAGCTTGGATAAAACCTCATAACTGGGCCGCCGTTCCTCATTTTCAATGGCTGTTAATATCTATGACTGATGCCGACACGCTCAGAAAGCTGATCTCTGGTATATCCCATTTTCAGCCGTGCCTGCTTTAAGATATATCCCATATTTTTGATTGATATTTCCTTTTTATTTACCACTATTAGTTCACCCTTTTTCATTTTAAGGATTTCCTGCGGCCCTTAAAACGATATATTCGTGGTTGTTTATAAGAACTAATAGTTCCAAACATAATGAAGAGAGAGGGCAAAAAATGAGGGACAATCCTATTTGTCTGCACATAAGATTGTGCAGACTGCGGTGATAAGAAAAAGACATTCCGCTTTGGCTTATATGGATTTTAGAGCTTTTTAAAATCCGGTTTGCTGAAGCAACCGTTTTATGTAATGAAAAGGAACTGTTAGTTCCAAATAATTACACCTGTAAAGAAGCGCACAGTCAGACGGGATTCTCCCCGTTTTGTCTGTGTGCTTTTTTATCCCGTAAGCATATTCGCTCTCCTCCAAATGACCTGGATTTTTAGAAAATTCAGATTAGCTTGGAGGAAGAACGATGTATAAAAGAAACGACGGTCTAACCGAAGACCATAGACTGCAAAATCAATTTACGGCGTACCTGCGCAGCGCGCTTCATAACGGCCGGATAGATTATCTCCGTGGGAAGGACAAGCCGCAGCGAATTGAAATAATGCTGGAGGACATGGATTATCTGATGGCTGACGAAAAGGACTTCCTTTTGCAGCTCGCCGAACACGAGGCATTACGGCAAGCTTTGCAGGAAATCAAGAAGCAGGAACGGTACATATTACTGGCGAGAGTCATAGATGAAAAAGGTTTTGCCCAAATCGCCGATGAAGTCGGCCTGAGCTATAAAGGGACGGCCGCAGTGTATTACCGTACCCTTGAAAAGCTGAGAAAACTTCTGAGAGGTGAAGAAAATGAATTTTAGAGAACTGCTCATATTGGCGAAAGCAAATCATCCGCAGGCGATGGAAACGCTGCTCTCCATGTACCGGCCGCTTCTGATGAAAGAAGCGGTTGTCAACGGTATATTTGACGAGGATCTGTATCAGGAACTGTGCATTGTTTTTCTGCGCTGTGTCCGGAATTTCCGGGCATAGAAACAGGTAAGAAAAGCAAAAAGAAAGGGGGCGCCGCAAGGCGTCCCCTTTCGTCCCCGCTGGAAGCGGCCCCGGCGTACCTACCACCGGCAATCGTTCATTACGCTGCGTTTTCCATGAGATCGCTCATCAGGACATCGACGAGTAGTTTCCCAGACAGGGTTCCCGTGCGAACGGTAACTTGGTCTTTGCGCAGCTGTTCAAATTCCTCCGTACGCAGTGCCCGGCTCTGTCTGGCAAGCGACCGGTCTTCAGTTGTCAGGCGCTTTGCCACAACCTGCTGCCATTTGAGAAGAAAGCCCGTGGCCTGCTCAATATCCTCATATTGTTCATTGAGTGTGGAGCGTTTCTGCCGTATCGTACCGTCCGGCTCAATTTCCAGCGTATAAAATGCTTTCGTTGGGTCGGTACTCTTGCGTAAAAAGAGGATGTACGACTCCCGGTTTTCAATCCGATCCCAGTAGCGGTCGCTGTTCGCAATACAGTGAGTGAGGGCATTCCCTTCAAGAATAATATCCTCAACGCCGGCGGGGGCAACAATCATGTACTCTTCATCGCTGTATTCATACTTTTCTTTGAGCGACTGACAGATTTCATCAATATGGGGATACTCATTCAGGATTTTGCCCACACGGATCGTCATGCTCGTCCCGTACTTCTGACAGCTTTGAACCAATTCGTTGTGCCGCCTTTTTAGATCCCGCACACGGTAAATGAGTTCATCGTCCGTATTCATGTGCAGCCCTTTCGCCATGGAGAGATAGTCGGCCCATGTGTTGATAACATTGTGGCTGGACATATGCTCTTTTGACATCTGCCGGGCAATATAATTGTGGATTTGAGAAATGCTCATTTTCTCTCGGATAAATTTTAAGTCGCTGGGCGTGATTTCTTCCCTGCAAAGCCAGGAAATGGTGCGGTCTGGGATTTCCTTTCCGGAAGCCTTTTCGTATTGCAGCCAGTTCAGGAAACCGCTGCCGCCGTTGTTTTTC
Source organism: uncultured Oscillospiraceae bacterium (assembly GCA_900546265.1). Classification (GTDB taxonomy): domain Bacteria; phylum Bacillota; class Clostridia; order Oscillospirales; family Acutalibacteraceae; genus UMGS856. Next base: position 65,148 of record URCA01000003.1, on the reverse strand, counting down.
CGAAGCCTCTTCAGCTTCTGCCCGTCAATACCGAGCAGCTTTGTCAGGCTGCTTTCCTGGATAGACAGGGGAACGTCATCACAGCCGTATTTATGACGACCTTTCACGTGTTCCTTTGCCAGACGGGAAAGCCCCGCCTTCACAAACTTTTCGATGTACGGGCGCTTTTCGTAGGCAATCAGGTATTCCTCCGGATCAACACATTTGTTGCCGCGGACATATTCCAGAAGTCCGGTTTTCTTTAGTTCACGCTTTGAAAGGGCTGGAAGTGTTTTGCCGTACACCATACCGGAATAGTCCGTATACCAGCCGCTCTTGTTAATATATCCATTTATCCATCGATAAGTTTTCTGCTTATAAAGCCCCCAGTAATAAGCACGCTGGGGAATAGCGTTTTTATCGCAGATCATGCGGCGGATTTCATGGACATAGCATTCCGGCGTCATATACTCTCCCTTTCGATAGGTGCGGTGACCTTCAAATTCCCGAACCATGACGCCATCTTTGCAGCGTTGAATCAGATAGAAATAAACCTTCTGGGTATGGAAAAAGCCTGACCGTCCGATGCTTTTGAATGTAATCTTGTGGCGGCAGCAGGGGCAGCGCCCTTCCTTATTATACAGAGGCTTATGGATAGGGACTTCCTTTTCACAATAGGAACAATAGCCGGTTTTTGCGCCTCCCTTTTTGTAGTGGTAGAAAATGTAGTTTTCGGGAATTGCCACTTTATCCACCCATCGGCTCCAGTCCTTGGGAAGCGGCGGCGTTTGTGCCAGGTCACTATCCCATCTGTCAGTCTCTCTTTTGTGCCTTTGCTCCAGCTGTTCCTCACGGATTTTAAGCTGATAGTCGAGCAGGTCGGAAAAGTAGCCGTTTTCTAGCCCCAGGTAATTCCGTATGGTGATGCGGGTTCGCCGGCTGATGTATGCTTTCATGTAGTAAGCAGATCTGTACTGTGGCCATTCGAGCCGGTCCAGCTTGGAGTCCAGCCACTTGTTATAGGTGCAGTCATAGGTGATAAATTTCTTTTCCGCACGGGAAAAATACACTTCATAAATCGGCAGATTTCCGCCCTTGTGCATATTGGCTGTCCAGAACAGGGCAACCTTCAGGATACCGTTCTGCACGCGGCAGCGAAGATGCAGGTCGTACTTGTACTGGTCTCGCGTTTCCCGGTAGCCCGTAACCGTTACAGGTGTATCACTCATAGCGCGCCGCATCATATCCGGCGTGGCTGTCAGCCGGTCCATTTTTAATAAGTCAGCTTTCTTCAAAATATACCTACCGTCCTTTTCTCAAAATTTACATCATACCATACGCCCGGAAGTAGAACTTTCCCGTCCACCTGTGCAAAGGCGATTTGCTCTATCTTTCCGCTTGCCGGGTCTTCTTTGGCAAACGCAAGATAATCACCGATGCTTCCGCAGGCAAGGGGGTCGGGGCCGCGCACAACGGCATAACCGCCATTCGCATGGACACGATCCGCTGTCACATGACTGCTCCATTTCCGATGCGGGTGATCCACCATATAGGCCAGGGCGTGCAGGAACAATTCCTTCTGACTGAGCTGCTTGAGAATCCGCAGCTCCGTACAGGAAATTTTAGAATCCGTGTTATCCTCGTCAATATCGCCGCCGGCATCCACCAGGTAAAATTCCGAGTCTTCAAAAGGATAATACGACAGGCAATCCAAAGGATTTTCCGCCGAATGAAATCCGTTTCTTGCACAATTTGCCTTATCGGTGACATTTAAGCCCATGACAAACTGGTAGCCCCGGCATATTAGTCCAGGGCGAAACGCTTTGTATGCAATCATCAATAACACTCCTTTGTTTAGCCGGCCATTTTCTCCGGTTGGAGAAAGCTGTCCAGGGTAATCTGGTTATCCATAGACAACTGCTCCGGTTCCTTTGGCTTCTCTTTTTTCACAGATTGCGGCTTTTTCTTCTCCGCCTTTTTCTTCGGCGTGGAGGAAATACCACGGTATGGTCTGGGGACAAATTTTTCGTCTTCGTCTGTTTTGTCCTCTTTAACGTCCAGATCACGGAAATACTCTTCTGCCCACTGATAGCACAGCTCGTCGGGTACGTCCCCGCCATAACCGCCGGCCATCGGTTTTTCATCATTGTCCTTCATCTCTTTTCCCAGATACTCCCGTGCCTTACGGTTAATAAAATGGAAGCAGTTAATCATGCTCTTGCGGGGATGCATCACCAGCCTGGCAAAAGCCATGTCCTCATAGCACAGGGTTTGCACATATTCGGTAACGCACAGTTTCATGTTTCTTCGTGTAAGACGTTCGGTGGCATCTCCCAGCCGTTTAACCGATGTGGCGATCAGCGTGTCGTTGTCCATGGCAATCGCCTTTTCCCATTCGAGCCGTTCCTTTTCCTTGCGCTTGCGCTGGTTTTCTTCCCACTCGGCTTTCCGTTTGGCTTCAGCCTCCTCGTGCGCTTTGCGCTTTTCTTCTTCGGCCTGCTCGGGCTGAGTTTTTTCTTTCTCAGCCGGCTTTGAAGCTTCAGCCGATGGCGGCGCTGCTGTCATACCGTCTGCCGTATCTGTGGACGGCACAGCCTGCACCGGTTGGTTCTTCGGTTCAGGCATCTCCGCCTGAAAGACAGCGGCCTGTTCCCGGTCGCTCTCCTGTACCATGTTCAGATTTGAAAAAAATCCCATAGTGGATACTCCTTTCAAAAAATGAAGGCACTGCATGAGAAGTCCCCATACAGCGCCTTTGATTTTGTTTGGCTATAAAGCCTTATTCTTTGTCTTGCTTGAGTGGCTTTGCCAGCATCGGCGAAAATTTCACCGGACAGAAGCCGTCCGTATCGCAGTAGTAATAACGCCGGTTCTCATCGTCATAAAGCTCAATGACATCTGAGGGAGCGATACTCCTGCCGGGATAGCCATCCGGCAAATCGTCGTTGTACTGCTCGAAAATGCGCTTGAGCCGGTGTTGTTTATCCTCACCGGAAATATAGAACAGCACGCCGTCGTATACCCGGTTGTATTCGGCCGCCGAAGGCCGTTCAAAGCCGGCTTTATGCAGCGCCTCGATGCCGCCAAAGGCAAAAGGGACGGTAGGGTGTTCCTCGTCCAGCCGGAGCTGGTAAATCCGGAAAGCCTGTTGACGGCGCTGTGCAAGAAGCATTTTGAGAAGCGTTTCCTCCTCACCTTTTATGAATAGAGACTGCTCCTCATTGGTAAAACCCAGCCGTTCTTCCAGAGTTTCGGTTTGCTCCGGCGCTTCGTGCCATGCGGCAATCTCTTCGTCGATGGCGTCGAAATCACACAGCCCATACAAAAAACGTGTCTTGAAATTCATTCGTTCAGCCCTTCTTTCTGATTTTTGTTTGATGGCAAGCTGCCAGTCGTCAAATCCCTTATAATTGGGGTTCCATGTCAGCCGCCTGCATTCCATTCCAGCCGTTTTTGCAATTTGGCTGACTTTAGAAGCGCCTGCGTAGATCTGCTCGTTGCGGTATTTATCCATGTCTTCCGCTTCCACAATCATCTCTGTGCCGTTGGCGGCCAGCAGGGGAAACAATAGCTTTAATGGCTCCGTATTGTTGGCCCCGGCTGTCGCCGCAAAGGTACGGCCCGACAGACAGTGGGACACATCCGCTTTCAGAAATCCCTCCGTAACATATACCACCCGTGCAAACGGATCGCCGACAAAATGCACCGGGCTTCCGGAACTGACGCCCATCGGCTTGCTGCCGGAGGAAAGCCAGATGTATTTGGCTCCCTCTTTCTCCGGCGGGTCGTTGTCATTTTTCAGCGGTATGTCCAAACGAATCTGGCAGCCATGTATCATGCCGTCGATGCCGCGCACGGGAATCAGAAAGCCGGCGGTTATCGTGGAGAAATTTACCGTCCACTTGCCGTTTTTCTGATAAAATCCCGGAACACCTTCCACCGTATAGCCCTGGGCGATTAGCTGGTTTGCCAGCTTCCCGCATAGATAAAAGGGCGGGGTGCTTTTATATCCCAGCCGATCAATCTGTTCATCGGTCAGCCCGCGGACAGTGCGCAGATGCTCCCGGTGCCGCTCGGACAGCTTGAGCAGTCCGAGCAGCCCGGAAAGCGTATGGTGAATCACAGGATTTTTCGCACGGGCAGATTGAGGGATTTCCTGGCGCTTTTCTTTTTTGGGATTGGACGGAAGGCCGACGGGAAAACAGGCGCCGTTTTGAATGGCGTCGCAGATTTTCCGATAAGCCTCCGATGTTGTAATGCCCCTTGCTTTGGCATAGAGCTTCAGCATACCGCCGCTCTCACCGCAATAATTGCAGCGCCAGACATTCTTGACATAGCTGACCTTCATTTTGCCCCGATTGTCCCCGCAGAACGGGCAGTCGGTATAAACGCCGTCTGCACAGCGCCTGCGAATCCGCAGACGCAGCAGCTCGGTAATGTCCTCAATGTCAAAGGGAAAATCCTGTGTCTGGCCCATAAACCGACCCCCTTTCCAAATGGATTTTCAGAAAGGAAGTCAGCTCGCTTTTGCTTGCGTGTCAGACAGCAGCAGTTTGGCGCCGGCACGCAGGATATTATCTCTCCCGGAATAACCGTTCACGTAGAATTTCAGGCTTGCCGGGCGGCGTTCCTCCACCTGCGCCAGCGTCCAGCCGCTGCAGGCCCCTTCCTTAACTATGTAGCTTCTGGCTTCTTCCAAAGTCATGAGCGACAGGATGGTATCAACCGGCGTATCTGATGTGTAGGCAGGAGCAGCAGGGACAGCAGGAGCCACAGGGGTATCCTGTGCCGTCTCCTCCCAGAGGATTTCTTCAAAGTCATCTACTTGGGGAGGCGCTTCCTGTACCGGAGGTTCGGCTGCGGTTTCCTTTACCATAGACAAGGGCAAAACGGGAGCAGCTTCCTGTTTCGGTAGTTCTTCAGGAACAGCCGTGGCCGGTGTTTCTGCCGGCGCGGCAGGTTTCTCTACCGCTATTGCAGAATCCGCCCGTTTCTCTTCCTGAGAAGGAGCGGCGGTCTTTGGAGATATGCCGGCCTTAACAGAAGAGGGTTTTGATACAGGTTCGGGCGGTTGTGCCGCTTTTATATTTTCGCCCGGCTGATTGGGATGCCGCACAGGTACAAACTGTATATCGAATCCCGCATTGGACAACGCCTGCTCAATGGCTGCGTCCTGTGCGGCTTCGATATACCGGCCTCGCGGGACGTCGTCCTTTTTCTTTTCAACAATATAGCTTGTCGCTGGTTCGGGATCTCCCCGGTCAAAAAACACGCTGGCCTCAATGATGGCAAGCTGGTCGGTAATTCTCAGAGGCGAGAGCTTGATCCGGCCATTCAGGTGCTTTTTATGAAACCACAGTTTTTTATACGGCAGAGCAAGCTTTGGTCCGTCCGGCGTTGAAACAAGCAGTTTCAGCGGGTCAAAGTTCGGGACAAGATTGCCTTCTGCCACGACGGGCTGAAAATTACGCATGACTCCATTATCATTTGCACTCATAGATAGAAGCTCCTTTCAAAAATAAATACGGGACACCGGCTCTTTTTTCTGCACGGGCATCCTCAAATCAACTGGCATTTTTTAGTTCCTGTTGTTTGGCGAAGGACTTTGCATATTTACAGATTCGCTCTCCAAGCATCGTGTTGCGCTTGTCGGCGGTTTTGTGAATGGCTTGGAACAGCACCCATTTTTGGCCGACCAGTACGACTTTTTCCCGCGCACGGGTAACAGCCGTATAGACAAGGTTGCGTTGCAGCATCCGCATATGGTTCCGGATAACCGGCAGGATTACGATGTCGTACTCGCTGCCCATCGCTTTATGGATGGTGGTGGCATAGGCCAGTTCCATATGTTCCATTTCTTCCATGCCATATTCGACAATGCGGGATTCTGAAAAGGCAATCGTTACCTTCAGTTCGTTGTTTTCGTTACGGTCGATTTTACGGATAAATCCGATGTCGCCGTTTGACACCTTTCCGTTGTTCTTGTTCTGCATCACCTTGTCGTTCAGCCGGAAGTAGTTCCCGCCGACCTTCAAATCGGGAAGGTCACCCTGTATGGGATTGACGATTTCCCGGATCGTCCGGTTCAGCTGATCGGAAGAGGCCAGCCCCTCCGAACGGAAGGGGGACAGAATTTGCACATGCTCAATGCCGTAGCGGTTTACCAGTTCGCAGAAGATACGGCTGATGTCGTCGGCCGCTTCCTCCTGAGTTTTGGCTTTTACAAACACAAATTCGCCGTTTTCAATGTCGTACTGAAAATCCAGGCCGGTGTTGTCCTCGTTTATGCGTTTGGCGTTTCTCGCAATCATACTCCCTTCCTTTTGCCGGAAGATTTCATCGAGTATGGTGACCGGGATAATCCCGCAGTCAATCATCTCCCGAAACACATCGCCGGCGCCGACGCTTTGCAGCTGATCGACGTCGCCTACCAGGACAACTTTTGTCCCTGGCTCAACGCGTCCAAAAAATTGGCGGGCAAGCCACATATCTACCATCGAAGTCTCGTCAATGATGATAAGGCCTGCGTCCAGTGGTTCTTTACGGCTTTTTTTGCCGAATTCCATATCTTCTCCGACAAGCCCCAAAAGGCTGTGAAGCGTTTTGGCTTCGACGCCTGTGCTCTCCACCATACGGCGGCTGGCGCGTCCGGTGGGCGCTGCCAGCATGATTTTGCTTTCTGGGAACAGATGCTTGAACACTTCGATAATTGCCCGCAGGATGGTGGTTTTACCGGTTCCGGGAGGGCCGGTCACGATGGACAGGTTATGCCGGAACGCCATATACACGGCTTCGCTCTGTCTCTGCGACAGAGGTATTCCCATGTTGCTGCGGATATGTTCCAGTGCCGAAACTACATCGAAATGCTGCGGCGGTTCGGAAATGAGCCGTGCAATCTGTCTTGCCGTTTCATCCTCCCGAGTGAAGCAGGGAAGCTGATAGATATTTCCGCTGCTGCTGACGACTTCTCCCTGAAGAATCATGTTTTCCAGGACATTTTCAATTTCTCCGGGGGTTACGCGCATCTGAGGGAGAGGCAGTTTATCGTTGAGTAGTTGCAGGGATGTTTTCCTCAGCGCATCCGTTTCAAGATACAGATGGCCGTTCTCACTCCGCTGGGCGTCCAGTGCGGCATAAATTGCTCCGTGGATCCGCATGGGGGAATTCATCGGCGTATCGCCTTTCCGGACGATGGCATCGACGCGCTTAAATCTAAAGCCGGATACCTGGCACAGCTTGTAGGGGTTGCTGCGCAAAATATCTACGCTCTTGGCGCCGAAATGTTCATAAATCTTCATAGCGGTAACCGGAGTTATTTGGAATGGCGATAAGAGGATCATCAAATCACGAATGCACCGGCTTCCCACATAGGAGGCTTTAATGTCCTCCAGTTTATCAGGCGTGATGCCGCGGATTTCCAGCAATCGCTCCGGCTCGTTTTCCAGCACCTTCAATGCGTCCGCTCCAAAACGGCCGACAATCAGCTCGGCTGTTTTTTCTCCTACGCCTACTAAACAGGAAGAAAGATATCCTTGGACACCAGCTTTGGTCTGCGGCACAATTTCTTCGCACTGCTGAACCTGAAGCTGATAACCGTGTTTTCCGTTCTGCCACTCTCCGTCAAGACGCATACTGACCTTATCGGTACGGGGCAGTTCGTATCCCACCGCCACAAAACGGATCAGGTGGTCGCGGTGCTTATATGCACTTCTGGCCTGCTGGGGGATACTTTGGTCGGAGGTTTTCACACTGATGATACAGTATTTGCTGGCAGGATTATAGAAGATCGTCCTGTCGTACACACCGAGATAGCTCATGCACTCCACCCCCTGATTTTTTGAAAATGGTATCTGTCATCCTTCATTGACAATGGCTCCTTTCTCAAAAATAGGCAAAAAATTAAGCCGCATTTTCTTCCTGCGACTTTTTCACATAGAACCGGCGGCTTTCCGAAACGGTTACATAATCCTTATAGATATCTGGGTGCTGCGCCTGCAGCCGGATTAAATTATCCTTGCTGACGCCCGTTCGCTTGACCGGATTGTAGGTTACGGTATAGGCTTCGCCTCCGGCAGAACAAACCGCCGTGCAGCTTTTTCCCATCTCCGAAACAATCCGTCCCTGCAACCGTTTCATTTCGCTTTCGATTTTTTTGGATTGTGCGTCCGCCAGCTTTTTCTGTGCCTGTAGTTCCAAAAACCTGGTTACACAGCTTGCCAGCGGCAAGCTTAATTCTACGGCCGGGGCGTTCGGGTCTGCCATACCGGTGTGACGGCTTACGCTTTGAATTACCAGGTCGCCGTCTTCCGTATAGGGAGGCGGCACTTGTTTGAGGACGTGTTCGTTCCAGAAGATACCCTCCAGAGCAATTAGTTCCTCTTCATAGGCTGCGTCGCGTTCAATATGGCGGATAATGACATCATCTTCGCTGTTGCCGTACAGACAGCAGTAAAACACATGGTTTAGGTTCATCACCGCCATGTAGTGCCGCCCCTGGGCTTGATAATTCACGGGGATAGTCTCCTCTCCGTCAATCCACCAGTTGTCTTTTGCGTTGTAGTTGGTTGTCTTGATTTCAAGGATGGCTGTTTCCCCGTTGGGAAGCGTGACAAAATAATCGACGTTGGCAAGCATGTAGGGGTAAAGCGGATGGTAGTACATCCTCTTATCCTGATAAATCGGATATCCCGTTTTCTTATGGAATATTTCCGCCACCAGGTCTTCCAGCAGGTGCCCGATTTGAAGTGCTACCCAATTGTCGGCATCGTCCTTATACGACACGACATTCAATTTGTCATAGTACAAGTCCCTTGCGGTGGCAAAAGGGGATATGCCTAAAATGATGGAAGCATCGCTGCCGCCTACGCCTTTTCGCCGCCACTCCAACCACTCTGTTTCCGTCAGGCCCTTTGTATCTACAAGGACCTGCGGGCGATAGGTTGCAACAGCCATATTCACGCACCTCTGCTTCTGCTCCTGCGAACGAAGGCAGGATAGTGATATACCGTGCGTATGGGATACTTAGCCCGCTTTCGCGCCTCCCTTCTCAAAATCTGCTGCTTCAAAACAGCGGGGCGATTTGCCCTCCGTCGGCAATGTGCATGGGTTCGTCTTTTCATTCTGTTTCCGCCTTTCTAAATAATATTTCCAAACGCCTGCGGCGTTTTGGGCAATAAAAAAAGCGGGAACAACGTCGTCCGTAAATACGGGACTATTGCCTGCAAAAATACAGGCCGGCGTCATTCTCGCTGCGTGTGGGGATAAAGGGCCTCATAAAAACAAAAGAGCCAGTAATATTCCTGCCGCAAGGCAGAGCAATACTACTGACCGAATACAAACTTAACAAAGTGTGCAATGCAGATAAAACCTGCTGTTCCCAGAACGGGAGAGGCACAAAAATCAATTACAAAGAAAATATAACACAATATATGCGATTTGTCAACTGACAAACGCTATATATTGTGTTTTTTGCTTGCCGCAGAATTTTGGGGACAACCTTCGTGTTTATGGGTGAGAAGGAAAAAGCAACTGTTCTCCTCTCGCTGTACCTTGACAACTGAATAGCCGCCGCCGGAAGTTATACAGGTTTTATGGATAGTGTGCGATGATATCTTTGTGGAGCGCGCCCGTAAATGAAATACCGCACAGCGGGGCCTGAAAATACGCGGTCGAAAAGGAGCGCAGGAAATGGTCCGGCGGTTAGGTGTTATTTTTTGAGAAATCTAACATTTTAGATAAAGGAGGAATTTTATGAAACAGATCCCGATTTGGGAAAAAAGCAATCTGACATTAGAGGAAGCGGCGGCATACTCGGGGATCGGAATCAATAAGCTGAGACAACTTACGGATGACGATAACTGTGAATTTGTACTTTGGATTGGAACGAAACGACTCATTAAGAGACGTAAATTCGATGAATATATTGAAAAGCTTTATTCTCTATAGTTTTTTCAAGTCTTGTATTTTCAGGAAAGGGTGACTTGCTATGATGGCGTATTTATGGTATAATGAACCGCTAAGAGCAACCCTTGTCTTTTAGAAAGGGTTGAGAACAATGGCAAATACTACAAAGAAAGGAAAAGCAAGCAGGCGTTTAGACAAAAACAGGCTGACACTTCGCAAAGGTGAAACGCAGCGTAAAGACGGTACTTATGATTTCCGTTGGACTTCAGCGGATGGCAAACGTCATTCTGTTTATGCAGCGACCCTTCAGGAATTGAGGGAAAAAGAAGAAGAAATCATCAGAGATAAGCAGGATGGCATCAAAACGGAAATACGCAGAACGACGGTGAACGATGTTTTTGAGTTATGGTGTGATTTGAAGCGGGGACTAAAACACAATACATTTACAAATTATAAGTATATGTATAATATGTTTGTTCGTCCAAGCTTTGGTAAGCTCCGGATTGCGTCAGTAAAAAAATCTGATGTTAAGCGGTTTTATAACACGCTTGCAGATGAAAAAATATTGACAATCGCTACGATTGATAACATCCATACGGTGTTGCATCAGGTTTTTGATTTGGCGGTTGACGACAACTATATTCGTATCAATCCGACAGACCATATGTTGAAGGAACTAAAGCAGTCCCATAATTTTGAGACTGAAAAGCGAAAAGCACTGACCGTAGCTGAACAGAAATTGTTTATTGATTTTCTGCAAAATCATCCGCAGTATCATCATTGGTATCCTGTCTTTGCGGTAATGCTGGGGACGGGAATGCGCGTTGGCGAGATTGTAGGCCTCCGCTGGTGTGACATTGATTTGGAGCAAGGTATTATCAGTGTAAATCACACTTTGGTCTACTATAATCACGGAGATGGGAAAGGATGCTCTTTCAGCATCAATACGCCAAAGACCAAAGCTGGCGAGCGAACCATACCCATGCTGGATTTTGTCAAGGAAGCATTCCTGATGGAAAAGAAGTACCAGGAAGAAACGGGACTGCATTGTAAGGCCACGGTGGACTGCTATACCGATTTTATTTTTATCAATCGTTTCGGTGATGTCCAGCATCAAGGTACTTTGAACAAGGCGATCCGCCGTATTATTCGGGATTGCAATGATGAGGTGCTTTTGCGCGGTGAGGCTGATCCTGTTCTGTTGCCGAAGTTTAGCTGTCACTCTCTTAGGCATACCTTTACGACCCGGCTTTGTGAGTCGGGAGTAAACGTGAAGGTGATTCAAGATGTCCTGGGGCATGCTGATATTTCAACTACAATGGATATTTATGTGGATGTCACAAAAGACATGAAGCAAAAAGAATTCAATGTGTTGGGCGAATACTTCGGAAAGATAGCTGTTTAATCAGTCTACGCCAATTTACGCCAAATCTTACGCCGATTCTCCTGTTTTCTGCGTAGAGATATGTAGAGCAGCGAAAATGAAAAGGCAGAGAAATGGGCGTAAACAAAGGATTTACGAATGCTTATGAACGGTTATATAACAAGGGATTATCTAATCCCGACCATGAAGGACAGAAACTGAGGATAGTGTTAACAGAGAAAGGCCGGCTGCGATATGGCGCGTGACATGTATCTGGTGGGAGTCAGCGAGGACGAGCTGAAGCCCGATCCCAAGCCGGAAGGGCCGAAAACGCCCAAAGGCAAATGGGACAATTACTGGTATCATTATAAATGGCACACCCTGGGGGCCATCGCCGTGGTGGTGGTGCTGGCCGTGTTGATCGTCCAGATGGTCACCAAGAACGAGCCGGACTATACCCTGAACATTGTCACCGAGAAGCCGCTGGCCCAGCCGGTACTTAACTGGCTGAAGGCGGAGCTGGAGGTTTACGGGCAGGATTTGGACGGCGACGGCTATGTGGAGGTTCGCATCGACAACCTGTATATGTCGGATTCCACCCAGTCGGGAATGGCCATGGCCAACGCCCAGAAGCTGACCGTGCATATGGGCGCGGGAGACGCGCTGTTTTTCGCCTTCGAGCCGAAGTATTACGAACAATATGTCAAGAACAATGAGAAGGACGGCTTCCGGTTCTTCACCAAGCTGGACGTTGCGGACGACAATCTGCTGGAGGACGGCCGGATCTGGAACTGGAAAAACGGGAAACGGACGGAGGTCGTCAAGCAGTTTGAGGATTTGGGCTGGGACGACCTGGACAGCGTGATCCCCCCCGATTTGTATTTCGGCGTGCGGGACGCCATCGGGACGGCCTCTAAAAACGGCGATGTCCGCGACGATTGCCTCGCCCTGCTCAAAGCCTTCATCACCGACCGGCCTCTGGGGGACGCAAGCGCCGTCTCCCAGACCGAGTGAGCCTTCGATCAGAAAGGAAGAATGCCCCATGCGCAGTGATCTTATGAAGGAGGGCGTGTCCCGCGCCCCGCACCGTTCCCTGCTCAAGGCCCTGGGAATCACCGACAGCGAGATGAAGCGGCCCTTCGTGGCCGTGGTCAGTTCGAAGAGCGACTACGTACCCGGCCACACCCATCTGGACACCATCACCAAGGCGGTGGAGGCGGGGATCCGCAACGCCGGGGGCGTGCCCTTTACCTTTAGCACCATCGGGGTGTGCGACGGCCTGGCCATGAACCACAAGGGGATGAAGTATTCCCTGTGCTCCCGGGAGCTGATTGCCGATTCCATCGAGGTGATGCTCACCGCCCATCCCATGGACGCGGTGGTGTTCATCCCCAACTGCGACAAGATAGTGCCCGGCATGCTGATGGCGGCCTGCCGGATGAATCTGCCCTCCATTTTCGTCAGCGGCGGGCCCATGCTGCCCGGCCGGGACGGCAAGCAGAAGGTGGGGCTTAACGAGGTGTTCGAGGCGGTGGGCGCTGTGGCCGTGGGCCAGCGGGACGAAAGCACCCTGGCCGAGATGGAAAACACCGCCTGCCCGGGCTGCGGCTCCTGCTCCGGCATGTACACGGCCAATTCCATGAACTGCCTGACCGAGACCATCGGCCTGGCCCTGCCCGGCAACGGCACCATTCCGGCGGTGCACGCCGCCCGGATCCGCCTGGCCAAGGAGGCGGGCGAGCGGGTGATGGAGCTGCTCCGTCAGAACATCCGGGTGAAGGATATCCTCACCCCGGCCGCCTTTGAGAACGCGCTGCGGGCGGACATGGCTATCGGCTGCTCCTCCAATACGGTGCTGCATCTGCTGGCGGTTTCCTACGCGGCGGGCTGCCCGGTGGATTTGAAGAAAATCGACGCCATCGGCAAGACGACGCCGCAGATCTGCAAGCTCAATCCCGCCTCCCAGGTGTTTATCACCGATCTCAACGAGGTGGGCGGTATTCAGGCCATGCTCAAGGAGCTGGACAAGGGGGGCCTTATCCATCGGGATTTGGTCACGGTCAGCGGCACGGTGGCCGATCGGTTTGCCGACGCGCCCGATGCGGACGGCGAGGTTATCCGCCGGCTGGACGCACCGTTCCGCAAAGATGGGGGCTTGGCGATTCTCTTCGGCAACCTGGCCGAGGAGGGCGCGGTGGTCAAGCAGGGGGCCGTGGCCCCCGAAATGATGGTGCACGAAGGCCCGGCGCGGGTCTTCGACTGCGAGGAGGACGCCACCGAGGCGATCCTCGGCGGCAAAATCCAGGCGGGCGACGTGGTGGTCATCCGCTACGAAGGGCCCAAGGGCGGCCCGGGCATGCGGGAAATGCTGACCCCCACCTCCACCATCTGCGGCATGGGGCTGGGCGGGAGCGTGGCCCTCATCACCGACGGCCGGTTCTCCGGCGCCACCCGCGGGGCGTCCATCGGGCACATTTCGCCCGAGGCGGCGGTGGGCGGCACCATCGCGCTGGTGGAGGAGGGCGATCGCATCGCCATCGACATCCCTTCCCGCAGCATCGTTCTCCTGGTGGACGAGGAAACGCTAGCCAAGCGCCGCGCGGCCTGGAAGCCGCCGGTGAAAGCGCTGTCCGGCTACGCCCGGCGGTACGCCCAGCATGTGACCAGCGGCTCCAAAGGAGCCATCTTTGACGACATGCTGGAGGAAGCGCTGTCTTAATCACATCAATAAAGAGAAACACAACGGGGACAAAGCCGACTGGCTTTGTCCCCGTTGTTTTCTATTTCAGGAACAGTTCGACGACCGGGATGAGCACCGGCGGTTTGAGCGGGGGGAGGGTGATCACCAGCAAATCGTCCCTGGTGGTTTTCCCTTCGCTGAAATGGTCGGCCTGCTTCTCCCGGAAAAGCAGCTCGCTGCCGTCGTGGAGGAACTGGGCGTAGGCCACCTGGCCCGCCAGGCCGGGCAGCTCCAGGAACCCGAAGGGATATTCCACCAGATGGACGTACAGGCGGGAACCGTCCTCGCTTTGGGTGAACAGGCAGCCGTTCGGGGCGATGAATGCCGGTTCGGCCATGGTGCAGCCGTAGATGGAGCGGCTGTTCAGCCGCATCCAGTCGGCATAGATCCCCAGGGCCGCCTCGGCGCGCTGGTCGAAGTAGCCCCGGGCGGTGGGGCCGACGTTCATCAGCAAATTGCCGCCGAGGGACACGGTGCGGATGAGCAGCAGCAGCAGGGTCTCGGGGGATTTCCAGGAGGTTTCGTCCCGATGATAGCCCCAGGAGCCGGAGAAGGTCTGGCAGGCCTCCCATACGACCCGCTCGCCGGTTTCGGGGTGCCGGATCCATTCCTGCGGCTGGTATTGCTCGGGCGTCCAGAGATCCTGCTCGAGGCCGGTGCGGTTGTCGATGATGATGCCGGGCTGCAGCCGGCGGGCCAGGGCGATGAGCTGTTCCGCCTCCCAGTCGTCCTTCCCCTTGCCCTTCATCCAGTCTTTGCCCTCCAGACGGGTGTCCGGATAGGAGAAGTCGAACCACAGAATATCGATCTTTCCGTAGTTCGTCAGGAGCTCCTCCACCTGATTTCTCATGTACTGCGCGTAGCGGCGCATGTCGCGGCCCTGGTTTTGCTGTTCGGCGTCGGGATCGTCCCGGCGGGGATGGAGGGGATCGATGGGGAAATCGGGATGGTGCCAGTCGATGAGGGAGTAGTAAAAGCCGATATGCAGCCCCTCCGCCCGGAAGGCGTCGACAAATTCCCGCACAAGATCCCGTCCGGCCTTGGTGTTGGTGCTTTTGTAATCGGTGTAGGCCGAGTCGAACAGGCAAAAGCCTTCATGGTGCTTGGTGGTCAGGACGGCGTATTTCATCCCCGCCGCCTTGGCCTGCCGCGCCCACTCCCTGGGATCGAATAAATCCGGGTCGAAGCGGTCGAAATACCGCTGGTAGGTTTCCTCCGGAATCCGCTCGTTGGTTTTGACCCATTCGTGGCGGGCCGGCAGGGCGTACAGGCCCCAATGGATGAACATGCCGAACCGGTCGTGGGTGAACCAGGCGGTGTCCCCCGGGGTCTTGCGTGTGATATAGCTGGACATGGCGTCGTCTCCTCTCGATCCCTCTTGCGCCCGCCGGCGGGGCGTGCTACAATCGGGATGGATATTTACCCTCATGGTAGCACAGTTGTGCGGGTTTCACCATGGATATTGCCACCGAGAAAATGGAGATTTCATCATGTACCTGGAAGAGAACAAGGAGCTGGCCGACGGGATGAACCATCTGGAGATCCGCCTGGGGGACCACGGGTATGTACAGGTGGACCGCACCTGGCACAGCGAGCAGGTCTGCTCCCCCTTTTCCCGTCTGTACCTCGTCCGGCGGGGGGAGGGGCTGCTGCGCGTAGGCGGGAACAGCCTGACGATGCGGCCGGGCTTCGCGTATTGGATCCCCGCCGGCCTGTGCTTCGATTACCTGTGTGAGAACACGATGGAGAAGCTGTTTTTCCATGTCCAGGCGCTGAAGCCCGACGGCTACGATTTGCTGATGGGGATGGGCCGGGTGGAAACGCGGCCGCTGCCCGCCGGAGAGCTGGATCGCCTGCTGGCCCTTTACCGCCGGCGGGATTATGGGGCGGCCCTCCTGCTCAAGGCCGCGATTACGGCGCTCACGGCGGACATGGCGCAGAGCGGCGCGCTGGAGGAGCAGGTCATCCGGGACTATTCCCCCGCCGTGGCGGACACCATCCGGTATATCCGCCGTCACCTGTCGCTGCAGCTGTCTGTCCGGGAGCTGGCCGGACGGCTGTATCTGACGCCCAACGCCCTGGGGCGGCAGTTCCGCCAGGAGACGGGGCTGACCATCGGGCGGTACATCGACGATCTGCTGTTTTTCTCCGCCCAGGCCCAGCTAATCCGTTCCGATAAGACCATCCGGGAAATCAGTGATGCCCTTGGCTTCTGCGATCCGTTCTACTTTTCCCGCCGCTTCAAGCAGCGGTACGGCCAAACGCCGGGGGCGTACCGCCGCCTGCAGGAGGCGAACGGCCGGCTTTACCGGCAGAGCAGCGACAGCAGCGCCCCCGCCAGCGCCCCCACGCAGCCGGCCGCCAAGCCGTAGAGGGCGGCCTTCAGATACCGCCGCCGTCGCTGCCGCTTCAGGCCGGCATAGCCGCCAGCCTTGCGCAGCATTCGCTGGGCCTCCTCCCGCAGGCGGGTCGGTTCCGTGTCGGTATAGCCGGGGCGCACCACCAGCAGCGCCCGCTCAAAATACTGATTGCCTGTGTCCATGACCTCGATGATCTGCCGGTTGACGCCTTTTATCATAATCCCTGTCTCCCTTTATTCGGATTCTGCCTTGTTAGTTTTGGTCGGGCGCCGCGTTTCTATGCGAAGGCGGCGGGAAAAGGGCCGGTTTTTACTGGACGGAGGGTAAAACCCCGCCTATGAAGGGAAAAGGTCATTATACCTTTTGTAAAGAGATTGTTAACGGGCGGCTGTGGAAAACTCTGTGGAAAGTGTGAATAAGTCGCTTATTTTCTCCTTTTTTTGAAAAAGCGCCGCTGTGAAAAACGGTGAATTCCAGGAATTGGTTGACCGGGGACGGATACGGAGGGTTGAATGCCCTTTACTTCGCGGGGTGGGCCAGGGCAATTTATTTTGCGGCAGCGCCCTTTTTCGGTTGAAAAACCGGAAATATTTCGGTATAATGAAAAACTGAATGACCATACGGGCAGAACCGCCGGAAAGCGGCGGCATGTCCGGGAAAAAAGGACAAGCCTGCGGGAAGAAGAGATCTTCCGCACAGGCCAAAGGAGAATGGACGTTGGAATTTTTAGAGCATTTCCGATTTCTGTATGACGGCGTGGCCTACTTCTTCAAGAGCAATCCGGTATTGACAGAGGACGGCGTGCAGATGGTTCCCGGGTGGAAATACCTGGTGATGTTTGTCATCGGCGGCCTGCTGATTTATCTGGCGCTGGTCAAGGATTTCGAGCCCGCGCTGCTGATGCCCATGGGCTTCGGCGCCATCCTGGTCAACATTCCCTTCTCCGGCGCCGTCGGGGCGGCGGAGGACGGGTCGCAAGGCATCATCGACTGGCTGTTCAACGTCGGTATCACCGCGTCGGAAGCGCTGCCGCTGCTGCTGTTCATCGGCATCGGCGCCATGATTGATTTCGGGCCGCTGTTATCCAATCCAAAGATGTTTCTGTTCGGCGCGGCGGCCCAGTTCGGCATCTTCTTCACCGTGCTGGTGGCGTCCTTCTTCTTTCCCTTCAAGGATGCGGCGGCCATCGGCATCATCGGCGCCGCCGACGGCCCTACCTCCATCTTGGTTTCCCGCATTTTTAATTCGCAGTATATCGGGGCCATCGCGGTGGCCGCCTATTCCTATATGGCCCTGGTGCCCATCATCCAGCCCGCGGCCATCAAGCTGGTCACCACCAAGAAGGAACGGCAGATCCGCATGCCTTATAATCCCCAGTCGGTGTCCCGCAAGACTCGGATTCTGTTCCCCATTATCGTGACCATCATTGCGGGGCTGGTGGCCCCCAAGTCGGTGTCGCTGGTGGGGATGCTGATGTTCGGCAACCTGCTGCGGGAGTGTCTGAAGCTGGAAAGCCTGTCCCAAACGGCGCAGACCACTTTGGCCAACCTCATCACCATCGTGCTGGGGCTGACCATCGCCTCCAGCATGAAGGCGTATAAATTCGTGGATCCCGCCACCCTGCTGATTATGGCGCTGGGGCTGGTGGCGTTCGTGTTTGACACCATCGGCGGCGTGCTGTTCGCCAAGCTGATGAACCTGTTCCTGCCCCAGGGCAAGAAGATCAACCCCATGGTGGGCGGCGCGGGTATTTCAGCCTTTCCCATGTCCGCGCGGGTTATCCAGAAAATGGCCCTCAAGGAGGACAATCAGAACCATCTGCTGATGCACGCGGTGGGCGCCAACGTGGCCGGTCAAATCGGCTCGGTGGTGGCCGGCGGCATCATTCTGACCGTGGTGCCCCGCTTGATCGGCGCGTAAGGAGGAGACGACGCTTATGTTTGAACAGTTCCCCAATCTGGCCAACGCCCTGCTGCTGATGCTGCTGGGCATGGTGGGTATTTTCGTGGTGATGATCGTCATCATGGTGGCGGTCAAGCTGCTCAATCGGTTTGCCAGGGACAAAAAGGAAGACGACGGCGAATAACATCCGGAAAGGATCGAATGTAGAGTATGGCGGACAACAAGAAAATGGTGGAGGCCATCACCTCCATGGACGAGGATTTTGCCCAGTGGTATACCGACATTGTCAAAAAGGCCGAGCTGGTGGAGTACACCAGCGTCAAGGGCTGCATGGTCATCCGGCCCTATGGCTACGCCATTTGGGAGAATATGCAGCGGATTCTGGACGGCATGTTCAAGGCGTTGGGGCATGAAAACGTCTGTATGCCGATGTTCATCCCCGAAAGCCTGCTGCAAAAGGAAAAGGATCACGTGGAGGGCTTCGCCCCCGAGGTGGCCTGGGTGACCCACGGCGGCAGCGAGGAGCTGGAGGAGAGGCTGTGCGTCCGCCCCACCAGCGAGACGCTCTTCTGCGAGCATTACGCGAATATCGTCCACTCCTGGCGGGATTTGCCCAAGCTGTACAACCAGTGGGTCAGTGTCGTGCGCTGGGAAAAGACCACCCGGCCCTTCCTGCGGTCGCGGGAATTCCTGTGGCAGGAGGGGCACACCATCCACGCCACGGCGGAGGAAGCCATCGAGGAAACCGAGCGGATGCTAGGCGTTTACGCCGACTTCTGCGAGAACGCGCTGGCTATGCCGGTTATCAAGGGCAAAAAGACCGAGAGCGATAAGTTTGCCGGGGCGGTGTCTACCTACGCCATCGAGGCGCTGATGCACGACGGCAAAGCGCTGCAGGCGGGGACTTCCCACTATTTTGGGGACGGCTTCGCCAAGGCCTTCGGCATCCAGTTCACCGGCAAGGACAACACCCTGCAGACCCCTCACCAGACCTCTTGGGGGGTGACCACCCGGCTTATCGGCGCCATTATCATGACTCATGGCGACGACAACGGCCTGGTGCTGCCCCCGGCGGTGGCGCCGGTGCAGGTGGTCATCCTGCCCATCGCCCAGCACAAGCCGGGCGTGCTGGAAAAGGCCGCCGCGCTCAAAGAGCGGCTGTCGAAAGTGGCCCGGGTGAAGGTGGACGATTCCGACAATTCGGCAGGTTGGAAATTTGCCGAGTATGAGATGAAGGGGGTGCCCCTGCGTCTGGAGATCGGCCCGAAGGACATCGAAAAGGGCCAGTGCGTGCTGGTCACCCGGCACAATCGGGAGAAGCACGTCGTGTCCCTGGACGAGCTGGAGACCGCGGTGCCCGCCCTGCTGAAAGAGGTGCACGACGGGCTGTACGAGCGGGCGCTGGAAAACCGCCGGAAACGCACCTATGCCTGCCGGAGCCTGGAGGACATCGTCCGGGTGCTGGAGGAAAAGGGCGACGGGTTTATCGAAGCCATGTGGTGCGGCGACGAGGCCTGCGAGGACGCGGTCAAGGAAAAAACCGGCGTTGGCTCCCGCTGCATCCCCTTGGAGCAGCAGCATCTGTCCGACACGTGTGTCTGTTGCGGCAAGCCCGCGAAACACATGGTACTATGGGGAAAAGCCTACTAAGGGCTTGCCGCTGGCAAGCCCGCAAGACACATGGTACTATGAGGGAAGGCTTACTAAGGGCTTGCCGCTGGCAAGCTCGCGAAACACATGGTACTATGGGGAAAAGCCTACTTAGTGATAGCTTGTAAATAGAAAGGACTGCGAACATGAATCAGCTCGATCGGCCCCAAAAGGGTGAGACCATTGCGGTGATGCACACCTCCTTGGGCGATATTTCCATTCGCCTGTTTCCCGATAAAGCTCCGAAAACGGTGGAGAATTTCGTTACCCATGCGAAAAATGGGTATTACGACGGTCTGAAATTCCATCGGGTCATCAACGATTTCATGATCCAGGGCGGCGACCCCCGCGGCAACGGCACCGGCGGCGAGAGCATCTGGGGCGACAGCTTCGAGGATGAGTTCGACGTGGAGCTGCACAACCTGCGGGGCGCCCTCTCCATGGCCAACGCCGGGCCGAACACCAACGGCAGCCAGTTCTTCATCGTGCAGGCCAAGAGTGTGGATCCCCGCCTCATCAGCCAGATGAAGAACATGTCCGACAGCTTCCCGGCCGAGACGGTGGCGGGTTATGAAAGCGTGGGAGGAACCCCCCATCTGGATTTCCGTCATACGGTGTTTGGCCAGGTGTACGACGGCATGGTGGTGGTGGACGCCATCGCGGCGGTGAAAACCGGCCGGAACGACATGCCCGTCGAGGATGTGCTGATTTCCTCCATCGACGTGTCTGTCTGCGAATGAGCAGTCCGGTGGAACAGGCCCGGTACCTGTTGGAGAACCGGACGCCCCTTGCCGTCGACTGCGGGCAGGTTTGCGGCCATGCCTGCTGCCGGTGCCAGGGGGACGAGCCCTGCGGGATGCGGCTGTTCCCGGGGGAGGAGGCCCTGCTGCGGGAGACGGAGGGCATGACCCTGCTGCCGGCGGAAGGAGGGACGCTCCTCGTCTGCGGCGGCCGGTGCCGGCGGTCGGAGAGGCCGCTGGCCTGTCGGCTGTTCCCGCTGTTTCCGTATCTGGACGCGGCGACAGGCCGGATCCGGGCGGTATACGATCCCCGGGCCTACCGGGTCTGCCCCCTGGTGCGGGAGCACCGGCGGGTGCCCCTGGAGCGGGATTTTGTGCGGACGGTCCGCACGGTGGGCCGTCTGCTGGCCGAAGAGGAGGAGGGCCGCCGGTTCCTTTTGGAGGAAGCGGCTGAGATAGACGCCGTCGACCGCTTTTTGCGGTTGAAGGACGAGCGGGGCCCTCTTTGCCGGAAGTCCCCGCGGATATGATTAGGATTTTGAACAGGAAAGGATGCATCATCTTATGAAACTTCATCGGCTCCTCGCCGCCGCGGCCGCCGCGCTGCTGCTGACGGCCTCCATGGCCGGCTGCTCCTCCAACGACGCCGGCGCAACCGCTTACCCCGACAAGAAGCTGGGCTTTCAGCTGGACAAGCCGGAAAAGGGCGAGAAAGTGGCCATTATGCACACCTCCATGGGAGATATCTCCATTCGCTTTTTCCCGGATGCCGCGCCCAAGGCGGTTGAGAACTTCCAGAAGCTGGCGGAAAAGGGCTATTATAATGATTTGACCTTCCATCGGGTGATTGAGGATTTCATGATTCAGGGCGGCGACCCTGACGGAGACGGCACCGGCGGAGAGAGCATTTATAAAAGCGACAGCAATAAAAAGGGAGCTTTTGAGGACGAGTTCGACGCCAAGCTGCTGAACCTGCGAGGTTCCCTGGCCATGGCCAATTCGGGCCCCAACACCAACGGCAGCCAGTTCTTCATCAACCAGTCCAAGGCCGACGCTTTCAAGACGATGGTGGACAGCATCAAGACCAACTATGAGCGGTACAAGAAGACCGACTCCTATAAGGATATCAAGAGCTGGCAGGCGCTGCTGGCCAACCGGATGTCCGATACCACCAGCGGGACTTTTCAAATTCTGCCCGAACGGTTGACCGACGAGGTCATCGACCTGTACTGCCAGACCGGCGGCAACATGAACCTGGACGGCTCGCTGCGCAACCGGGGAGGCCATACGGTCTTCGGTCAGGTGTACGAGGGCATGGACGTGGTGGACGCCATCGCGGCGGTCGAAACCGATTCCAAGGACAAGCCGAAGGAAGCCGTTACCATCAAAACCATTGATATCACCACCTATCAGGGGTAATACAAAGCCAACAGGCCGGGAATCCGCATCATCCGCGGGTTCCCGGCCTGCTTTTGTATGGCGGCCGTTATCCGGCCCGCCCGCGGCCTCTGTCCTCCTGGGGCGAGAGGCCGAATCGCTTTTTATACGCCCGGAAAAAGGCGGAATAATCCCGGAAGCCGCTGCTCTGACAAACCTCGCCCGCCGGCTCCCCGTCCCGGATCCGCTGCCGGGCGTTCAGCAGCCGCTTGATGAGCACATACTCCCAGATGGAAGACCCCGTCGCCTGCTTGAACAGGCGGCCCAGCTGAGATTTGCTGAGATAAAACCGGTCCGACAGGGCGTCGAGCGAGAGATCCCCTGCCAGATTGCTGTTGATATAGGCCACCAGGGCCTGCCCGGCGTTCTGCCGGGGAACGGCGCCGTTTTCTTCCCGCCGGCGGGCCAGAAACACCTCCCGTAGCTCGGTCATCAGGGGGCAGAGATAGGTTAGAATGGCCAGACGGCGAATATAAGCGTCTCCGTTCTCGGGCATCATGCTGCGGATATATTCGTAAAAACGCCCCGTCGGCAGACAGCCGCGCTCATAATGGTTGCCGCAGCCCAGCGGCCTGTCCGTAAAGGGCTCGAACAGCAGGCCGGCGGGATCTACCCCGGCCAGCAGCCGGGGCTGCATATGCAGGGCGATCCGCTCATAGGGCTTGTCCGGCCGGATTTGCAGCTTGTGGGCCTCGCCCGCCCGCATGAGCAGGATGGCCCCCGGCTCCAGCGGATATTCGTGCCCCTCCACCATGTACGTGCCGATGCCGCCCATGAAAACATACAGCTCGTGCATCTCGTGGGCGTGCATGGTATAGTCCTCCGGCCGGGGGTGCCGATCCAACCCGTGGGTAAAGTTGATGCCGTTTTCCTCGTAGCTCCAAATGGTGGCCATGCCCTCGCCCCCTTTTGCCTTTACTATAGCATGCTGTGCGCGGATTTACAAGGTTTTCCGCCTTTATATGCAATGGATTTGTATATAAAATTCTGCTATGATGCCCATAGAAACCGTCCGCCGCTTGGCCGGACAGGGAAAGGGCAGGGGATGACGATGAACAAACCGGCGGTGCTCTGCGCGTTTGCCGACGAGGCGAGCGGGCAGGTGACGGAGCAGATGCGGGCGCTGAAGGAAAACGGCATGGCCTATCTGGAGGCGCGGAACGTAGACGGAAAAAACATTGCCGACCTGACGCCCGGGGAGGCCCGGACGCTCAAAGAACGGCTGGCCGCGCAGGGGCTGCGGGTGTGGTCCCTGGGCAGTCCCTTGGGCAAAATCGGCATCGAAGAGGATTTTGCCCCCCACCTGGACGTTTTCCGCCGGTGCCTGGAAACGGCGGCGATTACCGGGGCCGCTTGTATCCGGCTGTTCAGCTTTTTCCTGCCGGCGGGAAGCGATCCGGCCCTTTACAGGGACGAGGTGATGGATCGGCTGTCCCGATTCCTGGAGGAGGCGGAGGGATGTCCGGTCGTTCTCTGCCATGAAAACGAAAAGGGGATTTACGGCGATACAGCCGCCCGCTGCCTGGATATCCACCGGCAGCTGCCCGCCCTGCGGGCCGTCTTCGATCCGGCCAATTTTATCCAGTGCGGGCAGGAAACCCTGGAAGCCTGGGAGCTGTTGGCGCCCTATGTGGAATATCTCCACATTAAGGACGCGCTGGCCGGCGGCCAGGTGGTGCCGGCCGGGAAGGGGGATGGGCATGTTCCGGAAATCCTGCGCCGCTACCGGGCGCAGGGCGGCCGGGTGCTGACCGTGGAGCCCCATCTGGCGGTGTTCAGCGGGCTGGATAAGCTGGAGAGCGGGGAGAAGAGCGTGGTGGACGCCTATGCCTATCCGTCCCAGCGGGCCGCCTTTGACGCGGCGGTGGCGGCCCTGAAGGCCTGCCTGGACGAGGAGGAAGCGTAATGGAAATCGGCGCGCAGCTGTACACGGTGCGGGAGCACACCAAAACCCTGGAGGATTTCAGCCAGACGCTGGAAAAAATCGCGGCCATCGGGTATCGGAACGTGCAGGTGTCGGGCACCTGCGCCTACGAGCCCGCCTGGCTGAAAGCGGAGCTGGACAGAACAGGCCTGCGCTGCGTCCTCACCCACACCGATCCCGGCCGTATTGCCGCCGAGATCGACGCGGTGGCGGCGGAGCATCAAGCGTTCGGCTGCACTCATATCGGCATCGGCAGCCTGCCGGGCGGGTTTGACAAGGGGCTGGCCGGTTACCAGACGTTTGCGGAAACCTACCGGCCGGTGGGGCGGCGGCTGGCGGCCCTGGGCTGCCGGCTGATGTATCACAATCACCACATGGAATTCGCCCGCACCGGCGAGGGGCGGGAGATTTATCTGGAGCGTTTTCTCCGCGATTTCGCGCCCGAAGAGCTGGGCTTCACTCTGGATACCTACTGGGTGCAGGCGGGCGGCGGGGATCCCGTCCAGTGGCTGAACCGGCTGGCTGGCCGCGTCCCCTGCGTCCATCTCAAGGATATGGCCTTCGCGGACGGCCAGCCCCGCATGGCCCCGGTTTATGAGGGGAACATGAACTTCGACGGCATTTTGAAAGCCTGCGAGCAGGCGGGGGCCCGGTATCTGCTGGTGGAGCAGGACGACTGCTATGGCGCGGATCCCTTCGAATGCCTGGCGATGAGCTATCGGAATCTGGCGGCCAAGGTAAGCGATGATTAAATCCAGCGGATGGATTTTATCATCGCTTACCAACGGGCTGCACTGAGGAAAGGGGATACTTATGGACACCATTCAACTGGGAATTATCGGCGTGGGCAACATGGGCACCGGGCACATCGGCAACATCCGTAACGGCTTGTGCCCGGAGGTGACGGTCACGGCGGTGGCGGACATCGATCCCGCCCGTCTGCAGTGGGCGCAGGAGAATATGGATCCGTCGGTGGCTCGGTTCGATTCCGCCGCGGCCCTGATGGACAGCGGGCTGGTGAACGCCGTCCTCATCGCGGTGCCGCACTACGATCATCCCATCCTGGCCATGGAGGCCTTCCAGCGCGGGCTGCACGTCATGGTGGAGAAGCCTGCGGGTGTGTACACCAAGAAGGTGCGGGAGATGAACGAGGCCGCCAAGCGGGCGGGCGTGGTGTTCGGTATGATGTTCAACCAGCGTACCAACCATGTATACCGGAAAATGAAAGAGCTGGTGGACAGCGGGGAGCTGGGCGCCATCCGCCGCACCAATTGGATTATCACCGATTGGTACCGGCCCCAGGCGTATTACAACTCGGGCTCCTGGCGGGCTACCTGGTCGGGGGAGGGCGGCGGCGTGCTGCTTAACCAATGCCCCCATAACCTGGATTTGTGGCAGTGGATCTGCGGCATGCCCGTCAAGGTGCAGGCCCATATGCAGTTCGGCAAATGGCACGACATCGAGGTGGAGGACGACGTGACCGCCTATGTGGAATACGCAAGCGGCGCCACCGGTACCTTTATCACCACCACCGGCGACGTACCCGGCACCAACCGGTTTGAAATCACGCTGGAGAAGGGCAAGCTGGTCAGCGAGGGCGGCAAGCTGCTCAAATGGGAGCTGGAGATGAGCGAGCCGGAATGGTCCCGCATCAACCAGGCGCCTTTCGGCACACCCAGGAATACCTTTACCGAGGTGGAGACCGATGGGAAGTCGGAGCAGCACGCCGGCGTGCTCAACGCCTTCGCGGGGGCTATCCTGCACGGCACGCCCCTGGTGGCGGGCGGCGAGGAAGGCATCAACGGCCTGACCATTTCCAACGCCATGCACCTGTCGGCCTGGCTGGGCCGCGAGGTGGAGCTCCCCCTGGATGAAGAGCTGTATTACCAGGAGCTGATGAAGCGGGTGGCCGTTTCCCGCCGGAAGACGGATGCTGTCTCCGTTCTGGCGGACACCGCCGGCACCTATAACGCCTGACGCGGCGCGCCGGATGGAGGAATAAGGATGGATACCTGCCGCATAGGTGTTATTGGTATCGGCAATATGGGCAGCGCCCACGCCCGCAGCCTGTGGGAGGGCCGGGTGCCGGGTATGCGGCTGACCGCCGTGTGCGACATCAAGGAACCGCGGCGGCGGTGGGCGGCGGAGACCCTGCCCGGCGTGAAGGTTTACGACGACTTTACCGCGCTGCTGGACGGCGGAGAGGTGGACGGGGTGATTATCGCCACCCCCCATGGCCTGCACCCGGTCATTGCCTGCCAGGCGTTTGCCCGGGGGATGCATGTGCTGACAGAAAAGCCCGCCGGGGTTTCGGTGGGGCAGGTGGAAGAGATGAACGCCGCCGCCAGGGCTTCGGGCCGAGTGTTCGGCATCATGTTCAACCAGCGTACCAACCCCCTGTTTCAGCGGGCGCGGGAGCTGGTGCGCGGCGGCCGCCTGGGGGTCCCCAAGCGCCTGGTGTGGATCATTACCAACTGGTACCGCACCCAGGCTTACTACGATTCCGGTGACTGGCGGGCCACCTGGTCGGGGGAGGGCGGCGGCGTGCTGCTCAACCAGGCGCCCCACAACCTGGATATCTGGCAGTGGATTTTCGGCATGCCTGCCCGTGTGCGCGCCTTCTGTACCACCGGCAAGTACCACCATATCGAGGTGGAGGACGACGCCACGATTTATGCGGAATACGATAGCGGCGCGACGGCGGCCTTTATCACCAGCACCGGGGAATGCCCCGGCACCAACCGGTTGGAAATCAGTGGGGATCGGGGTAAATTGCTGATCGAAGACGGCCGGCTGCGTTTTTGGGAGCTGGCGGAGCCCGAGCGGGCCTTCTGCTTCTCCAGCCGGGAGGGCTTCGTCATGCCGGAGGCCAGGGAATGGACGATGCAGCCCGACGCACCGGAAACCGCCCATACCGGCATCCTGCGCAATTTTGCGGACGCCGTGCTCCATGGCGCTCCCCTGCTGGCCCCTGGCGAGGAGGGGATCCACCAGGTCGCCCTGACCAACGCGGCCTACTTGTCCTCTTGGACGGACGATTGGGTCTCCCTGCCTCTGGACGCGGCGGCCTACGAGAAGCAGCTGCGGGCGCGCATCGCCGGAACCGCTAAGAAAGCCTCCGACACCGCCGGGGAAGCCCCCTCCGGGCAGTACAACCCCCGCTGGAATATCCGCTGGTGAAGATAAACACGCCCGTTTCCAATTTCGTTGGAAACGGGCGTGTTGCCGTTGTAAGGGCCCGCGCCACGAGGAAACCGGTTTTCCCGAAGGAATGCCCCCTGCGCGTCTTGCGGAGGGGCGAAAACTGTGGTAAAATAAACCGATTGGAAACCATATGGGCGTATTTGCGGATACGCCCCATGGATAAAAAGCAAGGAGTTGACCCCCCATGGCCGTGTATACCCCGGAAATCGAGTGCGCCTCCCGCGATTATCTCCACGCCGTCCAGTCGGCGCGGCTGCTGAAAATGGTGCGGACCGCCTATGAAAAGGTGCCGTTTTATAAGCGGAAGTTCGACGAGATCGGCTTGCAGCCGGGCGACATCCATTCCATCGACGACATTACCAAGCTGCCCTTCACGGTCAAAACCGATCTGCGGGACAACTATCCCTTTGGCCTGTTCGCTGTTCCGCAGGGGGAGCTGGTGCGTATTCACGCCTCCTCCGGCACCACCGGTAAGCAGACGGTGGTGGGGTATACCGCCCACGATATCGACATATGGGCAGAGGGGGCGGCCCGGGCTTTAACGGCTGCGGGCGGCACCCGCAACGACATCGTCCATGTGTCCTATGGCTACGGCCTGTTCACCGGCGGTCTGGGCCTGCATTACGGGGCGGAGCATATGGGGGCTACCGCCCTGCCGGTGTCTTCCGGCAACACCAAACGGCAGGTGCAGCTGCTGCAGGATTTCGGATCGGATATCCTGTGCTGCACCCCGTCCTACGCCATGTTTATCGGCGAGACCGTCCGGGACATGGGGATCGACCCCAAAACGCTCAAACTGCGGGCTGGTCTCTTTGGGGCCGAGCCGTGGACGGACAACATGCGCCGGGAAATTGAGCGGCTGCTGGATATCAAGGCCTACGACATCTACGGCCTGTCGGAAATCGCGGGGCCGGGCGTGGCCTACGACTGCGAGATGCAGGACGGCTTACATATCAATGAGGATTATTTCTATCCTGAGGTCATCGATCCGGACACCCTCCAGCCGCTGCCCGACGGGGAATACGGCGAGCTGGTGTTCACCTGCATCGGCAAGGAGGCCCTGCCTCTTGTACGCTACCGCACCCGGGACATTTGCGCCCTGCACCGCGCTCCCTGCGCCTGCGGGCGGACGACGGTGCGGATGTCCAAGCCCCGGGGCCGCAGCGACGATATGCTCATCATCCGGGGCGTCAACGTGTTCCCCTCCCAGGTGGAGCATGTGCTGCTGGAGCTGGGGATGGATCCCAACTATCTCATTCTGGTGGATCGGAAGAACAATCTGGACACTATGGAAGTTCAGGTGGAGATGAACGCCGCCCTCTTCTCGGACACGGTGCGGGATCTGGAATCGGTGGAGCACCGCATCGAAGGCGCGCTGCAAAGCACGCTGAACGTACACGCCAAGGTTCGTCTGGTGGAGCCGGGCGCACTGCCCCGTTCCGAAGGCAAGGCCAAGCGGGTGATCGACAACCGGGCGCTGTAAGCGGCTTGCAAATTCCGGCGTTTGAGGATATACTATACCCATAGGGGATTCCCGAAACCAGGCGATAAACAGCGTGAGAAAGGTTGTGGCTTATGTTTATCAAACAGCTTTCGGTTTTTGTTGAGAATAAGTCGGGACGGCTGGCGGAAATCACGGCGGTTCTTGCCGGCGCAGGCATCGATATCCGCGCCCTGTCCATCGCGGACACCACCAATTTCGGCATTCTGCGGATTATTGTGGATAAGCCCTTCGAGGCGGAAACAGCGCTCAAGGAGGCGGGGCTGACGGTTTCGCTGACCAGCGTGCTGGCCATCGGGATCCCGGACGAGCCGGGCGGGTTCGCTGCCGCGATGAAGGCCTTGGCCGCCGCCGGGGTGGGGGTCGAATACATGTACGCGTTCATCTCCCGCGACGAAGGGCGGGCCTGTGTCATCCTCCGCTTCACGCAGGAAGATACGGACAAGGCGGTGGCGGCTCTGCAAGCCGCAAACATCGAGATTCTCGACGCCGGCCGAATTTATTCCATGTAAACGGAAAAGCTCCCTGCATCCAGCAGGGAGTTTTTTGCCGCTTGAGATCGACCGTATTCGACGGTGTGAGATCGACCGTATTCGACGGTGGGGCTTGATCCACACGGGCCGCCGTGCTATACTGAATAAACGCGCCGAACAGCCGCCGGAAAAATCCGGCGGCTGTTCGTAACCCTGCGGGCTTTGTCCCGTCAGGTCTGGGTAAAGCGGTATTCCGTCACGGAATGGAAGGCCTCTCTCGCTTTCAGCCGGGTGGAGGGAAATTCCGGATGATTGGGGCTATCGGGGAAAAACTGGGTTTCCATGCAGAAGCCTTGGTGCCGGTAGAGGTTGATCCCTCCCTTGCCCGCGTCCTCCCCGAGGAAGTTGGCGGTATACACCTGCACGCCGGGCAGATCGGTCCAGCAGTCCACGGCCAGGCCGCTGCGGGGGCTGACCGCGTGCACGGCGTGGCGCAGGCGCCGGTTGTCGCCCAGCACGAAGTTGTGATCCACGCCCCCGCCGATTTTCAGCTGGGGATGGGAGGCGGCCAGGGCCGCGCCGATGGTCTGCCCCTTCCGGAAATCGAAGGGTGTTCCCTCCACCGGAAGTAGCTCGCCGGTAGGGATCAGCCGATCGTCCACCGGCGTGATGGCGTCGGCGTGGATGGTCAGAACGGTATCCAGCACGTCGCCGCCGTCGTAGCCGTTTAGGTTGAAGTAGGCGTGGTTGGTCAGGTTGAGCACCGTATCCTTGTCGCTTGCCGCCTCGTAGGACAGGCGCAGGGTATTGTCGGCGGTGACGGTCAGGGTGACGGAAAAGGTCAGGCGGCCGGGATACCCTTCCTCCCCGTCCTCCGACACGGCGGACAGGCGCAGGCGGGGCTCGTCTCCCTCGTCGAGGACGGCCGCTTCCCAGACTTTTTTGTCAAAGCCATGGACACCCCCGTGCAGGTGGCCGCGGCCCGTCTCGTTGCAGCCCACGTCGTAGGTGCGGCCGTCCAGCGCGAAGGTGCCGCCGGCGATGCGGTTGGCGTACCGGCCGACGGTGGCCCCCTGGTAGGAGCCTTTGGCGTTTATGTAATCCTCCAGCCGGTCGTAGCCCAGAATGACGTCTTTGCCGGCGAACTTCACCGCCTGCAGGGTGGCGCCGTAGGTGAGAACGGACACTTTGAGGCCACCGGACGCCGTCAGGCAGTATTGCTCCACCGCCGTTCCGTCCGGCAGGATGCCGAACGCTCTTTTTTCTATGGACAACACGATTTCCCCCTTTCGCCGGCTCAGGCCGGCATATCGCTTTCATTATACCACAATTTTACTGCGCGGAGCGCAGGAGCGGCGCAGCCGCGGGGGCGCCAGCCCCAAATTGTGGGAACAATGTTCTCTCAGGCGTCCGAAGGCTTGCACAGCAAGACTTCGGCTCACGCCGTGAGGTTATTATTACATAATTTTCCGCCAAATTCAATATGATTAACAAAGAGAGCCGAATCTCTGGGAGGTATGCGTTTTGAGTATCATCACCCTGCTGCTGATGGCCGTGGGGCTGTCCATGGACGCCTTCGCCGTATCCATCAGCAGCGGTATCCTGCTGTGCAAGGCCCGGTGGGGGCAGACGTTCAAGATCGCCGGGGCGTTCGGCCTGTTTCAGGGGATCATGCCCTTCATCGGCTACACCATCGCGCGGCTGTTCGCCCGGCAGATCCAGGCCTTCGATCACTGGATCGCGTTCGGCCTGCTGGTCTTCATCGGGGGCAAGATGCTGTGGGAGGTGCTGCGCGGCGGGGAGGACGACGCGCCCCGGGGGGATCCCTGCGGGTGGATGAACCTGCTGGTCATGGCGGTGGCCACCAGCATCGACGCCATGGCGGTGGGGGTGTCCCTGGCGGTGATGCCCCACACTGGGATGCTGTCCGGGGACTACGGCTATCTGCTGTGCTGCGCCGTTATCGCGGCGGTGACCTTCGTCATCTGCGCCGTGGGCGTGAAAATCGGGTGCAAAACGGGCGACATTTTCGGCCGCAAGGCGGAAATCGCCGGGGGCATAGTGCTCATCGGCATCGGGGTGAAAATCCTGATCGAGCATCTGATGGGCGGATAAAAACGGCGGCTGGTGATTGCCGCCGGGATAGATTTGTGCTATACTGGGGACAGGCTCTGGAATCCATATTTTAGTAGGAGGAATGTCTGTATGGCCAATCGAATTGTCCTGAATGAAACCTCTTATTTTGGTAAGGGCGCCATCCAGGAAATCGCCAAGGAAGTCAAAGCACGGGGCTGCCGGAAAGTGGTGGTCTGCACCGATCCGGATCTGCTGAAGTTTCAAGTGGCCACCCTGGTCACCGCTGTGCTGGACAAGGCGGCCATCCCCTATGCCGTCTACAGCGGCATCAAGGCCAACCCCACCATCCAGAACGTCCAGGAGGGCGTGGCCTTCTGCCAAAAGGAAGGGGCGGATCTGATCGTCGCCGTGGGCGGCGGCAGCGCCATCGACACCAGCAAGGCCATCGCCGTCATCCTGACCAATCCGGAATTCGCGGACGTGCGCTCTCTGGAGGGCGCTTCCCCCACCAAGAATAAGGCGCTGCCCATCATCGCCGTTTCCACCACCTCCGGCACGGCGGCGGAGGTCACCATCAACTATGTCATCACCGACGTGGAGAAAAACCGGAAGTTTGTCTGCGCCGATCCCCACGATATCCCAGTAGTGGCCATTGTGGATCCCGACATGTCCATGGGAATGCCCAAGGGGCTGTGCGCCTCCACCGGCATGGACGCCCTGACCCATGCCATCGAGGGGTATATCACCAAGGCGGCCTGGGAACTGACCGACATGATGCATCTCAAGGCCATCGAGATCATTGCCAAGAACCTGCGCCAGTCGGTGGCCGGGGATCCCAAGGCCCGGGAGGAAATGTCGGTGGGCCAGTACATCGCCGGTATGGGCTTCTCCAACGTGGGGCTGGGTATCGTCCACAGCATGGCTCACCCGCTCAGCGCCATGTACGACGCACCCCACGGCGTGGCCTGCGCCACCATCCTGCCCTATGTGCTGGAATACAACGCCGACGCCACCGGCGACCGGTATAAGCAAATCGCCGCCGCCATGGGCGTGCCCGGCGTGGAAGCCATGAGTCCGGCGGAATACCGCCGGGCGGCCGTGGACGCGGTGCGCCAGCTGGGCCGGGACGTGGGCATTCCCCAGAAGGTCAGCGACCTGGGCGTGAAGGAGGCCGACATCGACTTCTTGGCCGATTCCGCCATGGCGGACGCCTGTACCCCCGGCAACCCCAAGGATCCCACCAAAGAAGACGTGGTGGCCCTGTACCGCTCCATGCTGTAAGTCTTCGAAAATGGTACGCAACGGGAGAAATCCGTCTTGACAATCCGGCCCAACGGTGTTACCATGAAGACAACGCAAAGAAGGGGAGGCCGCCCGCCGTCGTCCTTGCAGAGAGCGCCGTCACGGTGAAAGCGGCGCAGGAAACGCGGGCACCGGCTACCGCCCCGGAGCGGCGCGCCGAAACAAGGCACGACGGCTGGCACCGATATCGGCCGAATCGGTCATGCGCCGATGAGGATGCGGGGTTTCCCGCGTCGAACTAGGGTGGAACCACGAGGCTTTTCGGCCCCGTCCCTTGACGGCAGCGCGCAGCGCTGCCCGGGGACGGGGCCTTTTTGTCTGTCAACGCTCCCGTTCCCAGACAACTATACCAAATGACGGAAAGGAAGGAACACACATGCTGAACATTACCTGCAAGGGCGGAGACATCCGACAGGTCGCGGAGGGCACGACCATCGACGCGCTCTGCCGCGACATCTCCATGGGGCTCTACCGGGCGGCCTGCGCCGCCAAGCTGAACGGAAAGACGGTGGATCTGCGCACCCCGCTGACCGAGGACGGCGCGGTGGACATTCTGACCTTTGACGACGAGGACGGGAAGAAGGCTTACTGGCACACCACCTCCCACATCATGGCCCAGGCCGTGGGGCGGCTGTGGCCGCAGACCAAGCTGACCATCGGCCCCTCCATCGACAGCGGCTTTTACTACGATTTCGATAGCGAGCACAACTTCTCCGCCGAGGATTTGATTGCCATTGAGGCCGAGATGAAGAAAATCATCAAGGAAGCGCTGCCCATCGAGCGCTTCACCTTGCCCCGGGACGAGGCGCTGGCCCTCATGAAGGACGAGCCGTACAAGTGCGAGCTGATTACTGAGCTGCCAGAGGGGGAGGAGATTTCCTTCTACCGGCAGGGGGATTTTGTGGATCTTTGCGCCGGGCCCCATCTGCCCGACACGGGGCGGGTCAAGGCGGTCAAGCTGCTCAGCGCCACCGGCGCTTACTGGCGGGGCGATTCCAAGAACAAGATGCTGCAGCGCATCTACGGCATCGCCTTCCCCAAGACCGCGGATCTTCAGGCCCATCTGGAGAAGCTGGAGGAGGCCAAAAAGCGGGATCACAACAAGCTCGGCCGGGAACTGGAGCTGTTCACGACGGTGGACGTCATCGGCCAGGGGCTGCCCATCCTGCTGCCCAAGGGCGCGCGGATCGTCCAGCTGCTGCAGCGGTTTGTGGAGGACGAGGAGCAGAAGCGGGGCTATCTCCTGACCAAGACCCCGCTGATGGCCAAGAGCGATTTGTATAAGATTTCGGGGCACTGGGATCACTATAAGGAAGGGATGTTCGTCCTGGGGGACGAGGAAAAGGACAAGGAGGTCTTCGCCCTGCGGCCCATGACCTGCCCCTTCCAGTATCAGGTGTTCCTCAACCGGATGCGTTCCTACCGGGATCTGCCCATGCGCCTGGGAGAAACCTCCACCCTGTTCCGCAACGAGGACAGCGGCGAGATGCACGGCCTTATCCGGGTGCGGCAGTTCACCATTTCCGAGGGGCATCTGATTCTCCGGCCCGAGCAGCTGGAGGAGGAGTTCAAGGGCTGCCTGGAGCTGGCCCGGTATATGCTGGACACCCTGGGGCTGGGCGAGGACGTGACCTACCGGTTCTCCCAATGGGATCCGAACGATCGGGAGAAGTTCATCGGCACCCCCGAGCAATGGGCCGAGGCGCAGGACGCCATGGAGAAAATTCTGAAGCATCTGAACGTGCCCTACACCATCGGCATCGGGGAGGCCGCCTTCTACGGCCCCAAGCTGGACATTCAAATCAAGAATGTCTACGGCAAGGAGGACACCCTCATCACTCTCCAGGTGGATCAGATGCTGGCCGAACTGTTCGGCATGGAATATGTGGACGTGGACGGCCAGAAGCGCCGGCCCTATATCATCCACCGCACCTCCTTGGGCTGCTACGAGCGGACGCTGGCGCTGCTCATTGAGAAGTACGCCGGGGCGTTCCCCCTGTGGCTGGCCCCCGAGCAGGTGCGGGTGCTCCCCATTTCCGAGCGGCTGCATGACGCGGCGCAGGCGGTGACCGACCGGCTGAAGGCCGCGGGGCTGCGGGTGGAAATCGACCGGCGCAACGAGAAGATTGGGTATAAAATCCGGGAGGCGCAGGTGCAGAAGGTGCCCTATATGCTGGTCGTCGGTGACCGGGAGGCCGAGGAGGGAACCGTATCGGTACGCGCCAGGGGAGAAGGAGACATCGGCTCCATGCCGGTGGAGGATTTCCTGGCCCGTGCCCTGCGCGAGGTAGCGGAAAAGAAAAGATAGGGGCTTTGCCCGCGCTGTCAATCAGCGGGCGGGCATTGTGCACAAGTTTCAGGGAACGGGTAATCTGATAATATTTTAACATTTCCCTATCTTTTTCGCCCGAAATACGGTATACTAAACTGGTAAACAGGCCGGTCCGCCGGTCATAAACGCCATGAAAAAACAGGAGGTTCGTATTATGCCCCTCGTAAACACCACCGAGATGTTCAAAAAGGCCTACGAAGGCGGTTACGCCATCGGCGCGTTCAACGTCAACAACATGGAGATCGTGCAGGGAATCGTCGACGCCTGCAAGGAACTGAACTCCCCTGTGATTCTGCAGGTTTCCGGCTCGGCCCGGAAATACGCCCGGCACGCCTACCTGTACAACATGGTGCAGGCGGCTGTGGAGGAGACCGGCCTGCCCATCGCCCTGCATCTCGACCACGGCTCCAGCTTCGAGCTGTGCAAGGACTGCATCGACGGCGGCTTCACCTCCGTGATGATCGACGGCTCCCACCTGCCGTATGAGGAAAACGTGGCCGTGACCAAGAAGGTCGTGGAATATGCCCATGCCCGCGGCGTCACCGTGGAGGGCGAGCTGGGCCAGCTGGCCGGCGTGGAAGACGAGGTCAGCGTGGAGGCCGACAAGGCCAACTACACCGATCCGGATCAGGTGCAGGATTTCGTCACCCGCACCGGCGTGGATTCCCTGGCCATCGCCATCGGCACCAGCCACGGCGCGTTTAAGTTCAAGCCCGGCCAGAAGCCCCAGCTGCGCTTCGACATCCTGCAGGAAGTTATGGATCGGCTGCCCGGCTTCCCCATCGTGCTGCACGGCGCGTCCTCCGTCATGCCCGAGTATGTGGCGGACGTCAATAAGTTCGGCGGCCAGATGGCCGACGCCATCGGCATCCCGGAAGACATGCTGCGCAAGGCGGCGAGCATGGCGGTGTGCAAAATCAACGTGGACTCCGACCTGCGTCTCGCCATGACGGCGGGCATCCGCAAGCACTTCGCGGAGAATCCCACCCATTTCGATCCCCGCCAGTATCTGGGCGAAGGCCGCGACAACATCACCAAGGTGGTCAAGCACAAAATTGAAGACGTGCTCGGCAGCGCCAACCGCGCCTGAGCAAAGCGCAAAAAGGGAACAAGGCCGCGCCTTGTTCCCTCTTTTTTTCCTGG
Organism: uncultured Oscillospiraceae bacterium; assembly: GCA_900546265.1. Lineage (GTDB taxonomy): Bacteria > Bacillota > Clostridia > Oscillospirales > Acutalibacteraceae > UMGS856. The sequence continues at coordinate 29,119 of URCA01000003.1, read as the reverse complement.
GTTTGCGAAATTCCGTCATTCTGACAAATACCGGGGCGATTCTTGCCGGGTTTTGATAGAATATAAAGAATTGCTTTTTGGGCGGGAATACGGTAAAATATTTTTATTCGATATTCACGGTTTGTTTACATTCCGATAACAGAACGAACAAGCGGTATGCTCGCATACCGCTTGTCTCCGTTGAATGGCAGAATACCAAGGAGGCAGAAAATTTCATGCAGCTTTTGGAAGAGCGGATCCGCCGGGACGGCAAGGTGCGGGCCGGCAACGTCCTCAAGGTGGACAGCTTTCTCAACCACCAGATGGATATCGAGCTGTTCAACGAAATCGGGCGGGAATTCTACCGGCTGTTCGGGGACAGCGGCGTGACGAAAATCCTGACCATCGAGGCCTCGGGCATCGGCATCGCCTGCGTGACCGCCCAGTATTTCCATGTGCCGGTGGTGTTCGCCAAGAAAAACCAGACCAAAAACATCGACGGCGGCGTCTATACCACCCAGGTGGAATCCTTCACGCACGGGCGGGTGTACGACATCCGGGTCGCCAAGGAATTCCTGCGGCCCGGCGATCGGGTGCTGCTTATCGACGATTTTCTCGCCAACGGCAAGGCACTCATGGGCCTCAGCCAGCTGGTGAAGGACGCGGGCGCCGCCCTGGTGGGCGCGGGCGTCGTCATTGAAAAAGGGTTCCAAAAGGGCGGCGATCGCTTGCGGGAACAGGGAATCCGGGTGGAATCCCTGGCGATTGTGGACGCCATGGACGAAGAGGGAACCATCACGTTCCGCTGATCAAGGTTTATCGGGCGGCGGGACGTTCCGCCCCGCGCCCTGTAAATAGGAAGAAGAAAACAGGAGGAAGAAAAGATGAAGAAAATTCTCGCATTCCTGCTGGCCGCCGTTATGCTGTTCGCCGTCGCCGGCTGCAGCCAGGACGGCAGTGACAGCAAAACCCCCGCCGGCAGCCAGGCCAGCGGCGGCGCCATGCCCGCCGTTGCCAAGGACGACCTGAAGGTGGGCGTCATCCATATCGGCGAACCGGCGGACGGCGCCGGCTATTCCTTCGCCCACGATCAAGGCATTGTGGCCATGCAGAAGGAGCTGGGCCTGAAGGACAGCCAGATCATCCGCAAGAACAACATTCCCGACACCGACACCGCCAAAACGCAGACTGCCATCGAAGAGCTGGTCGAGGAAGGCTGCCAGGTGATTTTCGGCACCAGCTTCAACTATATGAACGTGATGGAGCAGATGGCTGAAACGTATCCGAAGGTCATCTTCTCTCACTGCTCCGGCTATAAAAACAACGGCAAGAACATGAATAACTACTTCGGCCGGATTTATCAGGCCCGGTATCTGGCGGGCATCGCCGCCGGCATGAAGACGCAGTCCAACAAAATCGGCTATGTGGCCGCCATGGACGTCACCAACTCCGAAGTGACCGGCGGCATCAACGCCTTTGCCATGGGCGTCAAGTCGGTCAACGCCGATGCCCGCGTGTATGTGAAGGTCACCAACACCTGGTTCGACGTCACTAAGGAGAAGCAGGCCGCCGAGGCCCTGCTGGCCGATGGCTGCGACGTCATCGCCCAGCACTGCGACACCACCGCGCCCCAGCTGGCCGCCCAGGAAAAGGGTGTGTGGGGCTGCGGCTACAACTCCGATATGACCGAATCCGCGCCCAAGGCTCACCTGACCGCCCCCATCTGGCATTGGGGCGCCTACTACACCTCGGCCGTTAAGGAAGTCATCGAGGGCACCTGGAAGCCGGTGAACTACTTCGGCGGCATGGCCGAGGGCTTCATCGACATCTCCCCCCTGACCGCCAACTGCGCCGAGGGCACGCAGGCCAAGATCGACGAGGTGTCCGCCAAAATTAAGGACGGCTCCTTCAAGGTATTCGAAGGCGAAATTAAGGACAACCAGGGTAACATCGTCAACAAAGCGGGCGACGTTATCCCCGATGGGGACATCACCGGCAAAATGAACTGGTATTTCGAGACCGTCGTGGTAAAATAAGCCGCCCGGCGGCAGACCGTATCCCCCCATCTTCCGGAAAGGACATGGAGCTTATGGAACCAGCGAACACGGCAATTGAACTCAGTGGCATTACCAAGCGGTTCGGGTCGGTCGTCGCCAACGATCACATCGACCTTTCCGTCAAGCAGGGCGAGATTCTCGCCCTGCTTGGCGAAAACGGATCGGGAAAAACCACGCTGATGAACATGCTGTCGGGGATTTACCGCCCCGACAGCGGTTCTATTTTTATCGGCGGGCAGGCGGCGGTTATCCGGTCGCCCGAGGACGCGGCCCGGTATAAAATCGGCATGATCCACCAGCACTTTAAGCTGGTGGGGGTGCACACGGCCGCCGACAATATCCTGCTCGGCTCAAAAAAGGAGAGCTGGCTTCTTAGGAAAAACCGGGGAGCGCGCATCCGAGAGCTTTGCGACGCCTACGGGCTGGAAATCGACCCGGACAAGCGGGTCTACGACATGTCGGTCAGCGAAAAGCAGACCGTCGAAATTCTTAAGGTGCTTTACCGGGGCGCGGACATTCTCATCCTGGACGAGCCCACCGCCGTGCTGACCCCCCAGGAGACGGACAAGCTGTTCGACATCCTGCGGCGCATGAAGGAGCGGGGCTGCGCGGTCATTATCATCACCCACAAGCTGAACGAGGTGCTGGCCATCAGCGACCGGGTCACCATCCTGCGCAAGGGGCAGAGCGTGGCCACCGTGAAGACCGCGGACACCGACGCGAGACAGCTCACCGAGCTGATGGTGGGCCGGCCCATCACCCTGTCCATTGAGCGGCCAGAGCCGGAAAGACATGAGAAGCTGCTGGAAATCCACCGGCTGACGGTGCTCAACGGCGAGGGCGTGGAGGCCCTGCGGGACGTGAGCTTTTCACTCGGCGAGGGCGAAATCCTGGGCGTCGCCGGGGTGGCGGGCAGCGGGCAGAAGGAGCTGTGCGAGACCATTGCGGGCCTGCAGAAGGTCAAGGAAGGCGCTATCCTCTATAAAAAGGAAAACATCGTGGGCAAAACGCCCCGCGAAATCATAAAAAAAGGCATCAGCATGAGCTTTATCCCCGAGGATCGGCTGGGCATGGGCCTGGCCGCCTCCATGGGCATGGTGGACAACATGCTGCTCAAAAGCTATCTCAACGGCCGGGGGCCCTTTGTCCGGCGCCGGGAGGCCCGGGAGCTGGCCCGGCGGCTGGTAGGGCAGCTGGACATCGTGACGCCCGGGGTGGACACGCCGGTGCGCCGCCTGTCGGGCGGCAACGTGCAGAAGGTGCTGCTCGGGCGGGAAATTGAGTCCAACCCCCATGTGCTGATCACCGCCTACGCGGTGCGGGGGCTGGATATTCACTCCTCCTACATGATTTACGACGCACTCAACGCACAGAAGAAGAAGGGCGTGGGCATCCTGTTCATCGGCGAGGATCTGGACGTGATGCTGGAGCTCTGCGACCGGATACTGGTGCTCTGTCACGGGCAGGTGACCGGCGTGGTGGACGCCAAGGGGACGACCAAGGAACAGCTCGGTCTGATGATGACCGGCGCCGGGCAGGAAGGAGGATGAACATGGCAGACTCCACAAATACGAAAAAGAACACCGCCCCGCTGCTGCGCATCGTCAAGCGCGCGGAGATGTCCGCCGGGAAGGTGGCGCTGCTCTCCGCCGTCGGATTGCTGGCTGGCATCGTGGTGGGCGGCCTGTTTATCCTGATGCTGGGGCAGAACCCCTTCGCGGTCTACGCCGCCATTGCCAAGGGGGCGTTCCGCAGCAGCCTGGCCACCAAGGGCGTGGTGAAAATCGCCGTCCCGCTGCTCATCTCCTCGCTGGGCATCGTCCTGGCCTTCAAGATGAAGTTCTGGAACATCGGCGCCGAGGGGCAGATTATCATGGGCGCCATCTTCGCCACCTATTTCGGCGTGTTTCACGGGGACTGGCCCAAGGCGGTGCTGCTGCCTGTCATGTTCCTGGCCGGCATCGTGGGCGGCGGGTTATGGGGGGCGATTCCCGCCTTCTTCAAGACCAGGTTCGGCACCAACGAGACCTTGCTGACCTTGATGCTCAACTACATCGCCTTGTACCTCATCATGTTCCTGCGGGAGGGCCCCTGGCGCGACCCGTCCAACATGGCCTTTCCCCAAATCGCCACCATCGGTGAAAACGCCCGGCTGGGCGAGGTCTTCGGGGTGCACGCCGGCTGGATCGTCGCTCTGGTGCTGGTGGTTCTCGTCTTCGTGTATATGAAATACACCAAGCACGGGTATGAAATCAGCGTGGTGGGCGAAAGCCAGAACACCGCCCGGTACGCCGGGATGAACGTAAGCAAAATCGTGCTGCGCACCATGTTCATCAGCGGCGCCATCTGCGGCCTTGCCGGGATGGTACAGGTGTCCGGCAACACCTATAACCTGAGCGACGGCATCGCGGGCGGCGTGGGCTTCACGGCCATCATCGTGGCCTGGCTGGCCCGGCTGAATCCCTTCGTCATCGTGATCATCACCGCGCTGTTCAGCATCCTGGAAAAGGGCAGCAGCGTGATGCAGAGCGCCTTCGGGCTCTCCTCCGCGGTGTCCGATATCCTGCAAGGCATCATCCTGTTCGTAGTGCTGGCGGTGGATTTCTTCACCCGGTACGCGCTGGTGATCCGCGGCGGAAAGGAGGAACAGGCATGACGGCGATTATCAACTTCCTGTTTGCCGCCATCAAGGCCGGCACCCCGCTCCTCTTCGGCACCACCGGCGAGATCGTCACCCAAAAGGCGGGGAACCTGAACCTCGGCGTGGAAGGCATGATGTACATGGGGGCCTTCACCGGCTTCTATGTGGGCCTGACCACCGGCAGCCTGCCTCTGGCCCTGCTGGCCGCTTTCGGGGCGGGCATGCTGGGGGCGCTGATTTACGCCTTCCTCACCGTCACCCTCAAGGCCGACCAGAACGTCACCGGCCTGACCCTGACCATTTTCGGCACCGGCTTTGCCAACTTCTTCGGCGAGGTGATGATCAGCCAGACGGCCGGCGGCCAGCCCAAGCTGCCCGAAAACCTGCTGGGCATCCTGGCCGAGCATCCCATTCCCCTGCTCAGCAGCATCCCCTTCTTCGGCAAGCTGCTCTTCTCCCACAACCTGTTGGTCTATCTGGCGGTGGTGGTGGCCGTGCTGTGCGGCTTCTACATCTCCCGCACCCGGGCGGGGCTGAGCATGCGCTCGGTGGGCGAGAACCCGGCGGCGGCCGACGCGGCAGGGATCAACGTCACGCTGGTCAAGTACACCAACATCCTGCTGGGCGGCGGCATCTGCGGCCTGGGCGGGGTGTATATCTCCCTCATCAACGGCGGCGGTGTGTGGAACAACGGCTGCGTGGGCGGCCAGGGCTGGATTGCCGTGGCCCTGGTGATCTTCGCCAGCTGGAGCCCTGTCAAGGCGATCCTGGGCTCCCTGGTGTTCGGCGCGTTCAGCGTGCTGCAGCTGTATATTCCTCGGAACATCCTGCCGCTGCCCAACGCCTTTTACGTCATGCTGCCCTTCCTGATCACGGCCATCGTCCTGATCATCACCTCCATGCGCAAATCCAAAAAACACGCGCAGCCCGCCGGCTGCGGCGTCAACTATTTCCGCGAGGAACGGTAAAAACAGGCGGAGGAACCACAACTGGTTCCTCCGCCTGTTTTTGTTAGGCTTTATCCTTGAAATGGTCGCCGCTGTAATAGAAGCGCCCGGCCTGCAGGCCGCCGCCCTTTACTCGGATGAGCTCGGGCACCGTAACCATAGTGTAGCCCTGGGCGGTAAGGCGATCCATCATCTCCACCGCCGCGTCCACGGAGGTTTCGTATACGTCGTGCATCAGCACAATGGCTCCGTCCTGGACGCCGTATTTCCCCTGCCGGAAGGCCGTGGCCAGGATGGTGTCCTTGTTCCGGTGCTCCCAGTCCCGGGTGTCCACCGTCCAGTTGACGACAGAAACGCCCTTCTCCTTGGCGTAGCCGAGCAGCCGGTTGTCGTAGTTGCCGCCCGGCGGCCGAAGCAGCACGGGATCGTAGCCCACCGCCCCGCGGATAATGGCCGCGCACTTGTTCACCTGATCCTGCATCGCGGCGGCCGCGCCCTTGGTCAGGTTCTGGTGGGCGTAGGAGTGGTTGCCGATGACGTGGCCCTCCGCGTCCATCCGCTTGAGAATTTCGGGATGTTTGGCGGCGTTGGTGCCCACGACAAAAAAAGTGGCCTTTATGTTCCGCTTTTTCAGCTCGTCCAGCAGCCGGGGGGTGGTCTTTCCCCCCGGGCCGTCGTCGAAGGTCAGGGCGATGAGCTTGGTGCCGGCCGGATAGACGGCGCCGGTCACCTTGCTGGCCAGCTGCTGCTTGGCGGCGGCTAAATCCTTCCGGGCGGCCTCCAAATCCTTTTTCGCCTGCTCCAACTCTTTTTGCAGCTCCTGCGCCCTGGCGGCGTCCCCCGCCGCATCGGCCAGCTGCTGCTCCGTTTCCTTCAGCTTCCGCTCCGCTTCCTCCGCCCGCTGCTGCAGCTCCTCCGCCGTTTTCTGGTTGGCGTTCTGCAGCTCCTCCAGCTGCTCCCGGTACCACAGCACGCCGGAAAATGCCACGCCGCCCGCCACGGCCAAGGCGACGATCAGCAGCAGACACGCGATAAGCCCCGCCATCAGCCGCCGGTTCAGCGGTGCGTCTTCTTTTCCTTTCATCCCGCCGCCTCCTTTCCCCCGTACCTGTATAGTTTACCATACCCGGCATCGAATACAAAGCGTTTATGGGCATTTTCTAAAATTTCCTAAAAAATCTTCCGCTGTTTCTTTAGATGTTTCAGCCGGGAAAAAAGTTGATGTTCAAATAAAACGCAAAATGCGGGCCACGTTTCGTGGCCCGCAGGGGATTTTCTAGGGGATCAAAAACATAAAATCCTTTCCCTTTTGGTGCAGTCAGTCTTCAACCTCGACCGTGCCGTCGGCGTGCACCGTCAGCGTCATACCGTCCCGGACATAGGCGAGGAATTCCTCGCCCAGATTGTCCACGGTGGGCATGCTGTGCGGTGTCCATACGTCGGCCAAAATGGCCCCCGCCGCGGCCAGCGAGTCGATGGGCAGGGAAAACAGCATGGCGGCCGGCGCCGCCCCCATCGAGCAGGCGGTGTGCAGCACCATGCCGCCGGTGGTGGAACCGATGGTCTGCGGCAGGCAGAGAGCGGTGCCGGTCATCACCTTGCCGTATAGATCGGCGTTGTTCTGATCGGAGCAGACCGCCTGGGTCTTTTTCGCCAGCAGGCTCTTCTGGAAGGAGGCCAGCGTGTTGAAGCCCTCGTGGCTGACCAGCGCCTTAGCCCTCGCCTCGCCGGGCACCACGGGGCGGCCCTTGAAGATTTTGCTCATGCCCCTTCGCCTCCCTTCACGAGAATGGCCGTCACTTCGTCGTCGGTATAATACCGGGCGGCGGTATAGGTGCGCAGCTTATTGGAATTGGTGATAACCGGCAGGGCTTTGCACAGGGGGTTGTTCATGTACATCAGCGGGCAGATGTAGGACAGGCGGGCGCCGGTGGCCCGCAGCCTCTCGAAATACGGCGTTTTCCGGAAGGCCTCCAGCACGTCGGGGGCGGCGGTCAGCACCGTCTTGATTTTCAGCCGCCCGCCCTGCAACGCGCCCTCCAGCTTCTCCGTCCAGCCGATGAGCTGGCTCAGGGATAGATGGGGGCAGCCGATAAAGCACAGCTTCGGCTTGGCGTCCGGGTTCTTCCAAATGACCGGATAGCCGGCCTTGACCCGCTCCAGCTCCGCGTCGTCGATGACATAGGTTTTGGCGCCGGGGCGTATCAACGCGTCCCCCAGATCCACCGCCTCGGGGGTCAGGCCCTCCACATGGTACAGCCCCACCGCTCCATTGGACGCGGAGGCCGCGCCCATGTCCTTGAGATACGCCTTTGCGCTGTCGTCCAGCTGGCCGCCCAGGAAGGGGGCCAGCCCCTTGATATAGGGCACGTCCTCCATGACCTTCAGGCCGATGGCGCTGCCCAGCACTTGGGCCTCCGGTCTTTTGGAGGTTTTCACCTCCACCACCCAGGAGGCCCGGCGCCCCTCGTCGGTCAGCAGCCCGAAATAGGGCACCCTGCCCAGGATGGCGCCGAAAATGTCCATATACGCGGAGTTCCGGTTGCAGCGCGCGCCCAGCACCGAGTTGGCGTACACCACGGCGGAGGATTCCGACCAGCTGAGCACCTGGCCCCGGGCGGGCACATTGCCCACCTCGTCCATATAGCAGGTGCAGGTGAACGCCTTGTCGTTCTTCAGTCCCAGCCGGCGCAGCTGCCCCTCGTAGTCCTCCTGCTTGCCGTACATAACGCCGAACACGATCCGCTGCAAAAAATTGCACGGGACGTTTTCGAAATCCAACGGCCGGGGGTCCATGGTAAAGGGCTGCTCGGCGTGAAGACCTGCCGCAATCAGCTCGTCCATCACGTCGAACAGGGCGGTGGTCACCGACAGGCCGAAGGAGGTCACCAGATGGGCCTGGCCGGTGGCGGGCACCATCTTTTCGGCCCCGAAGGTGTCGCCGTACATTACCAGGGACTTCATCACCTTGGCCAGAGTTTCCCCCCGCTGGCCGTCCAGGATCGCTTGTTCTTCCGCAGTCAGCCGCATACAATCATCCTTCCTTGTCTGGGGCACGACGCCCCCGGTTTATAACGCCAGCGCCAGCGCGTAGGCCGCCCGCACGGCTTCGAATACCCTGCCCACCTGGTAGCTGTCGCCGAGCTGGCGCACCAGGGGGGCCACCCGGCGGCGCTGCGCCTCCAGGAAGAGGGCATCGTCCGCCCGTCCGCCCGCAGCCAGCACAATGAGATCCGCGTTCAGGGAGATGGCCTGTTCCTCCACCTTGATGCGGGGCGCCAGAGGATTCTCGATGTTTTCCGGCAGGATGGGGTGCCAGGTGTCATAGGGATCCGGCACGGTCGAGGACACATTGCGCACCGCCAGCAGGCCGTCGGGGGTGAAGCCGGTGACCCTGGTGCAGTTGAGCAGCTCCACCCCGTTTTTATGCAGGGTGTGGATGAGGTGCCCGCGGTTGGCGGTGCAGGTGTGGTTCATGATCACGGGGGTCATCTCCAGCACCTTGACCTCCTTATGCAGCTCCTGCCGCAGCCAGAAGGCGGTTTCGCAGCCCACCACGCCGCCGCCGATGACCGCCACGTACCGGGCGCCCTCCGCCAGCTCGGGGTGCATCAGCAGCTCGGTGGCCTGGACGATGTTGGCGTTCTCCGCCCCGGGCAGATCCAGCCGGACGTCAGCCGAGCCGGTGGCCACCACCACCGCATCGAAGCGCTGATCGGCCAGCCAGTCGGCTGTGGCCTCGGTGCCGGTCAGGAAAGTCAGCCCGTGCGCCGCCTCGGCCTTTTTCACCTGCCGCTCCAGATATAGGCGGTAGTTGTCCACATCGAACTTGATTTTCGGCACACTGCCGGGGATCAAGCGCCCGCCGATTTTCCCGCTTTTTTCGATGAGGGTGACCCGATGCCCCCGGGCGGCGGCGGTGACCGCGGCGACCACCCCGGCGGGCCCGGCCCCCACGACGGCGATCCGCTTAGACGCCTCGGCCTTGGGCGGCGCGGCGGGATAGACATGCTCGAAGGCGGTACGGGGGTTGACCGCGCATTGGGGATGGCCCCCCTCCACGAATTCGTTGAGGCACCCCTCCTGGCAGCCGATGCAGGGGCGGATGTCCTCCACCTGGCCGGCATAGGCCTTGTTGGGCCACTCGGGATCGGCCAGCAGCGGGCGGCCGAGCATCACCATGTCGCACAGGCGGCCCCGCAGCGCCGCCTCCGCCAGATCGGGATAGCCCAGCTTGCCCACGCCCACCACCGGCACCTCCGCCCCGGCGTTGGAGCGGATCTGGTTGGCGGAAAAGAACTCCTTGACGGTGCGGGCCACCTCCAGGAAACAGCCGGGAGGCATGGAACCCGGCGGATGGGGCAGCCACCAGTTGTCGTAACAGCCGAGATCCACGTCGAAGATGTCCACGCCGGCGGCCACCAGGTTCTTCATGTATTCCAGGGTCATGTCCACCGTGCGGCCGTTGACGAACTTCTTCATGGAGGTGCCGTGGATGGCCTCACCGTAGGTCTCGTTGAGGGCCAGGGACAGGTCGATGCGGTACATGATGGGGTAGGCGTCCCCCACCCGGCGGCGGATTTCCCGCACCATGTCCAGGCCGAAGGCCTGCCAGTTGGAGAAATGGCCCAGGGCGCGGCGGTTGAAGGCCGGGTTGGTCATCTGCTCGAGCAGATAGCCCTCGTGGCCGTGGAGATACACGCCGTCCAGGTTGGCCGCCTTGGCGTCGGCCGCGGCCTGCCCGGCGTTTTTGATGATGTGGTTCAGCTTGCGGCCCGATAGGGGCAGGCAGGGCACCTGCGACATGTAAAAGTTGGGGTTCAGGGAGGAGGATACCGGGAATTTCAGGGAATTGACCAGGCATTGGGGATTGCCCACCCGGCCGAGCCCGGGGGTCAGCTGTATGAAGAATTTGGCCCCATAGGCGTGCACCCCCGCCGCGATGTCCCGCCAGGCGGCGAACACGGTGCGGGAGCGGTCGATGCGGGGGAAGTAGCTCAGCTTGCCCAGCTCGATGATGGAATGGTCGATGCCGAAGCTGACCGGCACCAGCCCGGAGGTGATGAGCCCCACGCCCCCTTTGGCCCGCTCGATGAAATACTGGATCATCTTCTCATTCGGGCGGCCCGTTTCCTCGCACATACTGATGTTCCCCATGGGGGCCATAACCAAGCGGTTTTTGACCGTCATGCGGTTGATGCGGATGGGGGAAAACATAGCGTCATAGGGATACAGATCTTTGGTCATCCGGCCGCTTTGCACCCGGGAGGGGTCGTCGAACCAGTGGCCGTAATCGTCCACCAGCCGCTGCACCTGCGCGTCGGTTTTCAGCATATGTATCGCCTTCCTTTCAAACGAATTCTTGTGTGTCGGATTGGTTTCATTATACAACGGGCCGCCCGCCGGCAAAACCCTTTTGGAAAAGAATTCAAGAGATGTTCAGCCGTTGCACACAAACAGCCGATGCGTGGCATCGGCTGTCTCAGCTTGTCGACAACGTCGACAAGCTGCTGGACGGGGACGCCGGATCACGGCGGCTCACTGACGTTCGCCTTGTTCCCTCTGTCCCCGCTGGCGGAGCGTTCGCTCCGCCCGACCACGCCCTGCTCTTGAAAACCGGCGGAAACACGTGTGTTTCCACCAGTTTCCGCCTATAAGGTGTGTTTGCGAGGCACATGTCCTCGCAAACACAAATTGGTAACCCGCCTCCACCTTTTTTCGTTTTTCGAATGGCAGATTCCCCTTTTTTGACAGCCTGAACAGCCGATGCGTGGCATCGGCTGTCTCTTACCCCACGCCCGTCCGTCCCCAGCCGCAGGGCAGCCGGCCGTCCAGGACGGCGATGACCGTCTCCGCCCTCTTGTCGGGCAGCTCCAGCCAGGGGCCGGGATCGGGGATTTGGTGGAGATAATGGGCGTCGGAATCGCACAGCAGGATTTTCCCCCGCGCCTCCCGGTACTGCGCGCATAGGGCCTCCACGTCCCCCCGGGCGGTGATTTCCACCGCCGCGAAGCCCAGGGGCGGCAGATCGCCCAGGGCCGCCGTCACGCTGTAGGACGGGCGGTCGATATGGGCGGGGAAGGCGGTGCCGCCGTGTTTACGGGCCAGTCCCAGCACCTCGTCCACCGAAATGCCCGACGCGGTGGTCAGCAGGAGGGGCTCCCGCCCCACGATGCCGTCCTGCGCGTCCAGCAGCAGCTGCTCCCCGAAAATGTCGGGCCGGTTCTCCACCGGGGGCAGGGTGGGCCGCACCGCCGCCTCAAAGGCCAGCGCCCCCTCCAGGGCGGGGAACAGGCAGACCACATGGGCTTCCTCGGCGGTGCACAGCTCCATGCCGGGCAGCACCAGCAGGCCCGTCCCCCGCGCCGCCTCCAGCACGGCGGCGCAGTTGCCGCAGCTGTTGTGATCGGTCACCGCGATGGCGTCCAGCCCCGCCAGAGCCGCCATGCCTGCCAGGTTGGCCGGGGTCATGTCGTTGTCGCCGCAGGGGGACAGGGCGGTGTGGATATGGAAATCGTAAGTCAGCCGCATCCCGCCGCCTCCCCTTTGCTTTATCAACGGAACGCCCCGAAAACGGCCAGGAGGATAAGGCCGATCAAAGCCGCCAGAAGGAGGGCGGCCAGCCATTTGAGGCTTTCCAGCGCCCGCAGCTGCTTGAGCGCTACGAGCAGCTGCTGCTCCTCCGGGGCCAGCTGCTCCGGATCCAAGCGGACAAATTCGCCGCTCTTCTCTATCTGATAGATATCGTCCGGCAGCGGCTCGCCCCGCTCCATCCGCTCCTTCAGGGCCTTGTTCTCCTCGGGTGAGCAGGCACCGACCCGCAGAATGCCTTGCTGCCACAACAGGGAATACAGCTCCTCCCGCGCCTTCACGGCGTCCCCTCCTTCTCCAGCAGCCGGCCGATGTCCAGGGCCAGCTCATAGGCGGGGCGGGGGCTGCGCAGCACTGCTACGTCCTGTGCCCGTGCCTTCTCGCCGGCCGCCTCGTCCAGGGGGGACGCCTCGGTCAGCAGGATGCAGGCCACGTCGGCCAGCACCGCCACGGCGATGGCGTTGACGTTGCCCATGACGGTCATCCATACGCATCCGGCCGGCGCGCGCCCCATCACCCAGCTGAGCAGATCCCCGCAGTAGCCGCCGGTTACCTCCCGGCCGCCGTCTCCCGCGACGACGGTTTCAAGGGACAGCGCACGGCTCAGCTCTTCAACAGTCATTGTCCTTCCTCCTCAGTCCTCGGAGGGGGGCACGTAGCCCTCCAGCCGGCTTAATTGGACGGCGATGTCCTGTATCTGCCTGCGCATGAGGAAGATGCAGTCGGTCTCCTTGGCCAGCCCCTGCACGGCGTCCTCCGCCAGGGCCCGGCAGGTCGGCGCGCCGCAGGAGCCGCAGTCCAGCTGGGGCAGCCGCTCGCTGATGGCGTCGATGCGTTCCATCAGGCGCATGGCGTCCTCCACGTTCTCGGCCAGCTTCATCACCGGCGCGAACTCCAGCCGGTCGGTCCATTCCAGCCGCTCCGCGCACCCCGCGTCCTCGGTGCGGTTGCAGGAAACCGGCAGGTATTTGCGCAGCCGCTGGATCCGCGCGCGGGCCACATAGCCGTTCTCGGCGGCGAATATGCCCCCCACGCAGCCCCCCGCGCAGGCGTTGAGCTCGATGAAATCCAGCTCCTGCAGCTTTTCGTCCTCCAGCTCCTCGAGCACCTGGATGACGTTCTCGATGCCGTCCGCAGCCAGATGGTTCTCGTTGAGCAGGCCGGCGGCTTCCCCGCCGATGGAGGACCAGCTCACCCCGATGATGCCCGACCGGGCCAGAGGCTCCACCTTGTCCAGATGGTTCATGGCGGAGACCAGCCGGGGATACAGATCGCTGATGGACAGCACGCCGTCCACGTTGGAGTGGGGGATGCCGATGGGCACCCGCACGTCCGTCACCTTGGCGGCGCAGGGGGAGAGGAAGAAAATCCCGATCTGCTCGCTTGGCAGGCCGGTTTTCTTCATGGCCTCCTCCCGGGCCAGCAGGGCGGCGATTTCCATGGGCGCCTTCAGGGGCAGCACATGGTCGCACAAATCCGGGAAACGCACCCGGATCAGCCGCACCACCGCCGGGCAGGCCGAGCTGATGGCCGGCTTTTTCAGCTTTCCGTCCCCCAGCAGCTGGCGGGTCAGATCCGAATGGATTTCCGCCCCCCGCGACACCTCGAACACATCGTCGAACCCGATGGCCTTCAGCCCCGTGAGCACGATGTCGATGTCGTCCAGGTGGTTGAACTGTCCGTACAGGGTAGGGGCGGGCAGGGCCACCGTATAGGTAAAATCCTTCAGCATCTCGAAGGGGTCGTGCCCCGCCTTTTTGGCGTGATGGGGGCAGACCCGGATGCACTCGCCGCAGTCGATGCACCTCTCGGAGATGATCTGCGCCTTGCCCCCCCGCACCCGGATCGCCTGGGTGGGGCAGCGCTTGATGCAGTTGGTGCAGCCGACGCACTTCTCCTTGTCCAGCGTGACAGAGTGGAAAAACCGATCCATCACCAAGCCTCCCTGCTTCCGTCAGACCTGGACCGTCAGGGTCATGGTGGTGCCCGCGCCGATGACCGTCTCGATCGCCATCTGATCGGTGTATTTCTTCATGTTGGGCAGCCCCATCCCCGCGCCGAAGCCCAGCGAACGGATGTTGTCCGGGGCGGTGGACCACCCCTCCTGCATGGCTTTTTCCACGTCGGGGATGCCCGGGCCGTGATCGGTGAGCACCACCGTGACCTTGTCGGGCAGGATGTCGATGTCCGCCTCCCCGCCGCCGGCGTGGATGACCATGTTGATTTCTCCCTCATACATGGCGATGGCCACCCGGCGGATGGCGTCGGATGGGAAGCCCAGCTGCTTGAGGGTGCGCTTGACCGCGGCGGAGGCTTCCCCGGCACGGGTGAAATCGTCGCCCGGCACCTCAAAATGCAGATGCTTGTTCATATGTGCACCCCCGCTCCGCCGTACTTGGGCGGCTGATATTCATCCCTCTTATGGTCTGTCATCATGCTGTCCTCCTATAGTTTGAAAAGCGCCGCTTTTCAAACCTCCCCGCCTTTCAGGCCGTTTTCATACAGCAGCCCGCAGGCGGTGAACATCCGCATGGGGGACTTGAGCAGGACGATGCCGCGGTCGCCCGCCAGCTCGATCATATCGGGGGTGGGGTCCTTTCCCCGGACAAACACGATGCAAACCATATCCATCATGTCGGCGGTGCGCACCACCTGGGGATTCACCAGCCCGGTCAGCAGCACCGACTGATCCTTGACAAAGGCCAGCACGTCGCTCATCATGTCGCTGCCGCAGGCGTTGTGCACCTCGGTTTCCAGATGATCCGCGCCGCAGACCAGATCGGCTTGCAGGATGCGTACAATATCGGCAATGGTCATACACTAGGCTCCTTTCTCTTGAGGGAAACGCCGCGGAGCGGCTCCGCAGCATGTTGCCTATATTATATCGTGCTCCGTCTGCAAAAGCAAGCGAAACTCCGAACCACCGGCCGCCGGACTTAAAAATTTTCCGCGGTTTCCCGCTTTTTGGATTGACACGGATTTAACGGAATAGTACAATAAAACGTATTGATTCTATTACGCGTATGGAGGTAGATGCAACATGGCAAGAGTGTATAATTTTTCCGCCGGCCCCTCGATGCTTCCCGAAAGCGTTCTGAAGACCGCGGCCGAGGAAATGCTGGATTATCACGGCTCGGGGCAGTCGGTGATGGAGATGTCCCATCGCTCCAAGACCTATGACGCCATCATCAAGGAGTGCGAGGCCCTGCTGCGCGAGGTCATGGGGATTCCGGATACCTACAAGGTGCTGTTTCTCCAGGGCGGTGCCTCCTCCCAGTTCGCCATGCTCCCTCTCAACCTGATGAACGGCAGCGGCAAGGCCGACTTCGTCATCACCGGCCAGTGGGCCAACAAGGCGTACCAGGAGGCTTCCCGCTACGGCGAGACCCATGTGGTGGCCAGCTCCAAGGATAAGACCTTCTCCTACATACCGAAGCTGGATCCCGCCACCTTCACTCCCGACGCCGACTATTTCCACATCTGCATGAACAACACCATCTACGGCACTGTGTATAAGGAGCTGCCCGACACCGGCCGCGTGCCGCTTATCGCGGATATTTCCTCCTGCATCCTGTCCGAGCCCATCGACGTGTCCAAGTTCGGCGTGCTGTACGCGGGCGCGCAGAAGAATATGGCCCCCGCCGGCCTGACCGTGGTCATCATCCGGGAGGATCTCATCGGCCACGCCCGTGACATCACCCCCACCATGTTCAACTACCAGACCCATGCCGATAACGATTCCATGTACAACACCCCGCCCTGCTACACCATCTATATCGCCGGGCTGGTGCTCAAATGGATCAAGGAGGAAATGGGCGGCCTGGAAGCCATGAAGGCCTATAACGAGAAGAAGGCTGGCCTCCTGTACGATTTCCTGGACAGCTCCAAGCTGTTCCGCGGCACCGTCGTCAAGGAGGATCGCTCGCTGATGAATATCCCCTTCGTCACCGGCACCGAGGAGTTGGACGCCAAATTTGTCAAGGAAGCCGCCGCGGCCGGGTTCGTCAACCTGAAGGGCCACCGCACCGTGGGCGGTATGCGCGCTTCCATCTACAACGCCATGCCCATCGAGGGCGTGGAAAAGCTGGTCGCGTTCATGCGGGAATTCGAGAAGGCCAACGGCTGATCCCTTTCCCCGGAAAAGCGCCGCCACCAATTTGAACAAGACCCTGTGCCCGTCGGACACAGGGCCAGGAAAGGATACGGAGCTAAGATGAATATCTGCACGCTGAATAAGATCGCGGCCTGCGGCACCGCCCGCTTCGACGCCGCCAAATATACCGTTACCGAGGACCTGTCCACCGCCACCGGCGTGATGGTGCGGTCCGCCGCCATGCACGATATGGAGCTGCCGGACAGTCTGCTGGCCATTGCCCGCGCGGGCGCGGGGGTCAACAACATCCCCGTGGACAAATGCAGCGAAACCGGCGTCGTGGTGTTCAACACCCCGGGCGCCAACGCCAACGCCGTCAAAGAGCTGGTCATCGCCGGCCTGCTGATTTCCTCCCGCAAGGTGATTTCCGGCATCGAATGGGCCAAGACCCTGCAGGGCCAGGAGGGCGTGGCCAAGCTGGTGGAAAAGGGCAAGTCCGCGTTTGTCGGCCCGGAGATCAAGGGCAAGCGGCTGGGCGTTATCGGCCTGGGCGCCATCGGCATCTTGGTGGCCAACGCGGCCCACAGCCTGGGCATGGAGGTCTATGGCTACGATCCCTATCTGTCGGTGGACGCCGCCTGGGGCCTGTCCCGCTCCATCATCCACGCCACCAGCCTGGATCAGATTTATGCCAACTGCGATTACATCACCGTGCACGTGCCGCTGACTCCCGACACCAAGGGGATGTTCAATGCCGCCGCCTTCGCCGCCATGCCGGATGGGGTGCGGATTCTCAACTTCTCCCGCGCCGACTTGGTCAACATCCCGGATATGAAGGAGGCCCTGGCCTCCGGCAAGGTGGCCGCGTATGTGGTGGACTTCCCCACCGAGGATATCCTGGGCGTGGAAAACGTCATCGCCATTCCCCACCTGGGCGCCTCCACCCCCGAGAGCGAGGACAACTGCGCCGTCATGGCCGCTGATGAGCTCATCGCCTTCCTGGAGGACGGCAACATCGTCAATTCGGTGAATTTCCCCACCGTGGAGGTTCCCCGCACCACCGAGCGGCGCATCTGCGTGCTGCATAAGAACGTGCCCAATATGCTCAGCCAAATCAGCGGGGTGGTGTCCGCCACCGGCATCAACATCGAGACCATGGTGAACAAGTCCAAGAAGGACAACGCCTATACGGTGCTGGATGTCGAGGGCGATCCCGACGAGGCCGCGCTGGAAAAAATCCGCGCCATCAACGGCGTCATCCGCGTCCGGAAAATCTAATAGTATCCCTATTCATCAAACAGCGCCCGCCGAAACCCGGCGGGCGCTGTTTGTATATATTTTTTAAAAATTTACACAAGTTTATTTTTTAGGGAAAGGGGTACGTACATTGCTGGCTCCCGTGATATAATCCATGCTGACATTATAATATCTAGCTAAAATCAGCAGCTTACTCAAGGGGATTTCTCTCTGCCCCAGTTCCCATTTCGAATAAGCAGTTTGTGTAACACCTAATACCGAAGCAAGAACTTTTTGCCCTTCTTCTCTTTCTTTACGCAAACGGAGCAGTCTTTCTAAATGGTTCATACTGAGCCATCCTTTCCTTAAGATGACTTAGTATATCATTATTCCAAAATGGGGTGTTGACTTATAATCCATTATGGGGTAAAATTGTTTTGAAGTAGGATTATAGAGGTGATGAAATGGAAACCGTTGAAAAGAATGTACCTTTTACTCGCATGGAAGATGTGGAAAATGCCGTTTGGAAGCGGCTTAAGGAAAACGACGACTATCGGACGATTCAAAAAAGGTTCGACGACATGCTGGAGGCTATCGGCCGAGCCGACGCGGAAAAAGCGTTTGTCTACGATCTGGAGGAAGCCATCGGCTTGAAGGAATACTATGCGCAGTGGGAATATTATCGCCAAGGCCTTCTGGATGGCGTGGCGCTGCTGAAATGGATGGGCGTTCTGGCCTGAGGAAGCCGGAACATACCCCTCTGTGCCTCTAAAAAGGCAAAGAGCGACCAGCTTTCCTACCAGTATTAATCCACTGTTTGGATAGGGACTAGCACAAAATCAGCGTATTGATACGGTTGATCAACGTAGGAAATAACGCAGTCGCAGAT
Source organism: uncultured Oscillospiraceae bacterium (assembly GCA_900546265.1). Lineage (GTDB taxonomy): Bacteria > Bacillota > Clostridia > Oscillospirales > Acutalibacteraceae > UMGS856. Next base: position 10,686 of record URCA01000003.1, on the reverse strand, counting down.
CATTACAAGCTCGCCGTCCTTGATGTCCGGCTGCTTTTGGTAATAGGCCAGCAGTTGCCCATCCTTGATATCCAGCTTTCGTGAACGCACCTGGAAGTCCTTCATGTTGGGATACCGTTTTGACAATACCTCTCTGCATGCTTCGTCGATGCTCTTTTCATCAATAGCGGGCACTTTCACATTGTCAAATAGGCCAATTTTAGAAAAGCCCAAGAACTTAACGTATCCGTTGACGTTTATGGTGATACGAATTCCCTCCAGTGTCTTATATTCCCCGATTTTCCTATCAAAATTGATCGCATACATTCTTGTATTTTCATCATAGGAAAACGAGTATGCCTCATAGCTCTTTATGTCAATAACGAGATCGGCAATGGCACTGGCAATAGCCTTGATTTCCGCCTCCGTCTTTAATGTGCCGGTTTCCTCCTTGTAAGCAAATGAGATAGCCGTCAATTTTCCGGCAGGATCATTGAATGTATACGTTTTTTCCCCCTTTTTAAAGGTCTCGTATGCTTCGGAAATATTCTTGCTGGAGCCTTCGCTGTCATATGTTAATGTGCTTTTATCTACCACGAGATCGTCGCGTGTAACACCGGCTTTGGTTACTGTCTCTTTGGTGTCTTTGTCAATGGAATCCCATTTTTTCCGTAGGACGCTGACCACTTTCCGCTTCTCTGGAGCCGTCGTTTTGGCAGATGTGCTAGGCGGCTGGGCGGTGGTACTTGGCGTTGTTGCACTGGTGGAGGTGGTGGCCGCAGTGCCAAAATTTGTTTGCGATACCTTGTCCGTCGTATTTTGGCTTAGGCCTTCCACAGCGCCCGCGGGTTGGCAAGCGTTCATCGAAAAAACTAACAAACAAGCAAGCAGCAAGGCGCATGCAATTCTCTTCATGAACAGGCTCCTTTCAGGTATGCCCTCCCGCGTAAGCGTTCCTATGTGCGCAAGAGGGCTTGTTACCGGTAAGTATGGTGCTTGATCCAAAACCATGGTAAGCCTTACTGGAAAAATGAATACAGGGAATAGTTAATTCAGGATATTAACACTGACATCTCCGCGAACGGTCCTTATTTTTATGTTTTCGTAGCTTCCCCATGTATTATAACCTGCATCATCCCCATCAAGCATGGCTTGGTTTATTGTTTTTCCGGAGCTTAACGACTGCATGAGTGTATCAGACCATGTATCTGCGATAGCGCCCATATTTTCTTGAAAACCAATCACCGCTTTGGCACCTTTGTCAAACGTTGCATTTACAAGATTCGCAGCGGTTGCACCGCCCTTGCCGGTTTCGCACGCCACATATACGGCCAGTTTGACACCGCGCAGATCGGAATCCGGTAATTCAAGAACCATATTGCGTGACATCAAACCATTTCCTGTGTCAATACCATCGATACCCCCATGGGAATTCTCGATAAATACTTTTGATGTCCGCATAAGGTTCAGCGCATCATTTGGGGTCATACTTGTATATCTGCTTTTTTGATACTTTGCAGGTACAGGATTATTCTGCATTTGGGAATAAAGAGGCGTTAGTAAACCATAAACATATTCAAATGTCCATAATGAAGCAGCCCCCATATTCGTATCAGTAGTAATGACATTATGATCGGAATTTTCCGATACAAACTGCGAACCAAATTTTATGTAGTACATATTTGTACCGTTAAATCTGACTAGACTAAATTTTTGAGCTGTGGGGAAATTGGAATAAATATCCACATTTCCATTTGTTACATCCATATACCTACTGAAAGAACCCACATTGGAGATAAAACTATATGTCCCATCGGAATTAACTCTAGCCCTCCAACGCTGAGCGGCTGTTCCATTAAAACCATAACCATGAACATTTTGGAGATTGGCGTCGGTGCCGTTGTATACATCCATATATCTGCCTGATTTGACATTTCGTAAAAAATAGCTGGTGCCATCTGCCACCGTTGATACGGACGGTACCGTCGTATAATATTCAATCTGAATACGAGGGCGTCTTGAAGTATAGGTGGATGAACAATCACTGCTAAAATAACAGGTGCGATTTGTTTTGGTATTATCCACCTCTCGCGGTTTGATAACCACGCCGTTATTTTTCGAGGTGACAGAATACCATTTTTGAACAAGAGACGTGATATTATAGGCTTCTGTTGACAAGGATTTATCGGATCGTCCATAGGCAACCCTATTGGTAAATTTATAGTTCGCCTGAGAATTCCATGTTATTTTATCTGTTTCCCAAGCATAGTTTCCCACCTCGTAAACGTCAAAAGTGTTATTAACGGCTGTCTGATATGTTGCGCTTGTATGATGATCGAGATACATAACGGCGTTTGAAATATATGCTGTGGTCGGTATTGAAGATACCCGAGGGAAGCGAATATATACGCGGCTTTCATATCCTTTTCCATCATAGTTCGAGCCTACATACATCCTATCCACTTTCATATAATTATCTTTAGGATTGTACTGGTTTACTCCATTATCTTCAATGTCCAATGCGCTGGTGGATGTGGTGACAGTAGGATCCAATGTAACAGGATACACCGTTTGGGGATCGCTGAGCCATTCCGCACTTGGGGTTAAGGTATACAGGCAGCTATCCTCTGCAATCTCTAATGTGACCTTTACGTCCATGGTAAGGGAATCACCAGAATCAAACATGTATGGCGCGTTGATAATAAAGATCGGCTCCTCATCTCTGCCATCGGTATTATAAAAGTAGACCGCACCGAATTCTTGTAAAACAGGGGTTAGCCCTTTACAGGATATGTAATAAGTATAGTCCTGCCGATCCGGCTTAGAATCGAAAATCAGATTTTCTTTAAGCGTTTGTCCGCTTATTTGGTAGTCGGCCTTTGTATCCGGAAGGACATCCGGATAGGAAACAGCCGATTCCTGGTTGGGCACTGCCATAGCTGCATCCTGTAAGATTTTTTCTTTCGCGGCTTTGTCTCTCGTCAATGCGAGCTTCTTTTCCAAGATGCTTTTTCGTTGTGCTTCACTTTGCATGGGAGAGATATTGGCACACGATGATGTGATGTTTTGCATATTAAACGCAAGGGTAAATCCTTTGATTTGTACAACAATTGGCAAATCTGCATCAAGAACTTGAGGCAGTTTAACTTTAAAAGAATTACATTTGTTCTCATAATAGCTCGACGAATTCACAGCGTTCCATTCTTCGTGAAGATGGGAAACTGGAATAAGTGAATTATCAATTTCTTCCCATACGCCCTCTTCACTTATAAAGTGCACCGGTTCATTGTACATTGTTGCAATAAAACCACCATCTTCTTTTTCAAAACTTTTTGTTTTTTCAGTGCGAAGAGAGGTGATTTCGATCGGACCGTCCATTTCTGTCAATTCAGGTTTAGACGTACTTACAGCGGCATTTGTAAAGAATTGACAGCTAATTGCCAGTGAAAGAAAAACAGCTGCTAATTTGACGGATTTCTTCATTTTTTGTCTTCCCCTCTATTTTATAATAAAACAATTGCCTTCTATTTTATAAAAAAGGAATGATATTCCATATATACTATAATTACTCAAAAATTGATATTTGTCAACGATTTTTGTGATCATCGGATACAATTATAAAAACATACTTTTAAATTTATGCAAATACGCAAAGACTGTTGAACGGTAAAAATATTGTAAGAATGATATTGGAAGACAGGAATTCTCTTCCGATAAATTTAAATGGGGCTGTTACAAAAGCTTTTATGATAAGATAATTAAAAAAATGACGTTTTCCACGACCTCTGCAGGCGTTGGAAAGCGTCATTTTTTTTAATTATCTATGGTTTTCTTTTGCGATTTGCTACCATTAATTTATTTTTCAATAGTTTCTTTTATGAGACCTTTCCGTCAGCGCTAAGCTTGTCCCCTCACGCGCCGTCGTTGTCGTAGGCGGCGTACATGATGTTGGTTGCGTGGTCGGAGACCCGCTCCAGGTCGGTGAGAATGTCCACATACAGCATGCCCACTGCCGGCGTGCATTCCATCTTGCCCAGCCGCTCCACGTGATGGTTGCGCAGCTCCACCACCAGATCGTCGATCTCCTCCTCCTGCGCGAGGATGGCGCCGGACAGCTCCTTGTCCGGGTGCCGGTGCAGGAAGTAGTCGATGGACTCGTCGATGATTTTCAGCACCCGGTCTCCCATGTCTCGAAGCTCGGTCAGCGCGGAGTCCGAGAAGGGGGGCGCGTCCCCGCCGAATTCGCCGTATTCCAGGATGTTTTCCGCGTGGTCGCCCACCCGCTCCAGGTCGTTGACCACGTGGAACAGGTTGCCCACCACCCGGCTGTCCTCCTCGGTCAGGTCCATGGCGTGGATTTTGACCAGGTAGCTGGTGATGTTGTGGTTGAGGTAGTTCATGACCTGCTCATTCTGCTTGATGAGCTGCTGCGACTCCTTGTTGGGGGCGAAGAAGGTCAGCATCGCCAGCTGGAAATTGTTGCGGGCGATGTGGGCCATCCGCTCCACCTCCTTGATCACCTGGGCCACCGCGATGGACGGGGTGCCCAGAATGCGCTCGTCCAGAAAATGGAGCCGCATCTCCTCATATTCCGAATCCTTGCCGGGGATCAGCTTCTGGGACAGCTTGACCAGCAGCTGGGCGAAGGGGAACATGATGACGGTGGTGACGATGTTGAAGCCGATGTGGGCGTAGGAAATCTGCATCTCCGGATTATCGGTCAGCCGCATGATGAATTCCGGATAATGAAGCAGCAGACAGATGGGGATGAACAGGATGGTGCCGATGACGTTGAACATCAGGTGCATCATGGCCGCCCGCTTGCCGGCCCGGTTGGTGCCGATGGAGGCGAGCATGGCCGTGGCGCAGGTGCCGATGTTCTGGCCGAAGAGGATGAAGATGACGCCCGGCAGGGTGACCGCGCCGCTGGCGGCCAGGGCCTGGATGATGCCCACCGAGGCGGAGGAGGACTGGATGACCGCCGTGAGCACCGCGCCCGCCAGGATTCCCAGCACCGGGTTGGAGAACTTGACCATCAGCTCGCGGAACGCCGGCATCTCCCGCAGGGGCACCATGGCGCTGGACATGCCCTCCATGCCGGTGAACAGGATGCCGAAGCCCACGATGACCATGCCCAGATGCTGCAAGAATTTCTTCTTGATGAACACCACGAAGATCACGCCGATAAAAATCAGCACCGGCGCGATGGCGTTGATTTTCAGCCCGATGAGGAAGCTGGTCACCGTGGTGCCAATGTTGGCCCCCATGATGATATACACCGACTGCTCGAGCTTAAGCAGCCCGGCGTTGAGGAAGCCGACCACCATGACGGTGGTGGCCGAGGAGGACTGGATGGCCCCGGTGACCACCACGCCCACCAGAATGCCCAGCAATGGGTTGGAGGTGATTTTCTCCAGCAGCCCCTTGAGGCGGGAGCCCGCCACCAGCTCCAGGCCGTCGCCCATCAGCTTCATGCCGAACAGGAACATCCCCAGCCCGCCGAGCAGGGTCAACACATGCGTATAGTTCAAGCAAACACCCCGTTATGCCTCCCCGCCGCCAGAAACCGAGCGATTTAGGAAGCAAAAATTCTTTAAAACTATAACAAGGCTTTGTTAAGGGCGTGTTAAATATCAAAAAAATCGATCTTTTTATCAAATATTCGCGGAGGCGGGTATACATTATGCATCTTAAAATGTATAATTATTCATTTTTAAATGCATAATGTATAGCGTGGTGGTGAAGAAATATGGGAAAATACCGCCTGTTTATTGCAAACTTGGTCAGGGTGACAAAAATAGGCGGGATAGCATAAATATGCGTTTTTCCCTCTTGCAAAACCGCACAACGGCGCTTATAATATGAAAAAAGGCAACGAAATCGCACAAAAGCGAACAAAAGCAAACAGAAAGGAAGCTGCTGGCATGGAGTCGATCAAAAAGGTAGTCCTGGCGTATTCCGGAGGGCTGGATACCTCTATTATTATCCCGTGGCTGAAGGAAAACTACAACAACTGCGAGGTGATCGCGGTCGCGGCCGACGTGGGCCAGGGCAAAGAGCTGACCGGTCTGGAAGAAAAAGCCAAAGCCACCGGCGCCTCCAAGCTGTACATAGAGGATCTTAAGAAGGTATTCGTGGAAGAGTATATTTATCCGACCCTGAAAGCCGGCGCCGTATACGAAAACCAATACCTCCTAGGCACCTCCTTCGCCCGCCCCATTATCGCCAAACGGATTGTGGAAATCGCCTTGGCCGAGGGGGCGGACGCCATCTGCCACGGGTGCACCGGCAAGGGGAATGACCAGGTGCGGTTTGAGCTGGCCATCAAGGCCTTTGCCCCGAACATGAAAATCATCGCCCCCTGGCGGATTTGGGATCTCAAATCCCGGGAGGAGGAGATCGCTTACGCCGAGGCGCATCATGTGCCCCTGAACATCACCCGGGAGACCAATTACTCCAAGGATAAGAACCTGTGGCATCTGTCCCACGAGGGACTGGATCTGGAGGATCCGGCCAACGAGCCGAAATATGACGAGATTCTTGAAATGGGCGTGTCCCCCGAGAAGGCGCCCGACAAGGCGACCTACATCACCCTGTCCTTTGAAAAGGGTGTGCCGGTGGCCCTGGACGGGGAAAAGCTGGACGGCGTGGGCATGGTCGAAAAGCTCAACAAGCTGGGCGGCGAGAACGGCATCGGCCTGGTGGACATGGTGGAGAACCGGCTGGTGGGCATGAAGAGCCGCGGCGTGTACGAGACCCCCGGCGGCACCATCCTGTACAAGGCGCACGAGGTGCTGGAGACCCTCTGTCTCGACCGGGACACCCAGCATTACAAGCAGCAGATGGTGGCGGGCAAGTTCTCGGAGCTGGTGTATTACGGCCAGTGGTTCACCCCTCTGCGGGAGGCCCTGTCCGCTTTCGTGGACAGCACCCAGGAGCATGTGACCGGCGACGTAAAGCTCAAGCTGTACAAGGGCAACATGATTCTGGCCTCCGTTACCTCCCCCTATTCGCTGTATGACGAGGAAATCGCCACCTTCGACGAGGACGAGGTGTATGACCAGATGGACAGCCAGGGCTTCATCAACCTGTTCGGCCTGCCGATCAAGGTGCAGGCCCTGAAGCAGGGGCGGAAATAAGCCGATGCTGGAACGGCTGCGGGAAGATCGGGCGGTGACCCGGCGGCTTTCCTTCCCCTATGTGCTGGCGCTTCCCCAGGATTACGACGCCCTGCCGGACAAACGGTGGCCCCTGGTGGTGATGCTCCACGGGGCGGGGGAGCGGGGCGACGACTACGACGTGCTGTGCCGTCACGGCTTTCTGCGCCGGGCGGCGGCGGGGGAGGAATTCCCCTTCCTTTTGGCGGCGCCTCAATGCCCGGCGGACAAATACTGGGGCGGGTACATCGAGTCCTTAAACGATTTTCTGGACGGGCTGCTCGACCGCCTGCGGGTGGACGCCGACCGGGTGTATCTGACCGGCTTGAGCATGGGCGGCACCGGCACATGGCTGTGGGCCATGGCCAATCCGGAACGGTTCGCCGCCATCGCCCCTGTCTGCGGGACGGGAATCTGCTGGTACGGCGAGGCGCTGCGGCAGGTGCCGGTCTGGTGCTTCCACGGAGACAAGGACGACACGGTGCCCCTCGACGAGAGCGTCCGCATGGTGGAACGGGTCAACGAGCGGGGCGGCAGCGCCCGGCTGACCGTCTTCGAGGGAGTCGGGCACGACAGCTGGGAGCGGGCGTATGCCGGCTCGGCGCTGGCCGACTGGCTGCTGTCCCACCGGAAGGGATAACGATACGCATAGGGCACGGCGCGCCGTGCCCTATGCGCATTTACAAAATAAGAACCAGTTTCAAAGGAGCGCGACCATGAAATTATGGGCCGGACGGTTTCAGAAGGAAATCGATCAGAAAACCAACGACTTCAATTCCTCCATTGCCTTTGACAGCCGGATGGCGCAGGAGGATATCGCGGGCAGCATGGCCCACGCCGCCATGCTGGCGCAGCAGGGGATCCTCTCCGCCGCCGACGGGGAGGCCATCCGGGATGGATTGGCGGGCATCGCCGCCGACCTGCGCGCGGGGACACTCATCATCGACCCGCAGGCGGAGGACATCCACACCTTCATCGAGGGCGAGCTGACCGCCCGCATCGGGGACGCGGGCAAGCGCCTGCACACCGGGCGCAGCCGCAACGACCAGGTGGCGCTGGACATCCGCTTGTACCTGCGGGGGGCGGTGGCGCCCCTGCGGGGTCAGCTGTGCGATCTGATCCGGGTCTTGAGCGACAAGGCCTTGACGCATGCCGGCACCATCATGCCGGGCTACACCCATTTGCAGCGGGCCCAGCCCATCACCTTCGGCCACCATCTGCTGGCTTATGCGGAGATGTTCCTGCGGGACATCGGCCGTCTGGACGACGCGGCGGCACGCATGAACGTCTCCCCGCTGGGCAGCAGTGCCCTGGCCTCCACCACCTATCCCCTGGACAGGGAGGCGGTAGCGGCGGCCCTGGGCATGGACGGGGTGACCGCCAATTCCCTGGACGGCGTGTCCGACCGGGATTTCGCGGTGGAGCTGGCGGCGGCCCTCTCCCTCGTGATGGTGCACCTGTCCCGCTTCTCGGAGGAGATTATCCTGTGGTGCTCCTGGGAGTTCAAATTCATCGAGCTGGACGACGCGTTTTCCACCGGCTCCTCCATCATGCCCCAGAAGAAAAACCCCGACATCGCCGAGCTGGTGCGGGGGAAGGCCGGACGGGTGTTCGGCGATTTGATGACCCTGCTGACCGTTCTCAAGGGGCTGCCGCTGGCCTACAACAAGGACATGCAGGAGGACAAGGAAGCGATTTTCGACGCGCTGGACACGGTGTGCATGTGCCTGACCGCGTTTATCCCCATGGTGGACACCATGAAGGTGCTGCCGGACAACATGCGGCGGGCGGCGGCGGGTGGTTTCATCAACGCCACCGATTGCGCCGACTATCTGGTGGGCAAGGGGCTGCCCTTCCGGGACGCCTACAAGGCCACCGGCACCCTGGTGGCCCGGTGCATCGAGCGGGGCCTGACGCTGGAGACCTTGCCGCTGGAGGACTACCGGGCGGTGTGCGAGCTGTTTGACGAAGGGGTGTTCGAGACCATTTCGCTGGAACGCTGCGCCGCGCTGCGGCGGGTGTACGGCGGCCCGGCCCCTGAAAACGTCCGCGCCCAGGCCGAGCGGGTGCGGGCGCTGGCGGAAGAATTGGCGGCAAGAACGGATAAAGGAAGGAACGACCTATGATACAAGCGGGGATACTGGGGGCCACCGGCTACGCCGGCGTGGAACTGACGCGGCTGCTGCTTCGGCATCCGGGGGCGCAGGTGGCGGCCGTCGGTTCGGTCTCCTTTGAGGGGCAGGCGCTGTGGGAGGTGTATCCCTCCCTGCGGGAGATCTGCCCCCTGGTGTGCGAATCGGCCGACGAGGTTCTGGCCAAAAGCGACGTGGTGTTCGCCGCCCTGCCCCACGGGCTGTCGCAGGACACCGCGGCCGCCTGCGTGAAGGCGGGCAAGAAATTCATCGATTTGGGAGCGGATTTCCGGCTGGAGGATCCGCAGGCCTATACCACGTGGTACGGCTGCGAGTATCGCCATCCCGCGCTGCACGAGGCGGCGCCCTACGGACTGCCCGAGCTGTTCCGGAAGGCCATCGCCGGGGCGCAGGTGGTGGGCAACCCCGGCTGCTACCCCACCAGCATCGCGCTGGGACTGGCCCCCGCGCTGCGGGACGGCCTCGTCGAGGCGGAGGGCATTGTCTGCGACTCCAAATCGGGCACCACCGGCGCGGGGCGGAAAACCACCCAGGGCACCCATTTCCCCGAGTGCAACGAGGCGTTTTCCGCCTATAAGGTGGCGGCCCACCGCCATACCCCCGAGATCGAACAGACGTTGTCTAAAGTAGCGGGCCGGGCGGCCACGGTGACCTTTGTGCCCCACCTGCTGCCGGTTAACCGGGGGATCCTGTCCACCATATACGCCCGGATGAAGCCCGGCGTCACACTGGAGGGGGTGCGCGCCGCCTATGAGCAGGCGTACCGGGACGAGCGGTTCGTCCGGGTGCTGCCCGCCGGCGTGGGGGTGGATATCCGCCACGTCAAATGCTCCAACTACTGCGACATCCAGCTGTATGCCGACGAACACACCGGCCTGCTCATCGTCACCTCGGTCATCGACAACATGGTCAAGGGGGCGGCGGGTCAGGCGATACAGAACATGAACATCCTGTTCGGTCTGCCGGAGGAAACCGGCATCGACATGATCCCTCCGGCGTTCTGACAGCCGATCGAAAGAGAGGGCTCGAGATGAAAAAGACCTTTTCGCGGGAGTATTGGTTTCTGGTGAGCTGCTGGGCGGTTTTTACACTCCTTGGTCTGGCGGCGGGGGCGCTGGGCGGGCTGTCGCCGGACAGCGGCGCCCTTTGGCGCTTTAAGGATCCGGTCATGGCTTATACCGGCGTGCAGACGGCGGCAGCCGTTCTCCTCAGCGCCGCCAACGCCCTGAGCGGAGCGGCCGCGGGGATGATCGCCATCCGCTACTGGGTGAAGCCGTATCTTCTGCTGTGGCTGCTGATGCTGGTGTGGAACGCGGGGACGGTGTGGCCGGCGCTTAAGGTGAGGGGGAGCGAACCCCCCCCGCCTCAGCCTGTGAATTTTGCCATTCCGCCGCGTT
>URCA01000002.1 GCA_900546265.1 uncultured Oscillospiraceae bacterium | reverse complement strand
GGCTGCGGTGTGCACACCGACGACGGAGAACCCGCCCGCCACAACGGAATCCACCGGTTTTTTCTGGGACGGGACGCTCACGTCGTGTATCTGGAAAAGCATATCGGTACGGGCGGCGGCAGCGGCAAACGCAGCATTGACCCCGTAACGGAAGCCACGCTCGCAGAGGGCGCCATACTGGAAATGGACACCTCGCAGCTCGGCGGCGTGGATGACACCACGCGCACCACCCGCGCCACCCTGGCCGCAGGTGCAAAGCTGTATATCCGTGAGCGGCTCCTCACTGAGGGCAGCCAGCAGGCGCGAACTGATTTTGAAGTTTTTCTCGACGGAGAGGACTCTGGCGTGGACCTCATTTCCCGTTCTGTTGCCAAGGGAAATTCTCATCAGGCTTACCGCTCGCGTATCGTTGGCAACACGCGCTGCACAGGCCACTCGGAATGTGACGCCATCATTGCAGACAACGGTACTGTAACGGCTGCACCCGAACTTACCGCAAACAGCGGCGATGCCGCGCTCATCCATGAAGCGGCCATTGGTAAGATCGCTGGCGAACAACTGCTCAAGTTGCGAACGCTCGGCCTTACAGAGGAAGAAGCTGAAGCAAAAATCGTGGCGGGCTTTTTAAAATGATATAATGGCGGGCCGGTTTTATACCACCCGCTACAGCTTGGCAAAAAAGCTACGCTTTTCCGCCAAGCTGCCTGCGAACAGGGCTTTTGGCCTTGTTCGCCGCGCACGGCGTGGGTTATTTTAAATGAAAAAGGGGCGTCTGCGCGCTATAAGAGCCGCGCTTCCAGCGCGGTTGCTTTTCGACACGCGCCTGCGGGCGCAGCCGCCGCCCCTTTTTCAAACTTTAGTCTGTGGCGGGTCGGTTTATACGGCCCGCTATTTTCATTCTCCTGCGGTCTTCTGCGGTCTTCACATATGTAAAAATTTTTTGTTTGGATGGTTTTCTGTCATAAATCGTGTGGATGCCGCGTATATAGAACATTACAATGGTTTAAGAACGCTATGCTGAAGGAGGATGCCCCTTGCAACAAATCATCTGCAAAACAGGCTGTATCCAATCTGTCGGCGGCGCGATCGACAGCACCGCCGCACAGTATACCATCACCGCCCACGTCAAGCTGTATAATGCTGTGCAAAGTGCACGTTTGACCGTTGTGCTGCAAAAAAACGTACAGACCTGGTCGGGCACCTGGGACGATATTTTCGTCTTCAGTGCCGGAGGCGCAGGCAGTGCCGCGCTGGCGCACGAAATGCGCCTTTCCTCCGGCGTGTACCGTGCAAAGATCATCGCCGATGTGTACGATCCGGGCGGCATTCGTGCGGATACTTCCACTGTGTATACAGCGGAACGCATTGTTTCCTGACGCAGACCCTCCCACACAAGGCCAAGGCCGGGCAAAAGCCCGGCCTTGGCCTTTTCTTATCCCAGTAAAGCTTTTCCGAATGAAATACGCACGAAACGCCATGTTTCAGCCGTCTCCTGCGCACATTTTCCTATGGACAAATAAATTTCATCCCTTTACAATTGTTGTATTACACCAAAAAGGAAGGAAAAGGAATCATTCATGGGAAACCGTTCATTCGCTGCAAGGCTGCAGCAGCTTTTCTCCGCGCACGATATGACCCAGGGTGCTCCCTGGAAGCGCATTCTTGAGTTTGCTATCCCCATGCTGATCGGCAATCTGGCCCAGCAGCTTTACAACACCGCAGATTCCATCATCGTAGGCCGCTATGTCGGCGATAATGCGCTGGCGGCCGTCGGCAGCGCCTCCCCCATCCTCAACCTTCTGCTTGCGCTTTTTGTGGGCGTCGCCACAGGCGTAGGCATCCTGGTAGCACAGCGTTACGGCGCAAAAGATCGTGAGCAGCTCTCCGTCGTTATTGGCAACTGCATCACACTGTCCGCCATCGTATCCGTCATTACAATGATCATCGGCGCGCTTATCACCCGCCCAATGCTCGAGCTGCTCAGCACGCCCGCCTCCATCATCGACTGGTGCGCGGATTATCTGATGATCTATTTCCTGGGCATTGCCGGTTTTGCTTATTATAATATCCTGTCCGGCGTGCTGCGCGGCATGGGCGACTCCCGCCATCCCCTCATCTTCGTCGGCGTGGCCGCCGTGGTCAACATCGTGCTGGATCTGGTGTTTGTCGGCGTTTTCCACATGGGCGCGGCTGGCGCCGCCTGGGCCACCATCGCCGCCCAGGCCCTGAGCCTTACACTGTCCATCGTTTTTCTGCGCCGCCGGGACTTTGTGTTCGACTTTCATCCCCGCAGCTTCAAGATGGATAAGGCCCTGGCCGGCCAGCTGGTCAAGCTGGGGATTCCCGCCTCCCTCCAGGGCACTCTGGTCAGCCTGTCCTTCATGGTGCTGATGACGGTCGCCAACGGGGTGGCCGGGCTGACCGGATCCGCCGCCCTGAGCATCGCCGGCAAGGTCAACAGCGTGGCCATCCTGCCCTCCCTGGCCATGCAGGCCTCGGTTTCCTCTATGGCCGGCCAGAACATCGGCGCCGGCAAGCCCGAACGGGCCAGGAAAACCATGTTCGTGGCCATGGGCATGTCCTTCGTCTTCTCGGCCCTGATGTTCGCCGTGGTCAATCTGTTCCCGGCGGGCATCGCCAGCCTGTTCATGAGCGGGGACACCGATCCCGCCATCGTTTCCGCCAGCGCCGAATACCTGCGGGTCATCAGCTGGGACTATCTCATCACCAGCATCCTGTTCTGCATCAACGGCCTGGCCATGGGCGCGGGGCAGACCCTGTTTTCCCTGCTCAACGGCTGTGTCAGCTCCCTGCTGGTGCGCATCCCCGCCGCCGTCCTGTTCGGCCAGGTGCTGCACTTCGGCCTAAACGGCGTCGGCCTCGCGGCCCCCTCCGCCTCCCTGGTGGGCCTGGTCGTGGGCGTCGTCTACCTGTGCACCGGCTCCTGGCGCCGCGCCCATATTAAGGGTGTCCCCGAGACCGTATCTTGATCTTGCAATTTGCGCGGGCGGGTACTATAATAAAGCAAGACCCTATCTTAAAGGAATACTGGTAGGAAGTGTATGTGTTATGCAGGAAATCACGATAGAACGCGCCGCAACGCTTAAGGCGAAGCCGGCCGACTCCTCCAAGCTGGGCTTCGGCAACATTTTCACCGATCACATGTTTCTGATGAATTACGACGAGGGCGAGGGCTGGCATAACCCGCGCATCGTCCCCTATGGCCCCCTGTCCCTGGATCCGGCCGCCATGTGCCTGCATTACGGCCAGGAGGTTTTCGAGGGCATGAAGGCCTACCGCACCCCCGACGGCCAGGTGGTCCTGTTCCGCCCCGATAAGAACATGGCCCGGCTGAACCTGTCCAACGACCGGCTGTGCATCCCGCCCATCGACGAGCCTTTCGCCGTGGAAGCGGTAAAAAAGCTGGTGGAAATCGACCAGGATTGGATCCCCTCCGGCGAGGGCACCGCCCTGTACATCCGCCCCTTCATCATCGCGGTGGATCCCCACGTGGGCGTGCACCCGGCCCATCATCTGCTGTTTATCATCATCCTCTCTCCCGTGGGCGCCTACTATCCCGAAGGGATCAACCCTGTGAAAATTTATGTGGAGCGCCAGTATGTCCGCGCTGTCAAGGGCGGCATGGGCTTTACCAAAACCGCCGGCAACTACGCCGCCTCCCTCAAGGCCCAGGCCGTGGCCGAGGAACAGGGCTATACCCAGGTTCTCTGGCTGGACGGCGTGGAGCGGAAATACATCGAAGAAGTCGGCACCATGAACGTCTTCTTCAAAATAAACGGCGAAATTATCACCCCGGCCCTTGAGGGCAGCATCCTGGGCGGCATCACCCGGATGTCCTGCATCGAGCTGCTGCGTTCCTGGGGCTATACCGTCACCGAACGGCGCCTCGCCCTCGCCGAGGTCTGTGAAGCCGCCGCCACCGGCGCGCTGGAGGAGGCCTTTGGCACCGGCACCGCGGCGGTCATTTCGCCCATCGGCGAACTGAAGGTGGACGACGAAAAGATCCATATCAACCACGGCCAGATCGGCGCGGTGGCGCAGAGGCTCTACGATACCCTCACCGGTATTCAGAACGGCCGCGTCCCGGATCCCTTCGGCTGGGTCGTCCCGATTGCATAAACGCCATGCCGATGGGGCTGCTGCATGAGGAGGATACGCTCCTTTTGCAGCAGCCCCCCGTCGATCCCGCCCGATCGGACGCGCCCCGCCTGTATCGCCCCATCGGGCGGAGGTTGTAGGGGCGAGCACTGCTCGCCCGCGAAACGGGCCTGCCGCCAAGGGAACGGGGTTGTTGCGAAAGGAGAAAGAACTCCCAACGCAACAGCCCCCTTTTCCATTCATAAGCCACCCCATGTGAGCCGGCGCCCGCCGGCCGCCGCTTTCCCTCAGAAAGGAACCGAATCGTTATGGCAAGCTGCTTGATAGAATGCACCTTCGACGGCAAATGGGTCTTGCAGGAAAGCAAAAAGAACGTTCTGCCCGTGGAGGTGCTGGTGAGCGACCTGCTCACCGGCTTCGGTGACGAAAAGTCCGTCACCGTGCTTAAAAAGAATTATACCGGCTGCCGCCTGGTGGTTTCCCTGCCGGGGGACGATCCCCATAATCTGGAGCAGGAGATTCACCGCATCCTGCGGCAGCACTGGGCCGATGACGAGGCCGAAAAGGCCTGCACCTGCTCGCTGCAGCCCCTCTCGCCCGAGGAGGCCGACCGCCTGCTCGGCGCCGAAAAGCAGGAGGCTGCCCGGAAAACGGAGAAAAAGGGCAAACGTGCCGCGGCCAGCGATATCCCCGTGGAAAAGGAGGAACGCGCCGAAAAGGCCATGGACGGGGAAAACCTCCCCGCCCGCCGGTCGAAAAAGTCCGCCCCCGCCGCTTCCTCCGCCCTGGATGCCATCCAGGGCCTGGTGGGCGCCGCCGCCTTGAAGGAGCTGGCGGCCGAGCTGCACGCCATCGCGCCGCAGATCCAGCGCACCGGCGCCCGCCGCGCCTTCCAGTTCCAGCATTATCTCTTCGCCGTCAACGACGGCTGCGGCCTGACCACCGCGCTCGAGCGGCTGGCCGACCTCACCGCCGAGCTGGGCCTCTTCGCCTTCCCCGCCAAAAAACGGGTGATGGAATGGTCGCTCGAGCCTCCCGCCGGCGACGAGGCGGAGCCCCTGCAGAAGCTGGCCGATTTCCTGCGCAGCCGCAACCACTTCAAGGGCGTTCTGTGCGTGGATATCAGCCACTGGATCCCCAAGGTGCGGGATCCCAAATTTCAGCGGATGCTCCGCGTGATGGCCGAAGCCCGGGAGGACAACGTGTTCGTCTTCCGGGTGCCCTACATCCAGCCCGACGTGCTGGAGACGGTGCGCGCCGGCCTGTCCGACGTGGTGTTCACCCGTTCGGTGCCCTTCATCCCCTTCTCGAATGAGGAATACGGGGAGTGCCTGCGCCGCCTGCTGGCCGACTGCCATTTCACCCTGGCCGACGACGCGTGGCCCCTGTTTGAGCAGCGCCTGGCCGAGGAAAAAAGCGGCACCCGCTTCTATGGCCTGGATTCCATCGATAAGCTGGCCAACGAGATGATTTACCGCAAGCTTCTGGCCAACGCCGCCGCCCAGTCGGACGATACCCGCATCGCCGCCGCCGATCTCGACGGCTTCACCCGGGAGCCGGCCGCGGAATCGGGTGTCGCCCAGCTCGACGAAATGGTGGGCATGGAGCATATCCGGGATCGCATTCTCGAAATGGTGGCCCAGGTGCAGACCCAGAAGGAATTGGCCGAAAGCGGCCGCTTCCCGGAACGGCCCTGCCTGCACATGCGCTTCGTGGGCAGCCCTGGCACCGGCAAAACCACCGTTGCCCGGATCGTCGGTCGGATCCTCAAGGAGAAGGGGATCCTCGAAATCGGCAACTTCTACGAGGTCTCCGGCCGCAGCCTCTGCGGCCGCTACGTGGGCGAAACCGCCCCCAAAACCAGCGAAATCTGCCGCAGCGCCTACGGATCCGTCCTTTTCATCGACGAATCCTATTCCCTCTACGCCGGCGACGACAACAGCCGGGACTACGGCAAGGAGGCCATCGATACCCTCATCGCTGAAATGGAGAATAACCGGGACAAAATGGTGGTCATCATGTCCGGCTATCCGGACGAGATGGAGGTTCTCATGAAGGCGAACCCCGGCCTGGCCGGCCGGATGCCCTACGAAATCCATTTCCCCAACTATTCGAGGGAGCAGCTTACCCGCATTTTCTTAAATATGGCGGGCAAGGCCTTTGATTTCGATGAGCCCTTCCGCGAGGCCGCCGCGAGCTTCTTCGGCTCGGTCAGCGACGCTCAGTATAAGGCGAAAAACTTCAGCAACGCCCGCCTGGCACGCAACCTGTACGAGCGGGTGTGGGCCAAGGCCTCCGTCCGGCACCAGCTCAATCGCGGCGAACCCATCCGCCTGCTGCCCGAGGATCTGCGCAGTGCCGTGGCGGATAAGGAATTCCAGCAGCTGCTCCACGCCAAAGGCACGTCCATCGGCTTCACCGCCGTCCTGGACGCCCCCAAATAATATTGTCTATAAGGAGGAATCCCCATGGATGAAAAAGACCTGCAAAACGCCCGCCAAGCCTACAGCATGCTGTGCGCATCTCTCGACGATATCGGCTACCACTATCAGCAGAACGATGAGGATCTCGACGTACACTTCGAGGTGCACGGCGACGGCCTGCCGATGGAGCTGACCATTTCCATCGACGGTGAACGGGATCTCATTCGCCTGCTCTCCTTCCTGCCCTTCAAGGTCAAGCCGGAACGCATCCAGGAGATCGCCCTGGGCGTCTGCAAAATCAACGACATTCTCATCAACGGCAACTTCGATCTGGGGATTGAAAAGGGCCGCCTGACTTTCCGGATGGTGCAGAGCTACCGGGACAGCCTCATCGACATGGAAGTGTTCAAATACATGATTTATGTCTCTCTGAACACCATCGATGAGTACAGCGAAAAGCTGTATCTCCTCAGCCGGGGCAAGATCACCCTGGATGAGCTGGAGGACGACGACGAGGAAGCCCCCTCTGCGGAGGAGGCCGCCGCCGAAGATGGCGGCGAGGACGACGGCGACGAATAAACCGCGGGGGATCGGCGGCGCACGCCGATCCCCCGCCTTTCACGTCCAGGCCCATTGTTCGAAAGGAGGCCGCCTCATGCAGTGCCTGACCTATACCGTGCCCCCGGCCTTTGACGGGGATACTCTGCAGAATTTTCTCCGCCGGGACTGCGGCCTGTCCTGGCGGATGGTGGTGCGCCTCAAGCAGGTGGAGGGCGGCATGGCGGTGGACGGCGTTCCCCGCCGTACCATCGACCGGGTGTGCGCCGGCCAGACCGTGACCCTCCGCCTGCCGGAGGATACCGTGCGCATCGAAGGGGCGGATATCCCCCTGACCGTGGTGTTTGAGGACGATGCCCTCCTGGTGGTGGATAAACCGCCCTATCTCGCCGTCCATCCCTCCGCCGGCAAGCCGGAGCCCACCCTGGCCAACGCCGTGGTGGCCCACTACGCCCGGCAGGGCACCCCCTTGTCCTTCCGCCCGACCAACCGCCTGGATCGCAATACCAGCGGCCTGCTTCTGGCCGCCAAGAATCCCCATGTGGCCTATGCCCTGACCGGCAAGGCCTACAAGGAATACCTGGCCGTTGTCCTGGGAGAGCTGCACGGCTCCGGCACTGTCGACGCCCCCATCCGGGTGCGGGAGGGCAGCTGTATCACCCGGGAGGTGGGGGAGGGGGGGAAGGCCAGCGTCACCCACTGGCAGGCCCTGGATACCGATGGGGCCGTCACCCTGGTGCGCCTCTGGCTGGAGACCGGGCGTACCCATCAAATCCGGGTGCATATGGCCCATATCGGCCATCCTCTGGCTGGCGATACCGTCTATGGGACGGACGAGACCCTGCTGCCCCGCCACGGCCTGCACTGCGCCCTGTTGCGGGTGGAGCATCCCCTCACCGGGGAACCCCTCTGCTTCGAAAGCCCCCTGCCGGAGGACATGGCGTCTCTGCTGCGCGCCCGCGGGCTGTCTCTTTAGGAATCCTGCGTATTTGCCCCCTGTAATACGTCGATGGCAGAGTTGAAAAATTCCATAGAGCTCCTCGATTTTGGTAAAAAAGAGCAGGAAACCTATGTTTTTAGATTTCCTGCTCAATGTATGATAATAATAAATGATAGTATTCTGGTATTCCTAATATCTTTGAACCAATATTTTTTAGTGAGCTAAAGAGTTTGATTCATCTATTGTTTTGATAATATAAGTTACATCATCATATCGTGATGAATTTGATTGAGAACCCAAACTACATATTAAAAATTCTTTCCCGTGTTGTTGATAAAGCACTACTAAATTATAATCGTCAGATAGAGAACCTGTCTTTACTCCTATGACGTTCTTATTATAGTAATCGGATTCGGGGTCAAGAAAAGTATTTGTATTTTTCCATGTCTGCGTGCTTGTATCCGGTAGTGTTGCCGTATAAGAATGTTGTGAAATAATATCTCTAAACCAGTCTTTTTCTAATAATCTATCAACGACTGCTTTAATGTCTAAAACAGTTGTGAGCGCACTCATATCAAATCCACTTGGGTCATAAAGGACTGTATTTTTGTACCCATTTTCTTGTAAATATCCGTTAAGTTTTTCCATAAATATTCTCACACGCTCTTCACTACTGTTTGCCTGTGACGATAAAATTCCTCCACAATAATCGGCAACTACATAAGCAGCGTCGTTCCCAGATGGAACTAACATAGCAGCAAACAAGTTATGAAGAAAGTAATCTTTTTCTTGTATATTCGCAACGGAAGAACCAGCTTTCGTCATAGCAAGTGCCTCTGTGCTTACTGAAACTATATCGTCTAAGTTTGCTATTGTTGACGCATATTCAATAACAAATAATTTTGCTAAACTGGCAGGGAGCCGCTGTTCGTTAGCTTTTTTAGAAATGAATATATCACCATCTGAAAGATTTACAACTGCCAATGATTTCGCATTATAGGATCTATCTCCAAATTCTAAGTTATATAAAATGGAATTTATTTTGTTTTTAGTTTCCCGAAGATTTTCGGGCTTCAAAGCCCATGGTATAAAGAATACTCCCCCGATAATCATAAGCAGGAGAAATGTTGTTAATATGTATCTTGCTTTTTTCTTCATGCTACTTTATCCCTTCCGGTGTTCAACCTTATCCAAAAATAAGAGGTGCAATATTCCATTCAAACCAAAATGGGTAATATAACAAATCACATATAAAACAATGCATTTCCGTTACTTTATCAATCTCATTATACCACACGAACCTACCTTTTTCTACTTTTTTAAGCAGTGTACGGAATAGTAAAGGACTGCTGTCTATCAAATTCTTGTGTGTTACTTTACCGCACATGAGCATTCCTTCCAGAAATCCCGCGCATTCCTTCCAGAAATCCCGCGCATTCCTTTCAGGAATCCTGCGTATTCCTTTCAGGAATCCTGCGTATTCCTTTCAGGAATCCAGCGTATTCCTTTCAGGAATCCGCTGGAAATTCACGTTTATTGCTCCCTTTTGCCGGAAAGTGTGCTATACTGGGTTCAGCGCCGCAACGGATGGCGCCGACCCGGAAACTCCCTTGCGGGCCATGGACGTGGCCCGCATTTTGCGGCCTTGTATGCCGCAAAACCCGGCTTTTTCAAGGTTTCCGGCCGTATTTTGTCACCACGAAGGAGGGCTGGTCGTGCCGGCTCTGATTACCCATTATCAATTCGCGCAGCGGGTCTTTTCCCGCCTGCGCCAGGCAGGGGCCCCGGTTGCCGACCGGGACGCGGGCCTCATCGGCGCCCAGGGCCCCGATTTGTTTTTCTTCCACCGCATCCTGCCGTGGGAGCCGGGGAAGAGCTACGTGCGCGAGGGCGTGCGGATGCATAAGCTGAGCCCCGCCCGCATTTTCGAAGGTTTCCGTGCCGTCCT
Organism: uncultured Oscillospiraceae bacterium; assembly: GCA_900546265.1. Classification (GTDB taxonomy): domain Bacteria; phylum Bacillota; class Clostridia; order Oscillospirales; family Acutalibacteraceae; genus UMGS856. Next base: position 164,611 of record URCA01000002.1, on the reverse strand, counting down.
CAACCGGACGGAGGAACCGGAGCGCTCTTTGATGCAAAGCTATGTGGAGGGCTTTTTCTGCCATTATGCCCTGGACAGGACGGCCCACCCCTATGTCCGCTGCTGGCAGGAGGTGCTCGCTGAGGAACAGCCGGCCTACGCCAAGAGCGCCCATACGTATCATTTCCGGATCGAAAGCGCCCTGGACACCATTATCCTGCGGCGGGAAACCGGCCGCCTGGTGCAGGATTTCAAGCTGACCGCCGTGCTGCCCCCGGAGCGGGAGGCGGTCAACCTGGCCATTGGCCGGCTGTACGCCCCGCTGTTCGCCGCCTGGTTCGGCACGGCGGACGCGGACCCCGCCCATATCGGCCAGGCGCCGGCGGATATGCGCCGGGTGCTGCGCCTGATGACCGACCGTTCGGGCCTGCGGCGCCGGTGGATCCTGCGCCCGGTCGAGGCGGTGAGCGGCCGGGCCCATTTCGCCTCCGCCCTGCTGCGCCCGGCGGATACCTCCGACTGGGACTATGCCAACGAGGCCCATCGCCCGTGGCACAATCCGGACGATCCCGCGCTGGCCAGTACGGACAGCTTCTTCGATTTGTACGAGCTGGCCGCGGCGGAGGCGGAGGATATGATCACCGCCTTCCGCGCCGCTCTGCCCACCGGACAGCCGATGATCGAAATCACCCAGGATCGGGGCTTTTCCAGCGATCTACCCGGTCGGTACGATGGCTGACAAAACGAGCACAGGCGAAAAGCCTGTGCTCGTTTTCGGATGTCGCCGGCCTGCTTGAAAGAACCGACGGCGTATGGTATAGTAGTCACGCCGCCTCCCTCAAGGACTTTTCAGCCTGTCGTATAAGTCGCGAACGCCTTTCCTCAAAACGGCGGAACGGGTTATGTCCAGCCTGTCCATGCAGAATTGAAGCTGTTCCATCGTTTCCCGATCGATTCTGAGGTTAATGGCCGTGTCCAATGGCTTCTCCGGATGAGGCCCCGGTTTTCTGCGTTCGATAAGTCATCCCCCCTTTGCGTACAACAGTATAGGGCCCGTATATAGGAACGTCAAGCTCCACCATGGAAAAGTGGGAAAGTCTCACGCCGTAAGAGCCTCGATCGAGCGACGCGCCGGTACGTCCCGCCGAAGCCAGCGGCTTCCCTGCAGGGGCGAGCATCGCCCGCCGGCGGGGCGGCGCTCAACCACCCCTATCCCCGAACCCTACGGGGGGACAAGTTTCCCCTTTTGTCGGATGAGGAAGAAAAAAACCATTTCTATAAGGAATCGCTCTATATATACATATTAAAGGAAAGAGGTCGTCCCCATGGAGAAAATCGCCAGCTTTCAAGTGGATCACACCCGCCTGACGCCGGGTATGTATACCTCCCGCACCGACGGCGACGTCGTCACCTACGACGTCCGCTTCATCAAACCCAATACCCCACCGTATCTGGATCCTCCCGTCCTCCATACCATCGAACACCTGGTTGCCACCTATGTGCGCAACAGTTCTCATAAGGACGGGGTGATTTATTTCGGTCCCATGGGCTGCCGCACCGGCTTCTATTTTCTCACCCGCGGCATTGGCGAGGCCGACGCCATCGCCCTCATGCGGGACGCGCTGGCCTTCACCGCCGCCTTTGAAGAGGAGATTCCCGGCGCTTCCGCCGTGGAGTGCGGCAATTACCTAGAGCACGATCTCCCGGGTGCCCGCCGCGCCGCCGCCGCCATGGCCGCCGTCCTGCAATCCTGGACGCCCGCCCGTCTAGCTTATGAAAACAACCGGTAAATCGTTGGCATTCTGCACGAAACAGCGTGCGATATTCGTTTATATCTAATGAAGTTTGCATCCAGGCATTGCCTTCCGGAAAAAAATGAGTATAATAAGACAAAGAAGTTACAAACCTGTAACTTCTGTCTTGCTTATAGGCCGGATAGGGCAGCCCCCGTCCGGCAGGCAGTGAAAGGATGTGAGTCGTTTGTCAAGCAACGGGAACGAAGAGGATCAAAAGCCCATCGCCCGCCAATTGGTCAAAGTCTCGAAACTGTGTCTTTCCGGAATTTTCACGGCGCTTCATGCCGTATATACTGTCAGCTATTTCACGGGCGTCCGCACGGCGCGGCTGGCCCGCCGGGCCGGTAAACGCCTGGCCCGTCTCCTCGCTCCGGTCGGGCGGTTTTTCTATCGGGTGGCGGACAGACTGCTCCTCCGCCATCTGCGCGCTCTGGCCGGCGAGTGCAAGCGCATCGCCCAGGGCTTCCCGGAGGCCGGCCGCCGGGTGCGCGCCGCTTACCGGCGCCACCCTCTGCTGTCCATTCCCCAGGCCCTGCTCCTGCCTGTTCTGGCGGTTAAGCGGCACCGCAAGGCGGCCGTCAGCCTGGTCAACTTGGCCCTGCCCGTGGCGGCGGCGTTCGTGCTGCTGTTCACCGTCCGGTATTGGAGCGGCTTGACTTTCGGCCTGGTTCTCGAATACGACGGCCAGCAGCTGGGGTATATTACCGACGAATCGGTGTACGACAAGGCGGCCACCATGGCGGTGGAGCGCGTCAACAATACGGATAACTCCTTTAAGGTGGAGCGGACGCCCAAGCTGACCATCGCGGTGGTCAACCAGAAGGATAAGCTGGACGAAACCTCCCTGTGTGACGAGATCCTCCGCTCCTCGAGCGATTCCATCGCCCAGGTCAGCGGCCTGTATATCGATGATAAATTTGAAGGTTCTGTCGAATCCCGGGCCGAACTGGACGCCGTGCTGAACGACATCCTCAGCTCCTACCGCAACGGCAGCGCCGACGAGCGGGCCGAATTTATCCAGAAGGTGCAGGTGGTGGACGGGCTGTATCCCATCTCCTCCATCGTCTCTGCCGCCGATATGAAAGCTTATCTGACCCGGGAAACCGTGGTGGCCAAGCACTACACCGTCCAGGCCGGCGAAACCCTGGGCGCGGTGGCCCGGAAAAACGATATGACCCTTTCCGAGCTGCGCGCCATGAACGCGGCTTATCAGAACACCGATATGGTGCATATCGGGGACGAGGTTCTGGTGCAGCGGCCGCAGCCCTACCTGCGGGTGCAGGTTGTTCGCACCCTGAAGTACAGCGAGGACATTGCCTTCGATGTGCAGAAGGAGCAGGACAGCAAGCAGTACACCACCTATGAAAAGGTGAAAACCAAGGGCGTCAACGGCAGCAAAGACGTGGTGGCCGAGATCGTCCTGGTGGACGGCGTGGAGCAGTCCCGCCGCGTGATTTCCGAAACCGTCACCAAGGAGCCGGTCACCCAGGTCGTGGTGGTGGGCACCAAGAAGAAGGTCGCCAGCGCCGGCAATACCGTGGTGGTGGGCGACGGCGTCGCTACTGGCCGCTTTGTCTGGCCCGTCCCGGTTTGCCGCAACACCTCCCGCGGCTTCCGCGGCGGCCACGGTGCGCTGGATATCTGCAACGGCCCTGTCAGCGTGCGCAATAAGCCCTTCATCGCGGCGGATGGCGGCGTGGTCGTGGAAGCGGCCAAGGGCTGGAACGGCGGCTACGGCAACATGATCCGCATCCGTCACAGCAACGGCTACGAAACCATTTACGCCCATTGTAGTTCTCTGTACGTTGTCACCGGGCAGAAGGTCACCAAGGGCCAGCAGCTTGGTCTCATCGGCAGTACGGGCCGCACAAGCGGTCCCCACCTCCACTTCGAGGTGCGGCTGAACGGCCGCAAGGTCGATCCCATGCAATTCTTCCGCTGATTCTTTCAGACGGCGGGCCATTGGCCCGCCGTCTTTTTGCGTCTGGAAGACGGCGGTGTCCACTCCTAGTGAAAAAGGGGGAAATATTGGTGCATTTTCGTTCGTTTCCGGCGCTTTCTTTTCGCTTTTGGAAGGGAAAAACCGGAATTGTTTGAAAAAAACCACAGCCGAAAATCCCCTAAAATTTCCCGGGCTTTGCGGCAGGTTTAGCGGATGTTTATATAATAATTACATATAAGAGGACAAAGGTGAATAGATTTATAACAGAATGGTACGAAGTTCTTCAAAAAGGTTGCAATCTTGTAACTTTTGAGCTATACTAAGACCTAGAAGTTACAACTTTGTAATCATTTGATAAGCACCACCGTTAGAGGAAAACCATCGGCAAAAAGGAAGTGAACGACTTGCTGGAAACCGAAAAACCGCAGGATAACGCGGCGCTCCTGCGCCGCTGCAAGGCGTCCGCCGCCTTGGTATATGAGAGGGTATACCGGCTTTGCTACCGGACAGGCCTGCAGACGGCCCGCCTGGCCCGGGCCTGCAAGAAGCGCACGCTCCGCCCCCTTTCCCGCCGCCTGCGCGCCCTCTTTTACAAGCGCGTCACCCCGCATATCACTACCGTAAAAACCGACTCCGCCCGCTTTTTGTCTGGGTTTTCGCTGGCTGGGGAGAGACTGGCGGCGGCCTGGCGGCGGCATCCCCTGCTGGTGGTGCCGCAGGCGCTTCTCCTCCCGTTCCTGGCGATCCGGCGGCACCGGAAGGCGCTGGTGTCCCTGGCCAATCTGGCCGCGCCGGTGGCGGCGGCGTTCGTGCTGCTGCTTACCGTGCAGTATTGGACCAGCCGGACGTTCGGGCTGGTGCTGGAGGTTGACGGGCGGACCCTCGGGTATATCTCCAACGAAACGGTCTATGAGAACGCGGCCAATTTGGCCGTGGAGCGAGTCATCAACACGGACAGCTCCTTCCGCCTGGAGCAAAGCCCGAAGCTGACGCTGGCGGTGGTGCCCAAGGACGGCATGCTGGACGAAACCGCTTTGTGTGATGAAATCCTCCGCACTTCCGGCGATTCCATCGCCCAGGCCAGCGGCTTGTACATCAACGGCAAGTTCGAGGGCTCGGTAGATTCCCGCAGCGAACTGGACGGCATGCTCAATGGGATTCTCCAGTCCTATATCACCGCCGACGGTCAGCGTGCCTCCTTTGTGCAGAGCGCCGAGGTGGTGGACGGGCTGTATCCCATTTCTTCCCTGGTGACCACGGAGGATTTAAAAGCCCGCCTAACCAGTCCGGCCGTGGTGGAAAAGGCGGTGGAGGTGCAGGCCGGGGACACCCTGGGCGGCATCGCCCGCGCCAACCACATGACCCTGGACGAGCTGCGGGAACTCAATCCCGCAGTGAGGAACACCGACATGGTGACCATCGGCCAGAGCCTGGTGGTGCAGCGGGAGCAGCCCTATCTGCAGGTACAGATCGCCCAGACCCTCACGTACACCGAGACCGTTGCCTTCACCACCGAGAAGGTGCAGGACAAGACCAAGTACCTGGGGTATGAGAAGGTCAAGACGGCGGGGAAAAACGGCGTGCGGCAGGTGACCGCCGAGGTGGTCACCGTGGACGGGGTGGAGCAATCCCGTACGGTGCTGTCCGCCAAGGTGACCCAGGAGCCGGTGACCCAGGTGGTGGTGGTAGGAGCCAAGACCTACAGCGCCGGCACCACCGCGGGGGACGGCAAGGCCACCGGCCGCTTCATTTGGCCGGTGCCGGGGTACACCAACATCTATTCCCCTTACGGCTACCGCTGGGGCAAGCTGCACGCCGGCATTGACATCTCCCAGAACGGCATCAAGGGCGCCGCCATTGTGGCAGCCGACGGCGGCAGGGTGGTGGAGGCCAATTCCACCAGCTCCTGGGGACAGGGGTATGGGTATTACGTGGTCATCGACCACGGCGGCGGATACCGCACCCGGTACGCGCACTGCGGGAAAATCACCGTCAAGGTGGGACAGAAGGTGGCCCAGGGGCAGCTTATCGGCTATGTGGGCAACACTGGCAACAGCCAGGGGTATCACCTGCATTTCGAAGTGCTGGTCAACGGCTCGTCCACCAACCCGGTGCCCTATCTGAAGAAAAAATAAGAAAACGGAAGGCCCGTGTCTTTGACGCAGGCCTTCCGTTTTCTTTTGTGCGGATTTATTCGAAATCCGGCGGGCTTAGAGGGGCAGATGCCGATCGAATACCTTCAAAGGCGTTTTTTTGGGGTATAGGACGGCCAGGCGTCAAACCAGCCAATGTGGCGGTGTGGACACCGTACCAGGCGGTCATCCGGCAGCGAATCTCGACCCGGCTGCCTTTTACGCGCAAAAGCGTTGCGCTACGGCCGGATTTGGGCTATAATACAAATATCTATGTCTGCCGGGGAGTGGAACAACGAGAGGAAACGGGTGAGAATATGCCGAGTTTGAAAAGCAAGCTGCTGATTGGCACCATGAAAAGCGTCAAGCCCATTCTGACCGGGTTTGCCGTGGCCAGCCAGCGCAAGGGGCTGGAAATGATGCGGTATATTCACCCGAAGAATAAGACGGTGGAGCTGCGGCGTACCGGGGAGGAATGCCCGCTGCCGGGGGTGTGGGCCATACCGGCGGAGGAAACCGCCCACAAGGCGATCCTGTACACCCATGGCGGGGCGTATGTGTCCGGCTCCCCCTCCACCCATGAGCCGCTGATTTGCCGGCTGGCGGAGCAATGCCGTCTGCCGGTGTTCGCCTACGACTACCGGCTGGCGCCGGAAAACCTGTTTCCAGCGGCGCTGGAGGACGCGGTGACGGCCTTCGACTTTCTGCTTGACCAAGGATATAACCCGGGAGACATCGTGCTCTGCGGAGATTCGGCGGGCGGGGGGCTGACCCTGTCTCTGACCATGGCGCTGCGGGACCGGGGGCGGGCGCTGCCCGCCGCGCTGGTGGTGATCTCCCCCTGGACAGATTTGACCGAAAGCCTGGACACCCATTACAGCAACACGGGAAGCGATCCGCTGATTTCCAGCGAGGAGCTGCGGGAAATGGCCCTGCTGTACGCGGGGGGACAGGATTTGAAAACCCCGTATATATCGCCGCTGTACGGCGATTTCACCGACTTTCCGCCGGTGCTCATCCACGTGGGGAGCGACGAGGTGCTGCTGGACGATTCCCGGGAGCTGGCCATCCGGATGGAGGCCCAGGGGGTAACGGTGGACATCGACATTTACGACGGCATGTGGCATGTTTGGCACATGTTCGACGTGGAGGAAGCCCGGGCGGCGATCCGGAAAATCCAATGGTTCGTCCACGCCCAGCTGGAGGTGGGCGGGCTGAAAAAGCGCGTCATCCGCCCGGGAGCCAAGTACCGTCACTTTAAAGGCAAGGAATACCGGGTGCTGTACGTCGCCCGGCACAGCGAGACCCTGGAGGAAATGGTCGTCTATCAGCAGCTGTACGGCGAAATGGGCGTATGGGTGCGGCCGCTGGAGATGTTTTTAGGCACGGTGGATCGGGACGGGACCACCCGTTACCGGTTCGAGGAGATCGAGGACTAGGGGGCAGTTCTGGTTCCCGGCAGGAAAGGTGCGCGGTAGATTGGGTTGGAACAAGGAAGCCGCCGGGCGGCGGTTCTCCTCCCGCTGGGAGGATTCGCTCCTCATACAAACGCTGCAGCAGGGGCTTGTCCTGGTGATCCCGCTGCTGATGGCCGGCTCGATGGCCTTAGTCCTGAGTTCCTTCCCGGTGCAGGCTTATCAGGACTGGCTGGCCGGGTTCCTGGGAGGCGGTGTGTCCCGGCTGCTGCATTTGGTATCGGGGGGCACCATGGACATTCTGTCCCTGGCGTTCATCCTGTCCATCAGTTATTGCTACGGTAAGAACGCGGACGCGGAAAACGCGCTGTTTTATCCGGCGGTGGCGCTCAGCTCCTTTGTGGCGTTCAGCTTCGGCGACTACGAGAATCCGCTGGAGATTTTCCAGGCGCAGTGGATGTTCACGGCCTTGGCGGTGACGCTGCTGTCCTGCGCGCTGTTCCACCGGCTGCTTGGCTGGCGGATGAAGCGGACGAAAATGTATACCCCGGGTGCCGATTACACCTTCAACCTGGTGCTGCGGGCCATTCTGCCGGCGGCAGCGGTCGTGTTCCTGGCGGCCGGGCTGAACGTGGGCGTGACCGCCCTGCTGGGTAACGTCCATGTGCAGAACTGGGGCGCCCAGCTGTTCATGAAGCTGTTCGAGGCGGTGGGGCAGGGTTTCTTCGGGACCCTGCTGTTGGTGCTGAGCATCCATGTGCTTTGGTTTTTCGGCATTCACGGCAGCAACATGCTGGAGGCCGTGACCCAGCGGATATTTGAAAACGGCCTGGCGGTCAACCAGGCCTTGGAGGCCGCGGGGCAGATCCCCACCGAGATATACACCAAATCCTTTCTGGACACCTTTGTGATGATGGGCGGCTGCGGCACCTGCCTGTGCCTGGTCATCGCCGTCCTGGTGGCCGGACGGCAACCCAGCAACCGGCGGCTGGCCAAGCTGGCGGCCGCGCCGGTGCTGTTCAATATCAATGAACTGATGGTGTTCGGGCTGCCGCTGGTGCTCAACCCCACCCTGCTCATTCCCTTCCTGCTGGTGCCGTTGATGGCGACCTGCACCAGCAGCCTGGCGGTGGTGCTGGGACTGGTGCCGGTGACCACCCACGCGGTACAGTGGACGGTACCGGCCATCCTCAGCGGCTACGCGGCCACCGGTTCGGTGGCGGGCAGCGTCCTGCAGGCGGTGAACATCGTGCTGGGAGTGCTTATTTATCTGCCCTTTGTGCGGCGGCTGGAGACCAGGCGGCAGGAGGACTTGCGGGAAAGCGTTGATCGCCTGACCGACCTGGTGCGGCAGGCGGAGAAAACGGGGGAGGCCCCCCGGCTGCTGGAAGCGCCGCCGCGGCTGGCGGCGGTAGCCAAGATGCTGCTGGCCGACCTGCGCCACGATGTGAAGGCCGGCGAGGTGGAGCTGTACTACCAGCCGCAGATGCGGCTGGACGGCACCATTTACGGCGGGGAGGCACTGCTGCGCTGGCACCATGCGGAGCTGGGCTATCTGTACCCGCCGCTGGTCATCGCCCTGGCGCGGGAGGATGGCTGCCTGGACGACTTGGAGCTGCTGGTGGCGCGGAAAACCTGCGCCGATCTCTGCCGGCTGGGCAAGGAAATCGCGGCGCCGCTGGAGATTTCGTTCAACATCACGCCGGATCGGCTGAGTGACGACCGGTTCGTCGACCAGCTGCGGGAGCAGCTGGTCCAGCTGGATTTTGGGCCGCATCATCTGGGGGTGGAAATCACCGAGCAGGTGGCCCTGTCCTCCACGGACGAGATGGATAAACGGCTGCAGGTCCTGCGGGACTGCGGGCTGGCCCTCATTATGGACGATTTCGGCATGGGGCACAGCTCCATGTTGTATTTGCAGAACCAGCCGTTCCAGATGGTCAAGCTGGACGGCAAGCTGGTGCGCTCCCTGATGGAAAACGACCGCTCGTCGTCCATCATCGCCTCCATTGCCGAGCTGTCGGCAACCCTGGATTTTGAGCTGCTGGCGGAGTTTGTGGAAACAGCCGAGCAGCGGGAGCGGCTGGCCGCCCTGGGGTGCCGGCTGTACCAGGGATATTTGTACAGTCCGGCGCTGCCGCTGGACGAGTTCATGGCGTTCGCCGCCAAATATACCGCTGTGCAACCGGCCGCCGGCCGGGAAAAACAGCCTGCAGGAATGGAGTGACCCGATGGAAGCACCGAAAACCGTAAAAAAGAACTGGTACCGGCTGGACAATTCTGCCAAGATTTATCCGGCGGTGATGTCCCGCAACTGGGCGTCCATGTTCCGGGTGAGCCTGACGCTTAAGGAGCCGGTGGATCCCGCCGTGCTGCAGGCGGCCCTGGAGGACACGGTGAGGCGGATCCCCACCTTCTGCCTGTCCCTGCACCGAGGATTGTTCTGGTATTACCTGAATGCAAGCCGGCAGCGGCCGCTGGTGGAGCCGGACGTGGCCAACCCCTGCAAGAAGATGGAGAAGGGGGAAAACGGCGGCTATTGTTTCCGGGTGCGGTATTACCGCTGCCGGATTGCCGTGGAGCTGTTTCATTCCATCGCGGACGGGACGGGCGCCATGATTTTCCTCAAGACCCTGGCGGGACGGTATCTGCAGCTTCGGGGATACGACGTTGTCCCCGACGGAGAGATGCTGGATTGCTCGCAGGAGCCCACCGAGGACGAGATGGAGGACAGCCACAGCAAGTACGCCCAGTTCCGCCACATTGAGAGCCGCCGGGAGGAAAAGGCCTATCATCCCCGGATGACGCGGGAGCCGGCTCCCACCCTGCATGTGATTACCGGGCTCCTGCCGGTGGCGCAGGTTCACGAAAGGGCAAAGGCGCTGGGAGCGACCATCAACGAGTATCTGGCGGGGGCGCTGTGTTATGCCTTCTACATCCGGCAGAAGCAGGAGCGTAACCACCGGGAATACCCGGTGAAAATCAGCGTGCCCATCAACATGCGGGCGTTTTATCCCTCCAAAACGGTGCGGAATTTCGCCCTGTTTGTCAATCCTGGGGTGGATCCCGCCTATGGGGAATACAGCTTCGAGGAAATCGTGCAGCATATTCACCACTTCATGCGGCTGCGGCTCAACGAGAAGTATCTCAACGCCGTGCTGTCCGCCAACGTGGGCAGCGAGAAAAACGCCGTCAGCCGGGCGGTGCCGCTGTTCATCAAGAATTTCGTGATGAGCATGGCATACCGGCTGTATGGGGAAAGCCGGTATTCCATCAGCTTTTCCAATCTGGGCCTGACCCGGGTGCCGCCGTCCATGGAGCCGTATGTGGAACGGTTCGATTTTATGATGGGAGCCCAGCGCTTCAACAGCCACGGGGCCTGCGCCGTCAGCTACGGCGACACACTGGCCATCAATATCACCAGCACGGTGGAGGAAACCGACATCGAGCGGCTGTTCTTTACCGAGCTGGTGAAACGGGGGATTCATGTCCGCATAGAAAGCAACCGGGATTAAGGCCGGAGTGGAGAATCCTAGAGAGAAAGGGGAAAACGTTCGTGTCCTACTGTGTAAACTGCGGGGTGGAGCTGGCCGAATCGGAGCACGCCTGCCCTTTATGCCATACGGAGGTGCTCAACCCCGCGCAGCCCTTCGATCGGAAGGCGCCGCGGCCCTTCCCGAGCCGGTTGGATTTGTTCACCCCCAGCAACAACCGGGGATTTATCGCCGCCATCGTCACCCTGGTGCTGGCCCTGCCGGCGGCCATCTGCCTGGCCTGCGACATCGCCTACACCGAGGGGGCGGGCTGGTCCATGCTGGTGGTGGGCGCCATGGCGATGCTGTGGGTGTTCATTGTGCCGACGCTGTATATCCGCCGCCACCGGGTGCTGTTCGGGGTGGTGCTGGACACCGGCGCGGTGCTGGGGTATTTGTTTCTGGTGGAGCGGTTCGCCGCTCATGGCGACTGGTTCGTGCGGCTGGCGGTGCCGGTGGTGCTGCTGATTCTCCTGCTGTTTGTGGCCGATTACCTGCTGAGTACCAAGGTGGTGCGCGGGCGGTTCCGTCAGGTGGCGCTGGCACTGGCCTTGTCCCCGCTGCTGTTGGTGGGCATCGAGCTGGCGGTCAACCAGTTCTTAAAAGGCGCGTGGCAGCTGACCTGGTCGCTTATCGTGTCCGTCCCCTGCCTGATTCTGGCGCTGCTGGTGCTGGTGCTGGACAGGCGGCAGCGCTTTAAAGAGGAGATGCGCAAGCGGCTGCATATGTGAGGAGGAGCGGGATGCGGAGAAAAAACTGGGCGTGTGCCGCTGCCGCTGGTAGAGGATTTGTAGATGTTGCACCGCGCTTTTTGATGAGGCCGCCCGCATTTTGTCGGGGACGATAACCGGCGAACCTTGTAGAAACCAGCAAAATGTGGTATACTAAATCAGTTAGGGTAAAAAAGTGCGGACTGCACATTGATTGAGGATTGGAAGTTTCAAGCATGGGAAAAAGAGAAAACCTGCGCAATATCGCCATCATCGCCCACGTGGATCACGGCAAGACCACCTTGGTTGACCAGATGCTCCGCCAGAGCGGGGTATTCCGCGCCAACGAGCAGGTGGCAGAGCGGGTCATGGATTCGGGCGATCTGGAACGGGAGCGGGGCATCACCATTCTGGCCAAAAACACGGCGGTGATGTTCGGCGACACCAAGATCAACATCGTGGACACCCCCGGCCACGCTGATTTCGGCGGCGAGGTGGAACGGATTCTGCTGATGGTGGACGGCGTGCTGCTGCTCGTGGACGCGTTCGAAGGCTGCATGCCCCAGACCCGGTTCGTGCTTAAGAAAGCGCTGGGGCTGGGCAAAAGGCCGGTGGTGGTCATCAATAAAATTGACCGGGACGGCGCGCGGCCGGCGGAGGTCATCGACGAGCTGCTCGACCTGTTTATCGAGCTGGGTGCCGACGAGGATCAGCTGGAATTCCCGGTGGTGTACGCCTCAGGGCGGGACGGGTATGCCTCTCTGGATCCGAACGTGCGGGAAGGGAACATGACCCCCCTGTTCGAGGCGATTCTCGAGCATGTGCCCGCGCCGGAGGGAGACCTGGAGGGGCCGCTGCAAATCCTGTTCTCCAATATCGATTACGACGATTACACCGGCCGGATCGGCATCGGCCGGGTGGAGCGGGGCCGGGTTAAAAACGGCCAGTTCGTGACCCTGTGTAAAACCGACGGCACCACCCAGAACGCCCGCATCGGCAAGCTGTACCAGTTCGAGGGGCTGGCACGGGTAGAGCATGAGACCGCGGCGCTGGGGGATATTGTGGCGGTGACGGGGATCACCGATTTGAACATCGGGGAGACGGCCTGCGATCCCGAATGCGTGGAGGCGCTGCCCTTCGTGCGCATCGACGAGCCCACGATTTCCATGATTTTCATGGTCAACAACAGCCCTTTTGCCGGGCAGGAGGGCAAATTCGTCACCAGCCGGAATCTCCGCGACCGTCTGTTCAAGGAAGTGGAGACCAACGTCAGCATGCGGGTCAAGGAGACGGACACCACCGACGCCTTCGAGGTGTCGGGGCGGGGCGAGCTACACCTGTCCATCCTCATCGAAACCATGCGGAGGCAGGGATTTGAGTTCGCGGTCAGCCGGCCGCAGGTGATTTATAAAAAGGACGAGAACGGCAAGCTGCTTGAACCGATGGAGCTGCTGATGATCGAGGTGCCCGAGCAGTACGTAGGCGCGGTGATGGAGAAACTGGGGGCCCGCAAGGCGGAAATCGTCAACATGGGTACCCGGGACACGGGGGTCAGCCATCTGGAGTTCCGGATCCCGGCCCGGGGGCTGATGGGTTACCGCCAGCAGTTCCTCACCGACACCAACGGCAACGGGATCATGAACAGCGTGTTCGACGGGTATGAGCCCTATAAGGGGGATATTCCCCAGCGTGTGCAGGGCTCCTTGGTTGCCTTTGAAACGGGGGAGACCAGCGGGTACGGATTGTTCAATGCCCAGGATCGGGGTATCATGTTCGTGGGGCCGGGGCTGCCGGTATACGAGGGCATGATTGTGGGGCAGTCGCCCAAGAACGAGGACGTGGCGGTAAACGTCTGCAAGAAGAAGCATGTGACCAACATGCGGGCGGCGGGCTCCGACGAGGCGCTGCGCCTGACGCCGCCCACGGTATTATCCCTCGAGCAGTCGCTGGAGTTCATCAACGACGACGAGCTCGTGGAAGTGACGCCGAAGTCCATCCGGCTGCGCAAGCGGATTCTGTCCAAGGAGCAGCGGATGAAGGAAGGCGCCAAGAAAAAAGCGTAATACACGGACAGCGCGGCTGTCCGCTAAAAGGGGTTGCGTCGGGCGGTTGTCGCCGCCGCGCCCCTTTTTGTACATAGAGCGATACGGGCCGCGGGGGATGCCTTCCCCGCGGGAAGGAGGAAGACCGATGGGAAAATCCTACACCATGACCATCGCGGGGCTGACGCGGGAACTGCCGCTTTGCCCCATCAGCGACAAGCTGGACATCGCGGCATTTGTGATTTTCGGGGATGTGCCGCTGACCGTGGCGGCGGCGGAGGCACTGCTGAAAAAGGCGCCGGCGTTCGACGTGCTGCTGACCGCCGAGGCCAAGGGGATCCCGCTGGTGTATGAAATGGCGCGGCAAAGCGGCAAGCCGTACCAGATTGCGCGGAAGTACCCCAAGCTGTATATGACGGATCCGGTGAGCGTGCAGCTGCGTTCGATCACCACCGACAAGGAGCAGACCCTGTATCTGGACGGGCCGGAAATGGCGGCCATGCGGGGACGGCGGGTCTTGATTGTGGACGATGTGATTTCCACGGGCGAGTCCCTGCGGGCGCTGGCGCTGCTGGTGGAGCGGGCCGGGGGCATATTGGCAGGGCAGTGCGCCATCCTGGCGGAAGGGGATGCCATCGGTCGCGAGGACATCGTGTATCTCGAGCCGCTGCCCCTGTTCCCGCGGGAGTGACGGGGCGGGCATGAAGCGGCCGTTATGGGTCATCGGGCTGGCCTATGCCGCGGGGCTGCTGGTAGCGGCGCTGGCGGGGCTGAATACCTCCCTTTGGCTGGGCGTGGTCTGTCTGCTGCTGCTGGCGGGGGCACTGCTGTTTCCCGCTCTGCGCCGGCGGGCTGCCGTGACGGCGGTGCTGCTGACTGGGGCGGCGGCTTTTTTTGCCTTTGCCGGGACGGAGACGCTGACGGTCCGGCCGCTGGCGGCGCTGTCCGGCACGGTGCAGACCGTGACGGGGCAGGTGGTCAAAATCAGCGATCGCGTTTGCTCTGTCAAGGCGGAAGCGGACGGCGTTCCCAAAGGCACGGTGATCGCGCTGTCGGTGGGCAGGGACAAGGCCATGCCCGCGCTGTACGACCGGATTTCGGGGGAGATGCTGCTGCAGGCTCTGCCGGCGCGCAGCGGGCTGAAAGCGGATGGGGCGCAGCTCAAAGGCTCTTTAACGGTGTATGGCCCGGAGGGGCTGACGATGGAGACGCCGGCAAAAAAGCCGCTGCTGGCCGGGGTCGCGGAAATGCGCGACCGGTTTAGTGACTCCATCCGGCGGCGGCTCCCGGGCGACGAGGGAGCGCTGGTGACCGCCATGTGCACCGGGGACAAGACGGCGCTGTCGCCGGACGTGAAATTTGGGTTCCGACAGGCGGGGCTGTCCCATCTGCTGGCCGTTTCGGGGCTGCACATGGCGATTCTTGCCCAGGCGGTGCTGGGACTGCTGCGTTTTCTGCGGGTGCCCCGTCGGTGGGCGGCGCTGGGCGCGGCGGGGGTGGTGGTTCCCTTTATGCTGCTGACCGGCATGACGCCGTCGGTGGTGCGCTCCGGGGTGATGTGCCTGGTGCTGCTGGCCGGGCAGCTGCTGCGGCGACGGGCGGACAGCCGCAATTCCCTGGGGCTTGCGCTGTTGCTGCTGGCTCTGCCCAATCCGTATGTGGTGTTGGATGTGGGGTTGCAGCTGTCCTTTGCCGCCACCGTGGGGCTGGTGGTGCTCGGCCCCTGGATGCAGGACAAGGCGTTCGCCTGGCTGCGCAGAGGGCGGCCGGAGGAATGGGAGATCCCAGGATGGGCGCGGCGGCCCACCGCCGCTTTGTGCGTAAGCCTGGCAGCCATGCTGCCCACTTTGCCGATTGTGGCGGTTACTTTCGGCGAGCTGTCTCTCATAGCGCCCCTGAGCAATCTGGCGGCGGTGTTTCCCTCCACGTTGCTGGTCGTGTCCGGCTGCCTGGCCATGGTGCTGGACGCGGTGCCCTTTTTGGGCTGGGCGGCGAGGGGGCTGCTGTTGGCGGCGGGACTGGTGGCCAAATATCTGCTGGGACTGACTGGCGGGGTGGCCGGCTGGCGGTTCGCCACGGTGTCCATGACCCAGTCGTACCTGCTGGTGTGGCTGATCGGCGCGCTGCTGCTGATGCTGCTGGGGTACCGGCTGCTGGGGAGCCGGGGGCTGCGGCGGAGCGCGGCACTGTCGGTGATCGTGCTGGCCTGCGGGATAGGGGCGCACACGGTGCTGATGCGGGGTGTGACCACGGTGACGACGGTGCCTGCCGGCGATTCCCTGGCGTTGATACTCGAAAGAGATGGGCATGCCGGGTTGGTGGCGGCGGGGCCGGACGCGTATACGCTGACGCAAGCGGCCTATGCGCTGCGGGCCAGGGGGATCCGGCGGCTGGATTTTCTGCTGCTGCCTCAGCCGGAGGGGGATTTCGCCCAAGGGCTGGACACGTTTGCACGGGATATAGCGGTGGACTGCCTGCTGCTTCCCGAGACAGGGGAGGCGGCCATCCCGGCTGGGCGCCGGCTGACCTATGGAGAGCGGGATGCGGTGCGCTGCTGGAACGACGGGATGATGGAGTTTGAAAAAGGCGGCTGGGTTCGGCTGTGTTTCGGGGACACCAGGGTGCTGCTGTGCCCGCCAGGTGGGAGCGCGGCGGCACTGCCAGCCGATTGGAGGCGGACCCATCTGGCGGTTTTCACCGGGCTGCCGCCCCGGCAGGCGACGGCGCTGACCGCTCAGGGCGGCGTTATGAGCTGCTCCGACGGGATGGTTCCGTATGTGACCAAGGCGCTGCCGTGGGGCGCGTATCCCCTCCGCCTGCTGGTGGGACAGGAACCGGTTTCGGTGACTACCCGGGGGCTGGGGGACTTGCATCTGCCGAGGGACAGCGGCTTTATCAGCTGACGAAAGGAGAGGCGGCCATGCCGATAACGGAAGCCGAATTGAAAAAACGACTGAAGG
Organism: uncultured Oscillospiraceae bacterium; assembly: GCA_900546265.1. Taxonomy (GTDB): domain Bacteria; phylum Bacillota; class Clostridia; order Oscillospirales; family Acutalibacteraceae; genus UMGS856. Next base: position 148,102 of record URCA01000002.1, on the reverse strand, counting down.
AGGGGCTGGCCCCTTTATATTTCCTGTATGGGGAGGAGAGCTATCTGACCGCCCATTATGCGGCCCAAATTGCGGAGAAGGCGGTGGGTAAGGACGATATGGGCGGCTTCAACCTCCAGAAGCTGGATGGGCAGAGCGTCTCCTTCGATCAAATCGAAGAGGCCGTGGAAGCGCTGCCGCTGATGGCGGAGCGGAAATGCGTGGTGATTCGGGATTTTGACGTGGCCGCGGCCGGCGCGGCGCAGGAGCGGCTGCTGAACTTGGCGGGCGATCCGCCGGAAAGCTGTGTGACAGTGTTCTGGCAGGATGCAGTCCAGCCGGATCTCAAGAAGAACGCCAAGTGGAAGGCCTTCGCGGCGGCGGTGGAAAAGACGGGGCTTTGCGTGCAGTTTCCCCGCAAGACCACGGGGGATATTGTCAAGCTCCTGGTCAGCGGCGCCGCCCGGCGAGGCAGCGCCCTTACCCCGGACAATGCAAAGCTCCTGGTTGAGCGGTGCGGGGACGATTTGAACCTGCTGCTCAACGAGATAGACAAGCTGTCCGCCCTGGCTGGCGGGGGAGAAATCACCCGGGAGCATATCGAGACCGCCGCCACTAAAAACCTGGAGGCCTCGGTATTCGACCTGTCCAAGGCGCTGCTGCAGAACAATTACGAGCGCTCCTACACTATTCTAAACACGCTGTTTTATCAGAAGGAAGAGCCGGTCGCCATTCTGGCGGTTCTGTCGGGCGCTTACGCGGATTTGTACCGGGCCAAGGCAGCGGCGCAGGCGGGGGTGCCGGCCGAGTCGCTGGCAGCGGATTTTGGGTATCGCGGCCGGGAATGGCGGCTGCGCAACGCAGCCCGGGACAGTGCCCGGCTATCGCTGCCCATGCTGCGGCAGAGCCTGGAGATACTGGCGCAGGCGGACGGACAGCTGAAATCCGCTCGCACTGACAAGCGGGTGGTGCTTGAACAGACGGCCGCGCGGCTGATTGTGCTGGCGCGCAGCCGCTGAAAAAGGAGGAAACAGGGTGCCGCGGATACGGGAAGCCATTGTGGTGGAGGGAAAATACGACGCGATCCGCGTGAAATCGGCGGTGGATGCCCTGGTGGTGGAAACCGGCGGTTTCGGCGTGTTTCATGATAAGGAACGGCTAGCGTTTCTGCGTCGGCTGGCGGCGCAGCGGGGGCTGCTGATTCTCACCGACAGCGACGGGGCCGGTTTTGTCATTCGGAACTATCTGGCTGCCGCCATTCCGGCGGATCAGCTCAAACATGCGTACATTCCCGAGGTGCCGGGCAAGGAACGGCGAAAGGCTGCGGCGTCCAAAGAGGGGCTGCTCGGGGTGGAAGGGATCGACAACGCCCGCATCCTGGAGACCCTGCGCCGGGCGGGGGCAACCTTTGAGGAAGAGGAGACACCGATTGGCCGGCCGTTTCTCACAAAGGCGGCCATGATGGAGGATGGCCTGTCCGGCGGCCCGGACAGCGCGGCGCGGCGGGAAAGGCTGCTGGTTTCGCTGGGGCTGCCCCGGAAACTGTCGGCCAACCGGCTGCTGGAAATCATCAACGCCACTATGACGCAGGAGGCTTACCGGCAGGCACTGGACGGCTTGACAGAGACATAAAGGCGCGGTATAATCTAAAGAGTTTATAAACGGCGAGGCGTGGCGCAGTTTGGTAGCGCGGGTGGTTTGGGACCATCAGGCCGCAGGTTCGAGCCCTGTCGCCTCGACCAAATCGACAAGTTTCTTTTGAACCTTGTCGATTTTTCTTTTTACTTAATAAAAACTTTGTACGTACAGTTTTTGCCTTTCAAAAAGGCATCTAAAAAGGAGGGGCGTCATGCAACATAGAGACCTGTTGACAGAAAATGAAGTGATTCAAGGGGTGGAAAATTTTCTAAGGCAAAAAGGGCGTACTTCTCATAAACGAATTATCCATAAAGCGGATGCAGAAAAAAAGGAACGCGGTGTTGACCTAGTACTTAAATTGGAAAACCAGAAGAAGAATGGCAATTGGTATTTCATTGAAGCGAAGGGAAATTTAAAGGCCGATGGGAGCAAAATGCGTTCTTCCTGTAATACAAATTTTCGCTGGGCGTTATCTCAAATTATTTTACGCATAGAAGTTGATTCTAGAAAGAACAACCATATTTATGGTATCGCTCTGCCAAGGTCAGAGGCAGAAAGATGTATAAGACGGATCAACAAAAATTGGGCTCTGAAACATCTTAAAATTCGGTTATATGGTGCTTTTTATAAAGATGGCCAACTCACAGCCATAGAATATTTACCACGGGAAATTTACGATTAAGCATCTCGTCCCAAAAATGAAACACCTATTGAAATTTGAACCATTGTGGTTTGGATATCAATAGGTGTTTTTGCTAAATCCGAATCCCTTTGTACCGTTTGAAAATGAGCAGAAACCGAATACCAATAAGATGAAGCAGAAACACATTGACATTTATCTATGTATAGCATATAATGATTACATAGATGATAATCAATGCGAGGTGCTTGAGATGAAAGAAATGGATATTGCCTTGATCTGTAAGGCGCTTGGAGATTCTAACAGATTGAAAATTGTAAAAATGTTGTCAGATGGTGAAAAATGCGGTTGCAAGCTGCTGGAAGCCTTTGAGATTACCCAGCCGACATTATCTCACCACATGAAAATCCTTTGCGAGTGCGGCTTAGTAGAAACCCGCAAGGAGGGGAAATGGTCGCACTATTCTCTAAATTGCGAAACGCTGTCGGCATTCAAGGCGTTCATAGGGACGCTGAACTGCTGCGAGGGTGGTGACTGCGCATGTCGATAGTTTGGGACTTTATTCAAAATCAGCTTCTCGGTATGAAATGGCTGAATAAGCTGATTGGTATGGGACTGTCCGCTTTAGGACTGGATATTACCGGACGAATCGGAGGCAGCATTCAATTTTTTCTCTATGATGTAATCAAAATCACGGTGCTGCTCTGCTTCCTGATTCTTTTCATCAGCTATATCCAGAGCTATTTTCCGCCGGAGCGCAGCAAGAAGATTTTAGGACGGTTTCATGGGATATGGGCGAATATCATCGCTGCATTGCTAGGAACGGTCACGCCCTTTTGCTCTTGTTCTTCTATTCCATTATTTATCGGCTTTACCAGCGCAGGACTTCCTCTCGGTGTGACCTTTTCCTTCTTGATCTCCTCCCCGATGGTTGACCTGGGAAGCCTGCTTCTGCTTTCCAGCATTTTCGGATGGAAAATCGCCGTCGCCTATGTGGTGGTCGGTTTAATGATTGCCGTCGCGGGCGGTACACTGATTGAGAAGCTGCACATGGAAAAGTATGTGGAATCCTTTATCAAAAGTGCAAGTGCGGTCGATGTCGAATCTCCGACGCTGTCGCAAAAAGAGCGACTGGTTTACGCAAAGGATCAAATGCTGTCCACTTTTAAAAAGGTATTTCCGTATATCCTTGTGGGCGTGGGAATCGGCGCGGTCATTCATAACTGGATTCCCGAACACTGGATTGAAGCGGTACTCGGCAGCGACAACCCGTTCGGCGTGATTTTGGCAACGGTTATCGGTGTTCCCATGTATGCGGACATTTTTGGGACGATCCCCGTGGCTGAGGCTCTGCTTTCGAAAGGTGCGCAGCTTGGCACAATTCTTAGCTTTATGATGGCTGTCACAACGCTGTCGCTGCCATCCCTTATCATGCTGCGAAAAGCTGTGAAACCAAAACTGCTCGCTCTGTTTATTGGTATCTGTACAGTCGGCATTATCGTTGTAGGCTATCTGTTTAACGCATTCCATTATGTATTTATTTAGGAGGAAAACACAATGGGTTTATTCAGTAAAAAGAAAGAAGAAAAGAAATGCTGCTGTGGAGGGAGCTGCAATGCGGAGTCTATGAAAGCAGCGGAGGTATGCAAGGCGGGAGGCGCAAGCGTGAAAATTCTCGGTTCCGGCTGTGCCAAGTGCAATCAGTTGGAAGCAAACACACTGGAGGCGCTCAAGCAGCTCGGCCTAGACACGACAATCGATCATATCACCGACTTTACGCAAATTGCGGCATACGGCGTGATGACAACCCCAGCCCTTGTGGTGGACGGTAAAGTGGTTTCTTTTGGCAAGGTACTGAAGCCGGATGAGGTGATTGCCATTCTGAAAAAAGCGAGGTAACCCAATGCCTTGTAAAAATGTGAAAGAGTGTAGCTGTCCAAAGCAGACTTGCCCCAATCACGGGAAATGCTGTGCGTGTGTAATTAAGCACCGCACGACCGATAGCCTGCCGTTTTGCCTATTTCCTGACAATGGTGGAGACAAGTCAAATCGGAACCATTATGTAGTTTTGAAAAAACGGTTTTCAAAAGTGTGATAGTTCGAGTCGCTTCTCAAAATTACCAAGGCCATTTTTATGCTTGACGAGTCCGAGACTCGAACCTGCGAGGTTCAGAGCCCTGGGCGACGGCTAGAAAAATGCCCGGAAGCCGTATAGGCATACGGTTCCCGGGCGCTTTCTTTATCTGTGGAGTTGGTCAGCTTTCGGCGATGCTGTTTGAGCAGTCGTCAACCAAAAGACTCAAAAGTCGTTTCCGTAGTTAATGAGTCTATTTGCAAAATCCATCAACATGGCTTTCCGTTTCAGTATAAATTCTCCGTAATCCAGTTCAAAAGTGTCCGAGGGACAAATTGCAGATTTAAGAACATCCGGTATAGAATCGGGATTGAGAAACTGTTTATACTCTGATGGAGAACGGTCTTTTATTTTCTGGTTATCTGCATTATTTAAAAAACAAAAATTTGCCAGCTGATAAATATCCTTACGTTCCAGTGAAAGTTTCTGCAGGTATTTATCCGGAAAAATATGATGAAATTCTTTTGAACTAGCAATTTTCAACGTTTGCGATAAGTCGACACTGGCTCCTGAAATAAAGGATTTGGGGTTGTTATTGGCCAACATTGCAATAAAAGTCCGTGAGTTGACGGAATTGATATTAAAAACGTTATCGGTAAAAAATCCGGTCGGAATATCGCATTTAAAACTGCTTATATCAAAGTTTTCGTTATCTCTAAGTCGTTCCATGGAATTAAGGTCTGTTTCATGAGCGCTGTTTACGCCACTAGAATAACGTCTTGCAAAGCAGCTTCTCCAAAACCAGCGTACTAATTGTCTTCTCTGTTTATCTGTATATGAGCATCCGTTTGTCTTTTCTGAGCCAAAGAAACGAACTAAAGATACCAGCATGGCCGGATATGGCAAACAATTTAAAGAATATAAATGCAACTCTTTTCTTAAAAAATCCACTGCTGATTTTAAGCCATTCTTTATACTCTCGAAATTATCGCGGATCATCTTGCCGTCTAAATCCATTATCGCTCCAGGCGATGTATTCCCTAAGATATATCCAGTAAAACATTTCATTAAAAGGTCTTGATTTTCAGCCAACCCCTCAAAACCATATTCAGATAATTCCGCCGATAATTCATCTAATTTGTCTTGTAGATCGAATTCAGTACTCCAACTCCAAGCCGTTAGCAATTGAAATGAATCTAAGGGGACACCGGCGCGATTGATACGTTCAAACACGATTGCTACATGAGCTTTATCATCGGTTTCCATAAGTTGAACTGGTATAGCAATTTCCTGAAAACAAGCCTGCAACCTATCAAGTTCAATTATTACATCATCATCCAGGTCTTTTGTGGATCGGCGATATTGGACGGGATCAAAAAGAGAACATAGAGGGAAATGTTTTCTAGGATCAACATCTTCTATCTCGAGCGGAACAAAACAGCTTTGTTGTGGCGATTCATTTGTCCCTATTATGTAATAGATGTCCATCCAACTAGAGTCGGATTGGGGTAATAACCCCGACTGAAATACCGAAAATACAGAGGTCAATCTTTGCTGTCCATCCAAAACATAATCGATTGGATAATCCTTTACTGGCTCCGGTAAAATAAATCTACCAAGTTGTCTCTCACTATGAAGCCTCTCTTTTGTCCGCCAAAGCAATACCGCACCGATCGGATATTTTTTATATAAGCTGTCCATAAAAAAGCGACAGCTTCTGGTTCCCAAACAAACCCTCTTTGAAAAGAAGGTATTCTGATTGCGCCTGTATTTACTTTATCAATTATATTTCGAATGGACAAACTTGTTAAACTTTCCATACTCATTAGCAAATCCCCCTTGATTATTTTACACAATTATATCATACTTTGTAGAAAATGGAAGCATTGATTCCGTGCAATAAATTTTGTAACTCGTATACAGAACATGACACCAGGCCAACTATAAAAATATTCCTTGACAAGGCGGCGGAAAAACGGTATCATTTGAATAGATTTCGTTCTTACCAATCAAATATAGGCAAATCTAGCGAAAGCTGGAGACGCAAAGCTTAAGAATCTAAAGCGGGAAACCCTGCCATGATCGTCTGGCTGCATTATTTGAAAAATAATGCAGCCATTTTTTTGACCCTTGATAGATTCCGACAGGAGGTTTGGCTCTATGAAAAAAACGTTTTGGGGTTACGATGTGCGGGAGGCTGACGAGGTTATCGACTCGCTGCGCAGTCAAAACAGCATTCTCAGTTCCAAGCTAACCAAGCTGAATATGGAACTGGCGGCAAAATCCGAGATGGAGACGCCGGCCCCGGCGGCGGCCGTTCCCGAGGACATGCGCCGAGAGCTGGAGGAGCTGCGGGCGGCCAACGCGGAGCTGACCGCGCGGGCGGCCAGACTGCAGGAAGAAGCGCAGAAGCTGCACGGCAAAATCGGCGCATTGGAGCGGGAAAAGGAATCCGCGCCTTACGGCATCAACGTGGGGCCGATTTACGCCCGGGCCTATGAAAACGTGGAGAAAATCCGCGCGGAGCTCATTGAGGAGATGCAGGAGCGGATTCAGGAATACGCCGCGGTCCTTACCGAGGCGGACGGGCAGCTGCGCGCCTCTTTAGAGCAGATGGCGGTCGTTAAAGAGGAAACGACCCGCCAACTGGTGGAATCCTATGAGGCGATGCTGGAGAATCTGGAGGACTTTGCCGGACAGGGGCAGCAGATGGCCGGCGCGCTCCCGGAGGTGTCCGCTATCTGCGAGGATCTGACCGAGAAAATGAACGCGCTTTTCACGGCTACATTGCAGGAAGAACGGGAGCAAATCCCGGAGGAATTCCGCCCGGCGGAAGAGCCGGAGGAGGAGCCGGAAGAGAACGCGGCGCTGCCGCCGCTTCTCCTAAATGCGCTGCGCTCTTTCAGGGAGGAGCGGCGTGAAAAGGAGCCGGCCGCGCCGGAGGAGCGCGCGGACACGCCGGTGGTTCCGGCGTCAACGGCTGTTAAAAAGCCTACCGCGCCGCTCATCGCCCCTCTCGTGGTGGATACCCGCGTAAAAGCGCGGGATGTGTTTGGCAAAGCCGATTGATGAAGAGGCGGACAGGTAGGAAAAGACAGCTCGGCAGGGGGGGAACGGAGGATGGACAGCCGCTCAAAATCCGTGAACATATGGACGCGCGGCGTCCGCTGGCTGGTTCTGGCGTCCGCCGCCGCGCTGGGGGCTCTGCTTCTCTGGAGCGGTCTGAGCCGGCCGGTTGCCGATCTGTCCAGCGGTGGTCACATGCTGGCCGACTGGGACTATACATGGGCGGAGCAGGCGGATTCCGCGACGAGCGGCAGGGAGACCCTCTCGGCGGGAAAGGACAGCCCGATTCGCCGGTTCGGCCAGGGAGACTATCTGTTTCTGAGCCGGGAAATTCCCGCGGCGGATGCGGGGCGGCGCCTGATGATCACCACGGGAAACGCCCCGCTGCGGGTTGCGGTGGATGGGCAGACCGTTCTGGACACGCTAGGTTCATCCGGCAGCTTTGTGGGTAACCGTGTCAGCGCGGTGACCCTGCCGGCCTCCTCGTCGAAAAGTCGGCTGACGGCGACCGTGTTCTGCCCCTACCGCCTGGAGTTTTCCGCCTGTCTGATTCCTATGGATCAGCTGTCCAATATCGACGGCGTCAGCATCTATACCAGCACCTCGTTTGTCATCGCGTTCGCGGTTATGGGCGTGGTGCTGTTGATTATGGGGGGGCTGAATGCCCGGAGGCCGTGGCGGCGGCAGCTGCTGGCCGCCGGCGCGCTGGCGCTTTTCAGCGCCGCCGCCTGCTTTTTCAATCAGTCGGTACCGACCCTGTCGGCTTTCCATGCTCCCCTGTTCTACCGGATCCATATGCTGAGCCTGGTGCTGCTGTCGGCGGCGACCGTTTTTCTCTTATCCAGCCGGCAGACCTGGAACCGCGCCCAGGAGGTCATGCTGGGCGGCAGCCTGCTGCTAGGGCTGCTGCTTGCTCTTTCGCCCTATGAGCCGCTGACCCTTTTGGTAGCGAAATACTACGGCTTCTGGCATCTGGCGGCGGGTGCTGCGGCGCTTCTGAGCTTTTTGAGAATCGGCCGGAAGCCCGATTCCTCCGTGGGATTCGTCCTGACGGCGGCCCTGTTTTTTGTCGAAACCGCTTTCTGGATGGACAGCCTGATAGGAATCGCCGTCAATCTGCGCGCGCCGGTATTTTTCGGCGTCGTGTTGGTTTCCGCTGCGGGCATCATCGAGGGGCTCCGGCTGATGAAGGCCGGCGCCGCCGCTTCTCTGCCGCCGGAGGCAACCCATTCGGCGCCGGTGGATTTCGCGTTCGGGTATCAGGAGGGGCATACGGTTGTTCTGGAATCGCTGAAAAAGCTGATGAGCATCAAATGTGATACGGAAAACCACCATACGGTTCACGTGGCGGAATATGTCCGGGTAATGTGCCGCACCGCCGGCATGTCTGCGGAGGAAGCCGACTATGTGGCGAACGCCGCCCTGCTGCACGACATTGGCAAAATCGTCATCCCCCCCGACGTGCTTTTCAAAGAAGAAAAGCTGACGGCGGTGGAATTCGAGCAAATCCAGTGCCATGTGCTGTATGGCTATCATATATTATGCGGCAGCCAGGAGCCATTTTTCCAGCTGGCGGCCAATATCGCCAGAGAGCATCACGAACGCTTCGACGGCTCCGGCTACCTCGGTTTACACGGGAGGGAAATCGATCGCTATGCGCGGATGACGGCCGTGGCCGACGTGTTCGACGCTCTGACCACGGAACGGACCTACAAAAAAGCCTGGAGCTTTGAAGATGGCTTTTTGTATATTCTCGATCATGCCGGGGATTTTTTCGATCCGGAAATCGTCCAGCTTTTCGAGGGCAGCCGGGAGGAGATCGAAGCGATTTATCGGGCGGAGAACGTCCGGAAGCCCGCCGTGGCGGCGGAAGCGACCTGAGTAGTACTGCCAAAGAGGGGGCGTTCATATGGAGTTATTGCTGACCGGATGGGTGGCGGCCTTGTCGGCTCCCTTTTGCCGGCGGCTGACGGAGGAGCACAAGCTGGTGGTGGCGGCCAAACAGATTCCATCCGTCGATCTGGGGCGAGGGGTGGATCCCTTTTCCTATGGGCTGCATGAAGATCGGTTCGAAAAGCTCTTTCATTCCTACAGCTTTGATACGGTGATGTATTTCGCACGCCGTCCGGAGGAGGATGGGGCGTGCGCCGACGATCTGCGGGAGCTCGAGCAGGTGCTGCGCCTGTGCGCGGCCCACGACGTGAGGCGGGTCGTGTTTTTTTCTTCCACCTCGGTGTTCGCAGGGCTCGACGGCGTGAACGAGGAAACCCGCCCGGCGCCCATTACAAGCGCGGGGGTGGCGCTGACATCCTGCGAGGAGCTGTGCGCGTTTTATCGGATGCGGCACGCCATCGAGATTCTTATCCTCCGCACTCCCGTGACGTTCGGCTACGGGGAAAGCGCGTCCATGGTGGGCGGACTCATCGCCCAGGCGGTGCGGCACGCAGCCGTGCGTTTCAAAGGCGGGGCCAACCAGCTGTGCGATTTCCTTTCGCAGGAGGATTTGGCCGAATTGCTGATGCGTATGCTGGACAGCTGGCCGGAAGAGCATCCGGTGATCCATGTTCCCGGCGCGAAAGCGGTCACGTTTGGAGAGTTGGGCGCGGCGTTTATCGAACGCTTCCCGACCCTGCGCGTTTCTTACGCCGAGCATCTGGCGCCGATCGCGGAGCCGGTGGCTTCGGATATTCCTCGGCGGGATTACGACTGGATTCCGACACGGGCGGTAACGGATGAACTGGAACGGCTGATTGCCGCCTTTCAGGCCGCCACTCAGCTCCCGAAGCGATCGGCGGGGGAGAGGATAAAAGGCTATTTGTCCGCGCACCCTATCATTATCCGGACGGTGGAGCTGCTGCTGGGATATGGGCTTATGGAGCTGCTGCTGGCCGTTACGAAAACCTCCGTTCAGTTCCAGTACGTGGATTTTCGGCTGCTGTTTGTCATGCTGCTGGCCACCCTTCACGGCCTGCGCACGGGGCTGGCCGCTTCCGCGCTGGCGTGTCTGTCCTGTTTCTTAAGCTATATGGCCAACGGCATGGACTGGCGGATCATCGCCTACAACGTGGACAACTGGATCCCCTTTGCCTGCTTCGTCATCATGGGCGCGGTCGCTGGGTATACCCGGGATCGTATGCGCAACGATCTGCGTTTTGTCCAGGAGGAGAAAGCGGATCTGGAGCAGCGGTATGTTTTCCTTAACGAGCTGTATATCCGCACGCTGGAGAACAAGAGCCAGTACAAGAACCAGATTATGAGCTACCGCGACAGCTTTGGCCGGATTTTCGAGGTGACACGCCGCCTGAACACCGTTATGCCCGACGAGGTGTTCAAGGAGGCGCTGATCGCCATGGAGGATATTCTGGATAACCAGAGCATTTGCCTGTATACCTTTGATCAGAACGCGCGGTTCGGCCGGCTGATGGTTTGCTCGAAGGCCATTGCGGATACCACCGGGAAATCCGTGGATCTGGAGAAATATGGGCTGATGGTCCCGTCCTTTGAGGAAGGCGAAGTGTGGTGCAACAACGAGAGGCTGCTCGGCTATCCCGAGTATGCCGCGCCCATTTTCCAGAATGGCCGCCTGGTGGCGCTTATCACCATTCAGAAGACCCGCTTCGACCAGATGGCCATGTATTACCAGAACCTGATCAAAGTGCTCTGCGGCCTCATCCAGGCAGCACTGCTGCGGGCCATCGAATTCATGGCTTACACGGAGACAGAGCAGTTCATCGAAGGGACCCGCATCATGAAGAAGGAAGCGTTCCGCAAGGTGCTGGCCGTCCGGGAGGAGATGGAGGAAAAGGCGGTGGCGGAGTATTCGCTGCTGCATATTGCCGTCACACCCGAGCAGCTGGATGAGGTGGGGGCACGGATCAGCAAGGCCCTGCGCAGCATCGACGTCGTCGGGCAGGGCGCGGACGGGGACCTGTATGTCATTCTTACCCAGACGGGCCAGGAGAACATCGGCGTGGTGCTGGAGCGGCTGAAGCGCTGCGGTATCGGCTACCAGGCGCTGGACGGTTCCGAAAGGGGTGGCGCGACGGTATGACTTGGGGAATTCTCTTGGTCTGCCTGCTCATTCACGCGCTGGTTTGCCTGGGGGTATACCTGTGCCGGCGGGCGGAAATTCTGAAATTTTCCTCCCAGGCGTTTCCCTTGGTGGCGCTGGTGCCGGTATGGGGACTGCTGGCCGCGGCAACAGCCGAATGGAACACGCGCCGGCATAAGTCTGGTGCAAAATTAATAGATCTAGAAGATTTACATATCAACGATTATCGCTTGCTGGGCATCGAGGAAGAAAGCACTCAGATGCCGGTGGTCCCGCTGGAGGAAGCGTTTTTGATAAACGACGCCGTCACCCGCCGCCGGCTGATGGTGGAGATTCTGCGACAGGATCCCAACCAGTATATCCAGCTCCTCCAGCAGGCCCGTCTGAACGACGATATCGAGGTGACGCACTATGCGTCCACCGCCATGATGGAGGTACAGCGGGAATACGAAATCGATTTGCAGCGCTGCGAACGCCGGCTGGCAGAGGAACCGGACAGCGCTCGGGCGCTGGACAATTGTCTCCTGGCGCTGCGGCGGTATATTGACAGCGGCTTGCTGGAGGACAGCGTGTTGGGCGTTCAGCGGACACGTTATGGCGAGCTGCTGGACAAAAAGCGGGCCGGCGGCGGGGAACCGGATCGCCGCGTATGGTTTGCGGCGGCGGAGAACCGACTGGCGCTGCGGCAGTTCGGGCTGGCCGCGGAGCTTATCGAAGACTGCCTGAGGCAGTGGCCGCAGGATGAAAATTCCTGGCTGCTGCAGTTGCAATACGGCTTTTTAACCGGCGACGGGGCGCTGATTCGTCGGACGACCGAGGAGATACAGCGCCGGGAAATCTACCTGTCCGCCGTGGGGCGGGAGGCGCTGCGCTTCTGGGGCGCGCCGGAGAAGCGGGAGGTGCATGAAACATGAAAAGCAAGGACCGGCTGTGGATCCTCATCTGGCCCATCCTGGCGCTGACCGTCATCGGTCTGCTGCTGCTGTTCGAGCGCTCCGGCATCAGCTATCGGGTGTCCCATGTGGAAACGGAATTTTTATCCATGGACTTTGTCAAACAGAGCAAGGCGGCCAAGCATAAGACCATCGATTGCCTGCTTATCGTGGACAGCCGCCAGGAGACTCATGCCGAATTTTACGATCACATGACCGTTGTTCTCGACAACATGAGTGTGGGATATGACGTGGCGGATCTGGCGAAGGGCGGCTTTCCGAAGCTGCAGGGCTATGCCACGGCGGTGGTGCTCTGTCCAGACTTATCTCCGTTTCAGGACAATATTTTCACGCTGTGCGACTGGGTGGAGGCCGGCGGGCGCTGCATGTTTTTTGCCACCCTCGATCCGACGGTGGTGTTCCGTTCCATCGCCTCAAAACTGGGGATTGTGGACGGCGGCGTGGGGTATACCAGCGTCGTCGGTCTGAAGATTCAGGACAACTTCATGGTGGGGGCGGCCGGCTTCGAGTACGCCTGGGAGGAGCCCTCCGCGAGCGTTCTGGATGTGCGGCTGGACGCCGCCTGCACCGTACATGTCGCGTCCAACGGCGCCAATGCCGTGCCGATGCTCTGGGAGCGGAACTATGGCAAGGGGCGGTTTGTGGTCAATAACCATGGCATGTGCGAAAAGGTAACGCGGGGCCTGACAGCGGCGGCCTACAGCCTGCTCCAGGACGTGTTTGCCTATCCGGTTATCAATTCCTCCGTGTTTTTCCTCGACGATTTTCCCTCTCCGGTGCCTATGGGCAACGGGGAATACATCCGCAAGTATTTCGGCCGGGACATTTCCAGCTTTTATTCCAACATCTGGTGGCCGGATATGCTGAAAATCGCGGAGAAGCACGGCGTGCGCTATACCGGTGTGGTTATCGAGGATTACTCGGAGCGGACCTCCGGGACTTTTCCGCGCACGACGGATACCGAGCGGTTCCGCTATTTCGGCGGACTGCTGCTGGAGAAGGGCGGAGAAATCGGCATCCACGGGTATAACCACATGCCCCTGTGCCCCGACGGCTTCGATTTTCTGGGCAAGGTGGACTATGAGACCTGGCCGACGGCGAACGACATGCGCAGCGCCATCGCGGAACTGATGGATTTTACCAAAACCCTGTTCCCGAAAAACACCATCTCCACGTATGTGCCGCCGTCCAATATCCTGTCGGCCGAAGGGCGGGCGATGCTCGCGGAGAGCTTTCCGGAGATCCGGACTCTGTCCGGGGTGTTCCTCAAGGAGGACTATGAATACGAGCAGGAATTCTGTGTCAGCGACGACGGTATTGTGGAACTGCCCCGCATCATATCGGGCGCCATTCTCGACCCGTATATGCGTTGGGCGGCCTTCAACGAGCTGAACTTTCAGTACGTCAATTCCCACTTTATCCATCCTGACGACGTTCTGGACGAGGATCGAGGGGCGGCCCTGGGCTGGAACACCCTGCGCGACAACCTGGACGGCTATATGGACTGGCTGTACGGCGCGGCCCCCGGCTTGCGTAACCAAACGGCCGCCGAGGCCTCCCGCGCGGTGCAGCGCTACGACTGCCTGACGGTGGATCGCACGCTTGAAAACGGGGTGTACCGCCTGAACCTGCAGGGCTTTGCCGACGAGGCCTATCTGCTTCTGCGGCTGGACGGCCGCTGCCAGAAAATCACCGGCGGCAGCCTGGAGCAGGTGAACGGCAGCTTATATGTGCTGCGGGCCACGGCCCCGGAGGTTACGGTGGTGCTGGCATCCTGAAAACGGAGTGGTCGAATTGCGGATTTGTATGATACTGGAAGGCTGTTACCCTTATGTCCGCGGCGGGGTGTCCAGCTGGATGCATGAATATATCCAGGGAATGCCGGAGCACGAGTTCGTGCTCTGGGTTATCGGCGCCAAGGCGGAGGACAAGGGAAAATTCAAATATGAGCTGCCGCGCAATGTGGCGGAAATCCACGAGGTGTTCCTGGACGACGCCCTGCGCCTGCGCCCGACGGGGAAGGAAAAGCTGCGCTTCACGCCCGAGCAGGTGACGGCCCTCCGCCGGCTGCTGGCCTGCGAGGATCCGGACTGGGAAGTGCTGTTTGACACCTACAATGTCAAGAAGACCGGCGTGCTGTCCTTCCTGATGAGCGAGGAATTTCTGAACATCCTGTTGGAAATGTGCCGGGAGAAGTACCCGTATATCGCATTCTCCGAGCTGTTCCACACGGTGCGCTCCATGCTGCTGCCCCTGTTGTATCTGATCCAGCAGGAGGTGCCGCGGGCGGACGTGTATCACGCGACGTCCACCGGCTACGGCGGCCTGCTGGGGGCGCTGGCGGGCTGGCGGTATCATCGGCCGTTCATTCTGACCGAGCACGGCATTTACACGCGGGAGCGGGAGGAGGAAATCCTCCGGGCCCAGTGGGTCGCCTCCTACTTCAAGCAGCACTGGATCAATCTGTTTTATATGCTGGCCCGCTGCTCCTATGACGCGGCGGTGCGGGTGACGGCGCTGTTCTCCCGCTATTCAGAGATTCAGGGAGAGCTGGGGTGCGAGGCGTACAAGCGGCGGGTCATCGCCAACGGCATCCACTGCGAGAAGTTTATCCATATCCCCCTCAAGCCGGAGGATGATTTTGTGGATATCGGCGCCGTGGTGCGCATCGCCCCCATCAAGGACATCAAGACGCTGATTTACGCCTTCCTGGAGCTGAAAACCCGGGTGCCGCAGGCGCGGCTGCACGTGCTGGGGGACACGGATGATGAGGAATACCGCCAGGAATGCGTCGACCTTATCGCGCAGCTGGAGGTGAGGGATCTCTATCTGGTGGGCAACACCAATGTCTCGGAATATCTCAAAAAGCTGGATTTCACCGTCCTGTCCAGTATTTCCGAGGGGCAGCCGCTGGCCGTGCTGGAATCCCTGGCGGCCCGCCGGCCCTGCGTCACCACCGACGTGGGCTGCTGCCGGGACTTGCTGGAGGGAACGAGCTACGATGCCTTTGGCCGGGCGGGGCTGTGCGAGCCGCCCATGCACCCGCAGGCGCTGGCCGACGCTATGGAGTTGCTGTGCATCCGCCGGGATCTGCGCCTGGAAATGGGCGAGGTGGGGCAGAAGCGGATTCTAACCCAATTTGTCCATGAGGACATGATCCGTCGTTATTTGGAAAATTACCGGGAGGTGATGGACGCGTGGCAGGCATTGGATTCGAACTGAAAAAACTGTTTTCCCGCCGGGGCCTCCTGGCCACGCTGCGCGCCTATGGATATGCCGGCATCGTCTGCACCGGCCCTATGATTCTAGGGGTGGTTCTGCTGCTGGGCGTCACTTTCATCGCGGAGAAGGCGGGCCTCGACCGCGGCGACCGGGAGCTGCTGGTGTCCATGATCACCTACGCGCTTCTGGCCTCTCTGACCCTGACGAGCCTGTTTTCCATGCTCACCACCCGCTGCACGGCCGACATGCTCTATATGGAGCGGGCTCAGGCGGTCATGCCCTCCTTTTACGGGAGCCTGACGGTGATGCTGGTCATCGGCGTCGTCGGGTACGGCGTGTTCCTGCATGTCTCCGGTATCCCGTTGCTGTATCAGGTTTTGAGCCTGCTGCTGTTTGCCTCGCTGGTGGTTGTGTGGACGGAAATCAATTACCTGACGGCTATCAAGGATTACCGAAACATATTGCTGGCTTTTTTCGTCTCGCTGCTCATGGCGTTTTTGATTGGGATTCTGCTGGTTTTCGTGCTGCACTGGGACACCACCGTGGCCCTGCTGACCGGGGTGTGCTGCGGGTACGGCATTTTAATGGTGTGGTATTTCGCGCTGCTGTACCGGTACTTTCCCGAGGGGACCGGGTCGACGTTCAGCTTTCTGCGCTGGTTCGATCGGTTCCCCCAGCTGGCGCTGGTGGGCTTTTTCGTCACCACCGGCCTGTTTGGCCATCTGGTCATCATGTGGGCAAGCCCCTTGGGCGTGCAGGTGCGGGGTCTGTATTACGGCGCGCCGGCTCATGATATTCCCGCGCTGGTAGCGTTTTTCTCCATATTGATCACCACCATCAATTTCACCACCTCGGTGGAAACCCGCTTTTATCCGCAGTATAAGACGTATTTCAGCCTGTTCAACGACGGGGGCGCGCTCGAGGATATCGAATCCGCTGAGAGCAATATGATCCGGGTGCTCCGGGAGGAGCTGAGCTATCTAGCGCAGAAGCAGCTGTTTTCCACCCTGCTGTTTATTGTGGCGGGAACTCTGCTGCTGCCGAAGACCGCCCTGGGGTTCACCGCCGAAATGCTGGGAATCTATCGGGTGCTTTGCGTGGGATACGCCCTGTATGCCATCGGCAACAGCATCATGCTCATTCAGCTGTATTTCGCGGACAACAAGGGCGCTCTGTTTTCGGCCGCCTGCTTTACGGTTTTTGCCAATGCGTTTACGCTTTTGTTTATGCGCGGGCCGAGCATGCTGTTCGGCTTCGGCTTTGTGCTGGGCGGGCTGGTCTTCTGCGCGGTCGCTTGGCTGCGGCTGATGCAGTATCTGGGCAAGCTGAAATATCATGTGCTCAGCCGGCAGCCCATGTTCGTGCGGGAGGAAACCGGCCTGTTCACCCGCCTATGCGTCCGCCTGGAAGCCCGGGCCGCCAGAAAGCAGCTGGCCGCCGAAGAAAAGGCGGAGGAACACCCGTCACACAGCTGATGCCGCTCTCCATTGTGAAAGGATTGGTAGTACATGAAGAATCAACAGACATGCCGCCGGCGGAAGGGGACCGGTCTGCTGGCTGCCGCCGTGTTTTGCCTGCTTTTGTCTTCCTGCAATTTCGGGACGGGGGACGACACGTCGACGGTGCAGCAGCGCCCGGATATCGAGCCCTCCGGCAGCATCAACGACGTACAGGTGAAGGATAAGGCGTCGGTGTATGCCGACGACGACGATTCTATCGTCACCATGTATCTGACGGTGCGCCGGGGCAATGCCGCTGACAATACCGATCATTCCTGGAGCGAGGTCAACGGCAATTCCACCTACTATTATGATGAAAAGGGGATCCCCCGCTATGGCGTGGAGGGCATCCTGCAGGTAGGGGACGAGTCCGGCCCCTCTCCGGATCAAATCGGCTACGGGCTGAACGTGCCCAACGCCACCGTGCAGGTGCGGGGCAAAACCAGCTCCAAGGCGGAACAGAAATCCTTTAAAACAAGATAAAAAGCGGGGCCGGTTCCTGGCGCAACCAGAAGACCATCGCCCTCAACAAGCACCCTTACGACAGCACCCGCATCCGCAACAAGCTCAGCTACGACCTCATCAAAACCGTGCCGGGCATGATCGGCCTGCGCACCCAGTTTGTTCACCTGTACGTCAAGGACCAGACCGGAAACGACGCCACAGGGGCCAAATTTGTGGATTACGGCCTGTATACCCAGGTGGAGCAGCCCAACAAGCGCTTCCTGCGCAATCATGGGCTGGACGAATACGGCCAGCTGTATAAAGCGAGCATGTTCGAGTTTTTCCGGTACCCCGACGCGTTGAAGCTCGCGGACGATCCGAAGTACGATTTGTCCGCCTTCGAGGAGGTGCTGGAGGTCAAGGGGAACGACGACCACCAGAAGCTGCTGACCATGCTGGACGACCTCAACAATTACTCCCTGCCCACGGAAGAGGTGTTCGCCAAGTATTTCGACGAGGAGAACTATTTTACCTGGCTGGCCTTCCAGATGCTGACCGGGAACACCGACACCACCAGCCAGAACTTCGAATTGGCCAGGGATTACACCTTTAAGACGACGCTGAACAAGCAGGAAAACCTGAAGCTGCCCCAGGCGCAGACCGGCAAGCTGGCTCCCGGCCAGTATTTCATGCGGGTGTCCGTCAAGAACGCATCCGGCCAAACCCAGACCGCCCAGGAATATTACGAGGATCAGAACGGCGTGAGGCATTATGGCGTCCGGTGCTTCTATATCCTCCCCGATGGCACGCTGGGGGAGGGATAGCCCATGGCCGAAAACAGGCCGCATTACCGGCATGAGCTGAAATTCCTCATCAACGCCGGCGATCGGGAGCTGCTTGCCCGGCGCCTGGACGTCCTGATGCGGCGGGATCCCCACGCGCCGGAGGGCGGCTACAAAATCCGCAGTCTTTATTTTGACGACTACTGGCACACTGCCTATGGGGAGAAGCTCATGGGCGTGACCGGGCGGAAAAAGTACCGGATCCGTTTTTATGACGACAATGACGCCGTTATCAAGCTGGAATGCAAGAGCAAGCAGGACAGCTACATTTATAAGCGCGCCGTCCCCTTGTCTCGGGAGGAAGTCGATCGGATCCTGCGGGGAGACTACGCGTTTCTTCTGGGGCGGAAAGAGCCGCTGTGCGGCGAGTTCTATGTCCAGTTGACCGCCCGGATGCTGCGGCCGCGGGTGATTATCGACTATGAACGCACCCCCTTTGTGATGGAGGCCGGAGACGTGCGCGTCACGTTTGACGAGAACGTCCGCGCCTGTTCGGGCGGGGAAAAGCTGTTCGATCCCCGGCTGCCCATGCTCTATCTGCTGGAGCCTGGCAAGCTGGTGCTGGAGGTCAAATTCACGGAATTCCTGCCCGATCTTGTCCGCCGGGCGCTGCCGCCCCGCTCCTCGGAGCTGACCGCGGTCTCGAAGTTCGTGCTGGGCTGCGAAAAAACGGGATACCTATATGCGGAATCCATCCACTATTGATTTGAGGAGGAAGTCCCCATGAGTGTGAAAGATTTGATAAAAAAATCGGTGCTGGAGCTGGATATGTTTAAGAACTCCTTCACACCGGAGAAAATACTGCAGATGGTGATCGCCCTGGGGGTGGCCCTGCTGATGGGCCTGGTGATCTGCTTTATCTACAACCGCTTTTTCCGCGGCGTGGTGTACAACCGCTCCTTCGCCGTCACCCTGGTGGGCATGACGGTGCTGACCTGCATGGTCACCCTGGCCATCAGCACCAATGTGGTGCTGTCCCTGGGCATGGTGGGGGCGCTGTCCATTGTCCGGTACCGTACCGCCGTCAAGGATCCGATGGATCTGCTGTACATGTTCTGGGCGATTACCACCGGCATCGCCGTGGGGGCCAACATGTTTGCCCTGGTACTTATCGCGGCCATCGTGATGATACTCGTTCTCCTGATTTTCAGCCGCCGTTCCTCCAAGGGGCAGGTGTATATCGTCGTCCTGCATTATACCGGCGACCTGGTGGGAGACAACATTGTGCGCGCCATGGGGAACACGCGCTTCCGCGTCAAGTCTAAGACGCTGCGAGGGGAAAGCGCGGAGATGGCCATAGAGGTCTTCTGCAAAACCCAGAGCATGGTGTTTCTGGAGAAGCTGCGGGCGGTGGAGGGTGTCGAGGACGTGACGCTCATTCAATATGACGGTGAATACCATGACTAGCCGTGCCAAAGGGATGCTGATGGCGCTGGTGCTGCTGCTCGTGCTGGCCGGGGGGATAGGGCTGAGCCTATGGCTGTCCGGCGGGGAGCCGGCCTCTCTCCTGGCCTCCAAGGCGTTTGCCAAAAGCGGCGAAATTCTGAAAAACCCGGTCATGGGCTTCGCACCGGAGGCCGATTATCTGGAGGCCGCTGCCGACAACACACTGGTTTATGTGGATGTGTCCTGGCGGGAGCTGGAGCCGTCGGAGGGCGTTTTTGCCTTCGAGGCCATCGAAAAGGCCAACCACCTGGACGAGTGGCGCGCCGCCGGCAAGCATGTGGTGTTCCGCTTCGTCTGCGATCTGCCCGGCGATGAGCCGCACCGGGATATCCCCGACTGGCTGTATGAGAAAACCAAGGACGGCAAGGATTACGATATCTCCTATGGCAAAGGCTACAGCCCCAACTACGCCAATCGGGTATTTATCGAAGCCCATGCGAAGGCCATCGCCGCCCTGGGGAAGCGGTTTGGCCAGGATACCTTTTTCAGCTATGTGGAGCTGGGGAGCCTGGGACATTGGGGCGAGTGGCATGTCAAATATGAGGACGGCCTTCCCCGCATGCCGGGGGAGGCGGTGCGGCGGCAGTATATCGCCCCCTATCTGACGGCCTTCCCTCATGCCAAAATCCTCATGCGTCGGCCTTTCGTGGATGCGAAAAAGGAGAATTTCGGCTTGTTTAACGACATGGCTGGCGACCGGGAAAGCACGGAGGAATGGCTGGACTGGATTGCCAATGGCGGCGATTACGCCCAGGCCGGGGAAACCGACGCCCTGGTGGCCATGCCGTCGGTGTGGGAGACCGCCCCGGTGGGCGGGGAATTCACCAGCCGGTATTCCTTCGCGGAGCTTCTGGGGCCCCGGCTGCAGGAAACCGCCGCCCTCGTCCGGCGGAGCCACACCACCTTTCTCGGCCCGAAATGCCCGCATGGCTTCAGCGAAAGCGGCGGCGCGGGGCTGCAGGACGGGGCCGGAGAGATCTTGAAAAACCTGGGCTACCGCCTGCGCGTCCGGGAGGCCGCCATTGTCGACAGCGCCTCGGAAGCAGAGCTGGCGGTAGAGCTCCAGTGGGTGAACGACGGGGCGGCGCCCCTATACTGGGATTGGCCCGCCTGCCTGTATATCCTGAGCGACAGCGGCAAGGTGCTCTCGAGAACACCGGTGGATATCCGGCTGTCCGCGCTGACGGAAAACAAGGAAATCCGCACCCGCACGACGGTGGAAGCAGCGCTGCTGTCCAGGCCGGGCGTGAAGCTGTGCGTCGGGGTGGAGGATCCGTTCACCGGCGGCCCGGCGGTCTATCTCGCCATGGACGCGCCGCGGCTGGATACCCTGTCCGTCCTGTTTGACGGAGCGGCGGAGGTGATCGGCCGCCCGTCTCCCTCCCGCTGAAGCGGGGAAAGAAAAGAGCGGTGGTCCGCCCGGAGCTTGTCTCTTGACTTCACGGGAGGAGGGCTGTATACTGACCCTAGATGATACTGGCAAAGGGTGGAAAAGCCCTGCACGGAAAGGATGGGGTCGATGAAATTTCAGTATTTCGGCACGGCGGCCGCCGAGGGGTGGCCGGCGCTGTTCTGTACCTGCGACAATTGCCGGCGGGCCGCCAAGGCGGGAGGACGGAACCTGCGCACCCGTTCCCAGGCGGCGGTGGACGACAAGCTGTTGATCGATTTTCCGGCGGACACCCTGGCGCACATGTATTACAGCGGACTGGATCTGCCCCGTATACGGGACTGCATTATAACCCACAGCCACAGCGATCATCTGTATCCGGCGGATTTGGAAATGCGGCTGGATGGGTTTGCGTATCCCGGCGACGATCGCCCCCTGGTTTTTTATGCCACCAAAGAGGCGGCTCCGGGGATTTTGGAAATGCTGGAGAAATGCGGCCTGATAAAACAGAACCGGGTGCTGTTCCAGGAAATCCGGCCCTTTGAATCCTTTGAGGCCGCCGGCTATACGGTCACCCCTCTGCCGGCCAATCACGATCCGGCCTCCGGCCCGGTGTTCTTCCTGATTGAGGATGGAGAAAAATCTCTCCTGTACGCCAACGATACCGGCTGGTTCCCGGAGGAGACCTGGGAGTGGCTGGAGAAGCATGGCCCGCATCTGGATTTCGTGTCGCTGGACTGCACCGGCGGCCTGCGGACCGGCTGGCGCAACGGCCATATGGGGCTGGATACGGCGATGGAGGCTCTGACCCGGCTGCGCCATATGGGGCTGGCGGACGACGCCACCGCCGCCTGCCTGCACCACTTTTCACACAACGGAGGCGCCACCTATGACGAGCTGGTGCCGATCGCTGCCGAGCAGGGCCTGCTGGTGGCCTACGACGGCATGACCGTCGCCATATAACGAGCGCCGTCCCTTGCAGCAGGGGACGGCGTTTTTTGTGGCAGGATTTCCCGGAAATGCAAGGAACGGCAAAGAAAGTGTTACAAAATTGTAAACTTTACAAAGTTTCGGTCAGATTACATGAATAATCTTTCCGGCAGCCCTTGCAATATTTTTCGGTATTGTGTACAATAAATACGATACCCGGGAATGGGGCCAAGCCGCCGCCTAAGGAAGGACAAGCAAGATCCGAGTGATTTGCCGGTTCGGAACTCCGCGGAAGCCGCCGCAGACCCGCACAGAGATCCCATATAGGGACTCTCGGGATCGTTTTGAGACATGTCCGCCGCTTTATGCGGAGAGTGTATAAGGTGTTTCCGGCTGGCCGGCGGACTGGATTCGGAAGGATTCTATTATTTATTTTTATGTAAAGGGGAAGAATTCTATGTCCAATCGGCTTTTCCAGGGAGTTGTCCACCAGATGCGGGAAGCGATTGACCGCACCATCGGCGTCATCGACGAAACCATGTCGGTCATCGCGTGCAGCGATCTCGGCCGTATCGGCGAGGTATCCGACGCGGTGAACGCGGAATCGTTTTCCGCCCAGGAAGCGTTCATGCGGGACGGGTA
The DNA here is from genome assembly GCA_900546265.1 of uncultured Oscillospiraceae bacterium. Classification (GTDB taxonomy): domain Bacteria; phylum Bacillota; class Clostridia; order Oscillospirales; family Acutalibacteraceae; genus UMGS856. Next base: position 125,286 of record URCA01000002.1, on the reverse strand, counting down.
CACCTATAAGCCCTTCGGCTCCCGGCCGCGCAGCGAGTACATCCTGTTCGTGGAGGGAACGGACGATCAGGCGGCTAAGTTCGCTTCTCTGCTTGCCGTATCCCTGTCCAGCATCAAGCAGTATTACGATGAAAAATACGACCGGGGCAATTTTGTCAAGAACGTGATTCTCGATAACATTCTGCCCGGCGATATTTACCTCAAGGCCAGAGAGCTGCGGTTCAATAACGATGTCAACCGCGTGGTGGTGCTGATTCGGATTGCCGCCCGCTCGGATATTTCCGCCTATGACATCGTGCAGAACCTGTTCCCCGACAAGAACAAGGATTTTGTCATCAATATCAACGAGACCGATATCGCGCTGATTAAGGAAATCCGCTCGGGCATCGAATCCAAGGATTTGGAGAAGCTGGCCCGTTCCATTGTGGATACGCTGAGCAGCGAGTTCTATACCCAGGCCACCGTCGGCATCGGCACCGTGGTCGAGGGCATCAAGGATTTGGCCCGCTCCTTCAAGGAAGCCCAGGTGGCCCTCGAGGTCGGCAAGGTGTTCGACACCGAGAAGACCATCGTTAGCTATGACAATCTGGGTATCGCCCGCCTGATTTATCAGCTGCCCACCACGCTGTGCGAGATGTTCCTCAAGGAAGTGTTCAAGAAGGGCTCTATCGATTCCCTCGATCAGGAAACCCTGTTCACCATCCAGCGGTTCTTTGAGAACAACCTGAACGTTTCCGAGACGTCCCGCAAGCTGTTCGTACATCGGAACACGCTGGTGTACCGGCTGGAGAAGATCAAGAGACTGACGGGTCTCGATCTCCGGGAATTCGACGATGCCATCGTCTTCAAGGTGGCGCTGATGGTCAAGAAATACCTCATTGCCAATCCCATCAAATATTAATCCGCTCAGGATACAAAGGCTGCCGCCGACAGTTTTCTGTCGGCGGCTCCCTTAACGGGAGACGCCCGGCTCGCTTAACGGGAAACGCGGGTTTCCATTTATATGGAAGTTTGTTCCCATAATGGAAGATGTTGAGGCTTGCGCCTTTTTCTCGTTCACGGTATAGTGACAATAGAGCAATTGGCGAATAAAATGACACAAGTTCGGCGGTAAAAATGGCGTGTGGACATCGTTGTCGTCCTTGGTGGGCGCAAGCCCGCCGGCGTCCTCCGCCTTGCCCCACGTCATTTTTCCTTGCCTCCTTTCATGCCATTTTACCCGCCAATTGCTCTAGGCTCGTGCTTTCAGGCGGAAGGATATGGCCGCCCACCGAATACGAATACTCCGGCGCCCGCAAAGGGCGTTTTTTATAGCCCGGCCAATCGACGGCTTTTGCGGTTTCCGCCGGGATTTCGACGGCGAACGTCGGCACAGGGAGGTGTTTCTTTGATCGAGTTTAAAGGCGTACATAAGGTGTATGACAATGGTACAAAGGCTTTGAAGGATGTCAATTTACGCATTGATAAGGGCGAATTTGTCTTCATTGTGGGCGCGTCGGGCGCGGGCAAATCGACCTTTTTAAAACTCATCATGAGGGAAGAAGTGGCGAACGCCGGAGAGGTTATCGTCAACGATTTTAAATTGTCTAAGCTCAAACGCCGGGAAATTCCGTATCTGCGCCGCACCATGGGCATCGTGTTCCAGGATTTCCGGCTGATCAACAATATGAATGTGTTCGACAATGTGGCGTTTGCCATGCGGGTCATCGGCGCTTCCCAGCGGGAGGTGCGCAAGCGGGTGCCGTACATTCTGGGGCTGGTAGGGCTGCAGAATAAGGCGAGGAACTATCCCATGGAGCTGTCGGGCGGCGAGCAGCAGCGGGTGGGTCTGGCCCGGGCGCTGGTGAACAATCCGGCGCTGATTATCGCGGACGAGCCCACCGGCAATATCGATCCCGAGCTGTCCTATGAAATCGTGGAGCTGCTCAATGAAATCAACCGCCGCGGCACCACGGTGCTGATGGTGACCCATGAGCGGGATCTGGTGCGGATGTTCAACCGCCGCGTGATTGAAATCCGGGAAGGGTGCGTGGTCTCCGACAGCACGCAGGGAGGTGACGCGCAATGAAGCTCAGCAGTCTGCGGTATCTGCTGCGGGAAGGCTTCCGCAATCTCTGGCAGAACCGGTTTATGTCCATTGCCTCCATAGGCGTGCTGGTGTCCTGCCTGCTGCTCACTGGGTTTGCCTATCTGGTGTTCGCCAATGTGGATCACGCCTTCGATTGGGTTTACGGCCAGAACGTGGTGGCGGTGTTCGTCGACCTGGAAAGCACACCGGAGGAAACGGCTGAGGTGGGCGAAAAGCTGAAGGCCATCACCAACGTGGCGTCGGTGGAATTCGTCTCCAAGGATAAAACCCTGGAGGATATGCGGGACGAGCTGCCCGCCGAAACCTTTGAAAGCATGCAGGGGGAGAACAATCCCCTACAGGACACCTACATCGTCACCCTCAAGGACTTGGATCAGTTTGAAGGGACGGTTTCCCAACTGAAGGGCGTCAGCGGGGTGGACGACGTCCGTTACGACGGGGGAATCGCCAGCATGCTGACCAAAATCCGCCAGGTGGTGCTGGCGGTGGGCGGCTGGGTCATTCTCATGCTGCTGCTGGTTTCCCTGTTTATCATCGCCAACACCATCAAGCTGACGGTGTACAACCGCCGCCTGGAGATTTATATTATGAAATCGGTGGGGGCCACCAACGGGTTTATCCGGTTCCCCTTCGCCATCGAGGGCGTTGTGCTGGGCCTGCTGGCCGCGCTGCTCTCCTACGGCATCATTGCCTGGGTGTACAGCAAGCTGGCCTCCCTGTTCAGCTTCGGCATTTCGTTTAGTCCGCTGACCTTCTCCGATGTCTGGGCCGTGCTGCTGGTAGGCTTCCTGGTCATCGGCATGCTCACCGGCATCGCGGGCAGCGCTATATCCATGACCAAGTATTTGAAGGACGAAGGAGGAAGCCAATCATGACGACCGCATCCACTGCAAGCCGGGCCGGGTTCCGGAGGCTTCTCGCCATCGTGTCGGCGGTTCTGCTGGCTCTGGCGTTTTCGCTGCAGACGATTCCCGCCTCGGCGGCCATGACCGAGGAACAGCTGTACGCTCAGCAGAAGGAGCTGCAGAAAAAGGCCGATGAGCTGAAAAAGCAGCTGGCCAATACCAATGACAATTTGGAGGACAGCCAGGCCCGCTTGAAAAACATGAAAAGCCAGGTGGACAACGCCCGGCAGCAGCTGGAGAACATCAACCAGCGGCTGAGCAGCCTGAACTCCCAGATTTCCGGCAAGAACAGTGAAATCGCCGCCAAGGAGTCGGCTATTTCTCAAAAGGAAGCGAACATTCAGGACGCGTCGGATAAGCTGAACGAGCGCCTGCGGGCCCTGTCCAAGCGGGGCAACCTGTCCAGCGTGCAGATGATGCTCAGCACCGAGGAATACGCCGAATATCTCATCAAATCGAAGATGCTCGAACGCATTGCAGAGAACGATCAGAAGGCCCTGAACGACATGGAGGCCGAGCTGACCAAGATCAAGGCCGACAAGTCCGCGCTGGAAACGGACAAGCAGGCCCTGGCCGACCGCAAGAAGCAGGAGCAGGCGCTTCAAAACGAGGCCAGCGCCAAGAAAAAAGAAATGGAGAACCTCTATAAGGCGATCCAGGCCGAGGAGAAGAAAATCCTGGCCCAGGCCAACAACTATAAAGCGCAGATCGAAAAGAATAAGAAGCTGCTGGACGATATCGATAAAGAGATCCAGAAAATTATCGATTCCAAGAGCAACAACAACGGCCAATACGGCGGCGGCACCATGTTCTGGCCGGTGCCCACCGTGCGGAACATTTCCTCCGGCTTCGGCTCCCGCTGGGGTACGGTTCACCGCGGCATCGATATTGCCAACGGGTCTGTCCCGATTTATGGCGAGAAGATCTACGCGGCGGAAAGCGGCACCGTTATCTATTCGAATTATACCAGCACCTGGGGCGGCGGCTACGGCTATTACTGCATTGTGGATCACGGCTTGGATTCCAAGGGCCGGCGGATTTCCACCCTGTATGCTCACACCTCCAAGATGTATGCCCGGGTGGGCGATAAGGTCACACGCGGCAAGACCGTTCTGGCCCTGGCGGGGGATACCGGCAATGTGACCGGGCCGCATCTGCACTTTGAGGTACGCGTCAACGGCGTGGCGGTGGATCCCATCAAGAACGGCTACGTTTCGCTGAATAAGTAAGCCGGGTTGCCCGGATCTTGCCCCAAGCGTTCAGGCTCATGAAGACGCCGGTATAGCCGGAGTTTTCATGAGCTTGTTGCGGCAATAAGGTCTGCCGCGCCGTCTCCTTGCCGGCGCGGGCAGGAACCGCAGGAAAGGAATTCCCCTATGAACAAAAAAATTCCGTTGGGAGCCACCCTAGCGCTGATCATCATCACCATGGCGCTGACCATTTCGGTCACCATGGTGGTGGCCATGCGGTATTTCAACTCCAACGTCACGGCCCTGGCCCAGAAACAGAGCATGTTTGACAACATTGCGGATGTGGACACAGCCGTGCGCCAGCAGTACGCGAACATTGACGAGGCCAAGCTGCGCGCGGCTCTGGCCCAGGCGTATATCTCCAGCATTGACGACCCGTACGCCGCCTATCTCAGCCATGACGCCTATACCAAGGCCCAGGCGGAGGCGGAAGGCAAGATGACCGGCGTCGGCATCGACGTCACCCTGTCCACGGAAGGGAAAATCATTGCCACGCTGATTCATAAGGATTCGGCCGCCGAGAAGGCCGGCATGCGCAAGGGGGACGTCATCACGGCCGTGGACGGCACGGAGGTGAAGAAGGAAGATTTCGCCGCCGTCAAGTCCAAGCTGGAGAACGCCGCCAAGGTGCTGGTCACCGTGTCCCGCGACGGCCAGCCCTCCTCCTTCGAGCTGACGGCCAGCCCTTATGTGCTGGTCAGCGTGGAGGAACGGGTTATCGGCGACAGCGTGGGCTATATCCGCATCCGCGGCTTCCATAATAACACCACGGAGCAGTTCAAAGCGGCCTATTCCGCCTTGGAAGAGGCGGGCGTCGGCAGCATCATTTTCGACCTGCGCGGCAACACGGGCGGCACGATTCAGTCCGCCAAGGATATGTTGTCCTATCTGCTGCCCCGGGGCAAATATGCGTCCCTGACGGACAATGAGGGCAAAGTCACGGAGCTGGTGGCGGAGGATCTCCATCAGATGAGCGTCCCCAGCGTGACCCTGGTCAACGGGAAAACCGCCGGAGAAGCCGAACTGTTTGCCGGCGTGCTTCAGGAGTTCCAATTGACCACGGTGGTAGGGGAGAATACCGCCGGCAAAGGCCGTATACAGGAGTTCTTCCCCTTGAAGGTGGACAGCTCCGCCGTCAAGCTGACTGTGGCGCAGTTGTCCCTGCTCCAAAGCGGCGGGCTGGAGGGGAAGGGCATCGCCCCCACCAAGCTGATTTCCCTGACCGAAAGCCAGACGACAGACTTCGAGCTCTTAACGGAAACGACGGATCCCCAGCTGAAGGCGGCGCTATCCATCCTCACGGGCGGAGCCGCCACCACGCCGACGGAACCCACCGGCGGCGCCGACAGTACCGCGACACAGGCGACCACCACAACGGCCGCCGCGCAGTAAGCGGTTATATAGCGTATAACCCCCGCTATTTTAGATAGCGGGGGTTTTGGCCTCTGCGCCGAGATAAGGAGACGGGTATGATTACGCTCGAACATATCTGCAAAACCTTCCGGGTCTCCAAGAGGAACGCCGGCATGAAAGCGGCGACCCGGGCTTTGTTTCATAAGGAATACGAACGGGTGGAGGCGCTCCGGGATGTGTCTTTTACCATCGAGGACGGCGAGATGGTGGGGTATATCGGCCCGAATGGCGCCGGTAAAAGCAGCACCATCAAGGTGATGAGCGGCATTCTCACGCCCGACAGCGGCACCTGCGTCATCAACGGCCGTGTTCCCTGGAAGGAGAGAACCGCCCATGTGGCCGACATCGGCGTGGTGTTCGGCCAGCGTTCCCAGCTGTGGTGGGATGTGCCGGTGATCGATTCCTTTGAACTGCTGCGGGATATTTACAAAATCGAAACCAGCGCCTACCGCTGCAATCTGGAGGAGCTGACAGCCCTGCTGAACCTGTCGGACATTCTCCGCACACCGGCGCGGCAGCTGTCGTTGGGCCAGCGGATGCGCTGCGAAATCGCCGCCTCTCTCCTGCACGATCCGCGCATTCTTTTCCTGGACGAGCCGACCATCGGCCTGGACGCGGTGTCCAAAATCGCCGTGCGGGATTTCATCAAACGGCGCAACCAGGAGCGGGGAACCACTGTCATTCTCACCACCCACGATATGCAGGATATCGAAGCGCTGACCAAACGGATTCTCCTTATCGGCAAGGGGCAGATTTTGCTCAACGGGCAGCTGGACGAGCTGAAAAAGCGCTACGCGGCCGCCCAGACCCTGACGGTGGAATACGCGGGGGAACTCCCCGCTCTTCCGGACGGCGTGACGCTTCTCGAAAGCCAGCCGGGCCGGGCGGTGCTGCGGGCGGACGGACGGCGGATAACCGCCTCCGCTCTTATCGGCCGGTTGTCGGACGCCGTGAATATCCTAGATTTGTCGGTGACAGGCGCGACGGCGGAGGAACTGGTGGTCGGCCTGTACCGGGAGTTTGACATATGAACAAGTACCTGTCCTTCTTCCGGCTGCGGTTTGTCAACAGCCTGCAATACCGCTCCGCCGCCTTTGCCGGCATCGCCACCCAGTTCTTCTGGGGGCTGATGGAGCTTTTGCTCTTTTCCGCGTTTTATCGGGCGGGGGACACGGCCGCCCTGCCCATGCGCTTTGATCAGCTGGCCTCCTATATCTGGCTGCAGCAGGCCTTTTTGGCCTTGTTCATGAATTGGTATTGGGATGAGGATATCTTGTCCGCCATTACCGAGGGCTCGATCGCCTATGAGCTGTGCCGCCCGCTCGATCTCTATACCATGTGGTTTGCGCGCAGCGCGGCCAGCCGGCTGGCGAAGGCCGTGCTGCGCTGTATGCCCATCCTGGTCATCGCCGCTTTTCTGCCGTCGCCGTTTCGTCTCGGCCTGCCCGCCAGCCTGCCGGACTTTCTGCTGTTTCTTCTGTCCATGCTGCTCGGGTTCTCGGTGGTGGTGGCCTTCGCCATGCTGATATACGCCCTCTGCTTTTTTACCATCTCCCCCATGGGCATCCGGATCGTGGCCATGTCGCTGATGGAACTGCTGTCCGGCTCGGTGCTTCCCCTGCCGTTCCTGCCGGATAAGCTGCGCGCCGTGCTGGAACTGCTCCCCTTCGCGTCCATGCAGAATGTACCCCTGCGGATTTACGCCGGCCAGATCGCCGGCGGAGAGCGGGCGTTCACCATGGCGCTGCAGGCGGTATGGCTGGTTCTGCTGGCGGCGGCGGGCAAGGCGCTGATGAATCGGGCCCTGCGCCGCGTCGTGGTGCAGGGCGGTTGAACACAGAGAAAGGAGGGTTCGGCCATGCGGCTGTATCTAAAATATTTTTCCATCCATCTGCGATCGGCGATGCAGTATAAGACCTCATTCTTTCTGACCGTTCTCGGGCAGTTCCTGGTTTCCTTCTCCATGTTTCTCGGAATTTATTTTATGTTCTCCCGCTTTCACACGGTGGAGGGCTTCTCCTATCAGGAGGTGCTGCTCTGCTTCGCCATCGTCTTGATGGCCTTTTCCCTGGCCGAATGCTTTGCGCGGGGCTTTGACGCCTTTCCCTCCATGCTCGGCAACGGCCAGTTCGACCGTATTCTGGTACGGCCCCGGGGCGCGGTGTTTCAGGTGCTGGTCTCCAAGATGGAATTGACCCGTCTGGGCCGCCTTCTCCAGGCGGTGCTGGTGTTCGCCTATGTCATCCCCGCCAGCGGTATCGTGTGGCGGTGGGATCGCATCCTGACCCTGGTGCTGATGGTTGCCGGGGGCGTGGCGGTCTTTTCCGGGCTGTTCATGATTTACGCCTCCCTCTGTTTTTACACCACCGAGGGCCTGGAATTCATGAACATCTTTACCGACGGAGGCCGGGAATTCGGTCGTTATCCCTTCCGCATCTACGGCGAAGGCGTACTGAAATTTTTCACGTATATCATTCCCCTGGCACTGTTTCAGTATTATCCGCTGCTCTTTCTCCTCGGCCGGTCGAGCAACCGGCTGTTGATGTTCGCCCCTTTCGCCGCTCTGCCGTTTCTGGCCCTGTGCCTGCTGTTCTGGAAAATCGGGGTGCGGCATTATAAATCCACCGGTTCATGACGAGGGAGGCTGTTCTATGATACTCAGCGCCAGTCGCCGGACGGATATCCCGGCGTTTTATGGGGATTGGCTGATGAACCGGCTGCGGGCCGGGTTCCTGCTGGTGCGCAACCCCCGCAATCCCCGGCAGGTCAGCCGGATTGACTTGTCGCCGGAGAACGTGGACTGCATCGTCTTCTGGACCAAGAATCCGGCCCCCTTCCTGTCCCGCTTGTCGGAATTGGATGCCAGGGGGATCCCCTACTATTTTCAGTTTACTCTGACCCCCTATGGCCCGGAGCTGGAGCCCGGCCTGCCGGATAAATCGGCTGTCGCGGACATCTTTCGCCGTCTGGCGGATCGGCTGGGGCCTCACCGGGTGCTGTGGCGGTTCGATCCCATCCTGCTGAACGCGGATTGGGATGTACCGCGTATTCTGGACGCGTTCGCCCGCCTTTGCCGGCGCCTGGCGGGATATACGGAGCAATGCACCATCAGCTTTCTGGACGTTTACGCCAAGGTGCGCCCGGCGGTACGCAGTGGCCGCATCCGCCCGCCCCAGCCGGACGACATGGCGGCGCTGGCGAATACGATCGGCGCCATCGGCGGGGAGGCGGGCTTGGACGTGCGGGCCTGCTGTGAAGAAATGGACTGGCGCCCCTTCGGCATCCGCCCCGCCAGCTGCATCAGCCGGGAGCGGGTGGAACGGGTCTGCGGCTGTCCCATTCAGGCGAAGCCACACAACGGCCAGCGGCCGCACTGCGGCTGTGTGGACAGCGTGGACATCGGCGCTTACGACACCTGCCGCAACGGCTGCGTCTATTGCTATGCCAACGCGGGCGGCGGGGCGGTGGCCGCCGCCTGCGCGCGGCATGATCCCCTGTCCCCCCTGCTTACCGGCCGCCTTCTGCCGGACGATATCGTCCGGCCCCGTCCGGTCGAATCCCTGCGGCAGAATCAAACCACCCTGTATTAAAAGAGAGCCTTCGGCACGCGTTCACGTGCCGAAGGCTCTCTTTTATATCACACATTGAAGCGGAACAGCACGACGTCGCCGTCCTGCATCACATACTCCTTGCCCTCGCTGCGCACCAGGCCTTTCTCCTTGGCGGCGGTCATGGAACCGCAGGCCATCAAATCCTCATACGAAATAATCTCCGCCCGGATGAAACCGCGCTCGAAATCGGTATGGATTTTCCCGGCCGCCTGGGGGGCCTTGGTCCCCCGGGTGATGGTCCAGGCCCGCACCTCCTGGGGCCCGGCCGTCAGATAGGAGATGAGCCCCAGCAGGTGGTAGCTCTTTTGAATCAGCCGATCCAGGCCGGAATGCTCGAGACCCAGTTCGGAGAGGAACAGAGTCTTTTCCTCCCCCTCCATGTCCGCGATATCGGCCTCCAGCTGGGCGCAGATGGGAAGCACTTCGGCGTTTTCCCCGGCGGCCAGCTGTTCCACCTTCGCAAAATGCGGGTTACGCTCCGGGCTGCCGCCGGTGAAATCTGCCTCGCTGAGGTTGGCGGCGTAAATCACCGGTTTGGCAGTCAACAGGGAGACGGTGGAGAGCATGGCGGCCTCCTCCGGGGTGCATTCGACGGAGCGGGCGGGCTTGCCCTCCTCCAAAACGGCATAAACCCGCTTGAAGAAATCCAGCTCGGTTTGCAGCCCCTTATCCCCCTTGAGGGCTTTGGCCGTCCGATCGATCCGCCTTTCCAGCATCTCCATGTCGGAGAAGATGAGCTCCAGGTTGATGGTCTCGATATCCCGCAGGGGGTCGATGCTGCCCTCCACGTGCACAATGTCGTCGTTTTCGAAGCAGCGCACTACGTGGACGATGGCGTCCACCTCACGGATGTTGGCAAGGAATTTGTTGCCCAGGCCCTCGCCTTTGCTGGCCCCCTTGACCAGGCCGGCAATGTCCACGAATTCGATGACCGCCGGCGTGGTTTTGGCGGGGTTGTACATCCGCGTCAGCTCGTCCAGCCGTACGTCCGGCACAGAAACCACGCCGACATTGGGGTCGATGGTGCAGAAGGGATAGTTGGCGCTCTGGGCGCCCGCGTTGGTGATGGCGTTAAACAAAGTGGATTTGCCCACGTTGGGCAATCCGACGATTCCGAGTTTCAAGAAGGATGACGTCCTTTCCCCGTGGTATCTCCGGGCCAAAGCCCTGAATGGTCTTGCGTTTCGCTCTTAATCGGCGCTCTGTTCGCCCGCGTCGCCGCGGCCGCAGCACTTCTTGTATTTCTTGCCGCTGCCGCAGGGGCAGGGATCGTTGCGGCCTACCTTCTGGCTGGCGGTTTTGCGTACGGTGCGGGCCTTGTCGGTGCCGTCTGAGGAGGTGGAGGTGGGCTTGGCAATCTGCTCCCGCTTGGGCTCCTCCTGGGTGCGGATCTGCACGGTAAGCATCAGACGGGAGGTGTCTTCCCGGATGGCGTTAATCATCTGGTCGAACATGTCGAAGCCTTCCACCCGGTACATCACCACCGGATCCTTCTGGCCGTAGGCGCGCAGGTGAATGCCCCGGCGCAGCTCATCCATGTTGTCGATGTGATCCATCCAGTAGCGATCCACTGTTTTCAGCAGGATCACCCGTTCCAGCTCCCGCATGATCTCGCCGCCATACTGGGCTTCCTTCTTGTCGTAAATCGACATGGCCCGGTCGGTCAGGGTGTCCACCAAATCCTGCCGCTCCAGATCCTCCAGCCCCTGGGCGTCATATTGGAAATCGTCGTCCCCGGCCAGCCAGCCGCGGTAGTAATCCCGCAGCCCGTCCAGGTTCCAGTCGTCGTGGGTTTCATCGTTGGCCGTATAGGTCTTGACGGTTTCCGCAATGGATTCCTTAATCATGTTCACGATGCTGTCCCGTACGCTTTCGCCGTTGAGCACCTTGTCCCGCTGGCTATAGATGATTTCCCGCTGGCGGTTCATCACGTCGTCATACTGGAGCACGTCGCGGCGGATGCCGAAGTTGCGCTCCTCCACCTTGCGCTGGGCGCTCTCGATGGAATTGGTCAGCATCTTGTTTTCGATGGGGGTGTCCTCGTCGATGCCGAGGGCCTCCATCAGGTTGTTGATCCGATCCCCGCCGAACAGCCGCATCAGATCGTCCTCCAGCGACAGATAGAAGCGGGTGGCGCCGGGGTCGCCCTGCCGGCCGGCACGGCCGCGCAGCTGGTTGTCGATCCGGCGGGATTCATGCCGCTCGGTGCCCAGGATGAACAGGCCGCCGGCTTCCTTCACCTTTTCGGCCTCGGGCTTGATTTCAGCCTTGTATTTCTCGTTGAGCTCCTTGAAAGTGGCGCGGGCCGCGATGATTTCCTCGTTGTCCGTGTCGCCGAAGCCGGTGGATTCCACGATCATTTCCTCCGGGAACCCCATGCGGCGCATTTCCGCCTTGGCCAGGTATTCCGGGTTGCCGCCCAGCATAATATCGGTGCCGCGGCCCGCCATGTTGGTGGCGATGGTCACCGCGCCGATTTTGCCGGCCTGGGCGATGATCTCGGCTTCCTTCTCGTGATACTTCGCGTTGAGCACCTCATGGGCGATGCCCTTTTTCTTCAGCAGATTGGACAGGTGCTCGGATTTTTCGATGGAAATGGTACCCACCAGCACCGGCTGCTGTCGCTCGTGGCATTCCTCGATCTGCCGGATAACGGCGTTGAATTTGCCGGCCTCGGTCTTGTAAACGCTGTCGGGCAGATCGGTTCGGATGGTGGGCTTGTTGGTGGGAATTTCCACCACGTCCAGCTTGTAAATCTGCTGGAATTCGGTCTCTTCCGTCTTGGCGGTACCGGTCATGCCGGACAGCTTCTTGTACAGGCGGAAATAGTTCTGGAAGGTGATGGTGGCCAGGGTTTTGCTCTCCCGCTCCACCTTGACGCCTTCCTTGGCCTCGATGGCCTGATGGAGGCCCTCGTTATACCGGCGGCCGAACATCAGACGGCCGGTGAACTCGTCGACGATGATTACCTGATCGTCCTTGACCACATAATCCACGTCCCGGGTCATGACGCCCCGGGCCTTGATGGCTTGGTTGATATGGTGCAGCAGCGTGACGTTGTCCGAATCCATCAGATTTTCGAGATGGAAATACTGCTCGGCCTTTTTCACGCCCGCCTGGGTCAGGGTAGCGGTGCGGGCTTTTTCGTCCACGATGTAGTCGCCGTCCACCGTGTCCTGCTCCTCTTTGGCGTCCATTTCCTTGATGCGGGTGATTTTCAGGGTCTTGGCAAAGCGGTCGGCCTGCTCATACAGGTCGGTGGACTTGTCGCCCTGGCCGGAAATGATCAACGGGGTACGCGCCTCGTCGATCAGGATGGAGTCCACCTCGTCGACGATGGCGTAGTTGTGGGGGCGCTGCACCTTGTTTTCCTTGTAGATGACCATGTTGTCCCGCAGGTAATCGAAGCCCAGCTCGTTGTTGGTGCCGTAGGTGATATCGGCGTTATAGGCGGCGCGGCGTTCGTTGTTGTCCAGCCCGTGGACGACCAAGCCCACCTGCAGGCCGAGATACCGATATACCTTGCCCATCCATTCCGAGTCGCGGCGGGCCAGATAGTCGTTGACGGTGACGATGTGCACGCCCTTGCCGCTCAGCGCGTTCAGATAGGCGGGCAGGGTGGCCACCAGCGTTTTGCCTTCACCGGTGCGCATCTCGGCGATGCGTCCCTGATGCAGGATGATGCCGCCGATGATCTGCACGGGGAAGTGACGCATGCCCAGCACCCGATCCGCCGCCTCGCGGCAGGTGGCAAACGCTTCCGGCAGAATATCGTCCAGCGTCTCGCCGGTTTCCAGCCGGTTTTTCAGCTTATCGGTCTGAGCCCGCAGCGTTTCGTCGGACATGGCGCGGTATTCCTCTTCCAACGCGAGCACTTTGTCGCACAAGGGCTGGATGCGTTTGACCTCCCGCTTGCTGTAATCGCCGAAAAGAGATTTCAGAAGTCCCATGGTTCCTAACCGTTCCTTTCGTTATCAAACTGGGCGTGTCTGCCGGCCCGGCAACCGCCGGCCGCCGGCCAATACCCGGATCGTTATAGGAATCGTACGGGCTTTCTATGGTTCCCAAGGACAGAAAGCCCAGCACGGTATCTTATATATCATACCATATTCCTGGAAGGGATACAACCAAAAAGTCGGCAGCATTGGCCGAAAACCTGAAATTTCTTCCGACAGGCGTTGACCCTTTTATCGTTTTGCGGTATAATAACGGAGAAAAATGCGGACGGACAGACGAACAGCGGCACAAATCCGCTGCTTTGGGGTAAAATTCCGGATAGAGAATGGACTTTTCGGGAATGTGGTTTTCCCGGAGGGAAAGGATACGATTGCGCATGAAGACTGTGAGCAAAAATGGGCTCAGCGGCATCATAGAGGCGGCGCTCATCGCGCTGATGCTGGTGGCCCTGGGGCTGATGATTTCCCTGCCGTGGAGCATCACCGGTGTGACGGACAGAAAGCCCGGCATGGAAGGGTTTTATTATGAAAAATACTTTGTGGTGCTGATGTTCTCCGGCTTGATGGCGGAGCTGATTCTCTGGCAGGCCCGCGGCATCATGCACAACGTCAATGTGGGACGGCCCTTCTGCCGGGACACGGTGCGCCGCTTGCGTACCATCGGTACGGAATGCCTGGTGCTGGCGGTGGCCTATTTCGTCGGCATGTTCTTTGTGACCAAGTTTTTTATGGTGCTGATTTTCGTGGCCTTTTCGGTCATTGGGCTGATCTTGTTTGTGTTCGCCGAGCTGTTCCGGCAGGCTATTATTTATAAGGAAGAAAACGAGATGACCATTTAGCGGCGGCGTGACGGCCGGTGTGAAGATGGATGATAGAGGTTGGGTATACGGATGGGAATATTGGTGAACTTGGATGTCATGATGGCGAAACGGAAGATAGGGCTGACGGAGCTGTCCGAAAAGGTGGGCATTACGTTGGCCAATCTGTCGATCCTGAAAAATAACCGCGCCCGGGCCATCCGATTTTCCACCCTGGATGCCATTTGCCAGGCGCTGGACTGTCAGCCCGGCGATATCCTTGAGTTTACCGATGACGATAAGTAGTACCCGTATGGTATAAAAGAAGGCTGTTCCGTCAGGAACAGCCTTCTTTTATACCATACGGTGCGCCGCCAGCCTGGCGGCCTCCAAATACGGGGCGGGCTCAAAATCCGGGCTGTCGGCTCCCACGGCGTGGACGCGCTCGGCCAGGACAGCATGAATAACGGTCAGCGGGGGCGCCAGCTGTTTTTCCAGCAGCGGCCCGCCCTCCGGTGACCCGCTGCCAGACGCGGTGAGCAGCACCAGCCTTTTCCCCTTCGAGATGGGCGGCCGTTTGCCAAGAATGAACCGGGCCGACCAATACCGCTGCAGCCGATCGATGAGGGCCTTGAGAGGGGCGGGAAAGGAAAGATGGTAGACCGGCGTGGCTATCACCACCAGGTCCGCCTCCTCCAGCGCGGCGTAAAAATCGTCCAAATCCCGCTTGGAGCATCCTTCCCGATGATAGCAGTACCGGCAGTCGTCACACGGAATGGGGCGGCGATCGTAGCAGGAAATCCGTGTGACGGCCGTTCCCTTTGGCAGCTCCGTCAAGAAAGCGTCCAGCATCCGGGCGGACAGCCCGTCCGCCCGGGGAGAGCCGAGAATGGCCAGCACCCGTTCAGCCGAGGAGGGTGCGTTCTTCGCAATAGTCGCAGACAAGCATATCACCGCTTTTCCGGAAGGTATGGGGGAGATACGGTTCCGCATGGGTGATGCACCGGGGATTGGCGCAAGCGTAACTTTCCCCGGCGGGGACGGTGTCCAGGTGCTTGACATCCCCCTCCAGCATTTTCATGATGAGGGCCATGCGGGCGTACAGGCCGTATTCGGTCTGCTCAAAGTATTTCGCGCGGGGATCGTCGTCCACCTCCTGGGTGATTTCGTCCACCCGAGGCAGGGGATGCAGCACCACCAAATCGGATTTGGCCCGCCGCATTTTGGGCTTGTCCAGCACGTAGACGCCTTTCTGCCGTTCGTATTCCTCCGCCGTTTCAAAGCGTTCCCGCTGGATACGGGTCATATACAGTACGTCGAGCAGAGGCATGGCCTCGGCCAAGTTGTCCATTTCCTGCCACGGACAGCCCGCCGCCGCCAAATAATCCTTAATGTAATGGGGAATACCGAGATGAGGGGTGGAGATCAGCACGAACCGGTTTCCAGGGAAGCGGGACATGGCCTTGATAAGGGAATGCACCGTCCGTCCGTTTTTCAGATCGCCGCACAGGCCGATGCACAAACCCGAAAAGGTGCCCTTTTCGTTGCGCAGGGTGGTCAGGTCGGTGAGGGTTTGCGTGGGATGGAGATGCCCGCCGTCTCCCGCATTGATAACCGGCACCCTGGAATACAGGGCAGCGGCCAGCGCCGCGCCGGCGGTGGGGTGCCGCATGGCGATGATGTCGGAATAGCCACTGACCACGCGGACCGTATCCTTGATGGTTTCCCCCTTGGCCACCGAGGAATTGCCGGGGTTGTCGAAGCCGATAATCCGGCCGCCCAGACGCAGCATGGCGGTCTGAAAGGACATCTGGGTACGGGTGGAGGGCTCATAGAACAGCGTGGCGAGAATCTTGCCGCGGCAGACGCCGTAATAGTCGTCCATATGCCGGCGGATATCGCTGGCCAGGGCAGTAATTTCCTCCCATTCGGCCACGGAAAGGTCGGATAAATCGATAAGATGACGGTTCTGCATAGGGACATGTCTCCTCTGCTGCGGATTTTTTTCAGTATAGCACGATCCCCGGCGGCGCGCAATGCCCCGTATGCGTAAAGGGGTGGGAGAATACCGGAGTTTTTAGGGGTTATTGATAAACAATATGTACGAATTGTGAATCCCTGGAGAAAAGCGTTGCAAAATAGAAAGGGAACTGCTATAATATCGGTGTTTGTACCAAAATACCGGGGAGAAAATACCATGCAGTGACGAATAAACTGGGGTTTAAAGGAGATACGGACTTGAAAAAATACGACTATCTCATCGTGGGCTGCGGCCCCTTTGGGGCAGTGTTTGCCCAGCAGGCGACAGCGAAGGGAAAGCGCTGCCTCATTATTGAAAAGCGGGATCATATCGGTGGCAACCTCTACTGCGAGGATGTCAACGGGATTCATGTGCATAAATATGGCGCCCATATTTTCCATACCAACAGCCGGGACATCTGGGACTATGTTAATCGCTTTGCCGAGTTCAACCGGTACACCAATTCCCCCATCGCCAACTATAAGGGCGAGATTTATAATATGCCCTTCAATATGAACACGTTTAATAAAATGTGGGGTGTCGTGACGCCCGAGCAGGCCCGCGCGAAAATTGCGGAACAGCAGGCCGCCGTGGAAGGGGAGCCCCGCAACCTGGAGGAGCAGGCCATCCGTCTGGTCGGCTCCGACATTTATACCAAGCTGGTCAAGGGGTATACCGAGAAGCAGTGGGGCCGGGACTGCACCCAGCTGCCCGCCTTTATCATCAAGCGGCTGCCCGTGCGCTACACCTACGACAACAACTATTTCAACGACCGGTATCAAGGGATCCCCATCGGCGGCTACAACGTCCTCATCGAGGGCCTGATCGCGGGGGTCGAGGTGCGGCTGGGCGTGGATTATGACAGCGATCGGGAAGCCTTCAACGCCATGGCGGACAAGGTGGTGTATACCGGTATGCTCGACGCCTTTTATCAGTACCGGTTCGGCAAGCTGGAATACCGCAGCCTGCGCTTTGAGAGTGAAAAGCTGGACATGGAAAACTATCAGGGCGTGGCGGTTGTCAACTACACCGACCGCGAGACACCCTTCACCCGCATTATCGAGCATAAGCATTTCGAATTCGGCACCCAGCCCACTACCGTCATCACCCGGGAGTATCCCGAAACCTGGGAAGAGGGAATGGAGCCCTATTATCCCGTCAACGACGAGACCAACCAGGCGCTGTATCAGCAATATGCGGAGTTGACCAAAACGGAAACCAACGTCCTGTTTGGCGGCCGTCTGGCGGAATACCGGTATTACGATATGGACAAGGTGATCGCCTCGGCGCTGACCCTTTGCAGAAAAGAATTGGGAGAATAACAGCCGCCCTGGCCTTCCGGCCAGGGATTGCTATTTGCCGGGTTCGGCGTTGGAGGTAACAGAATGGATAACGCAGTCAAAGTCAGTGTCATTATGCCGGTGTACAAGGTGGAAAAGTTCGTCGGAAAGGCCATCGAAAGCATGCTTTCCCAGACGCTTTCCGATTTTGAGTTCCTGATTGTGGACGACGGAACGCCGGACAACAGCGGCAAGATCTGCGATGAGTACGCGCAGAAGGACAGCCGTATCCGGGTGTTCCATCGGGAAAACGGCGGCGCTCCCAGCGCTCGCAACATGGCGATGGAGGAGGCACGGGGGAAGTATTACTACTTCATGGATTCCGACGACTGGGCAGAGCCCACCATGCTGCAGGATATGGTTGAGCTGGCGGAAAAGCACGAGGCCCAGCTGGTGGTGACCGGCTTCTTCATCGATACTTACTACAATGACACCGAGTATTTGTCCCAGAACCAGGTGCAGCCCGACGCCGTTTATGACCAGAAGGCGTTCCGGGAGAATGCCTACAAGCTGTTTGATACCAATCTCCTGTACACCCCCTGGAACAAGCTCTACCTGCGCGCCTATATCGATGGCAAAGGCCTGCGCTTCCCGCAGACCATCTGGGATGATTTCCCCTTTAATCTTAGCGTCATCCGCGACGTGGAGAAAGTGGTGGTGTCCTCCAAACAGTACTATCATTTCATGCGCGCCCGGGCGGATTCGGAAACCGCCAAATATGTGCCCGCCATGTACCAGAAGCGGGAGGATGAGCACGGCTGGATGCTGGATTTGTATCAGCATTGGGGCATCCAGGACGGCCCCAGCATGGAAATGGTGGCGCGCCGCTATGTGGAACGGCTGGTTGGCTGCGTGGAAAATGTGACCAATGAGAAATGTCAGCTTCCCAAAGAGGAGAAGAAAAAGCAAATCGCGGTGATGATCCGTAGCGACAATGCGAAAACCTGCCTGAAGCTGGCCCGGCCGCGATCGACTATGATGAAAACGATGCTGGTTCCCATTAAATGGGGGAACGTATCCCTGACCATGCTGGAAAGCCGCGTCATCACCAAAATCAAAACCAAGCATACCAAAACCTTCGCCACCCTGAAGGCCAAACGGTAAACCCAGAGCGAAAGGCGGTCGCCCTATGTCACAACCATTTATCAGCGTCGTCATGCCGGTATATAAGGTGGAAAACTATTTGAGGCCTGCGGTGGAAAGCTTGCTGCGCCAGACGTTTTCCGACTATGAGATTATTTTGGTGGATGACGCTTCTCCTGACGCCAGCGGAGCCATAGCGGATGCGATAGCGCGGGAACATGCTTGTATACGCGTGATTCATAAACCGCAAAATGAGGGCCTAAGCATGGCCCGTAACTCCGGACTTGAGCAAGTGACCGGCAGGTATGTCATGTTTATGGATTCCGACGATACGGTGGAGCCTACCTTATTCGCCGATGTTGTGGCGTCCTTGGAAAAGAATCCAGCCCAGGTGGTCGTGTTCGGTCTGGTTGAGGACTATTATGACGCCGCCGGCAAGCTTCATCACAGCGTCCCGGTGAGTTATGGAACCGATCGGCTGCTGGAATCGCAAGAGGATTTGCGTAAGGAAGTTATCCATTTAGAGGAAAAAACGTTGTACGGGTACTCCTGTAATAAGTTTTACGACATGGACTTTATGCGGAGCAATCATTTGCAGTTTGAAGTCATTCCACTTATCGAAGACATCCAGTTTAATGTTAAATTCTTTATGAATGTCCAACGTGTAAACATCCTGGACTGTACTCCATACCATTACAATAAACGATTAGACGGAAGTCTTACGAATAGATTTGTGCCAGATTATTTTAATCTGCACTATCAGCGTGTACAGATGCTGTTTGACCAATATGACTATTGGGGTTGCCTGACCGATGATGTCAAACAGATTCTCAGCGGCATTTACGTACGGTATATTTTCTCAGCCCTGCAGAGAAACTGCGATCCGAGAGCATCCATGTCTCATGCGGATCGCAAACGATTTCTAAAAGAGTTGTTTGCGCAGCCGTTGTTCAAAGAACTAATTCCTTATTCGAGCGGGAACAGTCGGCTCGTTCGTTGGATGTCCGCTTGGCTGAATAAACGCCGTGTCAGCTGCTGCCTTTTGGGTGGTCGAGGGATTTATATCGTAAAGAAAAAGCTGCCGATGGTATTTGCTAAAGCCAAGCAAAATCGTTGAGGTCTACATGTGGAAGGATATTGTCATGAAGGATAATCTCGTATTCTGGGTGAAAAAAATCCTGTTTGTTCTTTTAAAGATATTTTATATCTGCCCGGTTAAGAAAAACCGGATTGTCTTTTTTAGCTATTACGGAAGACAATATTCCTGTAATCCCAAATATTTGACGGAGTACTTGGTCTCTCATCACCTGGGTGACTTCGATCTATGGTGGCAGTTTTTACAACCGGAAAAGTTTGAGGAGCTGAGGGAAAAGGGGATTCGCCTGACGCGGTATGACAGCCTTCGCGGCATGGTGAATCTAATGACGGCTAAGGTCGTAGTCACCAACGTGGATTATCCAATTTATATTCCTTTTCGTAAAAACCAGTTTTTAATCAATACATGGCATGGCGGCGGCGCTTACAAAAAGGTGGGGACGGATATTCGTTCTCTGGCCCCCAGCCGCATGAAAACCGAGGAGAAAAGCAAAAAGGTGGTCAACTTGTATATCTCCTCCAGCAAAATGTTTACGGAAAAGGTTATACGAGGTGCGTTCCGGTTTTCAGGCGAGGTGCTGGAATGCGGTATGCCCCGCAACGATATCCTTTTGGGAGATACTCAGGATTTATATAGGAAGGTGCGACAGTATTATCACCTATCACCGGCGCAAAAAATTGTTTTGTATGCACCGACATTTCGAGAGGATCGCACCATTCAGAATTACGGCTTGGATTTTGAAGGCCTGCGGACTGCTCTGGTCAAGCGATTTGGCGGAGAATGGGTTTGCTTTTTCCGGGCGCATTCCAATCTTATCCGGCAGTTTCAAAATTTGACGTTTGATAAGACGATCATCAATGCATCCGAGTATAATGAAATGCAGGAGCTCCTGTGTGCGGCAGATGTGTTGATTACAGATTATTCCTCTTCCATGTGGGATTTTTCCTTGATGAAAAAGCCATGCTTTCTGTATGCGGTTGATAAGGCGGCGTATCAACAGGAACGGGATTTTTATTTGCCTATGGAGCGCTGGCCGTTTCCTTATGCGGATAACAATGAAACGCTACAGAGCAATATCGCCTTATTTGATGAGAGAGCTTATGTGCAGGCGGTCGATAGGCATCACGAAGAGCTTGGCTCTACGGAAAGCGGTGAGGCTTCTCGTATCGTGGTAGATAGGATGCTGAAAGAGTGCTTGGAAGGATGAACTAGCTTATGAACATTGCCATTATATTTGCCGGAGGTACTGGGCAAAGAATGAAAACGGCAGCCTGTCCCAAGCAGTTTCTCAAGCTGTACGGAAAGCCGATTATCATTTATACTCTGGAAATATTCCAGCGGCATCCCGCTATCGATCATATTATTGTTCCATGTGTGGCAGGCTGGGAAGATGAACTGCGGCAGATGTGCCGCGATTATGGCATCCATAAGCTGTATAAAATCGTTCCCGGCGGAAAAAACACGCAGGAATCCAAGCTGAACGCGCTCCACGGGCTGGCGGATTTGTGTCATGATGACGACATTGTTCTAATGCATGACGCCGTTCGTCCCATGATTACGCCCCAGTTAATCACGGACAATATCGAAGCAGTTAAAAAATATGGTTCTGCTATTACCGCCGATCCCTTTACGGAAACCGGTGTTGTCAGCACCGACGGCGTCACGGTGGAAAGTACCATTGAACGAAGCAAGCTGTATATCGCCAAAGCCCCTCAGAGTTTTTATTACAAAGACGTGCTGACCGCTCATGAACAAGGTCAATCCATGCCAGACAGCATTACGATCGATACCTGTACCCTGATGACGGCACTTGGGAAAACCCTGCATTTTGTTCAATGCGATTTTGCCAATATCAAAATTACTCGTCCCGATGATTATTACATTTTTAAGGCCCTGGTGGATTTACGCGAAAGCAAGGAGATTCTTGGATTGTAAAAAGGAGTATTGCCATGCTGGATTTACATGCCGTTATCCTAGAGGACCTGGAGAATATTGTTTGTCAGCCACTTTCCTGGGACAAGCTCCGGGGTAAAACAGTGCTGATCACCGGAGCGAGCGGGATGATCGCGTCCTATCTGGTTTATACCCTCTTATATTTAAATGAAACGAGAGCCGCCTCCATTCGGGTGCTTGCCCTCGTTCGCAATAAGGACAAGGCGCTGGCTCATTTTGGGCCTATCGCCGAACGTCCGGATTTCCAACTGCTCGTGCAGGATGTGTGTGATCCCCTGCCGGATTGCGGGCCTGTCCACTATATCATCCATGCGGCCAGCCAGGCCAGCCCGCGGCAGTTTACGGCCGATCCGGTCGGGACTATCCGTGCGAATACCGTCGGTACGGCCACGATGCTGGATGAGGCGGTCAAACGGCAAGCCGATGGCTTTTTGATGTTATCTACCCGGGAAATTTACGGCGTCCAGCCTATTGGTAAAATGTATGCGAAGGAAAAGGACTATGGCATAATCGATCCCACCACAGTGCGCGCCTGTTATCCGGAAAGTAAACGCCTGGCGGAAACGCTGTGCGCTGCTTATACCGCACAATACCATGTGTCAACCAAGGTGGCCCGTATCGCTCATACTTACGGTCCGGGAATGTCGCTTGGCGATGGTAGAGTCATCGGTGATTTCGTTCAAAATGTTATCCGCCGTGAAGACATTGTCATGAACAGCGATGGCAGCTCTATTCTTGGGCTAACGTACTTGAGTGACTTGGTCGCTGGTCTTTTTTTAGTTTTGCTTGATGCACCTGGTCTGGTTTATAATGTTTCCCGTATGGAAGGGAGCCTTTCGGTGGGAGAACTCGCCGGGATGTTAGCCGGATTATTCCTGGACAGGGACATTCGCGTCCAGAAGAAAGTAATTTCCGTTCAAGAAAAATCCGGCTATTTATCGCAACCTATCGCGTTGCTGGATTCCGCTTCGATTATACAGGAGGGCTGGAACCCTCAGGTCAATCTTCAGACAGGCTTCCGCCGAACGGTTCTGTATTTTGAAACTAAATCGTAAAGGAGGCTGGAGAGCATGCCTGCTATCAGCGTGATTATGCCGGTTTATAATTCCGAGAAATACCTGCGGGATGCTATCGAAAGCGTTTTAAAACAAACGTTTACGGATTTTGAATTACTACTCATCGACGACGGTTCAAAGGACAGCAGCGGAATAATATGTGATGAGTATGCCAGCCAAGATTCACGCATCAGAGTCACGCATCAAGAAAATACCGGACTTTGCGGTGCACGTAACCGTGGCTTGGAATTGGCAAGGGGAGAATATATTGCTTTTGCAGATAATGACGATGAATGCTGCCCTGACATGCTAGAATCAAATTATCGTGCAGCTAAGGCTAACAATGCCGATATGGTGAAATTTGGCCGGACGACACACACACTGAAGAACGGAAAGATATACAAAACGGATGTGCGCGATTTGGAAAAAGCCGTCTATGAAAAGGAGGAGCTTGTAGAAAAGTATCTGTTTTTAAAGAACAAGGACTTATTAAATACGGTTTGGGATGGACTGTTTCGTGCGACAGTGATTCGGGAAAACGCCCTTCACTTTGATACAAATCTTCGTTACGGCGGTGAGGATATGATCTTTTGTATGCAGATATATCCTTATCTGTCAAAGCTGGTGATGAATCCTGGGATATATTATATCCATAACATTCGCAATTGGCATAGCACTTCGGCAGTAAACAATGCCGAATCTGTAAAAGGCTACATCGCGGTAGCAAATGTCGATATGGAGGTATATTCTCATCTAGGATTACATGATGAGGTACAAAGGATAAACAATATATCTTCCCATTATCTAATCCCCCTTCTTCTATCCCTCAATCAGGTAAAAGCCTTTTCCGACAAGCAGAGGGTGGCCTTCCTTCAGGGACTGGAAAAACAAAAAGGCTTTCAATTTACCATGGATGATTCCCTCTATGCAAAAGTGAAAGCGATTTCTAATAGGAAGGCTAAGGTGGCCCGCCTTTTCCTTCAGAAAAAGTATGGCCTCTTAATAAGTTTAGCTAGAACGTATGATTTACTGCTGCGTTTTAAAGAAAAGATTATGTAGTCAGGAACTGAAGGAGAAAAGGTTATGCCAGCCATAAGCGTGATAATGCCTGTATACAATTCCGAGAAATATCTGCATTCGTCAATCACCAGCGTTTTGCGTCAGACCTTTACGGACATTGAACTCATTTTGATTGATGACGGTTCTACTGATTCGAGCGGAGCCATATGTGAATCGTTTGCTGCGCAGGATAAGCGGGTTGTTTTTATTCGGCAGGAAAACCATGGCGTTTGCTGGACGCGCAATCGGGCTATTCGTTTGGCCGCTGGCGAATATATTGCTTTAATTGATAACGACGATTGGTATATGCCGACTTTATTGGAAGACAACTATGCGCTCGCCGTACAATATGGGGCGGATATGGTTAAATTCGGAAGAGTACGGGCGGATATGGATGGGGATGTATTACAGGACGCCTCTTTTATAAGCGCGCCGTCTCTTTATGTGTTCCGTGAGAAAGAGATTAAGCAGGAATTTGCTTGTATACGCGATTTGAAGGTATTTGATTATGTTTGGGATGGACTTTATCGTACATCGTTTTTTCGCGATTATCAGCTGCAGTTTGATACCTCCATGCGATTTGGCAGTGAGGATTCCAAATTAACTTACCAATTTTTCCAGCATACGAAGTCTTTCGTCATCAATCCTAAGGTATATTATATTTACTTTAAAAGAACATCGCACAGTATCTCGGCAAAGTTTGATCAAAATATTATTGATTCCTTATTAATTGTTTCGGATTTGCAAAGCCAAATCTGGGAGTATGTTTTTGATCAGAACGTCCCTTATAGTATAACCATCCTATGGGCCATGGAAGATCTTATCATTATTTTGCAAAGGGCGCTGCTTCATCGTTCCTGCCCCTACTCGTTTGCCCAAAAAAAGGACATCCTACGTTCTTTTAAAGAGCACGCCGCTTATCATTACCCGTGGAACAAAGAAGTATCCAAAAAGGTTTTTCAATCAAGCAAGACAAAGTGGTTAATGGCTTGGCTACTTGCGCATGATAAATATGGGGTGCTGCTTCGCTTATCGCAAATATACCAATCCTATATTCGGTTGAAAAGAAAAAAAGTAGTTCAGAAGAATATTACTAGATTTGAAAATGAAATCTTATCGCAAAAGCCTTAGAGATTGGCTTTATAGGAGGATCAATGGAAAAGTTTTTTGATTTAAAAGAATTTCTAATTCTTATTTTAAAAAAATTGAAATTCATCATAACAGTCACCTTGCTGGTTACCGTTTTGTTTGGAATTTATCGGACTTATCCGCTCGTTAATCAATATCTCACCTATCAGCCGCATACAGGCGACACAGCTAAAGAGGAAAACTCGGCTGGGCTACCCTATACTTACACAGCGAAAAAGAATTATGTCATCAATAATTCGAAATTTAAAGACGACATGAACGATACCCATTTAAACTATGTTACGGGCGTTTTAAGCTCGCTCCAGAAGTCGGATTTGATTGTGCAAAAACTGTATGAAACGTATTTCGACCAAGTGAAAAAGTGGGAAGCCGACGCCCGTATCCGCCTGGTCGATTTAAATTATCAGCTTCCCACAATCTTGACCGAGGAGTATACTATCGATAATTTCCGTGATATCTTCAGCATCAATATATCTGGTGTAGTGGTTGAATTTAACGTAGCAACGTATTCGAAGAGCCTGTCTGAAAAAATTCTCGATCAATATATCGCACTTGTTCTTGAACAGGCAGCCCCTTTAATCGATCAAAAGCTAGATTATATATCGAGTAATACTGCGAAAATTGCTCCGGTACCGGCAACATCGAATCCGCGTACTAATATGGATACGAATACCAGTATTGTTCGTCCAACATTACGAGACATCGCCGTTAAGGCGGTAAAGAGCGGCGTTTTAGGCGTTGTTTTCGGCTTGCTGCTTTCTATTGTCCTGATATTTTTTGTGGATATTATGGATATTCGCCTGCAAGAAACCGTTCAGCTGCAAAAAATGAACCTAACGGTGCTCTCTGGATTCCGTTCCGGCAAAAAAAAGCGTTCTAAACGGTTATCCCGTTTTAT
The DNA here is from genome assembly GCA_900546265.1 of uncultured Oscillospiraceae bacterium. GTDB lineage: Bacteria > Bacillota > Clostridia > Oscillospirales > Acutalibacteraceae > UMGS856. Next base: position 99,612 of record URCA01000002.1, on the reverse strand, counting down.
CGATAAGCTGGAAGGCTATCCGGATATCCGTATGTCGGTCGAAAATTGCGGGTCGGCCCTGGTGTTGATGCTTACGCAGATGTCAAGCGGCTCGCAGCCGGTAAGTAAACTCCTGTTGACCGGAACAGCAGATAAGCAGGAAGTAGAACAGCTTCAAAAGGCGATGACTGATTACGCGACTTCCCATCAGATACCGCTGGAGGTTTTTGTGGGGCAGACGGTTCTGGAAGAACCCAATTGCATTGAAGCGGCCGCCCGGGCCGACGCCATTATTCTTGTGGAGGAAAAGGGCGTATCCCGACTTCCTGAGATTGAGAATGAAAGAAAGCTGTTTACAAAAATCCACAAGGATATTATAGGCTGTGTGGTTTTATCCTAACCGGGGAGGGATTTATTTATGACTCCCTATATGACTGTCATAGTTACGGCAGTTTTATTTTCCTGCCTATGGCAGTATTTTGAGACGCGCAAGCAACTGGAAAAGGCCTATATAATCGGTCATACGGCAATTACACCGCACCGCCGTCAAATTTGTTTGGCTTTCGCATTTTTGGCCATGTGGTTGCTGCCATCCCTTATCGTAGGCACCGGCGGAGACTATTGGAACTATCGTCAAATGTTTTATGAAATTGAGAATGGCGGTACTTCCTATGCGGAGATAGGCTTTCGAGTCGTTTGCCAAATGATTCAGCTGTTTACCTCCAATGCGCAGGTCTTGTTTTTCGTTTTTAATTTTTTGAGCTACGCGCTGTTTTTTAAATGCGTGAAGGATTATTCCGTCTGCTTCCCGGTTAGCGTTTTAAGCCTGTTTCTGGTGGGGATGTATTTTATCGGGATACCCCAGATGCGTCAGTTGTTGTCCATCATGCTGTTGTTCTATGGCTATCGGTATATATATCGCGGAAATTTCTGGCGGTTTTGTATCGTAGTTGCGGCGGCCATGTGCTTCCATATCACGGCTATTATTGCGATTCCTTTCTATTTCATCTTGCGGCAGCGTTTTAAATTCAGTTATTTTTTCGTGATGGCTGTCACCCTTATTATGATTTCAATGGTTGCACAGCCACTTTTGGATATTCTAATCGCCACCTTTTATCCGAGGTATATGGGAACAAACACCATGTATCTTTTTGTAAAACCGTTTGATATTTATGCATTTCTTTTTTCTTTGCCGCTTATCGTCCTATTAGTAATGTATTATGGACGGGTGGAACAGACGGATATGGCATCCAGGGTATTTACCAACGCCACTATCTGGTATGTGATGCTGAATACGCTCTGCTTTTGGGTGCCGGAGCTGTTTCGCATTTTAGCCTATTTGAATATTGCCAACGTAATTTCCATTCCTCTTTTACTTAAACAGGAGCCAAAATCAAAGGTTCGGCTGTTTATCTTCTTAATTCTCATCATTTTTTATGCGGTGATGCTGTATTACCGTTATGTCGTTCACGGCTCCAATCACTTGCTTCCCTATGTCCATGTTTTCAACTGGAAGCAAATGCTCAGCGTGAATTAAATAGGAGGGATTAAATTTGAAAGGCATTATTTTAGCTGGCGGTGCCGGCACCCGGCTGTATCCGTCCACCATCGCCTGTTCCAAGCAGATTCTGACCGTCTATGACAAGCCGATGATTTATTACCCGCTGTCCACCCTGATGCTCGCGGGCATCCGGGAGGTTCTGATCATTTCCACGCCCCGGGATCTTCCCGGCTTTCGGGAGCTGTTCGGGGATGGTTCTCAGCTGGGCATGCAGTTCTCCTATGCCGTGCAGGAAACGCCCCGTGGTCTGGCGGACGCTTTCATCGTGGGGGAATCCTTCATCGGCCGGGATAACGTCTGCCTAATATTGGGCGACAACATTTTCTATGGCTACGGCTTCAGCGAACGGCTGAAAAACGCCGCCGATCGCAAAACCGGCGCCACCATCTTCGGCTACCATGTCAGCAACCCCACCGAATTCGGCGTGGTGGAATTCGATAAAGACTGGAACGTGCTGTCCATTGAGGAAAAACCGCAGAAGCCGAAATCCAGCTATGCGGTTCCCGGCCTGTATTTTTATGACAATCAGGTGGTCGAGATCGCCAAGCAGGTGCAGCCCTCCGCTCGCGGCGAAATTGAAATCACAGCCGTCAATAACGAGTATCTCCGCCGCGGTCAGCTGAAGGTGGAGCTGTTCGGCCGCGGAATGGCCTGGCTGGATACCGGCAATCATAGGGCCATGCTGGCCGCCGCCAACTTTGTGGAAGCCATTCAGACACGGCAAGGCTTGTTCGTCTCCTGTATCGAAGAAATCGCCTACCGCCAGGGATTCATCAGCCGGGAGCAGCTCCTCACCCAGGCCGCGCGGTTTAAATCCTCTGAGTACGGCCACTATCTGTTTAAAATTGCGGAAGCCGAGCAGGCATGAAGGGAGCTGACACCATGAACATCCTTATTACCGGTGCGAATGGCCAGCTAGGCAACGAACTGACCTCCATGCTGTCCTCCGGCCAGGCGGAAATCGGTCCCATTCCGGCCGCCTATCGGGGCAGCCGGGTGACGGCGGTGGACGTGGATCGCCTGGATATCACCGACAGCGCTGCCGTTCAGGCTTTTATCGAGGCGGAAAAACCGGAACTTATTATCAACTGCGCCGCCATGACCAATGTTAACGGCTGCGAATCCGCGCCGGACACAGCCATGAAGATCAACGCCATAGCGCCAAGATTTCTGGCCGCCGCCGCCCAGGAAATCGGGGCCAAGTTGGTGCATGTGTCCACCGACTATGTGTTTGACGGCGACGGCGCCCGCGCCAGCGACGACTCGATCATCCCCTATACCGAGTGGGACGTCTGCAGCCCCGGCAGCGTCTACGGAAAATCCAAATGGCTGGGAGAGCAGTATGTCCGGGAGGTCTGTCCCCGTACCTTTGTGGTACGCACGGCCTGGCTGTATGGGTATGTGGGCGGCAACTTTGTTAAGACCATCTGGAAAAACGGCGCGCAAAAGGGCGAGCTGAAAGTGGTTGACGATCAGATGGGCAATCCCACCAACGCCAACGATCTCGCGTATCATATCCTGAAGCTGGCCCTGACCGATACCTATGGCGTGTATCATTGCACCGGTACCGGCGTCTGCTCCTGGTACGATTTTGCCTGCGAGATCATCCGCCTGGCGGGTGTTCCCTGCCGGGTGACGCCCTGCACCACCGACGAATATCCCACCCCGGCCAAACGCCCCGCCTATTCCGCGTTGGATAACGCCATGCTGCGCTGCACGGTGGGGGATGAGATGCGGGAATGGAAAGCGGCCCTGGCCGTCTATGTGGAGAAGCTGAAAAAAGCGGGAGGCCCTCAATGAAAACGTATTTAGTCACCGGCGGCGCCGGATTTATCGGCTCCAATTTCGTGCAGTATATGCTGCAAAAGTATGAGGACGTCCGTATCCTGAACCTGGACAAGCTCACCTATGCGGGCAACCTGGAGAACCTGGCCTCGGTCAAGGACGATCCCCGGTATACCTTTATCCACGCGGATATCTGCGACAAAGCCGCGGTGGAAAAAATCTTTGCCGAAAACGCCATCGACTATGTGGTCAATTTCGCGGCGGAAAGCCACGTGGATCGCAGCATCCGGGAGCCCGAGGTGTTCGTCAAAACCAACGTGGAAGGGACAGTGTGCCTGCTGAACGCCGCCCGGAACGCTTGGAACCTTGGCGGCGACGACTATAAGGAAGGCTGCAAGTATCTGCAGGTGTCCACCGACGAGGTATACGGTTCGCTGGGTGCCGAGGGCTTCTTTACCGAGACCACGCCCCTGTGCCCCCACAGCCCCTATTCCGCCAGCAAGGCCGCGGCCGATATGCTGGTGCAGGCCTACTTCGATACCTTCCGCTTCCCCGTGAACATCACCCGCTGCTCCAACAATTACGGCCCCTATCAGTTCCCCGAAAAACTGATTCCGCTCATTATCCACAACACCCTGCAGCATAAAAGTCTGCCGGTGTACGGCGACGGGATGAACGTCCGGGATTGGCTGTATGTGGAGGATCACTGCAAGGCCATCGATATGGTGCTGCGGGACGGCGTGGTCGGCGAGGTGTACAACGTGGGCGGCCATAACGAGCGCCCCAACATCACCATTGTCAAAACCATCCTGGCCTATGTCCATGATCATGTGGATGAGGCGGTGAACGAAACCCTCATCACCTATGTGGAAGATCGCAAGGGTCACGACCGCCGTTATGGCATCGATCCCCAGAAAATCAAGGACGCCCTGGGCTGGTATCCCGAGACCACCTTCGAGGTGGGCATCGAGAAGACCATCCGGTGGTATCTGGACAACCCCGGCTGGATGGCCCATGTGACCAGTGGCCAGTATCAGGAATACTACGCCCGGATGTACGGCGGCAAATAATCGCCCGGGTCGGAGATAGGAAGCGCATTATGGGAAAATTCACCTTTACCCCCACCGGCATCGCCGGCATGATGGTCGTGGAGCCCACCCTGTTCGGAGACGCCCGCGGCTATTTTATGGAAACCTATAACTACAACGAATTTGCGGCCGCCGGCCTGGATATGACCTTTGTGCAGGACAACCAGTCCAAATCAAAGCGGGGCGTGCTGCGGGGCCTGCATTTTCAAACGAAAAACTCTCAGGGCAAGCTGGTTCGCGTCATCCGCGGCGAGGTGTTCGACGTGGGGGTGGACTTGCGGGAAGGCAGCGCCACCTTCGGCCAATGGTACGGCCTCCTTCTGAGCGAGGAGAACCACAAGCAGCTCTATATTCCCGAGGGCTTTGCCCATGGCTTCCTGGTCACCAGCGAGGAAGCGGAATTCGTCTATAAATGCACCCGCTTCTACGACCCCTCCGGCGAGGGCGGCCTGCTGTGGAACGATAAGGATATCGGCATTGATTGGCCGGTGACGGAGGATATGGACATCCTGCTATCGGATAAGGACAAGATTCAGCCCACCTTCCAGGAGTATCTGGCGCGGCGGGGCTGAGACAAGCGTAACAGTAAAAGGGGAAAGGGGCGCGGCGGATGAATTCCAAGGCCAAAAGCTTTATCAAGAATTTTTCCTACACCTTTATGGCCAACGCGGTGTCCTTTCTCATTTCCGCCGTGCTGGTGTTTTTCGTTCCCAAACGGCTGGGCGTGGAACAGTATGGCTATTGGCAGCTGTATACCCTGTATACCTCCTATGTGGGTTTTTTCCATCTCGGCTGGTGCGATGGGGTCTATCTCCGATACGGCGGGCAGGATTATCACGAGCTGGAGAAGCCGGTGTTCGTCACCCAATTCTGGATGCTGACGGCCTTTGAATTCCTCATTACGGCCGGCCTCGGCATTTATGGCTTTTGTATCGTTCCGGAAGCGGAGAAGGGCTTCATCCTGGCCATGATGGGCGTGTGCGCCCTGCTGCTGATTCCCCGCACCTATCTAGGTTTTGTCCTCCAGTTTACCAACCGCATTAAGGAATACGCCGCCATCACCATGCTGGAGCGCGTCATTTACTTTGTGCTGGTAACGGCTCTGGTGCTGGGCGGCGTCCAGGATTACCGCCTGCTGCTGGCGGCGGATTTGATCGGCAAAGCCGTGGGGCTGGTGGTGGCGGTCTGCCGCTGCCGGGACATTGTGTTCGGCCGCATGGTTCCATTTCGTTCGGGCTTAAGCGAAGCGGGGAAAAACATAAACGTCGGCTTCAAGCTGATGATCGCCAACATCGCGAGCCTGCTCATCGTGGGCATCGTGCGCATGACCATCGAAAACAAATGGGGTGTTGCCACCTTTGGCAAGGTTTCCCTGACCATGAGCGTGTCCAACCTGCTGATGGTGTTTATCAGCGCCGTCAGCATCATTCTGTTTCCCACCCTCCGCCGCACCAGCGACGATAAGCTGGCCGGTATGTATGATTTCATGCGCACCTCGATTATGACGGTGCTGCTGGGTCTGCTGATTTTTTACTATCCCGCCAAGCTGCTCCTCACCGCCTGGCTGCCGAAATACGCCGAAGCCTTGACCTACATGGCGCTGATGTTCCCCGTGTGCGTGTTCGAGAGCAAGACCTCCATGCTGGTCAATACCTATATGAAAATTCTCCGCCGGGAAAAGTGGATCCTTCTCATCAACGCCTGCACCGTGGCGCTGAGCATTCTTATCTCCGGGCTGACGGTCTTCCTGCTAGAGAATTTGACCCTGGCGGTGCTGTCCATCGTCGTGCTGCAGACCTTCCGCTGTATTTTCGGCGAGCTTCTGCTCTCCCGCGATTTGGACATCCGTGTGCGCAAGGACATCGTCCTGGAGGTCCTGATGACCGCTACCTTCATCGCCACCGCCTGGTTCCTGCGCTCCTGGCTGTGCACCATTCTGTATGGGGCGGCGTATCTGGTGTATGTGCTGATCAAACGCCAGGATATCGCCCGCATGCTGGGCCAGGTAAAATCCCTGATAAAACGCTGATGACAGGCCGCCTTCCGTGGAATGGCGGCCTGTTTTCATCGAAAGGAGGTGCGGCGCATTGGAACGCGTCAAGCTGTCGGTTCATCGGGTAGTGGACTGGGTGCTGCGCTGCGGCGATATCGATAGCCGCTATGTGGACGCCTCCACCATGCAGCAGGGGGCGGCCGCCCACCGGAAAATCCAAAAAGCCATGACCGGCGACTACCGCAAGGAGGTCTCCCTCTCCCTGGAAACCGAGGCCGGCGGCTTTCCGCTCCTTTTGCAGGGGCGGGCCGATGGCGTGTTCACCGCTGAGGACGGACTGCTGACTATCGACGAGATCAAATCCACCACCCTGCCCCTGGAAAAGCTGGCTGTCCAGCAGGCTCAGCACCTGGGTCAGGCGCAATGCTACGCCTATATGCTCCTTCAAACGCTGGATGCCCCGCCGGAAACGGTGGGCGTCCAACTGACCTATTATCAGCTGGAAACCGAGGAGCTGCAGCGCCGGCGGTTTGTCTTCAGCCGGGAGGAGATCGCCGCCTTTTTCGCGGATCTCCTCCTGCGCTATGGCGATTGGCTGCGCTTTGAGCATGAGTGGAAAGTCCTGCGGGATGCCTCGATTGCCGCCGCCGCCTTTCCCTTCCCGGCCTACCGCCGGGGCCAGCGGGACTTGGCCGCCGCGGCCTACCGCACCATCGTCAACCGCAAAAAGCTGTATGTTCAGGCCCCCACCGGCATCGGGAAGACTCTTTCCACCCTGTTTCCCGCCGTCAAAGCCGTGGGGGAGGGCCGGCTGGAAAAGCTCTTTTACCTCACCGCCAAAACCGTCACCCGCACCGTGGCGGAGGAGGCCGTCACCCTCATGGAAAGCCAGGGCCTGCGCTTCAAATCCGTCACCCTGCGGGCCAAGGATAAAATCTGCTTTTGCGAGGAAACCATCTGCAACCCCGACAGCTGCCCCTACGCCAAGGGCCACTACGACCGGGTCAACGACGCGCTGATGGACATGCTCACTCATCACGACCGCATCACCCCCGCCGTGGTGGAGGCCTATTGCCGGCAGTACCGCCTCTGCCCGCACGAAACCGCCCTGGACGCGGCCCTGTGGGCGGACTTGGTTATCGGGGATTATAACCACGTGTTTGATCCCGCCGCCTATCTCCGCCGCTTTTTCGACGGGGACGAGGAGCATAACTACGGCTTTCTCATCGACGAAGCCCATAACCTGGCTGACCGGGTGCGGGATATGTATTCCGCCGTCCTGCGCCGTTCCGCCTTTTCCCGCCTGGTGAGACAGCTGCCGGATAAAACCAAAACCGCCGCCGCCCTGCGCAAATCCCTGCGGGCCGTGGCCAAATACCTAGCCGACGCCGGTAAGGCCTTGGGCGATGCCGATGAAGCCGCCAATCCCGAAAAGGACGCGGCGATAGGGGCGTTGGTGACGCTGTTTTGCTCCGCCGCCGAGGACTGGCTGGCTGAGGAGCAGAACAACAGCCACGAACGGCTGCGGGACGTGCTGGAGCTCTACTTTGAAGCCACCGCCTTCCAGGGCATCGCCGAGCTGTACGACGAGCATTTCACCACCCTGACGGAAACCGGGGAGGGGGATGTCATCCGGACGCTCTTCTGTCTGGATCCCTCCGCCATCATCGCCGGGCGGCTGAAGCTGGCCAAGGCGTCCGTCCTCTTTTCCGCCACCCTCACCCCGCTGCCCTATTACCGGGAGCTGCTGGGCGGGGACGAGACCGATCCCCTGCTGTCCCTGCCCTCCCCCTTTGAGGAGGAGCGCCTGCTCCTGGTGGCCCATGGCGGCATTTCCACCAAATACAAGGATCGCGCCGCCAGCTATGCCCCCATCGCGGAGGCCATCGCTGCGGTTATCGCCCGGAAAACGGGCAACTATCTGATCTTCTTCCCTTCCTATGACTATATGCGGCAGGTGCACGAGCGCTTTACGGCCCTGTGCCCCGGGGTGGACGCTCCCATGCAGGACAGCCATATGGACGAGGAGGAACGGGCCGACTTTCTCGCCCGGTTCGACGCGGAGAATGCCGATACCCTGGCCGGGTTCTGCGTGCTGGGCGGCCTGTTCTCCGAGGGTATCGACCTGAAGGGCGACCGGCTAATCGGCACCGTCATCGTGGGGGTGGGCCTGCCCGGCCTTTCCCTAAGGCAGAATGAGATCCGGGAATATTTTAATCGAAAAAACGGTCGGGGCTACGATTACGCCTATGTCTATCCTGGCATGAATAAGGTGCTGCAAGCCGCCGGCCGGGTCATCCGGTCGGCGGACGACGCGGGGGTGGCCGTCCTCATCGACAGCCGGTTTCATACCGCCGCCTACCGGGCCCTGTTCCCGCCCCATTGGTCGCAGATGCGGCGCGTCCGGGACACGGCATCCCTGCGCCGGCTCCTCGCCGCCTTTCCCTACTTTTCGGCAGAGCCCGAACAGCCCTCCTCAGGCGAATAGCGGGGCGCGATCACACAGCTTTTCATTTGGAAAGAAGGAGATGACTTATGAGCAGAACCGTGCAGGCCGAACTGACCACTATGGTGATGGTGCGCCGCCGCGATACCGGCGAGGTGCTGGTGCAGCAGCGGACCAAAAGTTGGAAGGGTATCGCCTTCCCCGGCGGCCATGCGGAGCCGGGGGAGAGTCTTCTCGCCTGCGCCGTCCGGGAGATTTACGAGGAAACCGGCTTGCGTGTCAGCGATCTGCAGTCCTGCGGGCTGGTGGATTGGTGCTGCCGCGCCACCGGCGATCGCTATCTGGTCTTCCTCTACCGGACGCAAACCTTTGCCGGCGACCTTTTGGACGAAACGGAGGAGGGCCGGGTGTTCTGGACGGATCCGGCTTCTTTGCACACCCTGCCCCTGGCGGAGAATTTCGAGCGGTATTGGCCCCTGTTCTTTTCTCCCGGCGAGCTGTTTGCCCAGTGGGGTGAGGGGGAGCCGGACGACTTCCAGGTGTATCCGGATAAGGAGGCGGCCGTATGTTGATCGCCGCCGCCAAGCTGACTCTGCGCGCCCCCTGGGTGCGCTCGCTCAAAGAGAAACGGATGATTGTCCAGAGCCTGATCGCCCGCGTGTCGCAGAAGTTCCATGTCTCCGCCGCCGAGGTGGAGCAGCAAGATGTCCACCAGACCATCGTCGTCGGCGTGGCCGCTGTGGTGGGATCCGCCGCCCTGGGCGACGCCGTGCTGGACAAGATCCTCCGCTTCGTGGAGGAAACCTGCGAGGCTGAGCTGACCGGGGTGGAGCGGGAGATCCGATAAGAAAAGGCCCGCGGCCGTCCGGAACGGCAGGCCAGGGGGAGAAGCCTGCTGTTCCGGGACGCGGCTGCGGGCCCAGTCTATGCGGTTTTAGGTACTCCTTCCGGTTTAACGGCAGGAGGAAATGGGCCTGGACCAGCCGGTGGCCGCGGGGCGCAGCACATCGCTGGTACAGTGCGCGGAAGCGGAAGCCGGGCGCACGCAGTCGCAGCCGCGGTTTTCGCGGGCCTCGGCGCGAGCCGCCGCCATCTCTTCACAGCGGCGCTGTTCAGCTTCTCTTTCGGCGCGTTCCTCGCACTCCCGGTCGCGGGCGGAAGCTCCGCAGCAGTCGCAGCAGCAACAGCATTTGCAGCCGCGCTCGCCGGAGGGGCGCTCGTCATCGTGGTTGCGGCAGCACCGGCCGCAGCCGCGGTTGCAGCCGCGTTCGCTCGCAAGAAGCAGGGCGGTGGCGGATACGGGATCAAAACACATCGTTATCACCTCCTACAGTACAAGCTATGCGAACAAGCCCCGGAGAGTTCCGCCCACTTGCGCATTTCGCGCCGATCGGGTACAATAGCCAAAAAAGAAAGGACGTGCCGCGATGAAATCCTACCGCAAGGAGCTGCATTTTCATCTGCCCGCCCGCCGTGGCCTGGTCAATATCACTTCCCAGGTCCGCCAGGCCCTGGAGGAGAGCGGGATTCAAGAGGGGCTGCTGCTGGTCAATGCCATGAACATTACGGCAAGCGTGTTCATCAATGACGATGAAAGCGGTCTGCACCACGACTATGAGGTCTGGCTGGAAAAGCTGGCTCCCGAAAAGCCATACAGCCAGTACCGGCATAACGGCTTTGAGGACAATGCCGACGCCCATCTGAAGCGGACGGTCATGGGCCGGGAGGTGGTGGTGGCCGTCACCGGCGGCCGCCTGGACTTCGGCACCTGGGAGCAGATTTTCTATTTTGAATTCGACGGCAAACGGGATAAGCGGGCGCTTATCAAAATCATCGGCGAATAAGGAGGAACCATGAGCGTGTTGTTTTTGGAATACCCGCCCTGCTCCACCTGTCAGAAGGCGAAGCGGTGGCTGGAGGACAACGGGGTGGCCTATACCGCCCGGCATATCAAGACAGATAACCCCACGAAGGAGGAGCTGACCGCGTGGATCGCCCGCAGCGGCCTGCCGATTAAGCGCTTTTTCAATACCAGCGGCCTGGTGTATAAGGCCATGGGCCTTAAGGATAAGCTGCCGGCCATGAGCGAGGAGGAGCAGCTTTCTCTGCTCGCCTCCGACGGCATGCTGGTCAAACGTCCCCTGGCGGTGACCGAGGAGCGGGTCATCCCCGGCTTTCGGCCGGCAGAATGGGAAGCGCTGAAAAAATAATTTTATTTTTTTCGAAAAAAGGCTTGCATTTTGTCAAAACATCGTGTATACTCTTATCTCGTTGGTGCCGATGGCGGTGGGGGTACACCCGTTCCCATCCCGAACACGGCAGTTAAGCCCACTTGCGCTGAAAATACTTGGCTGGAAGCGGCCCGGGAAAATAAGCAGGTGCCAACATCAAAACCGCAGCACGAACGTGCCGCGGTTTTTTTGTGCCCGGCCTGGGCCGGTGTGGCCAAACCGCCCTACGCGATCCTTAACTCTTCCTGAATTTTCCCCCCGGCCTCTTGGGCGGTCCGCGCCGCTGTGCTATACTGGATGTATCACCCGCGTCCAAGGAGGACTGTCTCATGAGCCGAACCCGTCAAATAACTGAACGGCACCACCGTCCCCGCCGGCAGTGGGGGCGGCTGCCCCGGATTCTTCTGGGTGTCTTTTTTGCCCTCCTGCTGCTTGTTTCCCTGCTGCCCCTGGCGGGCCGCGTCATCAATATTGGGGTGGTCGCTCCCGCCGCGGCCAGCGCTCTGGGCCTGGCCGCCTGTGTTTGGACGCCCTTTTTCCGGCGCATACTCCAATATATCTGGCAACGAAAGGGGCTGCGGGTTATTTTGATCGTTCTGATGGCGCTGGTCGCCATCTTGCTTGTCTGGTTCATCGTGGTGTCCGTGATGATGCTGCGGGGCGCGGCCCGTCCCGCCCCGAAAAACGCCACCGTCATCGTCCTGGGCGCCGCCGTTTATGGGGAAACCCCCTGCCTGATGCTGACGCAGCGGCTGGACGCCGCCGCCCGTTACCTGGATGCCAATCCGGACGCCGCCTGTATCCTCTCCGGCGGCCAGGGCCCCGGCGAGGATATTTCCGAGGCGGAGGCCATGAAGCGGTATCTGCTGGAGAAGGGCGTGGACGAAAGCCGTCTGTATATGGAGGACAAATCCACCAATACCTTTGAAAATATTCAGTTCTCCAAGAGGATCCTGGAGGAGCATCGGCTCAGCCCCACCGTGGTCATCGCCACCCAGGAATTTCATCAGTACCGCGCCCAGGCCTTTGCCCGGAGGGCGGGGCTGACCGGCGCAGGCCCCTGCACCTGCCATACGCCGCCCTATCTGCTGCTGTGCTACTGGGTGCGGGAGTTCGCCGCCATCAGCCGCATGCTGCTCTTGGGTTACTAATCAGAAAATATCAACGGTGCCGCGTGTTCCAAAGTCACGCGGCGCCGTATTTTTTCTCCATATTCTGCCAACACTTGGATATCGGTATAAAAAAACAAAAAAAATCGCCAAATTGCAACTTTGCAATTGACAATCCAATTTCTATGATGTATTATAGTATACTGCATAATCATGGGGAGATATGCCTGGGAATAGATTTAGTATAGCACAACATGCGACAATTGGCAAGTATCTGCTGGCAAGTTTTTAGATATTTGTTCCCTTTGTCCGCCGGGCTATTCCACCCGCCGTGATTTTTCCCCGGAACAGGCGGCCGGCCTCCTGCCGGGCCGGCGTGAATACAAAGAACAGGAGTGATCGAGCCTATGGCGAATATCAAACCGGTAAAGCTGGGCAACAATGTTCGCATGAGCTTCGCAAAAATCAATGAGGTGCTGGATATGCCCAACCTCATCGAGGTGCAGAAGAACTCATATCAATGGTTTCTGGAGGAGGGCCTCCGGGACGTTTTCAACGACGTGTCCTCCATTACCGACTATACCGGGAACCTGGTTTTGGAATTCATCGATTACCGCCTGGACGAGGAACCCAAATACACCGTGGAGCAGTGCAAGGAGCGGGACGTCACCTACGCCGCCCCCCTGCGGGTGCGCGCCCGCCTGCTCAATAAGGAAACCGGCGAAATCAAGGAATCCGAAGTGTTTATGGGCGATTTCCCCCTGATGACGGAAAGCGGCACCTTTGTCATCAACGGCGCGGAGCGAGTCATCGTCTCCCAGCTGGTGCGTTCGCCCGGCGTGTACTTCGGCATGAACTACGACACCACCGGCAAGAAGCTGTTCAACGCCACCGTCATCCCCAACCGGGGCGCCTGGCTGGAATATGAAACCGATTCCTCCGATGTGTTCTATGTCCGTATCGACAAAAACCGCAAGCTGCCCATCACCGTTTTCGTGCGGGCCCTGGGCCTGGGATCCGACGCCGAGCTGCTGGATTTCTTCGGCGACGACGAGCGGATTCACGCCACCATCGAGAAGGATATCACCAAGAACACCGAGGAAGCTCTGCTGGAGGTTTACCGCAAGCTGCGCCCCGGTGAACCGCTGACGGTGGAGAACTCCCAGCAGCACCTGGAGAGCCTGTTTTTCGATCCCCGCCGGTACGACCTGTCCCGTGTGGGCCGGTATAAGTACAACAAAAAGCTGGGGATTTCCAACCGGCTGGCCGGCTGCCGCCTGTCCCGCCCGGTGGTCAACCCGAACACCGGCGAGGTCATGGGCGAGCCGGGCGAGCTCATCGATCGCGCCCGCGCCATGGAGATGGAAGACGCCGGCGTGACGGTGGCCTATGTCCAGGTGGACGATCACGGCGAGGGTCACGAGGTCAAGATCGTCTCCAACGGCATGGTGGACATTAGCAAATACGTGGATTTCGACGTGGCGGAGCTGGGCATTCACGAGCGGGTGCGCTATTCCGTGCTGCGGGAAATCCTGGATGCCTGCGAAACCGACGAAGAGAAGAAGGAGGCCATCCGCGCCCGCGCGTCCGACCTCGTTCCCAACCATATCATCATCGACGATATGCTGGCCTCCATCAACTATGTCAACTGCCTGGGCCATGACATCGGCACCACCGACGACATCGACCACCTGGGCAACCGCCGCATCCGTTCGGTGGGCGAGCTGCTGCAGAACCAGTTCCGCATCGGCTTCTCCCGCATGGAGCGCGTCATCCGGGAGCGCATGACCCTGCAGGCCCAGGATATGGACGTCATCACCCCCCAGGCGCTGATCAATATCCGCCCGGTGGTGGCCGCCATCAAGGAGTTTTTCGGCTCCTCCCCGCTGTCTCAGTTCATGGATCAGAACAACCCCCTGGCCGAACTGACCCATAAGCGCCGCCTGTCCGCCCTGGGCCCCGGCGGCCTGTCCCGTGACCGCGCCGGGTTCGAGGTGCGCGACGTGCACTACAGCCATTATGGCCGTATGTGCCCCATTGAGACCCCTGAAGGCCCCAACATCGGCCTGATTTCATACCTGGCCACCTTCGCCCGCATCAATGAATACGGCTTCGTCGAAGCGCCCTTCCGCCGGGTGGACAAGGTCACCGGCGTGGTCACCGACGAAGTGGTGTATATGCCCGCCGACATGGAGGACGATTTCATCGTCGCCCAGGCCAACGAGCCGCTGGACGAGGAGGGCCGGTTCGCCCGCGCCCGCGTCAACGCCCGTTACCGCAGCGAATTCCTGGAAATCGAGCGGGAAAAGATCGACTACATGGACGTCTCCCCGAAGATGGTCGTGTCCGTCGCGACGGCCATGATCCCCTTCCTGGAAAACGACGACGCCAACCGTGCCCTGATGGGCTCCAACATGCAGCGCCAGGCCGTGCCGCTGCTGAAAACCGATTCCCCCATCGTCGGCACCGGCATGGAATACAAGGCCGGCGTCGACTCCGGCGTCTGCATCCTGGCCAAGGAAGCCGGCACCGTGGCGGCGGTTTCCGCCGATCGCATCGTCGTGCGCCGCGATTCCGACGGATCCCAGGATACCTATAAGCTCATCAAATTCGCCCGTTCCAACCAGGGCACCTGCGTCAACCAGCGCCCGGTGGTGGAGCATGGCCAGCACGTGGAAGCCGGCGAGGTCATCGCCGACGGCCCCTCCACCTGCAACGGCGAAATTTCCCTGGGCAAGAATGTCCTCATCGGCTTCATGACCTGGGAGGGCTATAACTACGAGGACGCCGTTCTCATCAACGAAAAAGTGGTGCGGGACGACGTGTTCACCTCCATCCACATCGAGGAATACGAGGTGGAATCCCGCGACACCAAGCTCGGCCCGGAGGAAATCACTCGGGATATCCCCAACGTGGGCGAGGACGCCCTCAAGGATCTGGACGAGCGGGGCATCATCCACATCGGCGCCGAGGTGCGGTCCGGCGATATCCTGGTCGGTAAGGTCACCCCCAAGGGCGAGACCGAACTGACCGCCGAGGAACGCCTGCTGCGCGCCATTTTCGGCGAGAAAGCCCGCGAGGTGCGGGATACCTCCCTGCGCGTTCCCCACGGCGAATACGGCATCATCGTGGACGTCAAGGTCTTCACCCGCGAAAACTGTGACGAGCTGAGCCCCGGCGTCAACATGGTCGTCCGCTGCTACATCGCCCAGAAGCGCAAAATCAGCGTCGGCGATAAAATGGCCGGCCGCCACGGCAATAAGGGCGTCGTCTCCCGCATCCTGCCCAGCGAGGATATGCCCTTCCTGCCCGACGGCCGTCCCCTGGACATTGTGCTTAACCCCTTGGGCGTGCCGTCCCGTATGAATATCGGCCAGGTGCTGGAAGTGCACCTGGGCTACGCCGCCGCCGCCCTGGGCTTCAAGGTTATGACCCCCGTCTTCGACGGCGCCCACGAGGGCGACATCCAGGATCTGCTGGAGCAGGCGGGCAAGCGCCGCGACGGCAAGACCGTCCTGTACGACGGCCGTACCGGCGAGGCCTTCGACAACCCCGTCACCGTCGGCTATATGTACTTCCTCAAGCTCCACCACCTGGTGGACGATAAGATCCACGCCCGTTCCACCGGCCCCTACTCCCTGGTCACCCAGCAGCCGCTGGGCGGCAAGGCCCAGTTCGGCGGCCAGCGCTTCGGCGAAATGGAAGTCTGGGCGCTGGAAGCCTACGGCGCCGCCTACACCCTGCAGGAAATCCTCACCGTCAAATCCGACGACGTGGTGGGCCGCGTGAAAACCTACGAGGCCATCGTCAAGGGCCAGAACGTGCCCCAGTCCGGCGTACCCGAATCCTTCAAGGTGCTGGTCAAGGAGCTGCAGTCCCTGGGCCTCGACATCAAGGTGCTCAATAAGGACAAACAGGAAATCGACCTCAAGCAAACCTTTGAGGACGACGACGAGCTGAGCATGGTGACAGTGGACGACGACGCGTTCTCCACCGTGACGAACGAAGGCGAACTGGACGGCTACGGTGTGGAAGACGCCGAGCCGGAGGACGACCTGGCCGCCGAGGAAGACGTGTTTGAACCCGACGGCGACCTGGCCTTCGACGACGAACTTTAATAGGGGAGGGCTGTAACTTTTATGATGGAATTCAATGTGTTCGACTCAATCAAAATCGGTCTGGCCTCTCCCGACCAAATCCGGAGCTGGTCCTACGGCGAAGTGAAGAAGCCGGAAACCATCAACTACCGCACCCTGAAGCCGGAACGGGACGGCCTGTTCTGCGAACGGATTTTCGGCCCGACCAAGGACTGGGAATGCCACTGCGGCAAATATAAGCGCATCCGCTACAAGGGCAAGATCTGCGACCGCTGCGGCGTCGAGGTCACCCGCAATAAGGTGCGCCGGGAGCGGATGGGTCACATCGAGCTGGCCGCCCCCGTGTCCCATATCTGGTACTTCAAGGGCATCCCCTCCCGGATGGGCCTGATTTTGGATATCTCCCCCCGCCTGCTCGAGCAGGTGCTGTATTTCGCCTCCTACATCGTGGTGGATCCCGGCCGCACCCCCTTGACCAAAAAGCAGATCCTCACCGATAAGGACTACCGCGACATGCGGGAGAAATACGAGGATGAATTCGACGCCGGCATGGGCGCGGAATACATCAAGAAGCTGCTGGAAGAAATCGACCTGGAGGCCCAGTCCAAGGAGCTCAAGGAAGAGCTGGAATCCGCCACCGGCCAGAAACGCGCCCGGCTGCTCAAACGCCTGGAAGTGGTGGAATCCTTCCGCCTGTCCGGCAACCGCCCCGAGTGGATGATCCTGGACGTGGTGCCCGTCATCCCGCCGGATATCCGCCCCATGGTGCAGCTGGACGGCGGCCGCTTCGCCACCTCCGACCTGAACGACCTTTACCGCCGGGTGATCAACCGGAACAACCGCCTCAAGCGTCTGCTTGAGCTGGGCGCGCCCGACATCATCGTGCGCAACGAGAAGCGGATGCTGCAGGAAGCGGTGGACGCCCTCATCGACAACGGCCGCCGCGGCCGTCCGGTCACCGGCCCCAATAACCGCCCCCTGAAATCCCTGTCCGATATGCTCAAGGGCAAGCAGGGACGCTTCCGCCAGAACCTGCTGGGTAAGCGCGTCGACTATTCCGGCCGTTCGGTTATCGTCGTCGGCCCGGAACTGAAAATGTACCAGTGCGGCCTGCCCAAGGAAATGGCCATCGAGCTGTTCAAGCCCTTCGTCATGAAGCGGCTGGTGGAAACCGGCGCCGCGGGCAACATTAAGTCCGCCCGCAAGATGGTGGAACGGCTGCGCCCCGAGGTTTGGGACGCTTTGGAAATCGTCATCAAGGACCATCCGGTCATGCTCAACCGCGCCCCCACCCTGCACCGTCTGGGCATTCAGGCGTTCGAGCCCGTTCTGGTGGAAGGCCGCGCCATCAAGCTGCACCCCCTGGTCTGCACCGCCTTCAACGCCGACTTCGACGGCGACCAGATGGCCGTTCACGTGCCCCTGTCCGCCGAAGCCCAGGCCGAGGCCCGCTTCCTGATGCTGGCCGCCGGTAACCTGCTCAAGCCCTCCGACGGCAAGCCTGTCGCCGTGCCCACCCAGGACATGGTGCTCGGTTCCTATTACCTGACCATCGATAAGCCCGGCGAGCCGGGCGAAGGCAAGATTTTCCGCGACGAAAACGAGGCCGTCATGGCCTACGACGAGAAGGTCATCGGCCTGCACGCCAAAATCAAGGTGCGCCGCACCCTGGAAATCGATGGCGTGATGCAGTCCCGCTTGGTGGAAACCACCATCGGCCGCATCATCTTCAACCGTCCCATTCCTCAGGATTTGGGCTTCGTCGACCGTTCCACCGTCGATAATCGCTTCCTGTACGAAATCGATTTCAAGGTCGGCAAGAAGCAGCTGTCCCGGATCATTGAAAAGTGCATCAAGGTGCACGGCGCCGCCCAGACCTCCGAGGTGCTCGACGCCGTCAAGGCCCAGGGCTATAAATACTCCACCCGCGGCGCCTTGACCGTCGCCGTGTGCGACGCGGCCATCCCGCCGGAGAAAAAGCAGCTCATCGCCGAGGCGGAAGCCAACGTCGACAACATCACCCGCCTGTTCAATAAGGGCCTGATGAGCGACGAGGAGCGGTATCGCGGTGTCATTTCCACCTGGAACTCCACCACCGAGAAGGTCACCCAGGCCCTGAACGACAACATGGACCCCTATAACCCCATTTTCATGATGTCCGACTCCGGCGCCCGTGGTTCCATCTCGCAGATCCGTCAGCTGGCCGGCATGCGCGGCCTTATCGCCAATACCTCCGGCCGCACCATCGAGGTGCCCATTCGGGCCAACTACCGTGAAGGCCTGAACATCCTGGAATACTTCATTTCCTCCCGCGGCGCCCGAAAGGGCCTGGCCGATACCGCCCTGCGCACCGCCGACTCGGGCTACCTGACCCGCCGTCTGGTGGACGTGTCCCAGGACGTGATCATCCGCGAGACCGACTGCGGCACCCACGAGGGCATCGAGGTCTACGACATCAAGGACGGCAAGGAAATGATCGAGCCCCTGACCGAGCGTCTGGTGGGCCGGTACCTGGCCGATGATTTCTGCGACCCGGCCACCGGCGAGGTGGTTGTCAGCCGCGATAAGATGATGAACGACAAGGATGCCGAGATCATCGTCGAGAAATACGGCGTCCAACGCATCAAAATCCGTTCGGTGCTCACCTGCGAGGCCAAGCATGGCGTCTGCGCCCATTGCTACGGCTCCAACCTGGCCACCGTTGACCCGGTGACCGTGGGCGAGGCCGTGGGCATCATCGCCGCCCAGTCCATCGGCGAGCCCGGCACCCAGCTGACCATGCGTACCTTCCACACCGGCGGCATCGCCTCCGGCGAGGATATCACCCAGGGTCTGCCCCGTGTCGAGGAACTGTTCGAGGGCCGCAAACCCAAGCACTTGGCCATCATCAGCGAAATCGACGGTGTGGTCCGGTTCGCGGAGGAAAAGAAAAAGCGTCTGGTCATCGTCACCAGCACCGATACCGAGAACCCCGACGAGCGCTCCTACGTCATCACCTATGGCTCCCGCCTGCGGGTGAACGAGGGCGATTTTATCAAGAAGGGCGACCGGATTACCGAGGGGTCTATCAATCCCCACGACATTCTGGCCATCAGCGGCGCCGAGGCGGTGCAGAACTACCTCATCATGGAAGTCCAGCGCACCTACCGGATGCAAGGCGTTGACATCAACGACAAGCACGTCGAGGTTATCGTCCGCCAGATGATGCGCAAGGTCCGGGTGGACGAGGCGGGGGATACCTACCTGCTCTCCGGCGCCCTCATCGACCGCTCCGAGTTCGACGCCGAGAACGCCCGCGTGCATCAGCGGATTGAAAACGGGGAGGTTCATCTCAAAGAGGCCACCTGTTCGCCCGTCCTGCTGGGCATCACCAAGGCGTCCCTGGCTACCGACAGCTTCCTTTCCGCCGCCTCCTTCCAGGAGACCACCCGCGTGCTGACCGAAGCCGCCATCAAAGGCAAGGTCGACCCGCTCATCGGCCTGAAGGAAAACGTCATCATCGGCAAGCTGGTTCCCGCCGGCACCGGTATGCAGGTGTATACCGACGTCGACGTGGTGGGCACCAAGGAGCCCGAGTCGGATCCCTATATCGCCACCCTGCGTTCCATGTTGGAAGAGGAGGACAAGGAGGAGGAACTCCCCACCTTTGCCGGCGAGGACGACGAGGACGAGCCGGAACTGGAGCCGGAAGAATCGGACTTGACAAACGTCTGATTGCCGTGCTAGAATACCGAATTGGGTATTCGCCCGGACGGGTTGTCCGGCCCTGTCATGGTTTTTGGCGGCACTGCCGCTGAAAATAGAAATTAGAACCAGTCCCAATAGCCATTCAACGGCCATTGGTACAGGTTCATCAACAGGAGGTGTTATGATTGCCAACCTTTAACCAGTTAGTCCGCAAGGGACGGGAAGTGATGGAGAAGAAGGCGAAGGCGCCGGCTCTGCTCAAGGGCTGGAACTCCAAAAAGCGCGTTCCGATCGATCAGAATTCTCCCCAAAAGCGCGGCGTGTGCACCGCGGTGAAAACGTCCACCCCGAAGAAGCCGAACTCGGCTCTGCGTAAAGTGGCCCGTGTGCGCCTGTCCAACGGGATCGAGGTCACGTCCTATATCCCCGGCGAAGGCCACAACCTGCAGGAGCACAGCGTGGTGCTCATCCGCGGCGGCCGTGTGAAGGACCTGCCCGGTGTGCGTTATCACATCGTGCGCGGCACCCTGGACGCCCAGGGCGTTGCCAAGAGAATGCAGGCCCGTTCCAAATACGGTGCGAAGCGTCCCAAGGCCGGAGCGGCCAAGAAGTAAGCGGATTGTATCCGGCTTGCGTCAAAAACCCGACATTTTCATCAGCGGCTGCGATGTAGCGGCAGTTGACTATATATACGAAGCGGTTCCCGGCCCAGCCGGGGGCGGCGGCGTTGTGTGGTGCTGTCCTCTATGTCGGCCAACGGGAGCATGTCACTTTCGAGTACCTGTGATATCATCATTATGAAGGAGGGAAGTAAAGTGCCGAGAAGAGGTTCCATCGCAAAACGCGACGTTTTGCCTGACCCGCTTTACAATTCCAAATTGGTGACCAAGCTCATCAACAACGTGATGGTTGACGGCAAGAAGGGCGTTGCCCAGAAGATCGTCTACGACGCGTTCGACATCATCCGCGAAAAGACGGGCAAAGAGCCCCTGGAGGTTTTCGAGGCGTGCATGGAGAATCTCATGCCCGTCCTGGAAGTCAAGGCCCGCCGTGTCGGCGGCGCCACCTATCAGGTGCCCATCGAGGTCCGTCCGGATCGCCGCCAGACCCTGGGCCTGCGCTGGCTGACCACCTATTCCCGCGCCCGGTCCGAGCGGACCATGCGGGAACGTCTCGCGGGCGAGATCCTGGATGCCATCAACGGCAACGGCGGCGCCGCCAAGAAGCGCGACGACACCCACAAGATGGCCGAGGCCAACCGCGCGTTCGCTCACTACAGATGGTAATAGCCCTCTAGGGCATGAGGCCCCACCGTTCCCATAGGAGCGCTACGCTGTTAACGGAACGCTGCGGGGAATCCCCCCGCCCTCCGTTGGCGGCGGAATTTTGGATAGGACGCGGATGCCGCGTGTATCCGGGATGCGGCCGCGTCGGAGGGATGCGGCCGCATTTTTCTGTCCCCGCGCGGCATGCTATATACCACATCTTTCCGCTAGTCAGCGGCGTTGCGACCTATTGAGGATAAAAAGGAGGACATTTATGGCAAGGCAAGTCTCTCTGGAAAAAACCAGAAATATCGGTATCATGGCGCACATCGACGCCGGCAAAACGACGACGACCGAGCGTATCCTGTTCTATACCGGTATCAATCATAAACTCGGCGAAACCCATGACGGCGGCGCCACCATGGACTGGATGGCGCAGGAGCAGGAGCGCGGCATCACCATCACTTCCGCCGCCACCACCTGCTTCTGGCAGAACCACCGCATCAATATCATCGACACCCCCGGCCACGTGGATTTCACCGTCGAGGTGCAGCGCTCCCTGCGCGTGCTCGACGGATCCGTCACCGTGTTCTGCGCCAAGGGCGGCGTGGAACCCCAGTCGGAAACCGTGTGGCGTCAGGCGGATCAGTACCAGGTTCCCCGCATGGCCTACGTCAATAAGATGGACATCATGGGCGCCGATTTCTATCGCGTCGTCAACATGATGAAGGAGCGGCTCAAGTGCAACGCCGTGCCGATCCAGCTGCCCATCGGCGCCGAGGATACCTTCAAGGGCATCATCGACCTGGTGGAAATGAAAGCCTACGTCTATTATGACGATCTGGGCAAGGACATTCGGGTGGAGGAGATCCCCGCCGATATGGCCGACGACGCGCAGATGTATCATGAGCAGCTGCTGGAGCATGTCGCGGAGCAGGACGACGCCCTGCTGGAGAAGTATTTTGCCGGCGAGACGCTGACCATCGAGGAGATCAAGTCCTGCATCCGCAAGGCCACCCTGGCCAACGCCATGGTGCCCGTGACCTGCGGCACGTCCTATAAGAACAAGGGCGTGCAGAAGCTGCTCGACGCCATCATCGACTATATGCCCGCCCCCACCGACGTCCCCGCCATCAAGGGTATCAATCCCGAGACCGAGGAAGAGGTGGAACGGCATTCGTCCGACGACGAGCCCTTCGCCGCTCTGGCATTTAAGATCGCCACCGACCCCTTTGTGGGCAAGCTGGCTTTCTTCCGGGTCTATTCCGGCACCGTCAACGCCGGCACCACGGTGTACAACTCCTGTAAGGACAACAACGAGCGGCTCGGCCGCATTCTGCAGATGCACGCCAACCACCGGCAGGACATCGAGACCGTCTACGCGGGCGACATCGCCGCCGCGGTGGGCCTGAAAAACACCACCACCGGCGATACCCTGTGCGACGAGAAGAATCCCGTCATCCTGGAATCCATGGAATTCCCGGAGCCGGTTATCCGCGTGGCCATCGAGCCGAAAACCAAGGCCGGCCAGGAGAAGATGGGCATCGCCCTCGCCAAGCTGGCGGAGGAAGACCCCACCTTCAAGACCTACACCGACGAGGAAACCGGGCAGACCATCATCGCCGGTATGGGCGAGCTGCATCTGGAAATCATCGTCGACCGTCTGCTGCGTGAGTTCAAGGTGGAGGCCAACGTCGGCGCTCCCCAGGTGGCTTACAAGGAGACCGTGCGCAAGCTGGCCGACGTGGATCACAAGTACGCCCGTCAGTCCGGCGGCCGCGGCCAGTACGGCCATGTCAAAATCAAGCTCGAGCCCAACGAGCCGGGCAAGGGCTATGAGTTTGTCAACGCCATCGTCGGCGGCGTCATCCCGAAGGAATATATTCCTGCGGTCGACGCCGGTATCCAGGGCGCTATGCAGTCCGGCGTGCTCGCCGGCTACAACGTCGTGGACGTGAAGGTCACCCTGTACGACGGCTCCTATCACGAGGTTGACTCCTCTGAAATGGCGTTTAAGATCGCTGGCTCCATGGCCTTCAAGGAGGCCATGCGTAAGGCGGATCCCGTCCTGCTCGAGCCGATTATGAAAGTGGTCGTCATCGTGCCGGAGGATTACATGGGCGACGTCATCGGCGACATCAACTCCCGCCGTGGCCTGATGCAGGGCATGGAAGCCGTTACCGGTGCCCAGCAGATCAACGCCCTCGTGCCCCTGTCCGAGATGTTCGGCTACGCTACCGACCTGCGCTCCCGTACCCAGGGCCGCGGCCAGTACGTCATGGAGCCCTCTCACTACGCGGAGGTTCCCAAGAGCGTGGCCGAAGCCATCATCGCCAAGCGCGTCAAGAAAGAGGATTGACGCGGGGGGATACCCCCCGCAGCAAAAACGGCGCTGCCGTTTTTGAATCCCCCCGCAGAGGAAATGAATCCCGTTTCCCCATTTCCTTTGGCCGGTATCGGATGGAATTCGCCCTTTTCCGGCAGCCCTCCGCTTTTCATGGAGGGAGGATGGCCTCTTCCCGGTGAATTTCTTTGGAAAACACTTGAAATTCCCACGGGGACTTGCTAAAATGGGGAAGTGCACTGCTGCATTTTTGATTGGTTTATAAAAAGGAGGAAATCCAAATGGCAAAGGCAAAGTTTGAAAGAAACAAGCCCCACGTAAACATCGGCACCATCGGCCACGTCGACCATGGCAAGACCACCCTGACCGCCGCTATCACCAAGGTGCTCGCGATGAAGGGCGACGCTGAGTTCGTCGACTACGCCAACATCGACAAGGCTCCCGAGGAGCGCGCCCGTGGTATCACAATCAACACCTCTCACGTGGAATACGAGACGGAGAACCGTCACTATGCCCACGTTGACTGCCCCGGCCACGCCGACTATGTCAAGAACATGATCACCGGCGCTGCGCAGATGGACGGCGCTATCCTGGTGGTGTCCGCTGCCGACGGCCCCATGCCCCAGACCCGTGAGCACATCCTGCTCTCCCGTCAGGTCGGCGTGCCCTATATCGTCGTGTTCATGAACAAGGTCGACCAGGTCGACGATCCCGAACTGCTCGAGCTCGTCGAGATGGAAATCCGCGAGCTGCTCAACGAGTATGAGTTCCCGGGCGACGACACCCCCATCATCCAGGGCTCCGCTCTGGTCGCGCTGGAGTGCACCTCCACCGATCCGAACGCTCCCGAATATGCGCCCATCCTCAAGCTGATGGAAGCTGTCGACAGCTATATCCCCAGCCCGGAGCGCACCACCGACAAACCCTTCCTGATGCCTGTTGAGGACGTCTTCACCATCACCGGCCGCGGCACCGTCGCTACCGGCCGTGTGGAGCGCGGTCAGCTGAAGCTCAGCGAAGAAGTGGAAATCATCGGCCTGACCGACGAGCGCAAGAAGACCGTCGTCACCGGTATCGAAATGTTCCGCAAGCTGCTTGACTACGCGGAGGCCGGCGACAACATCGGCGCCCTGCTGCGCGGCATTCAGCGCACCGAGATTGAGCGCGGCCAGGTTCTGTGCAAACCCGGCTCCATCAATCCTCACACCAAGTTCCATGGCCAGGTTTACATCCTGTCCAAGGACGAGGGCGGCCGTCATACCCCCTTCTTCAACAACTACCGCCCGCAGTTCTATTTCCGCACCACCGACGTGACCGGCGTCATTTCCCTGCCCGAGGGCGTGGAAATGTGCATGCCTGGCGATAACGTCGAGATGGACGTGGAGCTGATCACCCCCATCGCCATCGAGGAAGGCCTCCGCTTCGCTATCCGCGAAGGCGGCCGCACCGTTGGCTCCGGCGTTGTCAGCAAGATCAACGGCTAATTTCGCTTAAAAACGGCCCTGTGGATTTTTCCACAGGGCCGTTTTTTTACGTCGGAAAAGCTATGGATTATCTCGAGGCTGGCCGGCTCAATCCTTCTTATACTCGGCAATATCGGATAATTCACAATCTAAAATGGTGCATAGCTTGTTTAAGGTTTGCGTTGTGACCGTACCGTTTTGCCGTAGTTTGGCAATCGTTTTTGTGTTGAAGCCGTGAGACTCGCGCAGCCTGTAGGTTGAAATTTCTCTCTTTTTCATCATATCCCAAAGCTTGTCGTAAACTATCATTTTCTCACCCCTTGACATTCCTTATTATGAGCTATATACTATTCATAAATAAGAAGGCGATAGTGTTCATATAGGGGCGGAAAAATGAAAAAATACGTCATTGAATTGGATGATGACTTATCCAACGTGTACGAAGATATTGCAAAAATGAATAACAAGAAGGTGGAGGAGTGCCTGTGCATTATTTTGGATCGCGTGATTCGCACAATGCTCAACCCACCGAGTAAGAATTAATGAGACGAAAAACGGCCCGCTTTTACAGCGAGCCGTTTTTCTTATGGCATATCCCGGCAGGCTTTCCGGCATACTAAGCGCGTAAAGCGCCGCTTGCCTTTGCCGCCCTTTTATGGTTTAATAATGGACGGAGTTGTCGCTTATCTCAAACAGAATGAATAAAAGGGGCGGATATATGGGGATCATCGGTATCATCGGCGCCATGGCGTCGGAAGTGGAGCTGCTCGTGCAGCAAATGGAGGAAGGATCGGTTCTGCGTCACGCGGGTCTCGAATTCCATTACGGCCTGCTGGCCGGAAAGCCCGCCGTGGTGGTCCGCTGCGGCATCGGCAAGGTCTGCGCCGCCCTGTGCGCCCAGGCCCTGATCGATCGCTTCCACGTGGGGGCGCTTATCAATACCGGCGTGGCGGGCGGCCTGGATCCTTGCCTGGCGGTGGGGGATCTGGTGGTCGGCGCCGCCTCGGTGCAGCACGATTTTGATTTGACCAGCTTCGGCCATGTTAAGGGCTATATGAGCGGGGAGGACGATTCCCTTCCCACTCTCTACGCCGCCGACAGGCGGCTGATCGCCGCCTTTGAGGCCGCGGCCCGGGATGAGGTCTTTGCCGGGAAGGTGATCGAGGGCGTCATCGCCTCAGGGGACGTGTTTGTCTCCGATGAGGCGGTCAAGGCGGACGTCCGGGAACGCTTCGGGGCCGCCGCCGTGGAAATGGAGGGCGCCGCCATCGCGCAGACTGCCGCCGCCAACGGGGTGCCCTTCGTGGTGGTGCGGGCTATATCCGACCTGGCCGGCCAGCAGGCCGTGGTGTCCTTCGATACCTTTGAAAAGCAGGCCGCCCGCGCCAGCGCCGGCATCGTCATGGCCATGCTGAAAAACCTCCCGGATGTGGAGGAATGGGAGGGGGCGCGGGGCGATTGACTGCCGCTTTTCTGTCCCGGCTGAATAAGGTCTGCCGCGTCCTCTCCCTGCTCGCGGCGGTCATCGGCGCCTTCGTCCATTGGGTGCTGCCCCTGACGGTGATCGCCCCCGGGGATGAAAAAGCCCCCACGGTCGCTGTCGTATCGGGGGACGACGGTCCGACAGCCGTCTATTTGTCCAATACCCGCGGGCTGAAAAAATTCGGCCTGCTTGCCGCCTTCTGCACCCTCGGCGTCCTGCTCTCCCTGCTGCAAAACTGGCTGCGAAATGCTCTGAAAGGCTAAAAAGCCGCCCTTGGAACACACGTTCCAAGGGCGCTTTTTTTAGCCCTGAGCCAAGCTGAACGACAGAGCGACGGCGGGCGAAACCGGAAGAAAACAGGCGAAACAAAGCGCTTGCGGGCGAAAAAAAGCGGATAGTGATCCAAGGAAATCGAGGCGAATTGACATATTTTAGGGAGAATTGTACATGCTATCCTTATCGGAGCATAGGAGGATCAGCATGGAAAAACAAAGGGAAAACGGGGCGGATATGGAACGGGAAGAGGAGGCCTTGACCCGGTCTCTGGTGCGGGAAACCCTGGCGGAGCCCGCCAAAACCGCCCGCCTATGGCGCTTGGCCAGGGAGCTGCGCCGGGCCATGCGCACCTTGCGGCGCAGCTATCGCCGGGCGGTACAATGCGGCAAAACAGCGGCAGACGAATGGCTAGGAGACAACTACCACCTCCTGCTGCGTGAAGGCGAAGGCGCCCTCTCCGCCCTGCGCCACGCCGACCGGCAGCCCTGTGCTGACGGGGAGCCGGTGACCTACCGGCTGTTCCGCCGGATGCTTAAGGAGCAGGGGCTGCCGGGGGCGGAGGAGATTCGGCGGCTGCTGGACATGGCCGATGAAGAGCGGCCTCTAACCGTCTTCGAGTTGGCCCAGCTGCCCTTGTGCCTGAAGGCCGCGCTGGTGATGCTGGCGGCCGACGCCTGCGGGGCGGAGCCGGAGCAGGGGGAGCGGTGGATGAGTGCCGCGGTCACTGGCCTGCGCCAGATGGCGGAGCTGGATTTTGTCGCCATGGCGGAGGAGCACAGTGTGGTGGAGAAGCTGCTGACCGGGGATCCGGCCGGCCTGTATACCCGCATGGACGAGGACACCCGGGCCGACTATCGCCGGGCGGTGGCTCTCAAGGCCATCCGCCAGGAGATCGGGGAGGGGGCGGTGGCCGCCGCCGCGGTGGAGGCCGCTGCCACCGCCCCGGAGGGCCGCAAGAGGCACGTGGGCCACTGGCTGCTGGATGAAGACCGGGCGGCCCGCCGGGCGCGTGGGCGGGCCGCCCTGGCCTGCACCTTGGTGCTGCCTCTGCTGACGGCGGTTTCCCTGGCCGTGCTTATCGGCAGCCCCTGGGCCATCCCGCTGCTCTATTTCCCGCTGTGGGAGCTGCTGCGCCCCGTGGTGGAGCACGTCGCCCGCATGGGCCTCAAGCCCCGCCGCCTGCCCCGCATGGATTTGGAAGGGGACGTGCCGGAGGAGGGACGGACCCTCATTACTGTCTCCACCCTTCTGCCCACGGCCGACAGCGCCGGCAAGGTAGCGGCCCATCTGGCCCGCCTGTACAACACCAACGGCACCGGAGCGGTGCAGATCTGCCTGCTGGCCGATCTCAAACAGGCGAAATACCCCGCCATGCCCCAGGACGAGGCCGACATCGCGGCCATGACCCGGGAGATCCGGCGGCTCAACCACTACTGCCCCGGCAGCTTTGTGCTGGCCGTGCGGCCCCGCACCTTCAGTCCCACCATGCAGAGCTATTCCGGCTGGGAGCGCAAGCGGGGAGCCATCACCCAGCTTGTCCGCCTCATCCGGGGACAGGAGGGGGAATTCCTGGCCCTGGAGGGGGATATTGACCGGCTGCGGCGCACCAAATACCTTCTGGCTCTGGACAGCGACACCGACATGCGCATGGACACCGTCTCCCAGCTGGTGGGAGCGGCTCTGCACCCCTGCAACCGGCCGGTCATCGACCCCATCACCCAGCGGGTGGTGGCCGGTTACGGCATTCTCACCCCCCGGATGGGGGTTACCTTGGATTCCGCCGACCGCACCCCCTTTTCCCGCGTGATGGCGGGGCAGGGGGGGATCACTGCCTACGACGTGGTGGCGGGCGATTTGTATATGGACGGGTTTGAGGAGAGCATTTTCGCGGGCAAGGGCCTCATCGACGTGGAGGCCTTCGCCCTGGTGACCGAGGAAGTGTTCCCGCCCGAGCAGGTGCTCAGCCACGACATTTTGGAGGGCAGCCTGTTGCGCACCGGCCTGGTCTCCGACGTGGAGATGACCGACGGCGTTCCCTCCGGCATGGGCGGCTGGCTCGACCGGCTTCATCGCTGGATCCGGGGAGACTGGCAGAATATCACCTTTTTATGGCATCCCGCCCTCTGCTTTACCCGCCTGGACAAGTGGAAGCTGCTGGACAACCTGCGCCGCTCCCTGACGCCGGCGCTCATCCTGCTGTGCCTGCTGCTCTCCCCCTTGTTTGAACGGGGCGGGGTGCTGGCTTTGGCGGCCATTCTCTCCGCCGTCAGCGGCCAGCTGCTGGCCGCCTTCCTTTCCCTGGTGCATGGCGGCTGGCTGACCCTGACGGGCAAATATTACTCCCGGGTGATGCCCCGCGCCATGGGCGCCCTGGCGCAGGCGGGCGTCACCTTCGTCATGCTGCCCGCCACCGCGTGGGTGGGGCTGTCGGGCATGGGCATCGCCCTGTGGCGGCTGAAAAGCCGGAAACGGATGCTGGAATGGGTCACCGCCGCCGAGGCGGACAGCCGGCGGGGCGGCTTTCTCTCCGCCCTGCGCCGGTTCTGGTATTCCCTGCCGGCGGCCGCCATCTGCTTGGTTTTCGGCGGGGCACTGTTGCGGCTGGCGGGGCTGTTTTTCCTGGCGCTCATCCCCCTGGCGCTCTGGTCGGCCCGTCCGGCGACCTCCAAAAAGCCGGCCCTGTCCGCCGCCGGGCGGGAGCAGGTGCACACCTATGCCGCCGCCATGTGGCGGTTCTACGAAGAGCTGTGCACCCCGGAGGATCACTACCTCCCCCCTGACAACCTGCAGGAATCCCCGGTCTGGCGGGTGGCCCACCGCACCTCTCCCACCAACATCGGGCTGTACCTGCTGTGTGTGCTGGCCGCCCGGGATTTGGGCTTCATCGACGTGTCCGACATGCTGAACCGGGTGGAGAACACCGTCGCCACGGTGGAAAAGCTGGAAAAATGGAAGGGAAACCTGCTCAACTGGTACGACACCCGCACCCTGCGGCCCCTGTCGCCCCGGTATGTCTCCACCGTGGACAGCGGCAACCTGGCCTGCTGCCTGGTGGCCCTGCGGCAGGGGCTGCTGGAGCTGAGGGATCCGCGGGGGGAGGAGCTGGCCGCCCGCATCCGCGCGCTGTACATGGCCGTGGATCTCACCCCCCTGTACAACAAGCGGCGGGCCCTGTTCCATATCGGCCTAGATCCCGATACCGGGGAAGCCAGCCCGTCCTATTACGATCTGCTGATGAGCGAGAGCCGGATGACCGGGTATTTTGCCATTGCCACCCGCCGGGTGAGCAAGAAGCACTGGGGTGCGCTGGGCCGGATGCTTGCCAAATCCGCCGGCTATGTGGGGCCGGTGTCCTGGACAGGCACCATGTTCGAGTATTTCATGCCCCGGCTGCTGCTGCCGGCTTACGAGGGCTCCATGGGGTATGAGGCGCTGCGCTTCTGCCTCCACTGCCAGAAACGGCGGCCGCCCAGAGGCGTGCCGTGGGGCGTCAGCGAAAGCGGGTTTTACGCCTTCGACAGCAATCTCAACTATCAATACAAGGCCCATGGCGTGCCCCGCCTGGCCCTCAAGAGGGGAATGGCGGCGGATCTGGTCATTGCCCCTTATGCCACCTTCCTGACCCTTACCACCGATCCGGAGGGGGCGCTGCGCAACCTGTCGCGGCTGGAGCGGCTGGGCATGACCGGGCGCTGCGGCTTCTACGAGGCCGCGGACTTCACCAAGGGCCGGGCGGCGGGCGGCGGGTATTCCGTCGTGCGCAGCTATATGGCCCACCATGTGGGCATGAGCATGGCGGCCTGCGCTAACGTGCTACTGGACGACGTGTTTGTCCGCCGCTTTTTGCGGGACGGGGACATGGCCCGGGCCAGCGAGCTGCTTAACGAGCAGGCGCCGGTCAACTGCTCCGTCTACGACATGGTCAAGGAACCGACGGCCCCTGAGCTGCCGGGGCGCAGCGTGGCCGTGACGCAGGACATCGCTCTGGTCAATCCCCGCTCCCCTCAGGTGCATCTGCTGTCCGGCGGGGAGTGGATGCTGGCCGTCAGCGACAGCGGCACCGGGGTATCGGTCTGCCGGGGAATGGACATGACCATGCACAGCGGCGATCTGCTCCGCCGGCCCCAGGGGATATTCACCCTGGTGGACGGCGGGGAGGGCGCTTTTTCCCTCACCCGGGCCCCTGATCTGGCGGCGCTGGACAATCACCGGGCCACCTTTGGGGACGGCTACGCCGCTTTTTTTGCCGAGAAGGGAATTCTCAGCGCCGGGCTGCGGGTGATGGTGCATCCCCGCCTGCCCGGGGAACAGCGGCAGCTGATCCTCCAGAACAAATCGGCGGCCACGGTGCAGGCCCGGGTGCTGTTCTATTTTGAGCCCTGCCTGTCCCGGCGGCAGGACGTGGAGGCGCATCCGGCCTTCTCCCGCCTGTTCCTCTCCGCCCATAAGGAGGAGGCGGCCCAGGCGTTGGTAGTCACCCGCCGGCGGCGGGGGGACGAGCCGCCCATGTGCCTGGCGGCGGGCTTCTTGGAGGGGGCGCCCTTCGAATACGAGGCCGACCGGGAGGCGCTGCTGACCCGGCCCCTAGGCACCGCGTCCCTGCCCGGCAACATGAACGCCCCCTTTAGCAGTGCGGGCAGCGGGGTGCCCGACGGGGCCGTGGCCCTGCGGCTGAGCCTGGACGTCCCCCCCAAGGGGAAGGCGGCGCTGACCTTTGTGCTGGCCGCCGCCCCCACCGAGGGGGAGGCGGTGACGCGTCTGGTGGAAATGCGCCGGGAGGGGCGGCTGACCGCCGCCAAAGCGGCCAAGTCCCCCTTCGGCGGGGTGGAGGCCCAGCTGGCGGCCCAAATTCTGCCCGATCTGTTTTACCCGCCCCGGATGTCCCGGGAGTGGGCCCAGGCGGCCCGGGAAAACACCCGGGGACAGGCGGCCCTTTGGCCCCTGGGTATCTCGGGGGATTTCCCCATCGTGCTCATGGAGGTGCACAACGCGGCGGACGCGTCCCGGGCCGAGCCCTATATGCGGCTGCACCGTTCCCTCCAGCTGGGGGGCGTGGACTCCGAGCTGGTCATCCTCTACCGGGAAGGCGGCGATTATGACGCGCCGGTGCTGGAGGCCCTGCGGGAGGCTGCCCAGGCGGTGGACTGTATCCAGATGCTGGGGGCCAGGGGCGGCATTCACACCGTCAACCTGATGCAGCACGGGGAGGAAGCCGCCGCCCTGCTCACCGCCGTCTGCGTGCACAACGGGGCCCGGGATCTCCAGCGCACCGGTCTGCCTCCTGTCGAATACATGCCGATTTCTATACAACCTGTAGAACGAGATGGAAAAATAACAGAAAGTCCTCGAAATTTGCTGGAAATTCCAGGCGGGCGGTTCGAAGGGGATCGCTTTGTGCTGCACGATCCGGCCGGGGGCGGGCCCCGTCTGCCCTGGTGCCATGTGCTGGCCAACCCGACCTTTGGCACCCTGGTATCTGACAAGGCGCTGGGCTTTACCTGGGCGATCAACGCCCGGGAGAACAAGCTGACCCCCTGGTTCAACGACGTGTCGTCGGACAACCGGGGCGAGATGCTGCTGCTGCGGGCCGGCGGCAGGGTGTACGACACGGTATGGGGCTCCACCCCCATATTCGGGGACGGCTACGCCCGGTACGAGGGGCGGGCCGGGAGCCTGCGCACGGCGGTGATGGTGACGGTGCCCGCGGCCGGCATGGTCAAGCGGGTGACCCTGGAGATCGAGAACACAGCGGAGGAGGAAACGGACGTGCAGGCTGCCTATTATACCGAGCCGGCGCTGGGGGTGGATCGCCGCCAGGCGCGCCATACCGTGGCCCGCTGGGAGCAGGGAGCCCTGTTACTGCGCAACCCCTTTTCCGACATCCACGGCGGCCTGATACTCACCGCCGTGGGAGGGGCGGACGGCTGTGACTGCGATCGGGGGAGCTTCCTCGCGGGGAACTGGGGCGGCGGCACCCTGTCGCCCATCCCCGACCCCTGCGGTGCGGTCATCGTGCGTAGAAGGCTGCCCCCGAAAAGGCGGGAGACCATCACCTTCGTGCTGGGCTACGGCGCCCATCAAGAGGGGGTCATGGCCCTACCCCGGCTGGCGGAGGGTGGCAAGCCCATGACCTTGCCGGCACCGGCGCTGGACTGCCCTGATAGGGAGCTGGCGGCGCTGTGCAGCCACTGGCTGCCCCGGCAGATCGTCACCTGCCGCCTGTTCGCCCGCACCGGGTTTTACCAGTGCGGCGGGGCATGGGGGTTCCGGGATCAGCTTCAGGACACGCTGGCCGCCCTATGGCTGCGGCCGGAGCTGACCGCCCGACAGCTCCAGCGGTGCGCGGCCGTCCAGTTCGAGGAGGGGGACGTGCTCCACTGGTGGCACCGGCTTCCCGGCCGGCGGCTGCGGGGGGTGCGCACCCGCTGCTCCGACGATCTGGTGTGGCTGCCCTTCGTGCTGGCGGCGTATACCGAGTTCACCGGGGACACCGGCATTCTGGACGTGCCGATCCCCTGGCTGACCGGCCCGGCGCTGACCGAGGAGGAGCAGGAGCGGTATTTTGAGCCGGAGACGGCCGGATACCGATCCTCCCTGTACGAGCACGCCGTGCGGGCGCTGGACAAGGCCATCACCCACGGCAGCCATTATCTGCCCCTGATGGGATCGGGGGATTGGAACGACGGCTTCAACCGAGTGGGGGCCGAGGGACGGGGGGAAAGCGTCTGGCTGGCCATGTTCCTGGCCCTGACGCTCACCAGGTTTTCTCCCATCTGCCGAGGACGGCAGGACGAGGAGCGGGCCAGACGATACGAGGCTGTGGCCGAGGGATACCGCCAGGCGGCGGAAAGCTGCTTTGACGGCGACCGCTATCTACGGGCCTATTTGGACGACGGCACCCCACTCGGCCGGGAGGGCGCCGGGGCCTGCGCCATTGACAGCCTGTCCCAGAGCTTCGCGGTGCTCTGCGGCCTGAACGCCTCACACACGGGAACCGCGCTGGACACCGCCCTGCGGCAGCTGGAGGATGGGGAAAACGGGCTGCTCAAGCTGTTCGCGCCTCCCTTCGGACAGCCGGACAAGCGGGTGGGCTACACCTCCTCCTACCCCGCCGGGGTACGGGAAAACGGGGGGCAGTACACCCACGCCGCCGCCTGGCTGGCCATCGCCCTGTTTGAGGCGGGGCGGCCGGAGGACGGGACGCGGGTGCTCCGCCTGCTGAACACCATCGCCAAGTACACCGACGGGCTGGGAGAAAAATACCGGGGCGAGCCCTATGCGCTGGCGGGGGACGTCTACGCCAATCCGGCCTGCCCGGGCCGGGTG
Organism: uncultured Oscillospiraceae bacterium; assembly: GCA_900546265.1. Taxonomy (GTDB): domain Bacteria; phylum Bacillota; class Clostridia; order Oscillospirales; family Acutalibacteraceae; genus UMGS856. The sequence continues at coordinate 65,479 of URCA01000002.1, read as the reverse complement.
GGGTGGAGCCAGTACACCGGCGCGGCGGGGTGGATGTATACGGCGGTGCTCCGGCACCTGCTGGGGCTGCGCCCCCGGGGGAACGCGATGGATTTGCAGCCCTGCCTGCCTGTCGGGTGGCCGGGGTACAGCCTGAAAATCACCCTGCTAAACACGCCGCTGTCCATTACAGTGGCCCGGGAGGAGGCCAAGGGGCTGACGGTGGACGGCAAGGAGGCGCAGGAGGTCCCGCTGGACGGGAAGAGGCACAAGGTGCATTTGAATGTATAGGGCGGCCATGGGAGCGAGAGCTGATGCTCTATCTGAATTTATTTAGGCGTGCGGGGCATGGCCTTTCTTTCCTTATGCACCCGTGTGGCGCCCGCACCCCTTCTTTCTTTTTCATGCGTGAAAAAGAAAGGGGGAGAAAGAAAAAGCCTTGGGGAACCATCCGGCGGGGGGGAGGCTGACGTTGAGGCTCGCGGTAGGCACTGTGTCGCTGCGGGCTTCCGTCTCCCACAAGAGAATGGGAATTTTTTAGATTCTATGCCGCCGTAGGTATGCCCGCTAGTTGCCGCGGGTGCAGCGTTCTAGCCTATTACCGGCCCCGCCTCGTCTGTGCGTGACCACACGCTGCGAAAGTCGGGCGGCCGACTGTCTTGGGGCTGCGCTGCATGGGGAGGAGGGGAGGATTAGGGCCGATGCTCTGTCCCGGCCGGTCTCGCCGGCTTAGGCCGCCGAGACCATACGGGGATCCGGGGGTGGGGTGCCGTAAGTGGGTTCTTGTTCCGCATTTTCCACCTCATCCAACGTCCGACGGAGCCGGACGCCACCTTCCCCTCAAGGGGAAGGCTTTGGCTCGCCGCTGGTAGTGGGGGAGGGTGGGATTGAGCGCTGTCCTACGGGCGAGCGGTGTCCGTTCCTACAAGGCCGGTGCTGGTGTTTGCGGGGTTCTATTGGACTTTCGCCGGAGAATTTGGTATACTGGTAAAAATTACAGCCCTGCCGGTGCGGCGGGGCTGATTGGAACAAAGGATGTGATGTGACTTGCCGCCCATTCCGCAAACAATCGCCCCGGGCGTTTCCTTTTTATCCCTGCCTGACAGCCGCTTCAAAACGGCCCGCCTGACGGCGGCGTTTTTGCTGCCGCTTAAGGAGGAGACCGCCGCCCGGTACGCCCTGGTGCCCCATCTCCTCTGCCGCAGCTGCGCGGCGTATCCGGATATGACGGCCCTTAACCGGCGGTTGAACCAGCTGTACGGCGCGCGGATTCACGCTGGGGTGTCCCGGGTGGGGGATCAGCAGGCGCTGCTGCTGACCGCCGACTGCATCGACGACCGGTACGCCCTGAAGGACGAGCCGGTGGCTGCCGACTGCGCGAAGCTGCTGCTGTCCATGATTTTCAATCCCGCGCTGGAGGACGGCGTATTTCGCGAGGCCGACGTGGATCCGGAGAGGCGCTGCCTCGTGGAGATCATCGAGTCGGAAATCAACGAAAAACGGCTGTACGCCCGCCACAAGTGCGAGCAGCTGCTCTGCCCGGGCGAGCCCTACGCGGTGGGGGTGTACGGCGATATCGAGCGGGCGAAGGCCCTGACCCCCGCCGACGCCACCGCCGCCTGGAAGGAACTGCTTTCCACAGCGTCAATCCTCTGGATTTACCAAGGCGGGGCCGAGGGGGCCGATGTGGCCGCGGCCATCGGGGCCGGGTTTGCCGTGTGGGGCGATCGCCGCCCCGCCGCGCTGACCACCGGCACGGCCTTCACACCGCCGGAGCAGCCCGTGCGGCGCACCGAGACCATGGCGGTCAACCAGTCCAAGCTGGTCATGGGCTTCCGGGTGGGGATCGCCGATCCGGACGAGGCGTGCATGGCCGCCCGGCTGATGAACGCCCTGTTCGGCGGGACGCCCCATTCCATGCTGTTCCGCAGTGTGCGGGAAAAGCTGAGCCTATGCTATTACTGCGCCTCCTCCTACGACTATATCAAGGGCGTGATGCTGGTGGACAGCGGGGTGGAGGCGGCCAAGGCCGACGAGGCCCAGGCGGAGATCCTCCGGCAGCTGGATTTGCTGCGGCAGGGGGCGTTCACCGACGAGGATTTGGAGGCCGCCCGGCGCAGCGTGCTCAACCAGTTCCAGGAGGTGGACGATCTCCAGTCTAGCCGGATGGGCTGGTACCTGCGGCAGAGCGTCAGCACTCGGTTCACCTCGCCGGAGGAATCGGCGGCCGCGCTGGCCGCCGTGACCCGGGACGAGGTCTGCGCCGCCGCCCGGCAGGTGCATCCGATATGCGTGTATCTGCTGCAATCCGAGAAAGGGGGCGAGGACTGATGGAGGTTATCCGCAGCGAGCGGACGGGGGAAGAATGCGTGCGCATCGACCATCCCTCCGGCCTTCCGATTCTCGTCTGGCCCAAGAAGGGGTACCAGTCGGCCTACGCGGTGTTCGCCACCCGGTACGGCTCCATCGACACAGCGTTCACCACCGAACAGGGGCCGGTCACCGTGCCGGCGGGCATCGCCCATTATCTGGAGCACAAGCTGTTTGAAAACGAGGACTGCGACGCCTTCGAGCGGTACGCCCGTACCGGCGCGTCGGCCAACGCGTACACCAGCTTTAGTCAGACGGCCTACCTGTTCACTTGCACCGAGCGGGTGGAGGAGTCGCTGGAAATCCTGCTGGATTTCGTGCAGAAGCCGTATTTTACCCCCGAGACGGTGGCCAAGGAGCAGGGGATCATCGGCCAGGAAATCCGGATGTGCGAGGATTCTCCCTCCCGCCGGGTGCTGTTCAACCTGCTGCGCGCCCTCTACCACGAGCATCCTATCAAAATTGACATTGCGGGCACGGTGGAATCCATCGCGCAAATCACGCCCGAGCTGCTCTACGGCTGCTACAACACCTTCTACAACCTGCGCAACATGGTGCTGGTGGTGGCGGGAAATGTGACGGCGGAGCAGGTGCTGCGGGTGGCGGACAGGATGCTGAAGCCCGCGCCGGCGTGGCAGCTGGAGCGCACGCCGGCCGACGAGCCCGCCGACGCCGTGACCTCCCGGGTGGAGGAGACCATGCCGGTGAGCGCCCCGCTGTTCTATCTGGGCTACAAAGAGGTCATTCCGCGGGAGGAGGGCACCCGCTGCCGCACGGCGGAGGAGCTGGCGGCGGCGGAGGTGCTGCTGGACCTGCTGGCGGGCAAGGCGTCCCCGCTGTACGCCCGGCTGATGGACGAGGGGCTGATAAATGCCCAGTTCGGCGCCGATTATTTTGAGGGGCCGGGTTACGCGGTCTGGCTGTTCGCCGGGGAATCCCGGGACCCGGACGCGGTGCGGCAGGCCGTCGAGGCGGAGCTGGCCCGCGCCAGACGGGAAGGATTCGCCCCCGCCGATTTTGAGGCGGCGCGCAACGCCCTGTACGGGCGGCTGATTACGGCGCTGAACAGCGTGGAGAATTGCGGCGATTTTCTGGTAAACGATTATTTTTACGGCAGAAAACCCTTCGCCCTTATTGACGCGGCGGCCTCACTTGATCTACAATCGGTATATGACCTTCTGCACGGCAGTCTGCGGGCGGAATCGTCCGCGCTGTCGGTGGTGCACGCTTAAGTCCCCGGAGGGGGACTACATATGCGACCGAAAGGACTGGTAGTTTCCATGCAGCATTACGTGGAGTTTCCCAATTTGGGATGGAAAATCCCCATCTCGCCCGATCTTATCAGCATCGGGCCCGTTACCATCAAATGGTACGGCGTCATCATTGCCGTGGGGTTCCTGCTGGCCATGATTTACGCGCTCAAGCGGGCCAAGGAGTTCGACCTGAACCCCGATCGCATGATCGACGTGGTGCTGGTGTCCGCGCTGTTCGCCTTTGTGGGCGCGCGGCTGTATTACGTGGTGTTTTCCGAGGATCGGGCGCAGTTCTTCAGCGATCCCATCACCATTCTGCAGGTATGGAACGGGGGCCTGGCCATTTACGGCGGGGTGATTTTCGCGTTCCTGACCGCGCTGTGGATGTGCCGGGTGCGCAAGGTGAACACCCTGGCCATGTTCGACATCGCGTCTCTGGGCTTTCTCATCGGCCAGAGTATTGGCCGCTGGGGCAATTTCGTCAACCAAGAGGCCTTCGGCGGCAACACCAACCTGCCCTGGGCCATGACCGGCGACATCATCAAGCAGGGCGTCGTGGGCGGCGGATACGATCCGGATTTGCCGGTGCATCCCACCTTCCTGTATGAATCCCTTTGGTGCCTGGTCGGCCTGGTGCTGCTGCATGTGGTATCCAAGAAGGCGTACCGGTTCAAGGGCCAGATTTTCGCCATGTATATCGGCTGGTACGGGCTGGGCCGGTTCTGGATCGAGGGGCTGCGCACCGACAGCCTGATGCTGGGCACCATGCGGATTTCCCAGGTGGTGGCGGTGCTGGCCGTTCTGGGAGGCATCGCGCTGTTCTTTATCTTTAAAAACGTGGCCGCCCAGTCCCCCAAGGATTTGTTCGAGGAGAGCCTGGAGCTGGCCGAGGAAGCGGCGGAAGAGGCCGCCAGGGAAACGGAAGAGGGCGCGCAGGACGCCGAGGCTGGAGGCGAGCCGGCCGAAACGGCGGGCGAGGACGCGCCTCAGGCCGCCGGCGAAGACGAGGCCGTGACGGAGGAGCCGGCGCCGGACGGGACGGAAGAAACGCCCGCCCAGGAAACGGCCCCGGACGGGGAAAGCGACACGGACAAACAGGTCTGAAATCCGGCCGCGGCGGTGCGTACCGCCGCGGCCGGAACGCGTGCCTGTGGGAAGATAAAGAAATGGGGAATGGAACATGGCGACCATCATTGACGGAAAAGCGATTGCGGCGGCGGTGCGGGCCGATGTGGCGGCCGACGTGGCGGCGCTGAAGGAGAAGGGGATCGTCCCGGGCCTGGCGGTCATCATCGTGGGCAGCGATCCGGCCTCTCGCGTCTATGTCAACAACAAGAAAAAGGCCTGCGCCGAGGCGGGGATTTATTCGGAGGAATTCGCCCTGCCGGAGGACACCACCCAGGACGAACTGCTCGCGCTGGTGGAAAGCCTGAACAACCGCAGCGACATCAACGGCATCCTCTGCCAGCTGCCGCTGCCGGCCCATCTGGAGGAGAAGGCGGTCATCGAGGCCATTTCCCTGCGCAAGGATGTGGACGCTTTTCACGCGGCCAACGTGGGGCATATCATGATCGGCGATTACCACTTCCTACCCTGTACGCCGGCGGGCGTGATGGAGCTGCTCCACCGCACCGGTGTGGAGGTGGCGGGCAAAAACTGCGTGGTGGTCGGGCGGAGCAACATCGTGGGCAAGCCCATGGCCATGCTGCTGCTGCACGAAAATGGCACGGTGACCATCTGTCACTCTAAGACCCAGGATTTGCAGGGCATCTGCCGGAACGCCGACGTTCTGGTGGCGGCGGTGGGGCGGCCGAAGTTCATCACCGCCGACATGGTCAAGCCGGGCGCGGCGGTCATCGACGTGGGGATGAACCGGGATGAAAACGGCAAGCTGTGCGGCGACGTGGACTATGCCGCGGTGGAGCCGGTGGCGGGCTGCATCACCCCGGTGCCCGGGGGCGTGGGGCCCATGACCATCGCCATGCTGCTGAAAAACACCGTCATGGCGGCCAAGCTGCAGAACGCGCTGCTGATGGGGAAATAAGCATTCCGTACAGGCCGACCGGCGCCGCCGGGCGGCCTGTTTTGGGGATGCGCGCCCTTGAAAAGACGGGCGGAGAGCCAAAAATTCACAGAGAATTTCCGTTTTCCGCTTTACACTGGGCGCGGACTATAGTAAAATAGAACGCAAGAAAATAGCGGGACGGCGGGCGGGCGCAACACCCCGCCTTTGCTCTGCCCGGGATGCGCGCCGTCGGCGCGGGGAGGTTGACAATGGAACCGAAGTATAAACGGATTCTGCTCAAGCTGAGCGGAGAGGCCATGGCGGGAAGCAACGGACAGGGGCTGGATTTTGACACGGTGCTGCGCATCTGCGGCGCGGTCAAGAAATGCGCCGACATGGGGGTGCAAATAGGCATTGTCGTGGGCGGCGGCAACTTCTGGCGGGGCCGGTCGAGCGGGAAAATGGATCGCACCCGCGCCGATCACATGGGCATGCTGGCCACCACCATCAACGCGCTGGCCCTGGCCGACGCGCTCGAGCAGCTGGACTGCGACGTGCGGGTGCAGACCGCCATTGCCATGAACCAGGTGGCCGAGCCGTACATCCGCAACCGGGCCATGCGGCATCTGGAAAAGGGCCGGGTGGTCATCTTCGGCTGCGGCACCGGCAATCCGTTTTTCTCTACCGACACGGCGTCCGCCCTGCGGGCCGCCGAAATCGAGGCGGACATCATCTTCAAGGCCAGCATGGTGGACGGCGTGTATGACAGCGATCCGAAGAAGAACCCGGACGCCGTCAAGTTCGACAGGCTGAGTTTCCTGGACGTGCTCAACAAGGATCTCAAGGTGATGGATTCCACTGCCGCCACCCTCTGCAAGGACAATGAAATCCCGATTTTGGTGTTCAATCTGGAGGATCCGGAAAATATTGTGCGCGCCGTTCGGGGCGAGACCATCGGCACGATTGTGGAATAAGCGCCCTGTCCCATCCCATACTACAGAAAAGGAGATGCCCATCCCATGAAAGAAGTGTTTGAAGCCGCCGAGACCAAGATGAACAAGACCGTCAACGCGCTGATAAACGAATACGCCGCCATCCGCGCGGGCCGCGCCAATCCGGCGATTCTCGACAAAATCGCGGTGGATTACTACGGCGTGCCCACGCCGGTCAACCAGATGGCGGCCGTGTCGGTGCCCGACGCCCGCACCATCCTCATCGCCCCGTGGGACAAATCCACCCTCAAGGCCATCGAAAAGGCCATCCAGACCTCCGACATCGGCCTCAACCCTCAGAACGACGGCTCCAGCCTGCGCCTGAATTTCCCGCCGCTGACCGAGGAGCGCCGCAAGGAGCTGGTCAAGGGCGTGTACAAGTACGCCGAGGAGGCGAAAGTGTCTGTGCGCTCGGTGCGCCGGGACGCGATGGAAAAGCTCAAGGACATGAAGAAAAAGGCGGAAATCACCGAGGACGATCTGAAAAACGCCGAGAAAAAAATGCAGGACTTGACCGATAAGTTCTGCAAGGAGATCGACGTCACCGCCTCCAAAAAGGACAAGGAAATCATGGAAATCTGATAGAGGTTTCGTCAGGGGTATTGCAGAACCCGCCGTTCTGCAATACCCCGATTTCCAATCGGACGCCGGGAAAAACGGCCGGCAGGAGGGTACGGATGCGCTGGTTTCAGAGAAAAAAACCGATTCCTCCCGTGGAGGACGTGCATATTCCCCGACATGTGGGGATTATTATGGATGGGAACGGTCGTTGGGCGAAGAAGCGGGGGCTGCCCCGCCAGGCCGGACACGTCACCGGCGCCCAGGTGTTCCGGAAAATCACCAAATACTGCGAGAAGAAGGGCGTCGGGTATCTGACGGTCTACGCCTTCTCCACCGAAAACTGGAGGCGGCCTGCCGAAGAGGTGGACGCCATCATGAACCTGTTCCGTGACTACCTCAAGGAATCCCTGCGGGATTTTAAGAACGAAAACATCCGCACCCGCTTTATCGGCGACAGGGAGCCGCTCGCGCCTGACATCCGCCGGCTCATCGAGGAGGCGGAGGCTTCCACCGCCCATAAAGACGGGATGGTTTTGAATATCGCCATCAATTACGGCGGCCGGCAGGAGATTGTCCAGGCCGCCCGCCGGCTGGCCGAGGACGTCCGGCAGGGCCGCCTGAACCCCGAGGACGTTACCGAGGAGCGGCTGTCCGACCGGATGTACACCGCCGGCCAGCCCGACCCGGATCTCATCCTGCGGCCCAGCGGCGAGTTCCGTTTGTCCAATTTTCTCATTTGGCAGTCCGCCTACGCGGAATATGTTTTTATGGATATTCTGTGGCCGGACTTCACCTCGAGGGATTTGGACGAGGCTTTTGCCGAATACGCGCGGCGGCACCGCCGTTTTGGAGGAGTTTGATTCATGAAATCCCGGATAATCACCGGCGTCGTGGGCGGCGGGCTGCTTCTGGCGATATTGCTGCTGTGCCCCGATATCTGCCTCAATATCGCCTTTGTGCTGGTCTGCGCCCTGGCGATGTACGAGGTGCTGATTGTCACCCGGTTTGTGGAGCACAAGGGCCTGATGGCCGCGGCGGTGGCTTTTTCCATGCTGACCCCGTTTTTCCTGGAAACCACCAGCCGATATCCGGCGTTTATTGTGATTTTGCTGTTTGTGCTGGGGCTGGCGTTCGTGCAGGTGCTGTATCACGAGACTCTGCGGGTGGAGCGCACCGGCTTTGTCTTTTTTGTCTCCATCATCGTGCCCATCGCCCTGTCCTGCACCCCGTATTTGCAGACTCTCTCCCGGGTGCACGGCCGGTTTTATGTATTTCTCGCGTTCATCATCCCTTGGATGTGCGATATCGGGGCCTATTTTGTGGGCACCTTCCTGGGCAAGCATAAGATGTGTCCGAAAATCAGCCCCAAAAAGACGGTGGAGGGCCTGGTGGGCGGCATCGTCATTTCCGTGGCCGCCAGCGTGCTGGCCGCCTGGCTGTACCAGGTGCTGCATTTGACCCCCAACCAGCTCGGCACTGTCAGCCTCTGGCAGGTGGGGCTGCTGGCCCTGGTGCTCTCGCCCCTGTCGGTGATGGGCGATTTGTTCGCCTCCATCATCAAGCGGCAGAGCCAGGTCAAGGACTTCGGCCATATCATGCCGGGACACGGCGGCATCATGGATCGCTTTGACAGCATGATTTTCGTCTCGCCGGTTCTGTTTGTCGTGCTGCGTTTCCTGCCGCTGATTTACTAGAGAAGATTCGAAAACACGGACGTCTGCGGGAGGAATAGGTATGGCGGATACAAAATCGCTGGTGCTGCTTGGCTCCACCGGCTCCATCGGGGTGCAGGCCCTGGAGGTGGCGCAGGGGGCCGGCTATCGCGTCGCCGCCCTGGCCGCCGGCAGCCGGGTGGAGCCTTTTGAGGAACAGATTCGCCGGTACCGGCCGGCGGCGGCGGCCATGTTTGACGAGAAGGCAGCGGCCGACCTAAAGGTGCGGGTGCGGGATCTGCCGGTGCGGATAACGGCCGGCATGGAGGGCCTGTGCGAGCTGGCGGCCTTGCCGGAGGCTGACATGGTGCTCAACGCGGTGGTGGGCATGGTGGGGCTGCTGCCCACCCTGGCCGCCGTACGGGCGGGGCACGACGTCGCCCTGGCCAATAAGGAAACCTTGGTGGCCGGCGGCGCGCTGGTCATGGACGCCGTCGCCCGCCGAGGAGTGAAGCTTCTGCCGGTGGACAGCGAGCATTCCGCCATATTCCAATGCCTGCAGGGCCGGCCGCCCCGGGAACGGGCCCTGAAGCGCCTGATCCTTACCGCCTCCGGCGGCCCCTTTTTCGGTAAAAGCGCCGCCGAACTGGAACGGGTGACGGTGCAGGACGCTCTGCGGCATCCCAACTGGAGTATGGGGGCGAAAATCACCATCGATTCCGCCACCATGATGAACAAGGGGCTGGAGCTCATCGAGGCCCGGTGGCTGTTCGACGTGGATCCTAAGGACATCGACATCGTGGTGCACCGGGAGAGCGTGGTGCATTCCCTGATTGAATACACCGATCATTCGGTCATCGCCCAGTTGGGGGTGCCGGATATGCGCATCCCCATCCAGTACGCGCTGACCTGGCCGGAACGGCTTCCCTCGCCGGTGCCCCGGCTGGATTTGGCCGCGTACCAGAAGCTGACCTTCTTTGCGCCGGACTACGAGACCTTCCCTTGCATGACCTACTGCCGGGAAGCTATCACCCGGGGCGGGCTGTATCCGGCGGCGGTCAACGCCGCCAACGAGGAAGCCGTGGCCCTGTTCCTGGCCGGGCGGATAGGCTTTACCGCCATTCCCCGGCTGGTGGCCTCCGCCCTCGATCTCACGCTGCCGGCGGGGGACACGGCCGAGGCTGTGCTGGAGGCCGATCGCCATGTGCGGGAGATTGTCCGGGCCGCGGTATAAACCGGGAAACAGGCGGCGGACAGTTCCCTCATCGAACGAAATGGAGCGGATATTTTGGGCGTATTGATGATGATTTTCAAGATACTGGCCGCGATTTTCGTGTTCGGTATCATCATTCTGGTGCACGAGCTGGGGCATTTTCTCATGTGCAAGCTGATGGGCGTGCGGGTCAACGAATTCGCCATCGGCATGGGTCCCAAGCTGCTGTCCTTCGGCAAGAAGGAGACGGCGTATACCCTGCGGCTGTTCCCCATCGGCGGCTTCTGCGCCATGGAAGGGGAGGACGAGGGCGCGCCCACCCCCAGCGCTATCGGCGGCAACGCCGACCGGGCGGAGGACGACGGCGGCGAACCAGCCCTTCCGGACGAGGAGGAAGTCCCCGCCGAGCCGGATCCCCGCGCCTTTCCCAACAAAAAGGTGTGGCGGCGCATCCTCATCGTGGTGGCGGGCGCGGCCATGAACCTGGTGCTGGGCTATGTGCTGCTGGTGGCGTATTACGGCATCTTCACGGTGCCGGACGCATCGGGGAAGGCACGTTTTTCCAGCACCATCATCGCCTCCCTGCCCGAGACGGCGGTCAGCTATCAGACCGGCCTGCGTCCGGGGGATGAGATCGTCAAAATCGACGGCAAACGCACCGTCACCGATTCCGACATCGTCATGATCATGCAGAGCGACGAGGACGGCATCATGGACATGACCGTCCGGCGTGCGGTGGACGGGAAGAAGAAAACCGTGCTGCTCAAGGGCGTCCAGTTCCAGCTGGAGGTGGGGGAGAACGGAAAAAACCGGCTGATATACGACTTTAAGGTGCTGGGCATCGAGAAGACGGTATGGTCTACCCTCGTCCAGGCTGGAAAAATGGAGTATTCGGTGGCCACCATGATATGGCGCAGCCTGGGGGATCTCATCACCGGCAAGTACGGCATCAACGACCTATCCGGCCCGGTGGGAACCATGGACATCATCGGGGACGCGGTGGCCGGGGCCAACACCAGCGAGGGGATGATGACCCTCATCATGCTGGTGGTGATGATCACGGTCAACGTCGGCATATTCAACCTGCTGCCCCTGCCCGCTCTGGACGGCGGCCGCCTGATTTTCCTGCTGTTTGAAGGGATATTCCGCCGGCCGGTGCCCGCGAAGTATGAGGGCATGGTGCATTTTATCGGCCTGATGCTGCTGTTGCTGCTGATGGTGGTGGTCACCTTCAGCGACATCTGGAAAATCGTCGCCGGGTAATGCCGCGCCGGGCGCGGCGCACTCGTGAAAAGAAATGGGGCAGGATTATGAACGCGATCTCGCCAAAAGCCCTGGAGGAATTGGAACACAACCTGGCCCTGCTGGCCCAGGCCGGCGTCCGGCCGGCGCAGGAGGATTTCCCCACCCGGTATCTGGGCAAGTGGGGGGAGGACGCGGCTGGCAACCTGCACGCGCTGCTCATGGAGCTGGGGGACAGCGATGAAACGCCGGATGGTCCGCGGCCTGTCGGCCGGGGGATCTACTGGCTGGACGCGGAGTGCGTGGACAACGAGATGGCCTATGTCGACATTGTGTCGCGGCTGGGCGCGCTGGTGGCCGACAGGGCGCAGGTGACGGACATCGCGGCCCGGTACGAGGACGGCTATGTCACCCTGTCCTTCCAGTTCAACGGCAAGCCCTACCGCCTGCGCATGGAGCAGCAGAACGACTGGATTAACCCGGCGCTGCTGCTGTTCTTCGCCTCCTGCCTGAAGGAAAATTTTATTTTCGGCCATCTGTTCATCGCTGTGCCCGACCAATGCTTTTTCCTCTTTTTCGGCGCGGATAAACAGGCGGAGCGGCTCGGCGAGCTGACCGGGCTGGTGTTTGAAAAACTGTAAACCGCCGCGGGGCTGCGGCGGAGAAATGAGGCTGCCGATGGAACGGCGCGTGTGTAAAACCGTATATGTGGGACAGGTGCCGGTAGGCGGCGGCGCGCCGGTTACCGTCCAGTCCATGCTGAACACCCCGGCCCACGACATTCCGGCCAGTGTGGAGCAGGCCCGGCGGCTGCAGGCCGCGGGCTGCGATATCATCCGTGCCGCTGTGCCGGATAGGGAGGCGGTGCCTCTCATCGCCGCCCTCAAGGAGGCGGTGAGCATCCCGGTGGTAGCGGATATCCACTTCGACTATCGCCTGGCGCTGGAAGCGGCGGCGGCGGGGGTGGACAAGATCCGCATCAACCCGGGCAACATCGGGGACGAGAGCCGGGTCAAGGCGGTGGCCGATGCCTGCCGGCAGCGGCGGATTCCCATCCGTATCGGGGTGAACGCCGGCTCTCTGGAGAAGGAGATACTGGCAAAGTACGGCCATCCCACGGCCGAGGCCATGCGGGACAGCGCGCTGTATCACGCGTCCCTGCTGGAAAAATTCGATTTCGACGATATTATCCTGTCCATCAAATCCTCCGACGTGCCCACCATGGTGCGTGCCTACCAGCTGACGGCGGAGGCCTGCCCCTATCCCCTGCATGTGGGGGTCACGGAGGCGGGCACCGAACGGATGGGACTGATAAAATCGGCGGCCGGTATCGGCGCGCTGCTGCTCCAGGGAATTGGAGACACCATCCGGGTTTCCCTGACCGCCGACCCGGCGCGGGAGGTGGAGGCGGGCGTCGACCTGCTGCGGGGGATCGGGCTGCGGAAAAACGAGCCCATGCTGGTGTCCTGCCCCACCTGCGGGCGCACGAGCATCGACCTTATCGGCATCGCCGGACAGGTGGAGGAGCGGCTGCGCGCCGTCCACAAGCCGATTACCGTGGCGGTGATGGGCTGCGTGGTCAACGGGCCGGGAGAGGCCCGGGAGGCCGACGTGGGCCTGGCGGGCGGAAAGGGCAAGGCCGTCCTGTTCAAAAAGGGCGAAATCATCCGCACCGTGTCCGAGGAGGACGCGGTGGAGGAGCTGATGAAGGAAATCGAGCGGCTGTAAGCGGGCCGGGGAGGGAAGCCGGATGGACTTTACGGATTATTACGAAATACTGGAGGTCAGCCGGAACTCCTCCGATGAAATCATCAAGGCGGCTTACCGCACCATGTGCAAGAAATACCACCCGGACACCTTCACCGGTCCCCGGGCGGTAGCGGAGGAGCGCATCCGCAAAATCAACGAGGCCTATCGGGTGCTGGGCCATCCGGCGGACAAGCGCCGGTACGACGCCCTGTATGATCAGCGGCGCAAGACGGTGGCCCGGCCATCCTCCGCGCCGTCCAGGCGGGAGGCGCCGAAGGGCGGTCATTCAGCCGGGAACTCCAGGGGAAAGAGGGACAAACACACCCGGCGGATTTTTCTCACCACCTTTTTCATCACGCTGGGAGTGGCCGGCGTCGGTCTGCTGCTGTTGCTGGCGGTCACCCGGCTGCTGGGATAGACGGACATACGCCGCTTGCGGAAAGGACTAGGAACGCACCATGTCAAGCCCTTTGTTTGAAAACATATTCGGAACCTATCTGACCGACCGGCAGCTGCTGGCGGAGTTCACCGGCGCGCAGGTGGAGAGCCTGCAGCTTAGCCGCGCGAGCCGCTTCATGAGCGCTACCCTGGTGTGCGGCCGGTTTATCGAAATCGAGAAAATTGACGCCGCCGAAAAAGCTCTTTCGGCGGCTTTGTCGCTGCGTGGGGTGGAGCTGACCCCCCGGTACCCGGCGGACAGCCTGTCGGTGGCCTGCTTCCCCACCATCGTCGCCTTTCTGCGCCGGCGGAGCGCGGCGGTCAACGGCACCTTTGACGACGCCGTGTGCCGCATCGAGGGCGATCGCCTGACCGTCAGCCTGAGGCATGGATGCCTCAACATCCTGCGGGCCACCAAAACCGACGCCCTGCTCGCCGAGATGCTGCGCACTCTCTTCTCCCGGCGGATGGAGCTGCAGTTTGAGGGGGACGAAGGGGTTGACACCGCCGACGAGCATTATCAGCAGATGATGGCCAAGGCGGAGGAGGAAGCGGCGGCCAGCGCCCGGGCCCAGGCGGAAGCGTTCCGGCAGGCGGAGGTTCCCGCCCCCACGGCAGCCCCCAAAGGAGAGGCGCCGAGGCCCCGCAAGCCGGTGGACCCCGCCCGCCCGCCGGTCAGCGGCCTGCCCATTTATCTGGAAACGGCGCAGATGGTGTTCGGCCCTCCCATCCGAGAAAAAACCGCGCCGCTGAACACCCTGGAGGCCGACGGCAGCTGGGTGACGGTCTGGGGCGAGGTGTTTTCCTACGAAACCCGGGACAACCGGGACGGCACCAAGACCCGGCACACCTTCAACATCACGGACAACACCAGCTCCATCACCATCAGCATCTGGGCGGACAACAAGCGGGATAAGGACAAGCTGGCCGCCCTGGAAGCGGTCAAGCCCGGGGTCTGCGTGCTGGTGAGCGGCAAATACGATTACGACGAATACGCCAAGAACAACATCCTGCGGCCCAAGTCCATCGCCGTGGTGGCCAAATACGTCAAGCAGGACAATGAGCCGGAGAAGCGGGTCGAGCTGCACCTGCACACCAAGATGTCGGCCATGGACGGTGTTTCGGAGGCGGGGGATCTGGTGGCGCGGGCCGCCTCCTGGGGACACAAGGCGATCGCCATCACCGACCACGGGGTGGCCCAGGCCTTTCCCGACGCCATGAACGCCGCCGCCAAGTGCAAAAAGAAGGGCCAGGATATCAAGGTCATCTACGGGGTGGAGGCCTATTACGTCAACGACAGCATCCCCGTGGTTTCCGGCAGCGCCGCGGAGAGTCTGGACGGGGAGTTCATCGTTTTCGACATCGAGACCACCGGCCTGTCCGCCGCCAAGGAGCGGATCACCGAAATCGGCGCGGTGCGCATGAAGAACGGCGAGGTGCTGGACAGCTTCGACACCTTCGTCAACCCCGGTATGCCCATCCCGGCCAAGATCACCGAGCTGACCGGCATCACCGACGAGATGGTGAAGGACGCCCCGGGGGAAAAGGAGGGGCTGCAGAGATTTTACGATTTCTGCGGGGAAGCGACGGTGCTGGTGGCTCATAACGCTGGGTTCGACACCGGGTTCATCAAGGTGGCGGCCGCCCGCTGCGGCATGCCGTACCCCTTTACCTCCATCGACACGGTGCCCATCTGCCGGGCGCTGTACCCCCATCTGAAGAACCATAAGCTGGACACGGTGGCGAATTATCTCAAGCTGCCTCCCTTCAACCATCATCGGGCCTGCGACGACGCCAAGGTGCTGGCTGACATCTTCATCCACCTGATCAAGGATATGAAGGAAACCAAGGGCATCGAGGCGGTGGACGGCATCAACACCCTGCTGTCCGGCGTGGATCTCAAAAAGGTCAAGCCCTATCACCTGATTATTCTGGCCAAGAACCTGACGGGGCTGAAAAACCTCTACCGCTTGATTTCCTGGTCCCATCTACATAATTTCTACCGCAAGCCCCGCATCACCAAGACCAAGCTGAACGAGCTGCGGGAAGGCTTAATCATCGGCAGCGCCTGCGAACAGGGCGAGCTGTTCCGGGCCATCCTGGACGGCAAGCCCTGGGGCGAGTTGTGCGACATCGCCAGGTTCTACGATTTTCTGGAGATCCAACCGCTTGGCAACAACGCCTTTATGGTGCGGGAGGGGATTGCCAAGGATGAGCAGCAGCTGCAGGAGTTCAACCGCACCATCGTCCGCCTGGGCGAGAAGCTGAACATCCCGGTATGCGCCACCTGCGACGTCCACTTCATGGATCCGGAGGACGAGATGTACCGCCGGATTCTCATGGCGGGGCAGGGGTTCACCGACGCGGACAACCAGGCGCCGCTGTACCTGCGCACCACCGGCGAGATGCTGGCGGAGTTCCAGTATCTCGGCAAGGAGAAGGCCTATGAGGTGGTGGTAACCAACACCAACGCCATTGCCGACCGGGTGGAAAATATCCGCCCGGTCCCCCTGGGCACCTTCCCGCCCCATATCGACGGGGCGGATCAGCAGCTGCAGGACATCACCTGGGGCCGGGCCAAGGAGATTTACGGCGATCCGGTGCCGGAAATCGTGGCCAGCCGTCTGGACAGGGAACTGACCTCCATCATCAAGCACGGGTTCGCCGTGCTGTACATGATTGCCCAGAAGCTGGTGCACAACTCGGTGGAGAACGGGTACCTGGTGGGCTCCCGAGGCTCCGTCGGCTCCTCCTTCGTCGCGCATATGGCGGGAATTTCGGAGGTCAACCCTCTGGCCCCCCATTACGTGTGCAAGAAATGCAAGTATTCCGAGTTTTTCACCGACGGCTCGGTAGGCTCCGGCTTCGATTTGCCGGACAAGCTCTGCCCGAACTGCGGCGAACCGCTGGGACGGGACGGCCATGAAATCCCCTTCGAGACCTTCCTGGGTTTCGACGGCGACAAGGCCCCCGATATCGATTTGAACTTTGCGAGCGAATACCAGTTCTACGCCCATCGGTACACCGAGACCCTGTTCGGCACCGATCACGTGTTCAAGGCCGGCACCATCTCCACCGTGGCGGACAAGACGGCCTTCGGCTATGTGAAAAAATACGCGGAGGAGCGGGGGATCACCTACGGCAACGCCGAGCTGACCCGGCTGTCCATCGGCTGCACCGGCATCAAGCGCACCACCGGGCAGCATCCCGGCGGCATGGTGGTCGTGCCCAACGATTACGAGGCGGAGGATTTCTGCCCGGTGCAGCACCCGGCCGACGATCCCAACTCGGAAATCATCACCACCCACTTCGACTTCCATTCCATCCACGATACCATCCTGAAGCTGGACAACCTGGGGCACGTCATCCCCACCATCTACAAGTATCTGGAGGAATACACTGGCATCAGCGTCATGGACGTCAACATGTCCGATCCGGAGGTGTACAAGCTGTTCACCTCCCCCGAACCGCTGGGCGTTACTCGGGAGGACATCGAATGCGACACCGGCACCCTGTCCATCCCGGAAATGGGCACCCCCTTTGTGCGTCAGATGCTGCTGGACTGTAATCCCAAGACCTTCGCCGACCTGCTGCAAATTTCCGGCCTCTCCCACGGCACCGACGTGTGGCTGGGCAACGCCCAAGAGCTGATTAAGGCGGGCACCTGCACCATCTCCAACGTTATCGGTACTCGGGACAGCATCATGACCTACCTGATGCATAAGGGCCTGCCGCCGAAAATGGCGTTTAAAATCATGGAAATCGTCCGGAAGGGCAACGCCACCAAGCTGCTGAACGAGGAGCATTTCGCCGCCATGAAGGAGCACGGCGTGCCCCAGTGGTACGTGGATTCCTGCATGAAAATCAAATACATGTTCCCCAAGGCCCACGCCGCCGCCTACATCATCGCGGCCCTGCGGGTCGCCTGGTACAAGGTGCATAGGCCCGCGGAATATTACGCGGCCTACTTCACCGGCCGGGGCGAAGACTTCGACGCCGAGCCGGTAACGGGAGGAAAGGCCACGGTCAAGCGGCTGATGGACGACATCCGCATGCGGGGCAAGGAAGCCTCCGCCAAGGAGCAGTCCCAGGCGGAAACGCTTCACGTCATTTACGAGGCCATGCAGCGGGGCATCGAGTTCCTGCCGGTGGATCTGTACAAGTCCCATTCCTACAAATTCCTGATGGAGGACGGAAAAATCCGCCTGCCCTTCAGCGCCGTGAAGGGCTTAGGCGGCGCGGCCGCCCAAGGCCTGATGGACGCGAGGGAGGAAGGCCCCTTCATTTCCTGCGACGATCTGCAGGCCCGCAGCGGCATCACCAAGGCGGTGGTGCAGTCCCTGCGGGATTTGGGGGCCATCGACGGTCTGCCCGAAACCAGCCAGATGACCTTCTTCTGATGGGCCGTTTGCCCAATATTTTCGCGGCTGCGCGCGTCTTCTTGACGGCATAGACGGAAAATCGCCGCGCGTAAAAAAGGAATTGACAGCGGGATACGCGGCATGTTACTATAGTAGCACATTAGCATACTAAAGCGAAAGGGCGTCGGCCTATGAGACAGAACAGACGAATCACCCCGGAGGGCACCCGGGATCTGCTTTTTGAAGAAAGTCTGGCCCGCCGGGAAGCGGAAGGGATGCTGTCGGATCTTTTCGTGGGCCGCGGCTTTTCCGAGGTCATGACCCCCGGCATGGAGTTTTACGACGTGTTCCACGCCGATACCATGGCCATCCCGGCGGAGAGCATGTACAAGTTCGCCGACGCCAAGGGCCGGCTGCTGGTCATGCGCCCCGATTCCACCATGCCCATTGCCCGGTTGGTGGCCACCCGGATGCAGAACGCCCGGCTGCCCATCCGGCTGTATTACGCCCAGGATGTGTACCGGTTTCACCACGGCCTGTCCGGTCACTACGACCAGGTGTTCCAGGCCGGGGTGGAGCTGATCGGCGCGGCGGGGGAGCGGGCGGATCTCGAGGTGCTGTCCCTGGCGGCCGAGGCGCTGCGGCAAAGCGTGGGGGAGGGGTTCCGGCTGGAAATCGGCCATGTGGGCTTCTTCCAGTCCCTGATGCGGCAGCTGCCGGCGGATGGGGAGACCAAGGATGCCATCCGCACCTTGATTGAGAACAAGAACTACGCGGGGCTGTCCGACGAGCTGGACGCGTTGCCTCCCTCCCAGACGGTGGATGTGCTGCGCCGCCTGCCCCGGCTGTTCGGCGGAGAAGAGGTGCTGAGGGCCGCGGCCTCCCTCTGCCACGACGAGGACACCAAGGAAGCCCTGGCCTGCCTGGCCCGGCTGTACCTGGCGCTGCGCCGGCTGGGGCTGGGCGATCAGGTGATGATCGACCTGGGTCTGGTGCAGGAGAACGAGTATTATACCGGCGTGATTTTCCGGGGCTATATCGAGGGCAGCGGCGACACGGTGGTGTCCGGCGGCCGGTACGACACCCTGCTGCAGCAGTTCGGCTCCCCTCTGCCCGCCACCGGGTTCGGCGTCAACGTGGACTGCCTGACCAAGGCGATGCTGGACAGGGGCGAGGTGGATCCGCCCATGCCGCCGGAAATCCTGGTGCACGCCCGCCCGGGCCATGAGGTGGACGCGCTGCAGAAGGTCAACGAGCTGATCGAGCAGGGGATGCTCTGCGAGTTCAGCGTGTTTGAGGAGCTGCCCCAGTCGATGGATTACGCGCGGGCCAGGAATATCGGCCAGGTCTATGATGTGGGCGACGAGGTGAAAATCCTCGAGATTTAGCGGATGCCATCCGGAAAGGACTTACGATATATGAAACCACTGCGCATTGCGCTGACCAAAGGCCGCCTGGAAAAGGACACGGTGGCGCTGTTCGACCGCATGGGGCTGGACACCTCGGCGGTCAAGGATAAGGGCCGCCGCCTCATCCTCCCGGTGGGGGAGGGCGTGGAGGTGGTGCTCGCCAAGGCGGCGGACGTCATCACCTACGTCGAGCACGGCGTCTGCGACTTGGGGGTGGTGGGCAAGGACACCATCGCCGAAAGCGGCGGCAGCTTTTACGAGATTCTCGATTTGGGCTTCGGCCGCTGCCGGTTCGCTCTGGCCGCGCCGAAGGATAGCGACTTTTTCGCCGGCTACGCCGCCAAGACGGTGGCCTCCAAATATCCGAACGTGTCCCGCGCCTATTTCGGCCGCAAGGGCATGGACGTGCGCATCATCAAAATCGAAGGGTCGGTGGAGCTGGCCCCTCTGCTGGGGCTGGCCGACGGCATTGTCGATATTGTGGAAACCGGCTCCACCCTCCGAGAAAACGGGCTCGCCGTGGTGGAGGATGTGATGCCCATCTCCGCCCGCCTCATTGTCAACATGGCCTGTATGAAGCTGCGGAAAAAGGAAATCGAGGATTTGGTGGAGAAAATGGAGGAACACCTGCGGTAAGGGTGCTTTCCTTGGGAAGGATGGAAACGGATGATACAGATGCAACTGGTTAAGGCGGACGGCAAGGCTGAATATGCCCTGCTCGAGCAGCTGGCCGCCCGCAGCGGCGAGGTGGATCGGCAGGTCACGGCCGCCGTTACCGAGATTCTGGATACCGTCCGGAGGGACGGGGACGCAGCCGTGCGGGAGTATACCCGCCGGTTCGACGGGGTGGACGCCCCGCTGCGGCGCATTTCCCGGCAGGAGCTGGCCGAAATGGCCGCCGGGTGTGAGAAGAAGGTATACGCCGCGCTTCAAAGAGCGGCGGACAATATCCGGGATTTCCATCAGCGGCAGGTGCAGCAGAGCTGGCTGACCACCAAAGAGGACGGCACCATTCTGGGCCAGCGGATCCGGGGACTCTCCCGGGTGGGCGTTTACGTGCCCGGCGGCACGGCGGCGTATCCTTCCTCGGTGCTGATGAACGCCATCCCCGCCCGGATCGCCGGGGTGGAGGAAATCGTCATGGTCACCCCGCCGCCCAAAAACGGGGCTTTTAATGCCGACGTCATGGCCGCCGCGTACATCGCGGGGGTGGACGCGGTTTATCTGTGCGGCGGCGCCCAGGCGGTGGCCGCCCTGGCCTACGGCACGGAAACCATCCCGAAGGTGGACAAAATCGTGGGGCCGGGCAACATCTTCGTGGCCACGGCCAAGCGCCTGACCTATGGGCAGGTGGATATCGACATGATCGCCGGGCCCAGCGAAATCCTGGTGCTGGCCGACGACACCGCCGAGCCGGCCTACCTGGCGGCGGATCTCATGTCCCAGGCGGAGCATGATCGCCTGGCCTCCGCCATCCTGCTCACCCCGTCGGAGGACATCGCCCGCCGCACGCTGGAGGAGCTGGATAAGCAAATCGCCTCCCTTTCCCGGCAGGACATCATCCGCGCCTCCCTGGAAACCTACGGGGCGGTTATCGTCTGCCGGGACATGGACGAGGCGGTAGCCTTCGCCAACCGGCTGGCACCCGAGCACCTGGAAGTGATGTGCGATAACCCCATGGAATACGTGGGACGGCTGGACAACGCCGGTTCCGTATTCCTGGGTAAATATTCCCCCGAACCGCTGGGCGATTATTTCGCCGGGCCCAACCACGTGCTGCCCACCAGCGGCACCGCCCGGTTCTTCTCCCCCCTGTCGGTGGACAGCTTCATCAAGAAATCCAGCTTTATCTATTACAACCGGGCCGCTCTCACCGCGGCCCGGGAGGACATCACCGCCATTGCACGGGCCGAGGGGCTGGACGCCCACGCCCACTCCATCGACGTGCGCTTTGAATAAGGGGGAAACCACCATGGCTTATACGCTGGCGCCGAAAACGGAGGCGCTCACTCCCTACGATCCCGTCGAAGGGGAATACCGCGTCCGCCTGGATGCCAATGAGTCCTTCCTGCTGCCCACCGACGCCGACCGGGAGAAAATGGCCCAGGCGGCTGCCGAAACGGCGCTCAATCGTTATCCCGATCCCCTGGCCACTCGCCTGTGCGAGGCCTTCGCCGCCCGCTATCAGGTGAAGCCTGCGCTGGTCACGGCGGGGAACGGCTCCGACGAACTGATTTCCATCATCCTGTCCACCTTCCTGCAGAAGGGGGAAAAGGTGCTGACCTTGTCACCGGACTTCTCCATGTACGCCTTTTATACCTCCATCACCGAAACCCCCTGCATCACCCTGCCCAAGAAACCGGATATGACAGTGGACGTGACGGCGGTCATCGACACCATCCGACGGGAAGGGGTGCGGCTGCTGATTTTCTCCAACCCCTGCAATCCCACCTCGGTGGGCCTGCCCCGGGACGGCGTGCGCCGGATCCTGCGGGAAACCGACGCCCTGGTGGTGCTGGACGAGGCCTATATGGATTTCTGGGATCAGTCGATGCTGGGGGAAGTGGAGGCGTACGACAACCTGATACTCCTGCGCACCTGCTCCAAGGCCCTGGGGATGGCGGCCCTGCGGGTGGGCTTCGCGGTGGCGAACCCCACGCTGACCGGCGTCATCCGCGCGGCCAAATCCCCGTACAACGTCAACGCCGTCAGCCAGGCCATGGCCGCCGTCGTACTGGAGAACCCGGCCTATCATGAAATTTACCGGGAGCTGCTGCTGGCCTCCCGGGACATGCTGGTGACCGGCCTGAAAGCGCTGGAGGCCGACGGCCTGCTGCGGGTGTTCGACAGCTGCACCAACTTCGCGTATCTGCAGGTGCCGGAAGCCCGGGCCCTGTTCGCCGGGCTGGCCGACCGAGGGATCATTGTCCGCCGGTTCGGGGAGGAGCATCTGCGGATTACCGCCGGTACCCAGGCCGAAAACCAGGAGGTGCTGGCTGTCCTGAACTTCCTGCTGCGGCATCCCGATGCTTTGGCAGAATACAAATAGACATAGTGTTTGTCGAATATACGTATCGTATTGTGGCGCATGGGATAATTATTTGTCGAAATGTATAATATAAAGAAGATTATACAAAATGGAATTATATTCTGGACAGAAAGGGGCGCGGCGGTATGCGCACGGGAAAAGCGGAACGGCTAACCAAGGAGACCACCATTCAGGCGACGATTTGCCTGGACGGCGGCGACGTGGAGGTTTCCACCGGTATCGGCTTTTTTGATCATATGCTGGAGGCCTTCGCGGTGCACGGGGGCTTTGGGCTGAAGCTCCAGACGGTGGGCGACTTGTATGTGGACGGGCACCACACGGTGGAGGATACCGGTATCGTGCTCGGCCGCGCCATGGCGGAAGCCCTGGGCGGCAAAAGCGGCATCGCCCGCTTCGGCAGCTTTTTCGTCCCCATGGACGAGAGCCTGGCCTTCGCGGCCGTGGACGTCAGCGGCCGCCCCTTCCTGGTGTGCGACGCGGTCTTTCCGCAGGAGCGGGTGGGGGAGTTCGACGCCTGCCTGACGCCGGAATTTTTCCGCGCCTTCGCCCAGAATGCGGGGCTGACCCTCCATCTGCGCTGTGAATACGGCGCCAACTCCCATCACATCATCGAGGCCCTGTTCAAGGCGGCGGCCCACGCCCTCCGGCTGGCTGTGGCCCCCAAGGAAGGCACCTTGTCCACCAAGGGCAGCATCGATTAAAAAGGCGGCTCCCGCTACTGTGAGAAAGGACTGGTCACCACTATGCTGATTTTCCCCGCTATCGACATACAGAACCGCCAGTGCGTGCGGCTGGTTAAGGGGGATTTTGCCACCGCCCACCGGGTGGCGGAGGATCCCCTGGCTACCGCGCAAGCCTTCCGGCAGGCCGGGGCGGAGTGGATCCATATGGTGGATTTGGACGGCGCCAAAACCGGCGTGAAAACCAACGCCGATATTTTCAAAGCCGTGGCGAGGGACAGCGGCCTCAAGGTGGAGCTGGGCGGCGGGATCCGGGATATGGCCACCCTCGAGGAATATTTTGCCGCCGGCATCTCCCGCTGCATTCTGGGCTCCGCCGCTCTGAAAAATCCCGATCTGGTGCGGCAGGCCGTCTCCGCCTTCGGAGACAAGGTGGCCGTGGGGATCGACGCGGTGAACGGCATGGTGGCCACCGAGGGGTGGCTGGAGGTTTCCAAGGTACCCTATATCGAGCTGGCCCGCCGGATGGAGGACATGGGGGTGCGCACCCTGGTCTTCACCGACATTTCCAAGGACGGCACCCTGGCGGGGCCCAATCTCGGGCAGCTGGAGGCGCTGAGCCGGGCGGTATCCTGCAACGTCGTCGCCTCGGGCGGGATGCGGGAGCTGGCCGATATCACCGCCCTGAAGGCCATGGGCCTGTACGGCGCCATCTGCGGCAAATCCCTGTACAGCGGCACCCTGGACTTGGCCGCTGCCATCCGGGAAGGGGCCGTCCCGTCGGATCGAATGGGGCTGGAGCGGTTTTTTAAAAAATCCCCCCTCATCCCTTGCGTGGTGCAGGAGGCTTCCACCGGCGATGTCCTGATGCTGGCGTATATGAACCAAGGCGCTTTGGCCCGCACCATCGAGACGGGCACCACCTGGTTCTGGAGCCGATCCCGTCGGGAATATTGGAACAAAGGGGCCACCAGCGGCCATGTGCAGCGGGTGGTGGCCCTGGCCGGAGACTGCGACGACGACACCCTGCTGGTGAAGGTGGAGCAAACGGGGGCGGCCTGTCACACTGGCGCCCATTCCTGCTTTTTCAATTCGTTACTGTAAAGGAGCCGAACCGTTATGAGCGACTGTATCCGCGATGTATACGCCACCATTCTCGACCGGCGGGATAATCCGTCGGAGAACTCCTATACCCGGTATTTGTTTGACCAGGGGATCGATAAAATTCTGAAAAAAGTGGGGGAGGAGTGCGCAGAAACCCTGATTGCGGCGAAAAACGGCCGCAACGACGAAACCGCCGGGGAAATCTGCGATCTCACCTACCACGTGCTGGTGCTGATGGCCCTTCAGGGCATCACGCCGGAGGATCTGGAATCCATTCTCAACGAACGCCACGGCAAGGCGGGCAACCTGAAAACCTTCAAAAAGGTGGATCGCAACAGCTGAGATAACAAGCGGGGCCGGCTAACCGGTTCCGCTTGTTTTTGTAAGGATTTCCAATTGAATTCTTAAGAATCCGGTTCTAAATGAACAGATCCACAAAAACGCCTTGCATTTCGCAGGATTCTGCGTATAATGGGAAGCATACTAGTTAGATTGCTTCATCCCTTACCGAAGGAGGATTCCTCAATGATAAAACGCGTTTGCGCGGGCCTTTCGGCCCTGCTTGTTTTGTCCCTGTCTGCCTGCCGGCCCAAGGATGACACGCCCGCCTCCTCGGCGGCGCCCGCCGCCAGCGGAACCGGCTCCGCCGTCACAACGGCATCGACGACCGGGACCGCACCCGAGACGACGACCGCCGCGCGTCAGGAACCGACCGCCAGCCGGACGAAAACGCCTCTGAAGCCGACGACTGCCGCCACCACAACGGCCGCTACCACCACCGAGCCGCGGACTATAAAGGTCACCATTCCGGAGGGCTACACCCTGGCCAAGACCTTTTTGCTTCTGGAAAGCAAGGGCGTGGCTTCATTCAATGATCTGTTGAAAACGGCGGAAACCTATAATTTCGCCAAGGATTACCCTCTGGTGGCGCAAATCCCCTCGGATCCCAACCGCTGCTACAAGCTGGAGGGATACTTGTTCCCCAGCACCTATGAGTTCTATAAAAACGACAAGCCGGAGGACGCCATCGGCCGGATGCTGCGGGGCAGCAAGGAAAAATATACGGCGGCTATCCAGAATAAGGCCAAGGCCATGGGCCTGACCATGGATCAAATTGTGATCATCGCGTCCCTAATTGAGAAGGAGGGGGCGAAGCCTGCGGAAATGAACAACATCTCCGCCGTGATCCATAATCGTATGCAGAAAAATTGGAAACTGGAGCTGGATTCCACCATCACCTATCTGGAGGGGGCGGTCAAGGGCTTTACGGATCCGAACAAATGGGACGCTTTCCGCAATAACAACAATACCTATAAATGCACGGGGCTGCCCGCCACCCCCATCTGCAATCCCGGCATGAACGCTATCCAGGCAGCCCTGTCTCCCACGGAGGCCAGCTACCTGTTTTTCTGCTCCGACAAGAAAACCGGCGTCTACTATTACGCCGACACCTACGAGGAACATCAGCAAAATGAGATAAAAGCCGGCCTGCGGGCCGCCTCTTAGATATACAAAAAGGAAGCAGACACCTCGGTGCCTGCTTCCTTTTTGCCTTATTTCACGACGCCCTTTTTCAGGATGATGTTGGCGTAAATGGCGCTTTCGCCGGTCGCCACAATGGCATAGGCCTTTTTGGCCCGTTCATAGAAAGCGAACCGTTCCATTTTTTCGAAGGCATGGTGATCCGGTTCGTACCGGGCGGCCGTGTCGGCGTATACCTGCCAGATCGGCGGAATTTCCGTGTCCCCGCCGGAGAGATCCATCAGGGCCAGCGGCTGTTCCACATAAGGGTCCAGCGGCATCAGCTGCAAAATCGCCTCCAGCACCTCCGGTACGCCGTGGCCGTCGCAGCGCACCAGCCGCTGCGCACAGGAGGCGGCCGGAAAATTGCCGTCGCCGATGACGATTTCATCCCCGTGCCCCATCTCCATCAGGATTTTCAGCAGCTCGGGGGACAGGAGAGAGGGAATACCCTTAAGCATAAGCGCGCTCCTCCCCGCCTGTCAGCGGTACAGCGGGCCGTAGGCCGCGCAGGCGCGATAATCGGCGCCCTCCTTGTCCATGGTGCCGAAGGCCGTCCAGCTGTGGGGCCGGTAAATTTTCTCCTCCGGCACGTTGTGCATGGAGACCGGGATACGCATCATGCTGGCCATGGTGATAAGATCCGCGCCCACGTGGCCGTAGGTCCAGGCCCCATGGTTGGCGCCCCAGTTGGCCATGACGGCATACACGTCGGTGAACGCGCCCTTTCCAGTGAGAATGGGAGCGAACCAGGTGGAGGGCCAGGTGGGATCCGTCCGATCCAGCAGCGTCTTGTTCACTTCGTCGGGCAGGTCGACGGTATAGCCTTCGGCGATTTGCAGCACTGGGCCGATGCCTTCCACCATGTTCAGGCGGGCCATGGTTACCGGCATGGCGCCGGTGGTGCTGAACTGGGAGGAGAACCCGCCGCCCCGGAAGTAGCCCAGATTGGCCGCCGCCCAGCGGGTAGCCTCCAGGCAGGCGTTCGCGTCCGCCTCGGTGATGTCCCAGAAGGGCTTCATGGCCGCCTTGCCGTCGGCGCCCGTTTCCCGGCCAGAGCCGTCCAGGGCCGACGCGCCCGAGTTGATGAGATGCATGAAGCCGTTTTCCGCGCCGTTTACCGGCGTCCAGCCGGTGACCCGCTTGACGGCCTCGGGGCTCCAGTAGGTACGCACGTCAGAGAACACGGTGGCCTGGTTGGTCAGCAGATGGAGGAACAGCATGGCCATGCCGTTGAGGGTGTCGTTTTCGGTGGCGAAGGTCATGGCCTCCCGGATGCCGTTCCAGTCGAAGCTGGAGTTGAGGATAGCCTCCATGAAGTCGCCGTTAGGCTTGTAGTCGGTCCACTGCCGCTGCCCCTGGAAGCCGCCCACGATGGCGTTGCGGCCCAGCGCCTCCTCGTGGAAGCCCATTTCGCCGAGCTTGGGGTTACCCTTCATAATGTCGCGGCAGATGATGGTCATCTTGCAGACGAATTCCCATTCCGCTTCCTTCTGCTCCGGCGTATGAGGCCGCTCGTTGTTGTCGTCCCCGGGCTTGCAGTTGGCCTTGGTCCAGGCCAGGGCCTTCTCGTATTCCTCGTGGTCGTAGATGCCCAGGTCGATGCGGCGGAGGATTTCGCTCATGTCCACCCACTCGGCGCGGATGCCGAAATACTTCTGCATCAAGTCCGGGTTGAGGAAGGAGCCGGCGATACCCATGGCCACCGAGCCGATGCCCACGTAGGCTTTGTTGCGCATGGAGGCCACCGCGACGGCCGCTTTGGCAAAGCGGAGAATTTTCTCCTGCACATCGGCGGGAATGGTGGTGTCGTTCATGTCCTGCACATCGTGGCCGTAGATGCTGAAGGCCGGCAGGCCGCGCTGGGCGTGGGCGGCCATGACGGCGGCCAGATACACCGCGCCGGGCCGTTCGGTGCCGTTGAAGCCCCAGACCGCCTTGATGGTCAGGGGGTCGAGATCCATGGTCTCGCTGCCGTAGCACCAGCAGGGGGTGACGCTCAGGGTCACCGCAACGTTGTTGTTCTTGAATTTCTCGGCGCAGGCCGCGGCTTCCTCACCGCCGCCGATGGTACCGTCGGCGATGACGCACTCCACCTTGTGGCCGTCGGGATGCCGCAGCCGGCTTTCGATAAGCTCCTTGGCGGCCAGGGCCATGCCCATGGTCTGCTCCTCCAGCCCTTCGCGGATGCCGCCCCAGCGGCCGTCAATGACGGGCCGAATGCCGATTTTGACCGTGGTTTTCAAATTCATCCATCCTTTCTGTCATGTCGATTGCGGGAATACTGCCAACTGTCTGAATTATACTGGATTTATTCCGGGATTTATAGTAGAATACTAAAAGAAATTAGTATAATCTTATCATTTGCTTTAGTATTTTTATGATTGGGGGAGGAATGGGATGAAACAGCCATGGCAGGGGGAGAACAACGAAAAGCTGCGTCGTCTTCTCATGGACTATTACGCGGTGACGGGACAGCGCATCGGGGTATTCGACGCCGATTTTCATATGCTGATGGCCTATCCGGAGCCGCATTGTGCCTTGTGCAGCTGGCTGCGCAGCAGTGAAACGGGCGCTCGGCGCTGCCGGGAATGGGATAACCACGGTATGCGGGAGGCGAAGCGCACCGGCCGGCCGGTGGTCTATCGGTGCCACGCCGGTCTGCTGGAGGTCTGCGTTCCCCTGCAGGAGGAGGGGGGGAGGCCGGCCGGATATCTGATGTATGGCCAGCTGCTGTACGACGAGGATTTGCCGGGACAATGGGAGGACACCCGCCGCCGGTGCGCGGACTTATTTCCTGATACGGACATGCTGCGCCAGGCGTTTCATCAGGTGCGGCGGATGTCTGCCGCCTATATCGAGGCCTCCTCTCACATTTTGGCGGCCTGCGTGGGCTATATCCGGCTCGAGCAGCTGATGAAGGGGCGGCAGGATTTGTGGGAAGGGATGCAGTCATATATTGCCCAGCATCTGACCGCGCCGTTCACGTTGCAGGATATGGCCGACGCGCTGTCGGTCAGCGTGGCCACTCTCTGCCGCACAGCCCGGGAGAACAGCGGTAAAACCGTGGGAGCGCTGGCGCTAGAGGGGCGGCTGACCCAGGCCAAGCGGCTGCTGGCCGGGACCGATCTGCCGGTGGCGGAGGTGGCTGCCCAGGTGGGGATCGCCGATTATAACTATTTCTCGCGGCTGTTCCGTCGGGAGACGCAGATGTCCCCCCGCCGGTACCGGGCCGCCGTGCGGGAGGGGACGCTCCCGTCGCCGGAAGGCGAAAAATAGACGCCTGAGAGGAATTCGGTTTTCGGGTCGGCATATTGCCCCGTTTTCCCGCATACTATCTACTATGATTTTCGGATGAGGTGATAGTGTGAAGGGAGCCGTTGAAGGTAGAGCCATCGAGTTGGGCGAATACATTATTGAAAATAACGCGACGGTGCGCGCCGCCGCCAAGAAGTTTCATATAAGCAAAAGTACGGTACATAAGGACGTTTCCGACCGCCTGCGGGTGGTTAATCCCCAACTTTATGTGCGGGTGCGCAGCGTGCTGGACATCAATAAAGCGCAGCGGCATATCCGCGGCGGCCTGGCCACCCGAGAAAAATACCGGCACGACGAGGAAGAATAAAAGAGAAAACCGCCCTTTTCCGAAATGGAAGGGCGGCTTTTTTATGTCCGGGGCTGTTTAGACACGCGGTCGCAGGCGGGCGGGTGCTTTTTTCCTTCGTGATGGGCCCGGCATGCCCCGCAGTTTCCGAGGCGGGGGCATTTCGTCCGTTTGCAGGGGCAGGCATGGCCCGCGGCCGGCGCGTTATCGGGCGTCTTCTCCTCCTTCAAGCTAATCCTCCCCTTCCATATACCGCCGCAGGCGGGCCAGCGCGTCGGCGGCCCGGAGCGTATCCGGAAACAGCCGCTGCGCCAGGGGGCGGAACCGCAGATGGCCCTCATCGGCCTGCCGGCGGATGACCTGAAGCTGCAGCTCTGCGGGCTGGGAGAGAAGAAAGGGGAAGTCCGTCCGCCCGGCCTGATCCCGGAGGCGGAGAGCCGCCGCTTGATCCCGTTCCAGCAGTTCTCGCGCAAAGGGCAGGGCCAGCCGTTCCTCCAGCTGCTCCAAGCCGTAGAGACGGGCAGCAATTTCCAGGCCCTTCACCGTCTCCTCCCCCAGATTGTCCCGCAGCCGCCGGTACTCGTCCGGAAGAAAATACAGCCATTTTCCGGCCAGCCGGCCGAAGGCCTTGCGGCCGTCGAACCAGCCCAGCTTCATCTTCTTGGCGGCGTCTCCCGGCTGGTATGCGAAGGCCGTACCCAGCCGCTGCGCCGGCTTGATGTAGATCAAATCCAAATCCGACGGCAGGCCTCTCGGCAGACCGGTGTCCCCGATGTCCACCACCACGACGTGATCGGGATGGCGGCGCAGCAGCATCTTGACCGGCAAGTTGTCGATGAGACCGCCGTCCAGGAAGGTTTTGCCGCCGATGGCGGGGCGCTGGATCCCCGGATAGGCCGAGGAAGCCATGATGTAGTCGATGAGCTGGCCCTTGGGAATCTGGTCGCGGTAGAGGTGCCGCCCCTGCCGCCTAGTCACCTCAAAGGTGACTAACCCGTATTCCACCGGGGAAGCCCGCAGCGCGTCCTCGGTCACCAGCTCCTCGAACCGGCGGCGCAGGGGGGACATGTCCAATCCCCGGCTGCGGAACAGCTCCTTGACAACAATGTCCGCGTTTTTCACATGGAACAGGTTGTCCGGCACCCGCAGGGGCTCGGGCAGGGCGAAGCCCTTTTCGATGCTCATATCCAGCCACAGCGTCACCGCCTCGTCATAGCGATCCAGCGCCACCAGCGCGCCGTTCATCGCCCCTACCGAGGTGCCGACCACCGCCGTGATAGACACGCCCATCTCCCGCAGCGCCCGCCACACGCCGATTTGATACACGCCCTTGCAGCCGCCGCCCGCCAGTACCAGCCCGTAATTTTCCATGATGCCTCCTGTCGAATGCGTCTTTCCTTCTATTCTACAACAGGAAGAACGGCCGGTTCAACCGCAAGGATTTGGCAATTCCCCGCCCAGCAGGCTGCGCATCACCTGCTCCGCCGCCCTCACGCCATCCACCGCGGCGGACACGATGCCTCCCGCATAGCCCGCGCCTTCCCCGCAGGGGAACAGGCCGTGCACCGCCGACTGGCCGCTGTCGTCCCGCAGCAGCCGCACCGGCGAGGAGGAGCGGGATTCCACACCGGTCAACACCGCGTCCGGCCGGTCGAAGCCCGCCAGCTGCCGCCCGAAAGCCGGCAGGGCCGCTTTGAGGGAGAGCGCTACCGGAGCCGGCAGGCAGTCCCGCAAATCCGCGAAGGTCACGCCCGGGCGGTAGCTGGGTTCCACCTCGCCGAGAGACGCCGACTTTTGATCGCGCAGAAAATCCGCCACCAGCTGAATGGGGGCGCGGTAGCCTCCGCCGCCCAGCGCAAAGGCCGCCTGCTCGATCTTCCGCTGAAAGGCCGCGCCCGCCAGGGGATGGGCCGAGCCAAAGTCCTCCGGCCCCACCCCGACCAGCAGCGCGCTGTTGGAGTTGACGGCGTCGCGGGCGTGCTCGCTCATGCCGTTGACCACCAGGCCGCCCTCTTCGGAGGCGGCGGCCATCACCACCCCGCCGGGGCACATGCAGAAGGTATAGACGCCCCGCCCGCCCAAAGGCCGGCAGGACAGCTTGTAATCCGCCGCGCCCAGGGCCGGATGCCCGGCGAAACGGCCGTATTGGCTTCGATCGATAAGGGCGCGGGGATGCTCAATGCGCACCCCCACGGCAAAGGGCTTCTGCTCCATCGGCACGCCCCGCCGGCAGAGCATCTCCAGCGTGTCCCGGGCGCTGTGACCGATGGCCAGGATCAGGCGGTCGCAGTCGAGCTCCTTCCGCCCATCCGGCGTATTGACCGCGATGCCCCGCAGCGCTCCGGCCTCGATATGCAGATCCACCGCCTGCCAGCCGAAGTGAACCGTGCCGCCCAGGCGCTCAATCTCCTGCCGCAGGCCCTTGACGGTGCGGCGCAGGCGATCGGTGCCGATGTGAGGTTTGGCCTGCCAGAGGATATCATCGGGATCGGCGGCGGGATCCCCCGCCCGGGCCAGCTCCTCCAGCACGAACCGGCAGCGGATATCCTTGATGCCGGTGCTTAGCTTGCCGTCCGAAAAGGTGCCCGCGCCCCCTTCGCCGAACTGGACGTTAGAAGCGGTGTCCAATACGCCTGTGGCGCGAAATCGCTCCACGTCCCGCTGCCGGGCGTCCACGTCCCGACCCCGCTCCAGCAGCAAGGGGCGCAGCCCCGCCCGCGCCAGGGTCAGGGCGGCGAACAGGCCCGCCGGCCCGCTGCCTACCACCACAGGGCGCGGATCGGCCGCCCGAGGGAACCGGGAGGGCGCGTAGATAAGCGGCCGCACGACGCTAACGCGGCTGCTGCCCGCCCGGCTGACCACGGCGGCTTCTTCCTCCGCCACCGTCACGTCGACAGAGATGCTGAAATGCACATCCTCTTTTTGGCGGGCGTCCACCGCCCGTTTGGCCACCCGGAGGGTGCGCAGAGCGGCGGGCGAAATCTTCAAAACCGCGGCCGCCGCCCGCCGCAGCCGTTCGTCGGTGTAGGTCAGCGGCATCCGGATGCCGGTAATACGTATCATATACCCCGTCCCTTTTCTTTCACGCAGTCCCAAAGCCCCGCGGCCATTGCCCTGGCCGCCGCGAAGGCCGACGCCCAGGCCCATTGCAGGTTGAACCCGCCGCAGTCGCCGTCGATATCCAGCACCTCGCCCGCCGCGTACAGCCCCTTGACCCGGCGGGATTCCAGGGTGGCGGGATCGAAATCCTTGGTCAGAATACCGCCCGCCGTCACCTGGGCGGCGGCCAGCCCCTGGGTGCCGGTGACCGCGATGCGCCACCCTTTGACGAGGGAGGCGAGCCGGCGGACGTCCTTGTCGGTCAGCGACGCCGCCGGATTCGTCAGCGGCCCGCAGCCGGCGGCCCGCAGCACCGTCTGGCCCAGCCGCTTTTGCAGCAGCCCGGTGAAATAATCCTCCAGCCGCCGCCCCGGCAGTTCCCGCCGCTGCGCAAGCCGGTCGGCCAGCGCTTCCCACGACAGAGTGGGGAGCAGATCCAGCTCGGCTTCCAGCCGGCCCGGCCGGCCCTCCTGCTCCCATGCCGCCGCGTGACGGGAAATCTGCATCACCGCCGGGCCGGACAAGCCGTATTCGGTGAAGAGGATTTCGCCGGCCTCCGCCGCCAGCCGACGGCCGTCCAGCCGCAAGGCCGCCGTCCCGTCCACCCGCACACCCTTGAGCGCCTTGACAAAGGCGGTGTCGGTTCGTATTTGTACAATGGAAGGGAAAACCGGGGCCTTTCCATGTCCCAGCGCCGTCAACAGGCCGTAGCCGTCAGCGGAGCCGCCGAGGGAGGGGGAAGCCGCGCCGCCGCAGCAGACCAGAACCCGCCGGGCCCGCACCTGCCCGTCCGGCAGGGTGAGAAGGAAGCCCCCGCCCTCCGGCCGAATATCCCGCACCGCCGCGCCGCAGCGTTCCTCCACGCCCAGCGCCGCCGCCTCCAGCCGCAGACAGTCCAGCACCGCCGCCGCCTGGGCGGGCAGCGGATAGACTTTTCCGTCCTCCCGCGCCGCGCATTCCACCCCGATGGAGGCGAAAAACGCCATAGCGTCGGCGGGGGTACAGGCGGCCAGCGCCGGCCGGACAAAGGCCGGGTCCGCCCCATGGTACCGGCTCTCCTGCGCCCCCAGGTTGGAGAGGTTGCAGGTGCCGTTGCCGGTGGCCAGCAGCTTTTTCCCCACCCGGGGCCCTTTTTCAACGAGCAGGATGGCCGCGGTTTTCCGCCGCCGTCCCGCCTCCCGGGCAAGGCACACCGCCGCCGTCAGTCCGGCCGCGCCGCCGCCGACCACTATGGCATCGTACAGGGGTTCCACGCTCACCGCGCTCCCGCCTTTCCTTTATGGTTCCTCCAGTATACCAAGACCTGCCGGATTTGACAATCGGGTTTTTCTTTACAAGAATTGGAAATGGTGTATAATATGCAGTAACAACCTGTAAGGAGGCAGCCGTATGCCCAAATCCCCCAATCAGAAGATGAAACCCCTTCTTCTGCAGCGCATCCTGCTGGAGCGCACCGATGAGGATCACGGTTTGACGGTGCCGGAGCTTATCGCCCTGCTGGAGGAGGAGGGCGTCGCCGCCGAACGCAAAAGCGTGTATTCCGATTTGCAGACGCTGGCCGACTTCGGCCTGGACATCGTCAAGCGCAAGGAAAGCGGGAAGGTGGTGTATTATGTGGGGGCCCGCACCTTCGAACTCCCCGAGCTCAAGCTGCTGGTGGACGCGGTGCAGTCCTCCCGCTTCATCACCCATAAAAAGTCCAACCAGCTTATTCAGAAGGTAGAGGGCTTCGCAAGCCGGTACCAGGCGCAGCAGCTGCAGCGGCAGGTGTTTGTCGCCAACCGGGTCAAGACCATGAACGAAAGCATCTACATCAACGTGGACAAAATCTACGAGGCCATCGCCGCCAACCGGTGCATCACCTATCGGTATCTCGATTGGGCCTTCCGGGACGGGGCAGCGGGCGGCTATGAAAAGCAGTTCCGCCGGCAGGGGAAAACCTACCGGGTCAGTCCCTGGTCCCTCTGCTGGGCGGACGAGCGGTATTATATGATCGGCTTCGATTCCGAGGCGGGGCTTATCAAGCATTACCGGGTGGATAAAATGCTGGGCATCGCCCTGACGGACGAACCCCGGGACGGCCAAGAGCACTTTGAGCATTTCGATATGGCCGTGTATACCCGCCAGGTTTTCGGTATGTTCGGCGGCAATGAGCAGACCGTGACCCTCCGGTTTGAGAACCGGCTGCTGGGCGTGGTGCTCGACCGCTTCGGAGAGGATGTACCCATCCGCCGGGAGGACGCGGATACCTTCCAGGTGCGGGTGAGGGTGGCCGTCAGCCCTCAGTTCCTGTCCTGGGTGTTCAGCTTCGGCGGCGGCGCCCGCATCGTTTCACCCGCCGCGGTGGCGGATACCATGCGGGAGCAGCTGGCCAGTGTGATGAAGCAATACACGGAAACCGAGGGCCGGTGACAAGCTGACGTACATAACGACTTTTCCCTGCTGCTTTCCTTGCAAGTGTTTCCTCTTCAACTGCCTTAATGTGTGTATACTTTCTTTTGGACACAGGAACACCCCCTGATGTAGTCTGTTTTCCTACATCAGGGGGTGTTTGCCAGTTTAGGAGCCGCTGCCCGGTTTGCTGCCGGTCAGCCCTTCCTGCTCCATCATAGCTTTCATGACCGATATGTCGGCGGACACGTCCATGCGTTCCTCTTGCATCAGGCTGTCCAGCAGGTTGACGAACGCTTTGTTGACAGTGTCCAGCGCGTCCTCGATTTCCTTCTTGGTTTCCTGCTGCTGCTCGGTGGGCATGGGCTGGTCGTTGAATTTCTTGTATGCCTCCAGCAGCTTGAGGGTGGTAGGCAGATAGTAGCTGAGGAACCGCCGGATTTCCGGCAGCTTGTGAGGATGCTCGCCCACATAATGGAATATCGCGGCCGCTGTTTTTTCCATCTCGCTGATTTTCTGCGAAATGGCTTCTTCCGGAATGCCGTCGT
This sequence comes from uncultured Oscillospiraceae bacterium, assembly GCA_900546265.1. Lineage (GTDB taxonomy): Bacteria > Bacillota > Clostridia > Oscillospirales > Acutalibacteraceae > UMGS856. Next base: position 30,259 of record URCA01000002.1, on the reverse strand, counting down.
TGCAGTCGCGGATTTGCTGGAGGATCCGGTTGGCCTCTTCCTCCAGGGCCTTGGCCTCGGCGGAGCGTTCCTGCTTGGGAGCCTGCTTTTTCAACTCCTCCTGCTTCTGCTTGGCGGCCAGATAGGCCTGATAGGTTTCCTCGTCCATTATGAAATATTTTCCCTCGTCGTCCACATGGGCGCCAGGCAGCATCCCATACTGAATCATCCGGCGCAGATCCTTGGCGACAAATTTGGGCGTGCCGCCGGTGATGTAAGCCAGCTCTTCGATGGGCCGGAAGGCTTCGCCCGCCATGGCCTCCTTGTACCGCCGGCAGCGGCGCACCCGCCCGCGCAGGCGGCTGCCGCAGCCCAGCAGGACGATACACAGCACCAGCAGGGGCAGGAACACGCCCAGCCCCAGGCCGGTGAACAGCTGGGCCCAGCCCAGCGCCAGGGAGAGGATCCCCATCACCAGCACGGCGGTGAATACGATGCCCAGGCCCAGTGCGCCGAACACGGTGAACAGCACGCCCGCCGCGCTGCCCGGCAGCTTATCCTTGCGCTTAATAACCGGCTGCGCCCGCATGGGAGGGGGCGGCGTGGCCGGCCGGGGCCGGGGCGGCTGCGGGGGGACGGGCCTCTGGGGCGGCACCGGCCGCTGCTGCGCCTGCGACGGCGCAGGTGGGTAGGGATCCGTGTAGGTATAGGTGTACGTGTAGCTTCCGTTACCACTCGTCTCGGTGTACCCCGCGGACGGCGGCACCGGCCCCGTCGGCGGCACGCCGGTCTTGAAAGCGGACTTGAGATCCTTCGACAAATCCTGGGTGGCGGCCTTGATGGTGGTTTTCAAATCGTTGAATTCCTGCATATTCACCACGGACATGACCGAATCCTTGATTTGCCGGCCCAAATCCTTGAATTCATTAAAATCGTTTTGGCTCATTGTCATTTCCCTCATTCAATCAGATGATGTGGCCTTTGGCTATAGTATAACGCAATCGGCAGGGATTCACAACAGCCAGCGAGGATTCTTAACCTTCTGTTAATGGATCATTTAGAACTTCCGCCGAATTGTCCCTCCGGCCGGCCATCCGGCGGTGCTGCCGGCAGCCGGACGGTGAAGATGGTGCGTTCGGCGCTGCTCGCGGCGGTGATGGTGCCGTGGTGCAGCTCCACGATCTGCTTGGCGATGGCCAGCCCCAGCCCCGCGCCGCCGGTGCGGCTCTGCCGGGCGGAATCCAGCCGGAAAAACTTTTCAAACAGCCGGCTGAGTTGGGCGTCGGAGATGGGATCCCCCGCGTTGCTCACCGTGATGCGCACCGCGTCCCCTTCTCTGGCCGCCGTCAGCCGGATGTCGGTGGAGGGATAGCTGTAGTTGACCGCGTTGCGCAGCAGGTTGTCCATCACCCGGGCCAGCTTGTCGGCGTCGGCGTACAGGATGAGATTCTCCTCCAGCTCGGTGGAAAGGGTCAGATCCTTTTCCGCCAGCATGGGGTAAAACTCGTCGGCGATTTGGTACAGCATAACCGTCAGGTGAATCTTGTTGGTTTCCAGGGTGATGCTCTGCAGGTTGAACCGGGTGATTTCAAAAAATTCGTTGATCAGCTGCTCGAGCCGGTAGGCCTTCTCTAGCGCGATGCCGGTGTATTTTGCCCGCTGGCTCGCGGGCATGTCGGGGGCCTCCTGCAGCAGGCTGACATACCCGATGACGGAGGTCAGCGGGGTCTTGAGGTCGTGGGCCAGATACACCACCAGGTCGTTCTTGCGCTGCTCCGCCTCCCGGGCCAGCCGTTCACTGTTCAGGGCGCTGTATTTGATGGAGTTGAGCTTGAACTGCACGTCCTCCAGCTCCTTGGGCAGCAGGATGGGCGCGTCCTCCTTGTTGAACACCATGTCCACCGATTCCGCGATGGGGGTGACGTACCCGATGGTGCGGGAAATGGTGCGGTAGATGACCACCCCCATCACCACGACGTATCCAAAGGTCAGCCAGAACACCTTGGTGTCCATCAGGGAATAGTACATCTGCGTGCCCAGCAGCGGCAGCAGCAGATTGGATAGGAACGTCCGCAGGGCGGTGAAGGATAGGTACAGCAGCCCCAGATACAAGAGGGACACCAGGACGGCGGTCAGCAGAAAACGGAGCATGATGCTTTTTTTCAGCGCCCGTTCCAGGGTTTTACTTTTCAATTTTGTACCCCACCCCCCAGACCGTCTTAATAAACCGTGGGTTTTTGGGCGGCTCGTGCATTTTTTCCCGCAGCCGCCGGATGTGGACCATCACCGTGTTGTTGGAATTGAAGTATTTCTCGCCCCAGGCCTTTTCAAACAGCTCCTCGCTGGACAGCACCCGCCCCCGGTTTTCGCACAGCAGCCACAGCAGGTTGAATTCGATGGGGGTCAGTACCAGGGGCTGATCGTACAGGGTGCAGGTGTGGGTCTCCCGGTTGATGACCAGCCCGTTGAAATCGATGACCGTGGTTTCCTCCGCCCCCTCGTTGTACCGGGTGGCCCGGCGCAGCTGGGCCTTGACCCGCGCCACCACCTCCAGCGGGCTGAAGGGCTTGGTGATGTAGTCGTCGGCCCCGATGGACAGGCCGGTGATCTTATCCAGCTCCTCCACCTTGGCGGTCAGCATGATCACCGGAAACCGGTAGCCCTCCCGGATGCGCCGGCAGATGGAGAAGCCGTCCATGTCGGGCAACATCACGTCCAGCAGCGCCAAATCGATTTTTTTCGCCTCCAGGGCCTTGAGCGCGTCCAGCCCCGTGTAGCAGGTGTACACCGTGAATCCCTCGTTGGTCAGGTACAGCTCCATCAAATCGGCGATTTCCTTCTCGTCGTCCACCACCAATATGTTCATGGCTCTCGCCTCCGCTTTTTCGGATTCCCGCCCCACGGCGGGACGGCTTCTTTTATTCTTTTACTATACATCATGGGCGCCCGGCCTGTCCAGCGCCGTAAGAGAATGTTAAGAAGTCCAGTTTCGGTCAACATACGCCCTGACAGTTTTACGCTTTAGCAAGTAAAAATGGGGCTTGACTTGTTTGAAAAAGGCGCTTATAATGAAGAACAAAGCCGCCCCAAAGGGAGGCCCGGCAAGCGGGCTTGCCGAACTCCGGCGCGGCTAACCAACAGGTAAAGGACGGATTTGGATGACGACCGGCGCATTGGCCATGGTTCGCTGCCTGGAGCTGGAGGGCGTGAAGACCGCCTTCGGCTATCCCGGCGCGGCTATCTGCCCCTTTTACGACGCCCTGGCGGGCAGCCCGATTCACCATGTGCTGGTACGCACCGAGCAGAACGCGGCCCACGCCGCCAGCGGCTACGCCCGCATTTCCGGGGAGGTGGGGGTGTGCATCGCTACCTCCGGCCCCGGCGCGACCAATCTGCTCACCGGCATCGCCTCGGCCTATATGGACTCTATCCCCTTGGTGGTGATCACCGGCCAGGTGCGCAGCGACCTGCTGGGCCGCGACGTGTTCCAGGAGGCGGATATTACCGGCGCCGCCGAGCCGTTCACCAAGCACAGCTACATCGTGTCCCGGGCGTCGGATATTCCCCGTATTTTCAAGGAGGCGTTTCATATCGCCTCCACCGGCCGGCCCGGCCCGGTGCTCATCGACGTGCCTATCGATATGCAGCAGAAGTCCATTCCCGACTTCGATTACAGCCGCCCGGTGGATATCATCGGCTATAAGCCCCGGGTGCAGGGCCATTCCCTCCAGATTAAAAAAGCGGTGGATGCCCTGCGAACCTGCAAGCGTCCGGTGATCTGCGTGGGCGGCGGGGTGTTCTCCGCCGGCGCGCAGAAGGAGCTGTGCGCTTTTATCGAAAAGCTGAATCTTCCCGCCATCTCCACCATGATGGGCATCGGCGCGCTGCCCACCGCCCATCCTCTCAACCTGGGGATGCTGGGCTCCCATGGCTGCGCCCCCGCCAATAAGGCCATCCGGGACGCGGATTTGGTCATTATGGCCGGCGCCCGGGTGGGGGACAGGGCCGTGGCCGCTCCCGGCCAGGTGGCCACCCGCGCCAAGGTCATCCACATCGACGTGGATCCCGCCGAGATCGGCAAGAATATGCCCGCCCATATCCCGATTGTGGGCGATTTGAAGCACGTGCTGGAGGAGCTGACCAAGCACGTCGACTGCCAGGCTCCCCAGGAGTGGGTGCAAGCGGTCACCGAACGCAAGAAGCGCTACGCCGCCAAGGCCATCGAGCCGGTGGAGGGCTTTGTGGAACCTAAGACCTTCATGCACGCGCTGGCCCGCCGGATGGAGGCCGACGGCATCCTCTGCGCCGACGTGGGACAAAACCAGATTTGGTCGGCCAACCACTTTGAGATCCGGCAGGGCCGGTTCCTCACCTCCGGCGGCATGGGCACCATGGGGTATTCCGTCCCCTGCGCCGTGGGGGCCAAAAGCGCCGCCCCCGGCCGTCAGGTCTGCGCGGTATGCGGCGACGGCTCCTTCCAGATGAGTATGATGGAGCTGGGCACCATCTGCCAGGAGGGCCTGGGCGTCAAGATTATTATCATGCGCAACACCCGCCTGGGCATGGTGCGGGAGCTGCAGGATAATCTGTATAAGGGCGTGCATTCCGCCGTCTATCTGGACGGCAGCCCCGACTTTGCCAAAATCGCGGAGGCCTACGGCATCCGGTCCCGCACGGTTTCCTCCAACGAGGAGGCCGCCGGCGCCCTGGAGGAGATGTGGGCCGACGATAAGCCCTATCTCCTGGTCTGCCAGGTCAGCCCGGAGTACCCCTCCCTGTAAGCGGGCCGTTCATTCTCCGGTCTATGGAAAGGAGTCAGCCGTTTCTATGAAATACACCATGTCCGTGCTGGTGGAGAACCAGCCGGGCGTCCTGTCCAGGGTGTCCGGCCTGTTTTCCCGCCGCGGCTTCAATATCGACTCCCTGGCGGTGGGCGTCACCGAGGATCCCACCATTTCCCGCATGACCATTGTGGTGGACGGGGATGAATACGTGGTCGAGCAGCTGGAGAAGCAGCTCAACAAGGTCATTCCGGTCATCAAGGTCAAAACTCTGGAGACCGGCGCGTACATTCCCCGCACCCTTTCCCTCATCAAGGTAGCGGTGGGCGCCTCCCAACGGGCGGAAATCATGCGGGTTACCGAGCTGATGGGCGCTAAAATCGTGGACGCCACCCGCACCACCATGACGGTGGAATTCTCCGATACCGCCGAGCGCACCGAAACCCTGGAAACCCTGCTGCGTCCCTACGGCGTCAAGGAAATCGTGCGCACCGGCATCATCGCCATCGAAAAAGGCCCGGATCCCACCCGGACGGTGAAAAAATAAGTCCCCCGTGTATATGACGACCCTTTGCGAGACCGCCATATATAACATAAAATTTTGCCGCCAAGCGGCACAGGAGGAGTACATTATGGCAAAAATCTACTACCAGAACGACTGCAACCTCAGCGTGCTCAAGGACAAGACCGTGGCCATCATCGGCTATGGCTCCCAGGGCCATGCTCATGCCCTGAACCTGCATGAGAGCGGCGTCAACGTCATCGTCGGCCTGTACAACGGCTCCAAGAGCTGGGCCAAGGCCGAGGCCGCCGGCCTGAAGGTCGCCACCGCCGCCGAAGCCGCCAAGGCCGCCGACGTCATCATGATCCTCATCAACGACGAGAAGCAGGCCGATATGTACAAGAAGGATATCGAGCCCAACCTGACCGCTGGCAAGGCCCTGGCCTTTGCCCATGGCTTCAGCATCCACTTCGGCCAGATTCAGCCCCCCAAGGATGTGGACGTGTTCATGATTGCCCCCAAAGGCCCCGGCCACACCGTGCGCAGCGAGTATGTGGAGGGCAAGGGCGTGCCCTGCCTGGTGGCCATTCATCAGGATGCTTCCGGCCGCGCCCTGGACGTGGCTCTCGCCTATGCGGCGGGCATCGGCGGCGCCCGTGCCGGTGTGCTGGAAACCACCTTTAAGACCGAGACCGAAACCGACCTGTTCGGCGAGCAGGCCGTGCTCTGCGGCGGCGTGACCGCCCTGATGCAGGCGGGCTTCGAGACGCTGGTCGAGGCCGGCTACGATCCCCGCAACGCGTATTTCGAGTGCATCCACGAGATGAAGCTCATCGTCGACCTCATCTATAAGGGCGGCTTCTCCATGATGCGGTACTCCATCTCCGACACCGCTGAATTCGGCGATTACGAGACCGGCAAGCGCCTGGTCACCGAGGAGACCAAAAAAGAGATGAAGAAGATCCTGGAGGAAATCCAGGACGGCACCTTCGCCTCCAAGTGGATCAATGAGAACAAAGTGGGCCGTCCCCACTTCAACGCCTGCCGCCGCATGCATGCCGAGCATGAGCTCGAGAGCGTCGGCAAGGAGCTGCGCAAGCTCTACAGCTGGAACGAAGAAGAATAATCCGCGAACGAAAAAGCGCCCGGCCTGTTGCCGGGCGTTTTTTCGTCCTCCGCCGGTGTCACTCCCGGCCCTTTTCCTCCCGGGCGCGCCGGATGCCCTCCAGCCGCTCGCCGAACCCGGCTTCCTCCCCGAAGGGGCCCGGGTGATAATACCGCCGCCCCGCCAGGCTGTCCGGCAGGCACTGCATGGCCGTGATGTTGTAGGCCGCCGTGGGGTCGAACTGGTATCCCTGCCCGTACCCCAGCTCCTTCATCAGGCCGGTGGGCGCGTTGCGGATTTGCATGGGCACCGGCTCCGCCAGGCTTTCCCTCGCGTCCCGCGCCGCCGCGGCATAGGCACTGTCCACCGCCCGGGACTTGGGGGCCAGGGCCAGATAGGTGACGGCGTGGGCCAGATGCACATTGCATTCCGGCATCCCGAGAAAATGGCAGGCCTGATAGGCCGCCACCGTGATTTCCAGCGCCCGGCTGTCCGCCATGCCGATGTCCTCGCTTGCGAACCGGATCAGGCGGCGGGCGATGTACAGGGGATCCTCCCCGGCTTCCAGCATCCGGGCCGTCCAGTACAGCGCCGCATCCGGATCGCTGTTGCGCAGGGATTTATGGATGGCCGAGATGATGTTGTAGTGCTCCTCCGCCCGCTTGTCGTACAGCAGCGCCTTTTTCCCCAGGCACTGCTCCACCACCGCCCGCGTGACGGTAATATCCCCCTGCCGGCCGACCTCGCCGTTGAGCACCACCATCTCCAGGGTGTTCAGCGCCACCCGGGCGTCCCCGTTAGCAAACGCGGCCACGATGTCCACCAGTTCGTCCGCCATGGCCACCGCCTGCCCCCCGAAGCCCGCCGGGCTGGTCAGCGCCCGCCTCAGCAGCGCCGCCACATCCTCCTGGGACAGGGCGTTCAGCACGAACACCTTGCACCGGGAGAGCAGGGCCGCGTTGACCTCAAAGGAGGGATTTTCGGTGGTGGCGCCAATGAGGATGATGCTCCCCTGTTCCACGTAGGGGAGAAAGGCATCCTGCTGGGCCTTGTTGAACCGGTGGATTTCATCCACGAACACGATGGTGCGCGCGCCGGACAACCGCCGGCGCTCCGCCTCGCCCATGACCTCCTTGATCTCCTTGATGCCGCTGGACACCGCGCTGAAATTGATGAACTCCGAGCGGGTCTGGCTGGCGATGACCCGGGCCAGGGTGGTCTTGCCCACCCCCGGCGGCCCCCAGAATATCATGGAGGGGAGCCGGTCGGAGGCGATCATCCGCCGGAGGATTTTCCCCTCTCCCAGCAGATGCTGCTGTCCGGCGATGTCCTCCAGGCTTTCAGGCCGCATCCGGCTGGCCAGCGGCTCGAGCTCGTTCGTCGTGAACAGGGACTCCTGAAACATGCCCATCCCCTCCTATAAGCGGCGGGCCAGGGCCGCCAAATCGTCCGCGCACGCGTACAGAAAATCCTGATAGGGGCAGTACCCGTCCTCCGCGGCGAAAAACTCCCGGGTGCGCCGGCAGCCCCCGCCGCAAAGGGGGAAGGCCCTGCAGTCTCCGCACAGGGGATGGAGCGGCGTGGGCGCGGACAGAAACGCCTGCGCCGGCCCGCTCGCCTCCATGGCGGCGAAGCTGTCGGTAAGGACGCTGCCGCAGCGATATTCGTCCAGCACATAGAAATCGCAGGGATACACGCTCCCGTCCGCCTCCACCACCATCTGCATGGCGCAGCGGCCCAGCAGCCCGCACTGCCCCGGCGGATCCCCTCGCAGCATTCCCACCAGATTGTCGAACAGCCGCACGCTGACCGGCTGTCCCCGTTCCCAGTCCGCCTTCCACAAAACAAAGGTCTGTTTGAGAAACGCCGCATAATCCCGGGGCGTCAAATCGAAGGGCTGCCGATCCCCTCCTTCCAGCGGCCGCAGACAGGGGATGAACTGCAGATACCGGTAGCCCGCCCGGGTCAGGGCGGCGTAAACCTGCCGGGGGTGCCGGGCCATCTGCCGGGTCACTACCGCCAGAATGTTGTACGCCGCGCCGTGCGCGTCTAGTCGCCGGATTCCGCGGGTGACCGCCGCGTACGTCCCCCGGCCGTCCTTGTCCAGCCGCAGAAAATCGTGCACCTCCCGGCTGCCATCCAGGGATACCCCCACCAGGAAATCGTGCTCGCTGAGAAACGCCGCCCACTCGTCGGTGAGCAGGGTGCCGTTGGTCTGCAGGGCGTACCGCACCCGCACCCCTGCCGGCTGTTTCTCCCGGACATAGGCGGTGAAGGCCCGGAAAAAGTCGAGCCCCGCCACCGCCGGCTCCCCGCCCTGGAACCCGAAGGTGATTTCCGCCGGGCCAGCCCCCACGTGCTCGAAGGCCCGGTCGATGACCGCCTGGGCGGTGCGTTCCTTCATCACCCCGTGGCTGTAGGCCTCCCGGTGGCTGGCCACATCGTGGTAGAAGCAGTAGCGGCATCGCATATTGCACAGGGAGGAGGCGGGCTTTATTAACATGGAAAACTGGCGCATAGGCTGTCTCCTTTCGTTTCGCTCCTTTCAGTATACGGTCGTCCGCCTCGAAATGCAAGACCTGCGCGAAAATTTGTTCGCCAACCCACTGGCGCGGCATACTCGTTTTTCTTTATCTCCCCTTCATCAAATCCTAAGATTTGGCCCATTGACGTTGCCGCGCCAATTGGGTATGCTTTTTTACATACCGATCGGTTGTGTATAAATGAAAACTGAGCCTGGACACCGCCGACCGCCCCCTGCCATCCCCACGGAAGGAGCCTGCTATGAAACCGAAAAAACTGTTCCATCGGAACTTCAGCCTGATGATCATCGGCCAGATCATTTCCCTGTTCGGTAACGCCATCCTGCGCTTCGCCCTGTCCATGTATGTGCTGGATCTCACCGGCTCCGCCGCCGCCTTCGGCACCATTCTGGCCGTCTCCATGATTCCCACCGTCCTGCTTTCGCCGGTGGGCGGCATCATCGCCGACCGGATAAACCGGCGGAACATCATGGTCGCTCTGGACTTCACCACCGCCGGCCTGATCGCCGTTTTTACCCTGTTGTTCACCGTCAGCGACAGCCTGTGGATCATCGGCCTGCTGATGGTGCTGCTGAGCGTTATCCAGTCGTTTTACCAGCCCTCCGTCCAGGCCAGCATCCCAGCCCTCACGGCGGACGAGAACCTGATGAAGGCCAACAGCGTGGTCATTCAGGTCAATGCCCTGGCGAATCTGGTGGGCCCCGTCCTGGGCGGCTTTTTGTACGGCTTCTTCGGCCTGATGCCCATCCTCATCGCCAGCGGCCTGTGCTTCTTCACCTCGGCGGTGATGGAAATCTTCCTGCACATCCCCTTTATCCGCCAGCAGAAAAACGGCGGCCTGCTGCGTACCGCCGGCGGGGACATCCAGGCCGCCTTTCACTTTATTTCGAAAGAGAACCCACAGGTGTATCCTTTGATGTTCGTCATCACCGGTCTCAACCTCTTCCTGGCCGGCATGGTGACGGTGGGCCTGCCCTATATGGTGAAAATTTTTCTCGGCCTGACCTCCCAGCACCAGGGCTTTGCGGAAGGGGCCATGGGCGTGGGGGCCATCGTCGGCGGCCTGCTGGCCGGTGTGTTCGCCAAAAAGGTTCCTTTCAACCGGTCATACCGCTTCCTGCTGACCGCGGTGCTGCTGGTGCTTCCCGCCGCCGCCTCGGTGGTGTCCAACGCCCATCCCATGGTATCCTACGGCGTGCTGCTCGCGTCGGTGCTGGGCTGTATGGCCGGCGCCACCCTGTTCAATATCTCCGCCCAGACCTTTATCCAGCAGCAGACCCCCGACCATCTTATCGGCAAGGTGATGTCCTTCGTGTCGGTCATCGCCGTGTGCACCCTGCCCATCGGCCAGGCCATGTACGGCTTTTTGTTCGAGGCGTTTAAAGAGCGCATCTTCCTCGTGGTGCTGTTCGCCGCCGTCATGGGGCTGGTCATCGCCCTGGCCGTGCGGCATATCCTGCGCCGGGTGCCGTCGCCGCAGGCGATGGACTGAGCGCCTCCCGGCTTGCGCGCCGGTGGGTTTTATGCTACCATACGGGTAACACTTACGAAAGGGGAGAGCGCCTTGGTGCTGGAAGCGCTGCCCATGTCCTTCGCCGTCTGCCAGACGGCCGATTTCTCCCAGGTGGATTTCGACGACGCCTATTGCTTTGCCGCCAGAACGCAGGACGAGTGGTCGCTCGTCTGCCGGGAAAGCCGGCTGCCCGCCAACTGCCTTCGGTGCGAACGGGGCTGGCGCGGCCTTAGGATCCGGGGCACTCTCGATTTTTCCCTGGTGGGCGTCCTTTCCTCTCTTGCCGGCCTGCTGGCCGCCCGCGGGGTGAGCCTGTTCGCCGTCTCCACCTATAACACCGATTACCTGTTTGTCCGCCGGGCTCAGTACCCGGCCGCCCTGTCCGCCCTGCGGGAGGGCGGGTACCCGGTGGAGGAACCCGCCCGCTATGAGGAAGAGGAGGCGCCGATATGTCCGCAACCATGATGGCGCTGGTGCGCCGGGGAAACCAGGCCCGCTTGGAGGAACGCCCCGTCCCCGCCCTGCTGGATGGGCGGGACGCCTTGGTGCGGGTCACGTTGTCCACCATCTGCACCAGCGATCTGCATATTCTGCACGGCGCGGTGCCCAGGGCGCGGGACGGCGTCGTCCTGGGCCATGAGTTCGTCGGGGAGGTCGTCGCCGTCGGGGAGCGGGTGAACGGCCTGCGCCCCGGCCAGCGGGTGGCCGCCAACTGCATCACCTTCTGCGGGGACTGCTGGTTCTGCCGCCAGGGGTATATCAACAACTGCGAACGCGGCGGCTGGGAACTGGGCTGCCGCATCGACGGCTGCCAGGCGGAATATGTCCGTGTCCCCTTCGCCGACAGCGGCCTGACCCCCATTCCCGACGGCGTGTCCGATGAAAAGGCGCTGCTGCTTGGGGATATCCTGGCCAGCGGCTATTTTGGGGCGGAACTGTGCGCCATTCGGCCGGGGGATACCGTGGCGGTCATTGGCGCGGGGCCGGTCGGTCTGTGCGCCATGCTCTGCGCCCGCCTGTTCGGCGCCGCCGAGGTCATCGCCCTGGATACCGATGAGACCCGCCTGCGCGTCGCCCGGGAGCGGGGTCTCTGCCGGCTGGCCCTCAACCCCCGGCATCTGGGGGAGACCGAAGCCCTGGTGCGCGGGCAGACGGCTGGCCGGGGAGCCGACGCCGTTATCGAAGCCGCCGGGGGAGAGACCAGCTTCGAGCTGGCCTGGCGGCTGGCCCGGCCCAACGCGGTGGTGGCCCTGGTCGCCATGTATGAGCGGGAGCAGGTTCTACCCCTGCCCGCCATGTACGGGAAAAACCTGATTTTCAAGACCGGCGGCGTGGACGCCGTCCATGGGGAGCGCCTGATGAAGCTCATTGAGGCCGGCGCGCTGGATACCTCCTTCCTGCTGACCCACCGTGCCCCCCTCAACGATATCCTGGAGGGCTACCGGGTTTTTGGGCAAAAGGCGGACGGTTGCCTGAAATGGGCCGTCACGCCGTATGAACGGTAGCGTGTCTAATCAGGCTCTGTATCATAAAAATGGGCTGTTGCAAAATGTAAAATTTTGCAACAGCCCATTTTTCAACGGCTCCCTTTGGCCGCGTTAGTTCCCATTTTTCAGCTTCAGCATCCGGAGCCGGCCGGGCAGCGTGTTTTCCAGGCATAGCACACGCAGAGAGCCGTCCTCCTGCCGGATCAGCCCGTCCAGCCCGTCGTATACCCCGGTCAGCAGCTTGGAGGACGAGGTATACAAACGGGATAGCTTCCCCTGCGCATTGATCCGATACAGGTACACCTGGCTTTCAGGCCGGGTTTTCATGGAAAGCGGATCGATGAATTTGCCCATGTCATGCACCTGCACCAGCGCTTCCCCGCCGTCCAGCGGGAGCAGATAGCGGGCGAATCCCATATCATCCAGCCCGACGATCATGTCGCCTCCGACCAGCTTTCCATCGGCGCTCATTTTCCAGAACGCCACGCCGGTGCTTTTTTTGCTCTTGTACTGGGTCGGCGGCTTGAGCCCCGTCTGCTGCAGATTGCCGGCGCTCGTCCGGTGGGAAAATTGCCCCACAAGCAGGAATTGCCCGTCGTCGAGCGGGAGCATCCCCCCGAACTCTATGGCCGGGAATTCCACCTGGAACGCCAGGCTGCCGTCGGCGTTGCTATGGAAATACACACCCGATTTCTTGGATGCGCCGCCGCCTCCGCCGGCGCCCGTCAGGCTGCCGTCCTCCTCGATCCACACGTCCCGGATATACCCCACCGGCACGTTCACCGGCTCGTATTCCCGCTGTGTCAGCAGCTTCCCGTCCGCGTCCCAGTGGAAGCGGTAATGTGTGATCCCCTCTCCGCCCGGGCCGTATGCCTCCACCATGCCGACCAGATGGCCGTCTGTCGTCTCCCGCAGGCTGTTCGCCCCGTAGCCGGAGATGTTGTCCGCCCCGACGGAAGCGCCCGAGCGGGCCCACAAAACCTGCCCGTGAGCGTCAAATTTTACCACCAGGGTGGAGCCGCCCTCGGCCCCGGTGATCCCGTAGAGGTCGAAGTCGCCGCCCGCCCGGCTGCCGGTGTTGCCGCAGGCGACAAACCCGCCGTCCCTCGTAGCGATGACCTTGTAGAACGATTCGGAGACGTCCCCGCCGAACAGACGGATAAATTGCAGCTGGCCCGCCTCGTCATATCGCGCCGCGAAAGCGGAGCGCCCGACGTTGCCCGCCGTCCGCTTGTCGGCGTATTCGTCGGTGCACCCGACCAGCACATAGCCGCCGTCCGCCATTTGGACATAGGCGGACGGTTCCGCGCGGATGGAATCCGTCGTGAACCCCAGCTCCAAAGACAGCTCGGTGACTGTCATAGGGGCCGTCGAAGCGGCGGTCGTGGTCTCCCGGCTTTGGACGGTGGTTTGGACAACGGTTGTTTGAGTCGTCGTGGCGGCTGTCGTTTCCTCCGCCGACGGCGCTGACGCGGCATAGGATATGCCGCCGGATTCCAGCGGTATCCCCGTTTCCCGCAGCCCGCTGCGGTGAATCAGCACCCCCGCGCCGGCGAGGAGCACCAGGGCCGCCGCTGTGGCCGCCCCATATTGCGCAATCGTCCGCGGCTGGATTTTCCGGGGCAGGAACTGCGCGGAATCCGGCTGCCGGTAGGGCTCGTTCCCATTCTTTTCGTGATCCGGAAAGCGCAGCTCCGCGTCTTCCCGCAGCTTCTTTTTCCACCATTCCTGTTTCATGTGTCAGCACTCCCTTCGTAATATGCTACCAGCTTCCCGCGCGCCTTGTGGTACCGCCAAAGGACGGTGCCGTAAGGGGTGTCCGTGTGGACGGCGATCTCCTTGAGGCTGTAGCCGCCGAACACGTGTAAGACAATGGTTTTATACTCGTTGACGTTCAGCGCCGCCATGGCCTTGGCGATGACAATGTCCTCAAGTACGCAGGTTTCAAATTCCGCCCCGTCGTCTATGCTCCGGATTTTATGCTCCTCCGCCCGGGCGGTTCGCAGCAGATAGCGGGACACGTTGCGGGTGATGGAAAAAATCCAGGCCCGGCCGCTGCTTCCCGGCGTGTACCGCGCCGCCTGCCTGCGAAGGGTGAGAAACACCTCGTGCGCCGCGTCTTCCGCCATGGCCGTGTCGTTCGTGATGGACGCGGCGAGCAGAAAGACCGGCCGGTACATCTCCTGATACAGCTTTTCCAGCGCCTGCCCGGCCTGCTCGCCCTCTCCTTGCAGATCGACCAGCCACTCGTCGATATAACCGCCCATGCAATCCCTCCCCCTATATATGAATAGCACGGCCCCTCCGGATCATTGGCGGGGCGGAAAATTTTGAACAAAAAGCTGCCTAGGCTCCTTTTGAATCACCCAAAGAGCGAACTCCTCTGTTTTGCAGATTTCCCCACTTTCCATCACAATTTGGTGGATTTTGTTTGTCATCTCGGACAAGGTGTATTATACTGGTATATGGAATGGAAAGCAACTGGAGGAGAAGACGCATGATTACAGGCGCCATCAAAAATAAAGTGGATAAAATCTGGACGGACATCTGGGCGGGCGGTATCACCAACCCCTTGACGGTCATTGAACAGCTGACCTACCTGATGTTCATCCGTTCGTTAGATGAAAAGGAACTGGAAACCGAAGAGCTTGAAAACATGACCGGCGAGAAGATGAACAAGATTTTCCCCCCGTCCGCTGTGGGACAGTCCATGCGCTGGAGCAAATTCAAGGATAACGATCCCCGCGACATTTACGCTGTGATGTCCAAGCGGGTATTCCCGGCGATCAAAAACATGAAACGCGGTCGTCTGCCGGATTTCACCGAACAGGGCGAGCTGATCGAGATTCCGGACGATTTCGGCAGCGGCGAGCCGAACAACACCGCCTTTGCCCGGTATATGGGCGACGCCATGTTCCTGATCCCCACGCCGCAGGTGCTGCAAAAGATCATCACCGGGCTGGATGACCTGTATGAGCATGACATTGCCGATCGGGACATGCAGGGCGATCTGTACGAGTATATGCTGGGCAAGCTGGCCACCGCCGGGCAGAACGGCCAGTTCCGCACCCCTAAGCACATCCGGGAAATGATGGTGGAGCTGCTGCGGCCCACCCCAGACGACACCATCTGTGATCCGGCCTGCGGCACGGCGGGCTTTCTGGTATCCGCTTCGGAATATATCCGGGAGCATTACGAGGACGCCATGACTAGCGAGCAGTGGGACCATTTTACCGGGGCCGCCTTTACCGGCTTTGACACCGACCGCACCATGCTGCGTATCTCCGCCATGAACCTGATGCTGCACTCCATCAGCCACCCGGAAATCGATTACAAGGACAGCGTTTCCAAGCAGAATCCGATCCGCGACAAGTTTACCATCTGTCTGGCCAACCCGCCTTTCAAGGGAACGGTAGATGCCGAAAGCATCCACGACAACCTGAAAGCCGTGACCAACACCAAAAAGACCGAGCTGTTGTTTTTGGCGTTGTTTTTACGGATGCTGAAAAAGGGCGGCCAGTGCGCCTGCATCGTGCCGGACGGCGTACTGTTCGGCTCTTCAAAAGCGCATCAGGCCATCCGCAGGGAGCTGGTGGAGAACCACCAGCTGCGGGCGGTGATCTCCATGCCCTCCGGTGTGTTCAAGCCTTATGCCGGGGTATCCACAGCGGTGCTGGTGTTCACCAAAACCGGCGCGGGCGGCACCGAAAATGTTTGGTTTTATGACATGAAGGCCGACGGCTTTTCTCTGGACGATAAGCGCAGCGAGACCCAGGAGAACGACATTCCCGACATCATCAGCCGCTTCCACAATCCGGAGCAGGAAACCGCCCGCCAGCGCACCGAGCAGAGCTTTTTTGTGCCCAAGCAGGAGATTGCCGACAACGATTATGACCTGTCCATCAATAAATATAAAAAGGTCGAGTATGTGCCGGTGGAGTATCCCTCAACCGCCGAGATCATGGCAAACCTGCACGAGCTGGAAATAGAAATCACAGCAGGGCTGGAGGAATTGGAGGGGATGCTGTGATGGCGAGGTTGGGGGATGTTTGTGAAAAGGTGACGTCAAATATATTACAAAAGGATTTAGAAGGACATAACGGTAGCTATCCGATTTATGGCGCAAGCGGCTTTATTGCTAATGTGGATTTTTATCAGCAAGAAAAGCCTTATATTGCAGTTGTAAAAGATGGGGCAGGGATTGGACGCATTATGAAGTTGCCCGCAAAATCGTCTGTTATTGGAACAATGCAATATATTATTCCGAATGATGCTGTGGATATTAGCTATTTGGCTTATGCTATGGAACATATGAATCTGTCCAAGTATTTTACTGGAGCAACCATTCCACATATCTACTTCAAAGATTATCAGAGAGAAGAATTTCTTCTCCCGCCCCTTGACGAACAGCGCAAAATCGCGGCGGTGCTGGATAAGGTCAGCGACCTGATTGCCAAACGCCGCCAGCAGCTGGACAGGCTGGATAAACTGGTGAAATCCCGATTTATTGAACTGTTTGGAGATATGCTTCTTAATGATATGGGGTGGCAAGAAACTGACCTATGTTCTCTTGCGGATGTAGTGTCTGGAATAACAAAGGGACGAAAAGTTCGTGAAACAGAACTGATTGAAGTGCCCTATATGGCTGTTTCTAATGTGAAGGATGGCTATATTGATTTGACAACTATAAAAACCATTATGGCAACGAGACAGGAGATTGAGCAATATAGGTTGCTGCCCTATGATGTTCTTATGACAGAGGGCGGCGATCCAGATAAACTAGGACGTGGTGCAGTAATCGATACTCCTCTGGAGAATTCAATCCACCAAAATCATGTTTTTAGAGTGAGATTACAGACAGATAATATCTTGCCGGTTTTCTTTTCTCAATACTTGCAGAGTCAAAAAGCCAAAAGATATTTCCTTGGATGTGCAAAGCAGACTACTGGGATAGCAAGTATAAATATGAAACAGTTGCGTTCGTTGCCAGTGTTGGTGCCTTCAATTGACCTGCAGGAGCAGTTTGCAGCCTTCGTAGAACAGACCGACAAATCAAAATTGGCAGTTCAGCAAGGGCTGCAAGAACTAGAGATTTTGAAAAAATCCCTGATGCAGGAGTATTTTGAATAAGGTAAACCTCATTTTTCCAGAATGGGTGGTGTCTTTATGATGAACTTCTCATTTCTCTCGTCCAAGCCGGAATACGCCCTCTTTTCCTCCGCCTGCATCGAAGCGGAGAAAATCTACGCCACCGCTCCCGCCATGTGCGCCGTGGGCTGCCGCAAGGCGCTGGAATTGGCGGTCAAGTGGGTCTATTCCGCGGACAAGACCATGAAAATGCCCTACAAGGACAATCTCCAGTCCCTCATCCATGAGCCCACCTTTCGCTTTGCCGTGGATGCCAACACCTGGGGCAAGCTTCCCTTTATCATCAAGTTGGGCAATCTGGCGGTACATACGGAGCGCAGCGTGCAGCCCAGCGACGCCCTGGCCTCCCTGCGGGGTCTGTTCGAGTTTATCCAGTGGATCGATTACTGCTACGGCGCCGATTATGAAGAACGCACCTTTGACGAAAGCCTGATTCCCACCCAAAGGATGGTTGTGGACACCAAAAAAATCAAGGAACAGGAAAGCCTGCTGGATGAAAAAAAGGCGGAAATCGAGGCGCTTCGTAAACAAATCGAGCAGCTGGCCGCCCGGTATACCGCCGAAAAGGAACAGCATAAGCAGGAGCGCACCTTCCAGCCGGAAGATCTCTCCGAGTTTCAGACGCGAAAAGTTTATATCGATGTGGATCTGAAGCTCATGGGCTGGCAGTTTACCGGCCCGGCCGCCGACGTAAGGGAGGAATACCCGGTGGAGGGCATGGCCGGTGTGGTTGGCCAGATGGGGTATTGTGACTATGTCCTCTTTGGTAAAGACGGCCTGCCCCTGGCGGTGGTGGAAGCCAAACGCACCAGCAAAGACCCCAACATTGGACGAAAGCAAGCGGTTTTATACGCGGATTGCCTGGAACGGAAATTTGGCCGCCGCCCCATGATATTCACCACCAACGGCTTTGAAACATATTTCTGGGACGATCAGACTGGCCCCCAGCGAAAAGTCAGCGGCATTTTCAGCAAAGACGATCTGCAAAGGCTGATGAACCGCCGCACGGAGCGGCTGGATTTGATGAGCATTCCCATCGACGACAAAATCACCGACCGGTATTATCAAAAAGAAGCCATCCGGGCGGTCTGCGGCCAGATCGATCAGGGCTTCCGCAAGCATCTGCTGGTTATGGCCACCGGCACCGGCAAAACGAGAACCGCCTCCAGTCTGACGGACGTGCTCAGCCGTGGAAAATGGGTGACAAACATCCTGTTTCTGGCCGACCGCACGGCGCTGGTGAAGCAGGCAAAGGACGATTTTAAGAACTATTTGCCGGATATGTCTCTGTGTAATCTGTGTTCCAACAAGGATGATCGGAATGCCCGCATCGTGTTTTCCACCTACCCGACTATCCTGAACGCTATTGACGACACCAAATCCGGGGATGGGCGGCAGCTGTTTACCCCGGCGCATTTTGATTTAATCATTATCGACGAGAGCCACCGGAGCATTTTCAAAAAGTACCGGGCGATCTTTGAGTATTTCGACGCCCTGATGGTGGGGCTGACGGCCACGCCGAAAACGGACGTTGACCGCAATACCTACGACTTTTTTGAAATGGAGCACGGCGTCCCCACGTATGCCTACGATTATGAGACGGCGGTTGACCAGGATCATGTGCTGGTGCCCTATTATAACTATGAGGTCAAGACCAAATTCCTCGAAGAAGGCATTGTCTATGAGGAACTGGCGGACGAGGATAAGGAACGGTATGAGGATGATTTCATCGAAGACGATGTTTTACCGGAAGTCATCCCATCGGAAAAGCTCAACAAGTTTGTGTTCAATGAAACCACAGTGGACATTGTGCTGCAGGATTTGATGGAGCGGGGCATTCAAGTGGCGGGCGGAGACCGCTTGGGGAAAACCATCATCTTTGCCCAGAACAAGCGTCATGCAGAGTTTATTCTGGAGCGGTTCAACAAGCTGTACCCGCAGTATCACGGCACGTTTGCCCAGCGGGTTGTCTGTGACGATGCCTATGCCCAGACGATTATCGACGACTTTAAGCAGCCGGAAAAAGAGCCGCATATCGCAGTATCGGTGGATATGATGGATACCGGCATCGACGTACCGCACGCGGTCAATCTGGTGTTCTTCAAAAAAGTACGCTCGAAAGCAAAATTTTGGCAGATGATTGGACGGGGCACAAGACTGTGTAGTGGCCTTGCCTGTATCGATCAAATCGATGGAGAGTATACGGACAAGCGCCGGTTCCTGATTTTTGATTACTGCGGCAATTTTGAATATTTCCGGGAGCACAAGGAAGGGTACGAAAGCCAGGAAACCAAAACATTATCCGAAAGTATTTTCGGCAAGCAAATACGGCTTGCTATGACTTTGCAGGGAAGTGCTTTTGCGCAGGAGCGCTATCAGGCCTGGCGAAGCGAAATCGTCGACGTTTGCCGTAAGCAGGTTTTGGAGCTGAACCCGGAGCTGATCGCCGTAAAACTGAAGCTGCAGTATGTGGAAAAGTATAAAAAGCGGGAATCCTTTCTTTCTCTCGGGGAGGGGGACAAGGGAGAACTGCTGACACACATGGCCCCTCTTGTCCGGCTGAATGATCCCGATGAGTTTGCAAAACGGTTTGATAATTTTATGTATGGCCTGATGCTGGCCCATGTGGAACATATGCCGGCGTTCCCATATGCAAAAAAGCAGCTGTGCGAAATGGCCGCGCTGTTAGAGCACAAGGTAAGCATTCCGCAGATCAGGGAAAAACTGCCGGTGCTGCGGGAGATCCAAACAGACGCTTTTTGGAATGCCAACGACCTTCTGCTGTTTGAGCGGGTGCGAAAAGACCTGCGGGAACTCATTAAGTTCTTGGATGAAGACGGCTCCGAGCAAAAACGCATCGTGACCAAACTGAAGGATCCGATTATTGACCGGCAGGAAGGCCTCCAGTTGGGGGCTGCCTATGATTTTGAGGACTATCGCGCCAAGGTAAACCGCTATGTGAATGAGAACGGCAATACGCTGGCCATTTACAAGCTGACGCATAATATTCCGCTTTCCATGGGCGATTATCAGGAATTGGAACAGGTGCTGACGAGCGAGCTCGGAAGCAAAGAGGATTATGCGCGTGAATTCGGAGATACGCCCTTTGGTTTGCTGATCCGCAAAATTGCCAAGTTGGATCATGAAGCGGCGATGCAGGCGTTTTCTGCCTTTATCAATGACCAGTCGCTCAACCAAAAACAGATAGCTTTTGTATATAAGATTATCAACCACATGGAATTGAACGGGTATATGGACAATATCGCAGAGCTTGCGAATCCGCCGTTTGATAAACCGATCGGGTTTGTCAAGCTGTTTGATGCGAAGACCAGAGGTGCCATCATGGAGACCATCAACCAAGTTCGGGACAATGCCATTCAAATCGCCGTATCCTAATAGGAATTGGAAAGCAGAGGGGCAGGCGGAAACGTCCGCTCCTCTGCTTTTTCTTAGTGGAAATGAACGTCCTTGAACCGCTTGGACCCTGGCGTCTCGCTGCGCGAGCCGCTGTGAAAAGCCTACGGCTTTTCGGAAAGACATCGCCATAAGTCCATTATCGCCCATAAAAAATCACGGCCCGCCCTAAAGGGCGAACCGTGCTTTTTGGTGGACGTTAACGGACTTGAACCGCTGACCCTTCGCACGTCAAGCGAATGCTCTACCAGCTGAGCTAAACGTCCTCGTTTTTTGGAACGAAGACGATTATATAGGAAATTCGCCGGCTTGTCAAGGGGAATTTCTAAATTTCCCGCCGCCGTCCCTTTTCGCTCTCCGCGCCTCCCTTTTTCAGCAGGGCGCAGACGAAACGCCCCTTTCTTCGACAGATTCCAGCGAAAACGCCAAACTTTGCAGGATTGATAAAATTAACTTGCAAAATTCTTTCGCATATACTAAAATAAAGGATAGTTTTGAAATGACGATGCAATCTGAGAGGAGCATGTTCTCATGAAAGCGCTGAATGAATTGACCAAGGCCCAGCTGAGCGCCCGGGCGGCGGAGCTGCAGGAACAGTATGACGCCTATAAGGCCCGGGGCCTGAAGCTGGATATGTCCCGCGGCAAGCCCGGCCCCGAGCAGCTGGATCTCACCCTGGACATGCTCGAATGCGTCAACGAGCGGGAAGGGTATAAAACCGCCGGCGGGGTGGATACCCGCAACTATGGCCTGCTCGACGGGATTCCCGAGGTCAAATCCCTGTTCGGCGACATTCTGGGGATGGAACCCGCCAACATCATCGTGGGCGGCAATTCCAGCCTCAATCTCATGTTCGATTATATCGCCGGCGCCTATGCCAAGGGCGTCTGCGGCCATCAGCCCTGGATTCTCCAGGGCGCGGTGAAATTCCTCTGCCCGGCTCCCGGTTATGACCGGCACTTTGCCGTGACGGAGTATTTTGGCTTGGAGCTCATCCCCGTAGAGATGACCGAAACCGGCCCCGACATGGACGCGGTGGAACGCCTGGTACAGGATCCGCTGGTCAAGGGCATCTGGTGTGTGCCCATGTACTCCAATCCCGACGGCATCACCTATTCCGACGACACGGTGCGCCGCCTGGCCGCCCTGCGCCCGGCAGCGGAGGATTTCCGCATCATGTGGGACAACGCCTATTGCCTGCACCATCTGAGCGACGAGGGCGACACCCTTTTAAACATATATAAGGAGGCCGAAGCCCGCGGCAACGAGGACATTGTCATGATGTTCGCCTCCACCTCCAAAATCAGCTTCCCCGGCTCCGGCGTGGCTGCCATGGCGGGCAGCCCCCGCAACATCGCGGATGTCAAATCCCGCATGACGATTCAGACCATCGGCCACGACAAGCTGAATATGCTCCGCCACGTCCGGTATTTCAAGAACATTGATGGCGTGAAAGCCCATATGAAAAAGCACGCCGCCATTCTGCGGCCCAAATTCGAGGTCGTGCTGACCACCCTGGAGAAGGAGCTGGGCGGCAAGGACATCGCCCGCTGGCACAATCCCCGCGGCGGCTACTTTGTCAGCGTCAACCTGATGGACGGCTGCGCCAAGGAGACGGTGCGCCTGCTCAAGGAGGCCGGCGTCGTCATGACCGGCGCGGGTGCCACCTATCCCTACGGCAAGGATCCCAAGGACTCCAACATCCGCATCGCGCCCACCTACCCGCCCCTGGACGAGCTGAAGGTGGCCATGGAGTTGTTCTGCATCTGCGCCGAGCTGGCGGCGGTTAGGAAGCTGCTGGCGGAATAAGCACCCGATAAGCGGCGGCTTGAAAGGCCGCCGCTTTTTTTGTCGCCAGAAGGCGGAACCGCCGGGAAACTGGAGACTGTGTAGAAAAAACGCCCGTGGCTTCGTGGCAATTTAGAAAAATGTCATCCCCGCGGGACATTCGCATTGACTTTTTTGCCCGATCCTAATATAATTAATGACATTGGTGCGGCGGCGGATGCCGGCGCAATAGTAAGCATTGGAGGACAAGCCGATGAAGCGCACATCCAAATCCGTATTCTTCATCGTGGCACTGTTGATTTTAGCATTGACTTACACGACGTTTTTTGGCGTGTACAGCCACTATGGCGACAGGCGCGATACCATCATTCGCGGTGCCAGCGATATCCGCTGGGGCATCGATATCCGGGGCGGCATCGACGCCACCTTCGGGCCCAGCGATGATGTCAAGGAAGTGACCGACGAGAACATGAACGGCGTCAAGGACGTCATCGCCCAGCGTCTGGTCGCGCAGAATATCACCGACTACGAGCTGTATTCCGATACCGCCAACCGGCAGGTTATCGTCCGCTTCCCCTGGAAAGAGGACGAGCAGGACTTCGACCCTAAGGCGGCCATCGAGGAATTGGGCAAAACCGCCGTGCTGGAATTCCGCAAGGGCGACGAAACCAAGACCGAAAAAGACGCCGACGGTAACGAAATCCAGGTGCCCACTGGGGCTCTGGTGCTCAGCGGCAAGGACGTGGAGTCCGCCAAGGCCGGTTTCAGCGCCGAGGACGGCACCACCCCGGTCGTGTCCCTCAAGCTTAAGGACAGCGGCACCAAGGCCTTCGCCGAAGCCACCTCCGAGTTGGCCGGCAAGGGCAAGATTTCCATCTGGCTGGATAACGAGCAGCTTTCCGCCCCCAATGTCAACGAGGCCATCACCTCGGGCGAGGCGCAGATTTCCGGCGGCTTCTCGGATTATTCCGAGGCGGTTAAGCTGGCCAACCTCATCAACTCCGGTGCCCTGCCCTTCGCCGTGGAGGTCAAGAGCTACGGCACCATCGAGCCCACCATGGGTATGAAGGCCCTGGATGTCATGGTCTGGGCCGGCCTCATCGCCTTTATCCTGATTTCCATTTACCTGCTGATTTACTATCGCCTGGCCGGCTTTGTCGCCATCCTCTCCCTGCTGGGTCAGGTGGCCGGCTCCCTGGCCTGCGTTTCCGGCTACTTCGGTTTCCTCAACAGCTTCACCCTGACCCTGCCCGGCATCGCGGGCGTCATATTGTCCATCGGCATGGGTGTGGACGCCAACATCATCACGGCCGAGCGGATTAAAGAAGAGGTGCGCGCCGGCCGCACCATCGACGGCGCCATTCAAATCGGCTCCAAGAACTCCTTCTGGGCCATTTTTGACGGCAATATCACCGTCATCATCGTGGCCGTCGTCCTGATGGGCGTCTTTGGCCCGCCCGATGGCTTCTGGGGCACCATCCTCAAGCCCGTGCTGATGTGGTTCCCGGCGGCTACCACCGGATCCATCTACTCCTTCGGCTATACCCTCTTTGTGGGAATTATCTTCAACTTCGTCATGGGCGTGACCGCGTCCCGGCTGATGCTGAAATCCATTTCCCGCTTCAAATTCTTGCGCAAACCCTGGCTGTTGGGAGGTAAGCGGGCATGAAAAAGGAACTGAACATTGTCGGGAACCGTAAAATTTTCTTCTCCGTCTCCATCGCGCTGATCCTCATCGGCATTGTGTGCAACATCTTCCTCGGCGTGCAGCTGGATATCTCCTTCAAAGGCGGCACCCTGCTAAAATACAGCTATACCGGCGATATCGACGAGCCCAAGCTGGACGCCTTCATCACCGACACCCTGAAAAAGGACGTGGACACCACCCTGTCCACCGACGGTGACGTCAACCTCATCAACGTCTCCCTGGTGGAGGAGCTGAGCCTGGACGAGACCACCGCCCTGACCACCGCCCTGACCAAGGAGTATCCGAAGAGCGAGCTCAAGCTCATTAACTCCAACTCCCTGGATCCCACCATGGGCACCATGTTCTTCGTCAAGTGCCTGGTGGCCATCGCGCTGGCCTGCGTATTCCTGCTGATTTACGTGGCCCTCCGTTTCCGGAAAATCGGCGGTCTGTCCGCCGCCGTCATGGCGATTATCGCCCTGCTCAACGACATTCTCATCGCCTACTTCGCCTTTATCATCTTCCGTATCCCGCTCAACGACAACTTCGTGGCCGTGGTGCTCACCATTCTGGGCTATTCCCTCAACGGCACCATCGTTATCTTTGACCGTATCCGGGAAAACCGCCAGCTGATGGACAGCAAAACCCCCATCGATCAGCTGGTCAATACCAGCATCAATCAGTCCCTGTTCCGCTCTTTTAACACCAGCCTGTGCACCTTCGCGGCTATCGCCATCGTGGCGATTATGGCCCTGGCCACCGGCATGGACGCCATCATCAGCTTCGCCATCCCCATGATGTTCGGCATCCTCTCCGGCTTCTACACCTCCACCTTCCTCTGCTGCCCCCTGTGGGTCACCTGGATTCAGCATAAGCAGAAGAAGGCCCTGCTGGCCAAGGAAGCGGCCAAGGCGCAGCCCAAAAAGAAATAAGACCAAAGCTCATAAAGGGCGGGGACAGCTGTGTCCCCGCCCTTTTTCACAGCCCCCCTTGACAACGACCGCCGCTTATGCTACCATATTCCTCAAGATTATAACGAGGAGGCGGACAATTTGCGTTTTTTGATGCACTTTCATCAGAAGATGCCGGTTGTCCGTACCTATATCGCATAAGATCCCTCCGCGCGTAAGCGGGCGGTTCCCTGCGCCTATATCGGTCGGCCGAACACTTCTGATGCTGCATCAGAAGTGTTTTTTTGTTGCCCGGAACCGCCCCGCGCGGCGGCATCGGGCCGGGAAGCCGGCCATATCGCGCCGGAGAATCAGGAGGCTATATGCTGGAAATTCAACACCTGTCCCTAACATTGAAAAAGGAGAACCGCCCCCTCTTGCGGGATTTCAGCTTCGTGCTGGGCCCTCGGGACAAAGCCGCCCTCATTGGGGAGGAGGGCAACGGCAAAAGCACCCTGCTCCAGGCCCTCTGCCGCCGGGAGCAGGTGGAGGCCTACTGCGACGTGGAGGGCCGCGTCTTCACCGGGAACAGCCGCCTGGGCTACCTCGCCCAGGAAATGCCGGAAGAGGAGCGCCGCCTGCCCCTGCGCGCCTTCTTCGACGGGGTGGACCTCTATGAAAACGGCCTGCTGTGGGAGCTGGAGCTGTCCCCCGACTGGCTGGAAAGCGACCGCCCCGCGGGCAGTCTGTCGGGCGGCGAAAAGGTCAAGGCCCGCCTGGCCCGTCTGCTGGCCGGAGCCCCCGACATCCTGCTGCTGGACGAGCCCACCAATGACCTGGACATCCCCGCCCTGGAATGGCTGGAGGGCTTTATCCGCCAATCCCCCCGCCCGATTCTCTTCATTTCTCACGACGAAACCCTGCTGGAAAACACCGCCACCGTCATTCTTCACCTCGAGCAGGTGCGGCGGAAGACCGTCCCCCGCCATACCGTCGCCGCCCTGGGCTATGCCGACTATGTCCGCGCTCGCCGCCTCGGCCTGGATAAGCAGGAGCAGGTGGCCCGCAAGCAGCGGGCCGAGTACGAGGCCCAAATGAAACGCTGGCGGCAGATTTACGACCGGGTGGATCACGAGCAGTCCGCCATTTCCCGTCAGGATCCCGGCGGCGGCCGCCTGCTCAAGAAGAAAATGAAAGGCCTCCTGTCGCAGGAAAAGCGCATCGAACGGCAGGCCGGAACCTTTGAGGAAATCCCCGATGTGGAGGACGCCATCGACTGCCGCTTTTCCGCCGCCATCACCCTGCCCCAGGGCAAAACCGTCCTGGATTTTCAGCTGGACTGCCTGCGGGCAGGCGACCGCCCCTTGGCCCGGGATGTGCGCCTGCACGTCGCCGGCCCCCGCCGAGTGGCCATTCTCGGGGAAAACGGCCGGGGCAAAACCACCCTCCTGCGCCTGATTTGGGAAGAGCTGCGCCTGAGGCGGGACATCCGCGCCGGCTATATGCCCCAGAACTACGGCGACGTCCTGGACGATCGGCAAACCCCTGTGGATTATCTCGCCCCTTCCGGGGACAAGGAGCGGCGCACCAAAGCCTGCACCCTCCTGGGCAGCCTGAAATTCACCCCCGATGAGATGCGCCGTCCCATTGCCGCGCTCAGCGGCGGCCAAAAGGCCAAGCTCCTCCTCGCCGGCCTGCTGCTGGACGGCTGCGACGTCCTGGTGCTCGACGAACCCACCCGCAATCTCAGCCCCCTGTCCTGTCCCGTCATCCGGGAGGCCCTGTCCGCCTACGGCGGCGCGATTCTCAGCGTCACCCACGACCGCAAATTTATGCGCGAGGTTTGCACCGACTGGTATGAGCTGACCGAAACCGGCCTGCGCCCCCTGGAACGCCTGTGAGGTCTTTCCCCCTTTTCTCTTGACGCGCCGCCGCGGTGCTGACCGCCCTCACCGTGACGGCGATCGGGATCGCCATGGTTTTCGGCTCCCTCTGGGCCTTGCGGAACTCCGGCGGCCTGATTCAGAATTTGACTGTCACAAAAAAGGCCGCCAACTTCACAAAAAAGGCGAACCTTTTCCTGAAATCCCGCAAGCCCGCCGCCCCTCGCCGTGCTATGCTGATCTCATATGCTGACGAAAGGAGACGAAGTCCATGCCATCCATTCGGACAGTGGCCCTGTCGGGCATCGGCGGCTATGGCGAGGTCTACGGAAAAGCCCTTCTGGAGGAAGGGGAGAGCCATGGCCTGACCCTGACGGGCTGCATCGATCCCTATCCCGCCTCCTGCTCCTATCTCGGGGAGCTGCGCGCCCGCCATATTCCGGTCTACGCGTCGCTGGACGCCTTTTATCGGGAGCAGATGGCGGATCTCCTCTGCATTTCCGCCCCCATCCACCTCCATGCGGAGCAAACCTGCCAGGCCCTGGCCCACGGCAGCCATGTGCTCTGCGAAAAGCCCCTGTGCGCCACCCTGGCGGAGGCCGGAAGCATGGAGGAGGCCCGCCGCGCCGCCGGTCGGGAGGTGGCCATCGGGTTTCAGTTCGCCTTCAACCCGGCCATCCTTGCTTTGCGGGAGGCCATTTGGCGGGGGACGTACGGCGCGCCCCGGCTGTTCAAGGCCATGTCCCTGCCGCCTCGGGACAGCGCCTATTACCGGCGGGGCTGGGCGGGCCGTGTCCAGGTGGGCGGCCATATCGTCTGCGACAGCGTGGCCAATAACGCCTGCGCCCACTATCTGCATCTCCTGTTTTTCCTGGCGAGCCCTCCCGGCCGTCCCGCCCAGCCCCTCGCGCACCAGACCGAGCTCTACCGGGCCAACGCCATCGAAACCTTCGATACCATCACCGCCCGCATCCAGACAGACAGCGGCGTGCCCCTCTATTTCGCCGCCTCCCACGCCGTCGATCGGACCCGCCTGCCCGGCTTCGTGCTGGAACTGGAGAACGCCCGGATCACCTGCCGGCTGGTCGAGCGCACCCTGCTCGTCGAAACTCCGGGCCGCACCTTCGAGGAACGCCTCGCCCCCGATCCGCTGGAGCGGGACAAAATCTGGGCCGTGGCCGAGTCCCTTCGCCGGGGCGAGCCGCCTGCCTGCGGCCTGCCGGACGCCCTCGCCCATACCCGGTATATCCACGACATTCAGCGTTCCTGCGCCGTGACCCCCTTCGCTCCCGCCCTCCTCACCCAAATTCCCAGCCGTACGCCCGGCGAAACCATTACCTGCGCCCGCGGCCTGTTCGCGGCCATGGAAACCGCCTACGATGCCGCCCGCCTGCTCAGCGAAACCGGGTATCTGTCCGCCGCCCGCCGCTGAGCCATCGAAAACAATACCGGCAGGCTGTCAAAAAAGAGGATCCGTCAAAAACAACGCTCTCCACGGTGAAGCCATGGGAGAGCGCTGTCTTTTTGCGTACCGCCCATTCGGACAGAGGTTGTAGGGGCGAGCAGTGCTCGCCCACGCTCCGGCGTCCCCGTTGAAAACGGGGGCCTCGGCTGGTATAATGGAGAAAATGGGCCGATTGGCCCGGCAACAACCGGAAAGGTCGTGTCCGTATGAGCGTTCGCCAAGCCATCCGTTCCGCCTTCAGCCTGGAGGAGGGCAGCGCCTCGCCGGAGGAAATCCGGCAGTCCATTCTCAGCGGCGCCCACGTCAAGGGCACCAACCTGTGTATCCTGGTGCTGGCCATCCTCATCGCTTCCATCGGGCTGAACATGAACTCTACCGCCGTCATCATCGGCGCTATGCTGATTTCCCCCCTGATGGGCGGGATTATGGCGGTGGGCTACGGCTTCGCCCTCGGCGACCTCCGCCTGTCCCGCCGTGCCTTCATCGGCCTTTTGTTTCAGGTGATCGTCTGCATCGTGGCCTCCACCCTCTATTTTTCCCTTTCGCCCATCTCCACCGCCCATTCCGAACTGCTGGCCCGCACCATGCCCACCGTCTGGGACGTGCTCATCGCCGTGTGCGGCGGCCTGGCGGGCATCATCGGCGTCACCCGGAAGGAGAAAACCAACGTCATCCCCGGCGTGGCCATCGCCACCGCCCTCATGCCGCCCCTGTGCACCGCCGGCTACGGCCTGGCCACCCGGTCGCTCTCCTTTTTCCTGGGGGCCGTGTACCTGTTCTTCATCAACGGCTTCTTCATCTGCGTGAGCACCTTTGTGGTGGTGCGCCTCATGCGCCTTCCCCGGCAGGAATTTGAGAACGCCCGGGCTCGCCGCAAAATGCGCATTACCTTGACCGTCGTGGCCATTATTACCGTGCTGCCCAGCATTTATCTCGCCTACCGTATCGTGGGGGACAGCCTCACCGAAAGCAGCGTGCAGAAATATATTGCCTCCGAGTTCAGCTTTGACGACACCCAGGTGGTGCGCTCCTCCGCCGATACCAAGGCGAAGGAGATCCGTGTGGCCCTCCTGGGCAAACGGCTGAGCGAGGAGCGCATCCAGGAGCTGCGCAGCGCCCTGCCCGGCTATGGCCTGGAGGGCATGACCCTGAAGGTCACGCAGACCGAGCTGGAGCAGGGGATGACCCAGGAGGATATCCAGGCCATCATCGAGAAGGAGTTGGATCAAAACAGCCAGGAGAACGCCGCCCTGTCTCAGAAGCAGGAGCTGGAGAACCTGAAGGCCGAGCTGGTGGGCGCCAAGGCCAAGCTGCTCGATTACCAGGCGTTTGATTTCGATATGCAGGCCATCACCAGGGAGCTGCAAGCCCTGTATCCCCAGGTGCAATCCTGCTCCATGGGCCGGCACCGGATTTGGAGCGAAACCACCCAGCAGGTGGAAAATCGGGTGATGGCTACCCTGGATCTGCCTGCCCCTCTGAGCGCCGAGGAGAAAACGCGGGTGGAGACCTGGCTGGCCGCCCGGGCCGGGGTGCAGGCGGTGACGGTGTACGAGAACATCGCCCCCGCCGGGGAGTAGGACGTTCGTTACTTTTCATGAAATTCGCGTGGAAAATTTGGATATGCCATTTTGGAATAAATTTCTGCCGCTCTTTCAACCAGTATGCTATAACCGTATCATCAAGCAGAAAGGATGATACGGTGTGCATTTACTGGACGAGTTTTCCCCGTTCCGCCTGGAAGCGGTGGAGGATGCCGTTTGGAAACGGCTGATGGAAAACGGAGAGTTTCGGGAGATACAGAAACGATTCGACGCTATGCTGGAAGCGATCGGCAAAGCCGATGAACAAAAGGCGTTTACCTTCGACTTAGAGGAAACTATCGGCCTAAAGGAATACCATGCACAATGGGAGTATTATCACCAAGGCATGCTGGACTGCGCCGCGCTGCTGAAATGGATGGGCGTTTTGGCCTAAAAGCCCTATCGGGGTTGCGTAGGTATGCGGGGCAGAACCCCGTACTCCTCTCGCGGCTGTGAGCCGCCCGCACCCCTTCTTTTCTTTTTCCGGAAAA
>URCA01000001.1 GCA_900546265.1 uncultured Oscillospiraceae bacterium | reverse complement strand
TCCGCCGGTTTTCGCCTATAAGGTGTGTTTGCGAGGCACATGTCCTCGCAAACACGGCTCGGTAACCCGCCTCCGCTTTTTTCGTTTTCCGAATGGCAGATTCCCCTTTTTTGACAGCCTGAGGGCGGAAGCAAGAAGCTTCCGCCCTGTCTCTTTGATCCCCCCCGATGACGGCTCCATCCGTTTTTCTAACAGCAGCTTGTGAAAAATATAACATTATCCGCCCGCCTTTTGGGGTATCTGCCGAAACCTGTCGAATCCCTTGTGAAGGGCCGCGGTTTTATGGTATACTGGGCTGTCTTCTCCAGGCAGACTCGACGGGTAAACGCCGGCCTAAGCGCGCCTGCTTTTACCTGGAAAGGCAGGACGTGAATGGAAACCATCACCGCGTTTATCCGGGCCGCGCAGGGCTTTCTCTGGGATCATCTGCTGATTGTCCTGCTGTGCGGCACCGGCTTGTTTTTTACCATAACCCTGAAGGGGGTGCAGTTCCGCCGGTTCGGCGCGGGCCTGCGGCAGATGTTTTCCGGCTTTTCCCTGCGGGGGAAAAAGGCGGGTAAGCATGGCATGAGCTCCTTTCAGGCGGTGACCACCGCCATCGCCGGGCAGGTGGGCACCGGCAATCTGGCCGGGGCCGCCACCGCCATTGTCCTGGGCGGCCCGGGGGCCATCCTGTGGATGTGGGTGGCCGCTCTGCTGGGGATGGCCACAGTGTACGCCGAGGCCCTTCTCGCCCAGAAATTCAAAACCGTTGACGCCGACGGGCAGACGGTGGGCGGTCCCGCTTACTATATGGAGCGCGGCGTGGGCCGCCGGCTGGGCAAATGGATGGCCCGGGTTTTCGCCGTGCTGATCATCCTGGCCCTGGCCTTTGCCGGTAATATGGTGCAGTCCAACTCCATCTCCTCCGCCTTTGCCACCTCCTTCGGCCTGCCCTCCTGGGTGATCGGGCTGATCGTGGCCCTGCTGACGGCGGTCATCCTGCTCGGCGGCATCGGCCGCATCGCCTCCTTTACAGAAAAGGTGGTGCCGGTGATGGCCGTCCTCTATCTGGCCGGCTCGATCGTGGTGCTGGGCATGAACTATACCCGCATTCTTCCCGCCCTGGGCAGCATCTTCACCTGTGCGTTCCATCCCGCCGCCGCCTTCGGCGGCGTGGGCGGCTATACGGTGATGAAATCGGTGAAATACGGCGTAGCCCGCGGCCTGTTCTCCAATGAGGCCGGCATGGGATCCACCCCGCATGCCCACGCCGTGGCCACGGTTTCCCGCCCGGAAAAGCAGGGGCACGTCGCCATTGTCAGCGTCTTTTTCGATACCTTCGTGGTGCTGACCATCACCGCCCTGGTGATCCTCACCTCCGGCGTGCTGCCGGAACGGATCGCCCCCGACGCGGGCATCGATGTGACCCAGGCGGCCTTTTCCGCCTCCTTCGGGGCCGCGGGGGGCCCTTTTATCGCCGTCTGCCTGATGTTTTTCGCCTTTTCCACCATCATCAGCTGGTATTATTATGGGGAAACCAACGTCCGCTATCTGTTCCGGCGGAAATCCGCCGTGACGGTGTACAAGCTGCTGGTCGTCGTCTTCGTGTTCTTAGGCAGCCTGTTTCAGGCGGACGCGGTGTGGGCCCTGGCCGACGTGTGCAACGGCCTGATGGTCATCCCCAACCTGGCGGCCCTGCTGCTGCTCTGC
Organism: uncultured Oscillospiraceae bacterium; assembly: GCA_900546265.1. GTDB lineage: Bacteria > Bacillota > Clostridia > Oscillospirales > Acutalibacteraceae > UMGS856. The sequence goes on along the minus strand of URCA01000001.1, from coordinate 211,653 downwards.
CCCGTGGTTTTCGCCATGCATCGGGAGGATCGCAAAAACTGAGGCGTTCCCGGGTGCCTGCCATCGTCCGCAGGAACAGCTGGTTAAATCGTTCCCGCTCGTCGTAAACGATGCCGCGGCCGGGTGAACAGCCGGGTCCCGCGATGCCCTGCCCCGCGGGTTAGAATTATAGACGGTGATTTTCACGCCGTTCATCGATCGGACGGCAAACAAGGGAGCCCTCCCATTTCTCTGAAAATAGCCCCCGCCTGTTTATCCTATTGAAAAGGCCCGCCCGGGGTTCCCACGCGTTCACCGTTTTTTCACGAAAGGCGGTTGCAATGTGCCCCGTTATATTGTAAAATGGTAGCAAGCGGAGGGATTCTCCCCGCCGCCGTCATCAGCGGCATACCCGGCACGCATGCTTTGGACACGGCGATCAGGCGGGCGAAAACCCGGCCCTGTCGGAGCGCGGACCGCGTATACCGGGAAAGCAGAGGAAACTGTCTTATGTCCGTGTCTTTGGAAACCCGTTATCTCGAAAGCTTTGTCCGTCCTCATGAATTGGGCGCCCTGCAGCCGCAGGTCACGGCTGCTCACGAGCTGCTGCACGCCGGCTCCGGCCTGGGCAGCGATTTTCTGGGCTGGCTCACCCTGCCCACCGATTACGATAAAGAGGAGTTCGCCCGCATTCAGGCCGCGGCCGCCCGTATCCGGCAGGATACCGATATCTTCATCGCCATCGGCATCGGAGGCAGCTATCTGGGTGCCCGCGCCGCCATCGAATTTCTGAAATCCCCGCTGTATAACGCGAAAAAGAAGGACACGCCCGACGTCTACTTCGCGGGCAACAGCATCTCCTCCGCCGCGCTGAGCGAGCTGCTCGAGCTGTGCGAGGGCCGCCGGGTGTCCATCAACGTCATCTCCAAGTCCGGCACCACCACCGAGCCGGCCATCGCCTTCCGCGTCTTCCGGGATTATCTGGAAAAGACCGTGGGCAGGGAAGAGGCTAAAAAGCGCATCTACGTCACCACCGACAAGGCCCGGGGCACCCTCAAGGGCCTGGCCGATCGGGAAGGGTACGAGACCTTTGTGGTGCCCGACGACGTGGGCGGCCGCTTCTCGGTGCTGACCGCCGTGGGTCTGCTGCCCATCGCCGTGGCCGGCTGCGACATCGCCGCCCTTATGGCCGGCGCCGCCGCCGCCCAGAAGGAGCTGACCGATCCCTCCATCGAGAACAATGACTGTTATAAGTACGCCGCCGCCCGCCATGTGCTGCTGCGCAAGGGCCGTGCCGTGGAGCTGATGGTCAGCTACGAGCCCTGCTACGCCATGATGTCCGAGTGGTGGAAGCAGCTGTACGGTGAGAGCGAGGGCAAGGACGGCAAGGGCCTGTTCCCGGCGTCCGTGGTTTTCTCCACCGACCTGCATTCCCTGGGCCAGTTCGTCCAGGACGGCTCCAACATTTTGTTCGAAACCGTGGTGCTGCTGGACAAGGCCCCCCGAGAGCTGACCATCGAGGAGGATCCCGAGAATGTGGACGGCCTCAATTTCCTGACCGGCAAAACCATGGATTTCGTCAATAAGAAGGCCTTCGAGGGCACCGTTCTGGCCCATACCGACGGCGGCACCCCCAGCCTTGTCATCCATGTTCCCGAGGCGAAGGAGGAGGCACTGGGCTATCTGATTTATTTCTTTGAGAAAGCCTGTGCCATTTCCGGTTACATGCTGGGGGTCAATCCCTTTGACCAGCCCGGCGTGGAAAGCTACAAGAAGAACATGTTCGCCCTGCTGGGCAAGCCCGGCTTCGAGAACGAAAAGGCCGCCCTGGAAAAACGCCTGGGCCGCTGAATCCCGTTTACTCCGTTTAACACCGCGCACGGCGGTTATACTATATACACTGGGAGGAATTGATTATGGTAACTCTGATCCTCGGCAAGAAAGGCTCCGGCAAAACGAAACGGCTCATCGACATGTGCAACGCCGCCATGGCGGCGTCCAAGGGCAATGTGGTGTTCATTGAAAAGGACAGCACCCTGACCTATGACCTGAGCCACAAGGCGCGTCTGGCGGTGGCCGACAGCTACGACATCCAGGGCTTTGATTCCTTCTATGGCTTCATCGCGGGTATGTGCGCGGGCAACTATGACATCACCGACGTCTTCGTGGATTCCACCCTGAAAATCGGCGGCCGCGACATGGAGGCCCTGTTGAGCTTCGTCAAGAAGCTGCAGGTTCTGTCTGAGAAAGCGAATACCAACCTGGTGCTCTCCGTCTCGGCGGATAAGAGCGAGATCCCCGCCGAGCTGGCGGAGCTGGCCCTGTAAGAACGGCAATCGAAAACCCTGAGGAAGCGGAGAACCGGCTGCCGGCCGATTCTCCGCTTTCATCAGAAACGGTAAAGGAATGGTACGGCCATGGCAATCTGGTACGAGGGCAATCTGAACAAATCGGAGAACCGGCATGAGGAAAACGGCGCCGTCTATTACGTGCGCGGCGTGCGGGAGTCGGAAGGCCGCCGGTATGAGCGGTACGCCGTCGCCACCCATTTCATCGAGCGGGGCGAGGACTTTGTGGAGGTGATGCGCCGGTACGTGTCCCCTCTCTATCAGGAGGGGGACGTGGTCACCCTGAGCGAGAAGGTCGTTTCCATGTGTCAGAACAACACCGTGGAGATGAAGGACGTGAAGGTGGGCTTCTGGGCCAAATTTCTCTCCCGCTTCGCCACCCATAACCAGAACGGCATCGCCATGGACGAGCCCTATAAGCTTCAGCTGGCCATTGACATGAAGGGCCTGCCTTTGATCCTCTGGGCCTGCTTCCGCACCCTGATCGGCAAGTTCACCGGTCACCGGGGCGTGTTCTATGAAATCGTGGGCCAGGATGTGGCGGGCATCGACGGGTTTTACAGCCACTCCGCCTTCGAGACCTACCACACCCTCGCCGTCCTCAATCCGAAGGATCCCGACGGGGTCTGCCGGCAGGTGAAAGAGGCGCTGGGCATTTCCTGCATGGTGGTGGATGCCAACGACATCGATGTGGAGATCCTGGGTAAATCCCCCGATTTGGCGGACAAGCCCGCTGCCCTCCTGGCCGACCTCATCCGGGACAACCCCGCCGGCCAGGATGACGAGCTGACTCCCTTCGTCATCGTCCGGGACATCGGCGACCGGGAGGCCATGCCCTATGTGCCGGTGGAGGCCGTGGACGGCCCGCCCCCCGAGCACTGACGGGCCAGCGAAAACGGCATAGATTTGGCGGGGGCTTCCCCGCCGGGAGGCAGCTTTATGGCATATCCATTTGAGATGCATTTTCATACCGACGAGGTCAGCCCCTGCGGCAACGTCCCCGCGGCCGAGGCCGCGGCGGCCTACCGGCGGGAGGGCTACGCGGGCGTGGTGGTCACCGATCACTACGCCGCCTATAATTTCGCCCGCTTCCCCGGCGATTGGGATACAAAGGTGGACGCCTACCTGGCCGGCTACCGGGCCGCGAAGGCGGCCGGGGAGCCCCTGGGGCTGACGGTTCTCCTGGGGCTGGAGCTGCGGCTGGACGGGGCGGAAAAGACCGGGGAGCCGGCCCTGGACGCCCTGCGGGATTCCATCAACGAATACCTGGTCTACGGCGTGACCGAGGAGCAGCTCCGGCGCTACCCCGCGCTGTATACCCTGGATGAGAAACGGCTGAAGGCACTGGCGGAGCAGCTTGGCTGGTTCGTGGCCCAGTCCCACCCCTGCCGCAGCGGCATGAAGCCCTGCCCCGCCGCCTACCTGGACGGGGTGGAGGTCATGAACGGCAACCCCCGCCATAACTCCCACAACGAAGACGCCGCCTCCTTCTGCCGGGCGAACGGCCTTGTAGGGCTGTCCGGATCGGATTTTCACGAGTGGGAGGATCTGGCGATCGGCGGCCTGGATTTCGCCGGGCCGGTGCCCGACAGCGCCACGCTGGTCGCCCGGCTGCGGGCGGGCGAATTCGTGCGGATTTGTGCGCAAAAGGGCGATGCCTGACGAAGGAACGGGCGGTTTCGTCCGGAAATATTGGAAAGAACGCGGAAAAATGCGCGGAAAACCACCGGAAACCAAATTCTCTATTGACAAACCCCGCTGAGGTATATATAATATTTTGCGTGACACTTTGAGGTGAAGTATGCTTCTACAGCTGAAACCGTTGTTTATGGGCGAGATCGAGTCCCTGCCCATCGACGCAGAACTGGATTTTTCCGGGGTGGAGTTCCAAGGAATCCACCCTTTTACACAGCCAGTCCGGGTGAAGGGCGAGGCCGCTTGTTCGGCCGGCGTGGTCACTCTGCGGGCGGCGGCGGAATTCCGGTTCGACGGCCATTGCGATCGCTGCAATGAGGCGATTCAAAGGCCGTTCCGGATTCCCATGGAGCATATCCTGGTGGCGTCTCTGAACAATGAGGAAACCGACGATTTCGTCCTCATCGACAACTACCAGTTGTCCTTGGACGAACTGGCGCGGGCGGATATTCTGCTGGAGCTGCCGTCGAAATTCCTCTGCCGTGAGGACTGCCGCGGGCTTTGTCCCATGTGTGGTAAGAATCTCAACGAAGGGCTCTGCGGCTGTCATTCCGACAGGACGGATCCCCGGCTTGAGGTGCTCAAACAGCTCATCAACTAGTGGCGGATTTTCCGCCGGATTAGGACTAAGGAGGTGCTGACATGGCGGTACCCAAGAGGAAACATTCCAAAGCCCGGCGTGACAAGCGGCGCAACAACGTTTGGAAGCTGGATGCTCCGGCGCTGATGAAATGCCCGCAGTGCGGCGAATACAAACGCCCGCACCGGCTCTGTGGCAATTGTGGGTATTACAATGGCCGGCAGGTTGTCAAAACCGAAGGCTGAACGCGGCCCTAAAGGTAGAGGAGGAGCAATCCTTCTCTATTTTTATGTCCGCATATCTCTGTGAACAAAGGAGGCGCGCCGCCATGCCGGTGACCATTCAAAACGTGACCCCGGGCAGCCCGGCGGCCCGCAAACGCATCCGTCCCGGGGAAACCTTGCTGCGCATCAACGGCCACGTCATTGAGGACGTGCTGGACTACCGCTTTTACCTGATGGAAACCGACCTGCGGGTGGCGGTGACCGACGGGAAAAAGGCCCGGGTGGTGCATATCCGTAAGGGGGAGGCCGAGGACATCGGCCTGTCCTTCGAGACCTACCTGATGGACAAGCAGCATTCTTGTCGGAACCAATGCATTTTCTGCTTCATCGACCAGCTGCCGCCCGGGATGCGCCAGAGCCTGTATTTCAAGGACGACGACAGCCGCCTGTCCTTCCTGTTCGGCAATTATATCACCCTGACCAACCTGAGCGATCACGAGATCGAGCGGATTCTCGCCATGCACATCAGCCCCATCAACATTTCGGTGCACACCACTAACCCGGCGCTGCGCTGCCGGATGATGGGCAACCGCTTTGCCGGGGAGAAGCTGGCGGTGCTGCGCCGGTTCGCTGACGCGGGCTTAGCCATCAATTGCCAGCTGGTGCTGGTGCCCGGCTACAACGACGGGGAGGAGCTGACCAACACCCTGCGGGATCTGGCGGAACTGGCCCCGGCGGTGAAAAGCGTGGCCGCCGTGCCGGTGGGCCTGACCAAATACCGGGAAGGGCTGACACCTCTGCGCCTGTTCACCCCGGAGGAATCCCGGGACGTCATCCGCCGCATGGAAGCCATGGGGGAGGAGATGCTGCAAAAGCATGGGACGCGGCTGTTCTATCCCTCCGATGAATTTTTCATCAAGGCGGGTCTGTCCATGCCGGACGCCGCGTATTATGGAGACATGGCCCAGCTGGAGAACGGGGTGGGCATGACCGCTCTGCTCGAGGAGCAGTTCCGCGAGGCCCTGGCCGCCGCCCGGGAGGAGGGCCGCCGCCCGGCGGGCAGCCGTCTGCTTATCGCCACCGGCCTGCTGGCCGCGCCGATTCTGAGCCGTCTGGTTGACGAGGCGCGGGAAACGTGGCATAATTTACTGGTGGAAGTCGTCCCCATAAAGAACCGGTTTTTTGGGGAAACTATTACCGTGGCCGGTCTGCTGACCGGCCGGGATTTAATGGAACAGCTGCGCGGCCGGGAGGCGGACATTCTTCTCCTTCCCCGGGACATGCTCCGGCGGGAGGGCGACTGCTTCCTGGACGACGCCACCCCCGACGAGGTGGCGCAGGCCCTGTCGATGCGGGTGGAGATACTGCCGGTGGATGGCGCGGATCTGCTGGAAGCGCTGTTCTGGTAACCGAAGTAAAACAGATAGGTGGTGATCCCTATGGCGCGGCCGGTAGTGGCGGTGGTAGGGCGTCCCAATGTGGGAAAATCGACATTGTTCAATAAGCTCATCGGGCAGCGGCTGTCCATCGTCAAGGACACGCCCGGCGTGACCCGGGATCGGATCTTTGCCGCGTGCGAATGGCGCAGCCGCACCTTCATGCTGGCAGACACCGGGGGCATCGAGCCCCATTCCGACGATGTGATCCTCTCCCAGATGCGGCGGCAGGCCCAACTGGCCATCGACCAGGCGGACGTCATCGTCCTGGTGACCGATCTGCACGCCGGGGTGACGGCCAACGATCAGGACGTGGCCGTGATGCTCAAGAAAAGCGGCAAGCCGGTGGTGCTCTGCGTCAACAAGTGCGACGCGCCCGGAAGCCCGCCGCCGGAATTCTACGAGTTTTACAACCTGGGACTGGGGGATCCCGTCCCGGTATCCTCCGTCCACGGTCACGGTACCGGCGACCTGCTCGACGCGGTGTTCGCCTATTTCCCGCCGGAGGAAGAGGAGGAGGAGGCCCCGGACGTCATCAAGGTGGCGGTCATCGGCAAGCCCAACGCTGGGAAGTCCTCCCTCATCAACACCATCGCCGGGGAGGAACGAAGCATCGTTTCCTCCATCGCCGGCACCACCCGGGACGCGGTGGACACCGCCGTCCACAACCAGTACGGGGACTTTATTTTCATCGACACGGCGGGCCTGCGGCGCAAGAGCCGGGTGGACGACGCCATCGAAAAATACAGCGTGCTGCGGGCCGAAATGGCTGTGGAACGGGCCGACGTCTGCGTCATCCTCATCGACGGGGCGGAGGGCTTCACCGAGCAGGACAGCAAGGTGGCGGGCATCGCCCACCAGCAGGGGAAGGCCTGCATCATCGCGGTCAACAAATGGGACGCGGTGGAGAAGGACGGCCACACCATGGAGCGGATGCGCAAGGAGCTGGCCGAGGATTTCTCCTTTATGGCCTATGCGCCCTTCCTGTTCCTGTCCGCCAAGACCGGACAGCGAGTGGATAAGCTCTTCGAGATGATTGTGAATGTCGCGCAGCAGAACGCCATGCGCATTTCCACCGGCATGCTCAACGACGTGCTGGCCCAGGCCACGGCCCGGGTGCAGCCGCCCACCGACAAGGGGCGCCGCCTGCGGATTTACTACATGACCCAGCCGTCCACCCGGCCGCCCACCTTCGTCTTTTTCGTCAACCGGGCGGATTTGTTCCATTTTTCCTACCAGCGGTATCTGGAGAATCAAATCCGGGAAACCTTCGGGCTGGTGGGGACGCCGGTGCGCTTTATCATCCGGGAAAAAGGCGATTCCAGCACCAGATAATCCAGATTAGACAGAGGGGAACAAGAATATGGGAGACTTTCTGCAAAACAGCTGGCTGGCCCTGCTGCTGACGGCGGCCGCCGCCTATCTGCTGGGCAGCATTAACTCCGCCATCATCGTCACCAGGCTATTCGCCAAGGAGGACATCCGCTCCTATGGCAGCGGCAACGCCGGGGCCACCAACGTCCTGCGTTCCCAGGGCAAGCTGCCCGCCATTTTGACCACCGTCGGGGATTTGGCCAAGAGCTTTGCCGCGGTGCTGCTGGGCGGCTTCCTGCTGACCAATCTCAGCCTTGGCCAGCCGTCGGTCTCCAGCTATCTCGCGCCCTTTATGCTGGAGGAAAATCTCCGGCTGGTGGGGCAGTACCTGGCGGGCTTCTTCTGCATCATCGGGCACCTGTTCCCCCTGTATTTCGGTTTCCGGGGCGGCAAGGGCGTGCTGACCACCCTGGGCATGATGCTCATCCTGGACTGGAAGGTGGCCCTCCTCAGCCTGCTGATGTTCATCATCGTGGTGCTGTTCAGCCGGATGGTGTCATTAGGCTCCATTTGCGCGGCGGCGACCATGGCGGTGCTTACATACGTGTTCCGTATGTTCGTCTACAAGCAGGACGCCTCCACCGTGATTTTCTGCACCTGCATGGCCGTCCTCATCGCGGCCATCCTCATCATTAAGCACATTCCGAACATCAAGCGGATCGCCAAGGGGACGGAAAGCAAGCTGTCCTTCGGCAAGAAATAAAGCGGAACCGCCCGGGAAAGCGCGAAAGCGGCGCTTTCCGGGTGGTTCTTTTCGATTGCTTGCGAAACGGGCTATAATACCCTGCGTAAACGGTGCGGCAGCGCGGAGCGCTTTCGTACCTGTAAACATCGTTGGCTTGTGCTTGCTTTTGTGGTATAATAACCTCACGCCGTAAACGGAAATCCAAGATTTCCGACGGCTGAGAGACCATTGAACCACTCCGGAACGGGCAAAGCCGTTCCGGACTAAGGAGGGCGGCGTTCCGCGCCGCCTTGTGGTATAAGGATACAAACGCCGTCCGGACTATGGGCGGCTCACTTTCATCAGAGAGGCGGTTCGGTTTATGGCAAACATCGCAGTCATCGGCGCTGGAGGCTGGGGCACCGCCCTGGCCGTCATGGCTCATCAATACGGCAACACGGTGTCCCTGTGGTCCCCTTTCGAGGAAGAGGTGGCGGCCATCCGGCGGCACGACGAGCATAAAAAGCTGCTGCCCGGCGTGGCGGTGCCGCCGTCCATCCGGCTGACCACCAACATCGCCTGCGCGGCAGGGGCGGATCTCGTGATTATGGCGGTACCCTCCTTTGCCATTCGGTCCACCGCCGCCCGGCTGGCCGACGTGGTCAAGCCGGCGACCATCATTGCCAACGCGGGCAAGGGGCTGGAGGACGCCACCCTCAAGCGCTTTACCCAGGTTATCGCGGAGGCGGCGCCCGCCGCGCGGGTGGTGGCCCTGTCCGGCCCCTCCCACGCTGAGGAGGTGGCCCGGGGCGTCCCCACCACGGTGGTCAGCGCCTCGGAGGATCTGGCGGCGGCCGAACGGGTGCAGGAGCTGCTGATGAATCCGTCCTTCCGCATTTATGTCAACCGGGATGTGACGGGCGTAGAGCTGGGCGGTGCGCTGAAAAACGTGGTGGCGCTGGCCGCCGGCGTGGTGGACGGTCTGGACATGGGGGACAACACCAAGGCGGCGCTGATGACCCGGGGGGTGGCGGAAATGGCCCGGCTGGGCGTGGCCCTGGGGGCGCAGGCGGACACCTTTGCGGGCCTGTCCGGCATGGGAGATCTCATCGTGACCTGCGGCAGCATGCATTCCCGCAATCGGCGGGCGGGCATTCTCATCGGCCAGGGGCACACCCCGGAGGCGGCGGTGAAAATCGTCGGCACGGTGGAGGGGTATCTGGCCGCCCGGGCGGCCTGGCAGCTGGCGCAGCAGAACGGGGTGGAAATGCCCATCACCGAGCAGTGCTACCGGGTCTGCTACGAGGGGCAGGATCCCAAGGAGGCCCTGCGGGCGCTCATGGGGCGGCCCAAGAAGCAGGAGAGCGAAAGCGCCTGGATTTGAGATAAAAGGACCGGAAGCGCGGGCTTCCGGTCCTTTTTGTATAGGGGAAGGCTTTGGTTCGCCGCGTGTCGGTGGGGAGGGCTGGCTTGTGCGTGGATCCGCGGGCGAGCGATGCTACCCCTGCAAGGGCGCCGGGGTAGGGCGGGTATGCGAGCGATACGGGGGAACCGCGGAAGGACAGGGCCTCCGGCTTTTCCGCGCTTTCCGGCATAAAGGAGCCGCCTCCTGCTAACGTAGGAGGCGGCTGGCGGTTTATTCTTTTTCGAAATTCTTGGGGTCGCACATCTTAATCGCCCGGTCGTTGATTTCCTTGGGCAGGGTCGCGGCGTACTCCTTGATCTCCTTGTCGAATTCTTCCCACTTGGCGCCGTAGATGATGTTCTCCCGGCTCTCTTTAAAATAGTCCTTGCCGTCGAGCCGGCCCTTTTCGGGATCCAGCCGCAGCACCAGCGCCGCCGTGTTGGTGGAGCCGCCTTTTTTGTACTCGATGATTTTAGCTTCGTCGATTTTCACCGTCTTCAGGGCGTTGGTGAAATCCTCATCGCCGTACAGCTTGGCGTCAATGTCCTTCCGGTTGGGATCCTTGTTTTCTTCCTCTTCCTCGTCTTCCGCGTCGGAGGAGGCGGAAGAGGAATTGCCGGTGCCGGTGGTGGCCGTCGTAGTCGTCGTGGTTGTCGTCGTCGTAGTAGTCGTTGTGGTGGTTGTTGTCGTCGTGGAGCCGCTGGAGGAGGTGCTGGTCTCGGAGGAGGCCTTCTCGTCCGCGTTGTAGGTTTCAATAACCTTGTCGAAGTCCTTGCCGGTGGTATACTGGTTCAGGTACTTCTGCAGCCGTTCCTTGACCTTTTTGATTTCCGCCTCGGACAAATCCTTGCCGTCGTCGTCGGTCAGGGGAATCTCAATGATTTTATAGCTGAGGTAGTTGTCGTTGAAGTATTTCCGGATTTCATCCTCCGACATGGCCTTGGAGCCGTTGTTATCGTAGGTGCCGTAGAACAGGGCGCGCTCGTTGCAGGAAAAGGCCATGAGCATCTTTTCGTAGCTCTCCTTGCTGATGCCGTAGCGCAGCAGGGCGTCCTGCTTCATGTTTTTGATGGTGGAGTTTACCTGCTCGACGTCCTTTTCCAAGAAGTTGAGCTTGGCCTCCTTCAACTTGTTCTCCAGCGCCTTCTGGCGGATGATGGTGTCCTGGGTGGTGAGCTTGATGTAATCGGACACCGACATCTCAGTTTTGTCGTCCCCATAGGGCAGCTTCTGCGCCCAAGGGTCCTTTCCCTGATAGGTGTAATAATACAGTGGGTAGCTTCCCTGATAGAACAGGGAGAAGTAGGTGTTATACAGATAGGCCAGGTAGACGCCGGTGGAATACTCCGTACCGTCCACCGTCATCGCGATTTCCGGCGTGGAACAGCCGGACAGGGACACGGCCGACGTCAGCATCACCGCCGCCAGGGCGGCGCAGGCCAGTCTTTTGAGCTTAAGCATGGTTGATTTCCTCCTTGAGACGGAATAAAAACTTGATACCAGTCAGGGGCTGGAAAAACGCCCGCGCCGGGGCTGCCCAGCGCCATGGCCGTCCCGCGGCCGTTTATCTGTAGGAAACGGCGGCCGCCCGCTGGGCGCACCGCAACGATTCTACTATTATACATGATGCGGAACGGTTTGTCCACTGTCATTTCAGCGGGATGGAAAGAAAAAAATTTGCGACATTTACCCAAGCGCAGGAAGGGAAGAGGGGTAGTAAAAGCGAATGATGGTGGATAACTATGTGGAAAGAGTTTAAAACTATAAAAAATAAATTTAAAAGATTTGGAAAAAATAAACGATAACGGGCGAAAAAGACCGAATGCTCGTGTTTTTTGCCGCGAAAATCGGCGGGGACCGGGAATTTATTCATTTTTACCGACTGCGGAAGCGTTCGGAGGTGGAAAATCGGCGGGCGCTCCTCTGTTCTTTTTTCTCCGGCCATGGTATAATAAAGAAACTGCGGCCCGGGGCGCTCCCGAAGGGGGGACCGGACGCCGCGCTGTCGTGGGAGGCTCATACCACAACGGGGTTAGGAAAGGAAGGATAAGATGGAGGCTTCGTGCAAAAAGCAGCTGTCGATTGCGGCGGCCCGCATCCGCATGGATGTGATTGAAGGGACGTTCCACGCGAAAAGCGGACATCCCGGCGGCTCCCTGTCCATTGCGGACACGCTGGCGTATCTGTATTTCAAGGAGATGAAGGTGGATCCCGCCAATCCCAAATGGGAGGCCCGGGATCGTTTTGTGCTCTCTAAGGGGCACGCGGCCCCCGCCCTGTACGGGGCGCTGGCCCAGAAGGGCTATTTCCCGGAAGCGGAAATCCAGTCGCTGCGCCATGTGGGCGCCATCCTGCAGGGGCATCCCGATATGAAGGGGATCCCCGGTGTGGACATGTCTACCGGCTCATTGGGGCAGGGCGTGTCCTGCGCGGCGGGCATGGCCCTGGCGGCCAAGCTGGACAAGGCCGACTGGCGGGTGTACACCATTCTGGGCGACGGCGAAATCGAAGAAGGCCAGGTCTGGGAAGCGGCCATGTTCGCCGCCCACAAAAAGCTGGACAACCTGTGCGTCGTGGTGGACAACAACGACCTGCAGATCGACGGCAGCCTGGACCAGGTCAATTCCCCCTACCCGATCCCCGAGAAATTCGCGGCCTTCGGCTTCCATGTCATCGTCATCGACGCCCACGACTGGGATCAGCTGGAAGCGGCGTTCGACGCGGCGCGGGCCTGCAAGGGCAAGCCCACCGCCATCATCCAGCACAGCGTCAAGGGCAAGGGCGTGTCCTTCATGGAAAACCAGGTGGGCTGGCACGGAACGGCCCCCAATCAGGAGCAGTATGAAACCGCAATGGCCGAGCTGAAGGCGGCCCTGCACGAGTTGGAGGTGGGTTGAGCATGGCGGAACAGATAAAAAAAGCCACCCGCGATTCTTACGGCGCGGCCCTGGTTGAGCTGGGCGCGGAAATGCCCAATCTGGTGGTGATGGACGCTGACCTGTCGGCTGCCACCAAGACCGGCATGTTCCGCAAGGCGTATCCCGACCGGTTCATCAACGCCGGCATTGCCGAGGGCAACATGATGAGCGTGGCGGCCGGCATGGCCGCCGCCGGCAAGGTGGTGTTCGCCTCCTCCTTCGCCATGTTCGCCGCCGGGCGCGCCTTTGAGCAGGTGCGCAACTCCATCGGCTATCCGCATCTGAACGTGAAAATCGGCGCCACCCACGCGGGCATCTCCGTCGGGGAGGACGGCGCGACCCATCAGTGCTGCGAGGACATCGCCCTGATGCGCAGCATCCCCGGCATGACCGTCATCAATCCGGCGGACGACACTGAGGCACGGCTGGCCGTCCGCGCGGCCGCGGCCATGGACGGCCCGGCGTACCTGCGCTTCGGCCGGCTGGCCGTGCCGGTGGTGCTTGGCAGCGACTACCGCTTTGAAATCGGCAAGGGCGTCCAGCTGACGGAGGGCGGCGATGTGACCATCATTGCCACCGGTCTGATGGTGGGCGAGGCGCTGCTGGCCGCCGAGCAGCTGAAAAACGAGGGCATTGCCGCCCGCGTGGTCAACATGGCCACCATCAAGCCCATCGATCGGGACATCATCGTGGCCGCGGCCCGGGAAACCGGCGTTATCGTCACCGCGGAGGAGCACAGCATCTACGGGGGCCTGGGCAGCGCGGTGGCCGAGGTGGCCTGCGAGACCGTGCCGGTGCCGGTGATCCGGGTGGGCGTGAACGACACCTTCGGCAAATCCGGCCCCGCGGTGGAGCTGCTGAAGGTTTTCGGCCTGTGCGCTGAGAACATTGTCGCCCGCGTACGGGACGCCGTGGCGCTGAAAAAGTAAGAGGTAAATTCCCATACAGGCGCAGCCGTCCGGCTGCGCCTGTACCTCCTTTTAAAATTTATATGACCTCCAACAATCCAGCCGTCCGGGGCATTGTATTGGATGTGAGGAGGGGAAAGAGGGTCTTTCCATGTTAACGGATATTGAAATCGCCCAAAGCGTCACGCCGATGCCCGTGGAGGACATCGCCGCCGGGCTGGGCCTTTCCCGTGGGGAGCTGGTGATGTACGGCAGCGACAAGGCCAAGGTGCGGCTCTCGGCGCTGAAGGATCGGCAGGATCGGCCCGACGGCAAGCTGGTATTGGTCACGGCCATCACGCCCACCCCCGCCGGGGAGGGCAAGACCACCACCACCGTAGGACTGGGCGATGCGCTGCATCGGCTGGGCAAAAAGACGGTGCTGGCCCTGCGGGAGCCGTCCCTCGGGCCGGTGTTCGGCATCAAGGGCGGCGCGGCCGGCGGCGGGTATGCCCAGGTCATTCCCATGGAGGACATCAACCTGCATTTCACCGGCGATATGCACGCCATCGGCGCGGCCAATAACCTGCTGGCCGCCATGCTGGACAACCATATCCATCAGGGCAACGCCCTTGGCATCGATACCCGGCGCATCACCTGGAAGCGGTGCGTGGACATGAACGACCGGCAGTTGCGGCAGATCACCGACGGGCTGGGCGGCCGGCTGAACGGCGTGCCGCGGGAGGACGGGTTTGACATCACCGTGGCCTCCGAAATCATGGCCATTCTCTGTTTGGCCAGGGATATCCCCGACCTCAAGGAAAAGCTGGCGGCCATCGTGGTGGGTTACACCCGGGACGAGCAGCCGGTCACCGCCGGGCAGCTGAAGGCCCAGGGGGCCATGGCCGCCCTCCTCAAAGACGCCATCCAGCCCAATCTGGTGCAGACGCTGGAGGGGACCCCCGCGTTTGTCCACGGCGGGCCCTTTGCCAACATCGCTCACGGGTGCAACAGCGTCACCGCCACCCGCATGGCCCTGAAGCTGGGCGATTACGTCATCACCGAAGCCGGCTTCGGCGCGGATCTGGGGGCGGAGAAGTTCCTGGACATCAAATGTCGCAAGGCGGGGCTGCGGCCCGATGCGGTGGTTATCGTAGCGACGGTGCGGGCGCTCAAGCACCACGGCGGCGCCGAGAAGGGCCGGCTGGGCGAGGAGAACCTGGAGGCGCTGGAAAGGGGCCTGCCCAACCTCCTCAAGCACATCGAGAACATCACCGTGAAGTTCGGCCTGCCCGCCGTGGTGGCCGTCAATCGCTTCCCCACCGACACCGAGGCGGAGCTGGCCCTGGTGCGGTCCAAATGCGCCGAGGCGGGGGCCAACGTGGCGCTGTCCGAGGTGTGGGCCAAGGGCGGCGAGGGCGGCCTCGAGCTGGCGCGGGAGGTACTGCGCCTGACGGAGGAGCCCAACCGTTTTACCATGATGTACGAGGACAGCCTCCCCCTCAAGGAGAAGATCGCCGCCGTGGTGCGGGAAATTTACAACGGGGACGGGGTGGATTTCACCCCCGCCGCCTCTCGCGAGCTGGATAAGCTGGAGGCCCTGGGGTTCGGCCATTTGCCGGTATGCATGGCCAAAACCCAGTATTCCCTGTCCGACAATCTCGCCCTGCTGGGCTGGCCGTCCGGGTTCCGGGTGACGGTGCGCGGCGTACGGCTGGCGGCGGGTGCTGGGTTTGTGGTGGTGCTGACCGGCGACATCATGACCATGCCCGGGCTGCCGAAGGTTCCGGCGGCGGAAGCCATTGATGTGGACGAGAACGGAAAAATCAGCGGCCTGTTCTGACCGGAGACTGCCAGCCGGAGGAAGGGCCCGCCGACATGTGTGGAAAAAGTGACCGCTTGCAATCCGCGTGCCCCTGTGCTATGATAAGGGCAATGCGCCCTCGGTGCAGGCACACAGGAGCTATGGAAAGCCGTTCGACCTTTTCCCCCATTTTCGGCAATCGGCGGCTGGCAGGACAATCAACAGAAAGGTTGGCTGCATATGCGCAAAGAAAACAATCCCGAATCCCGGCACGCGGCGCCCAAGGGCGGCAAGCCGGTCAAGCGGCATCGGTATAAAAAGTCGGTGCGGGTGACGGTTTCCATTCTGTCCTCGCTGATGGTGGTGGTCTCGGTTCTGCTGATGACCGCCGGCGGCTACGTGATGCACGCGATGAATCTCATCGTCGGCGACGAGGAGATCGACGGCAACTATGTCGACTCGCTGCCTCCGGACGACGAGGATCCGGACGTCAGCATCGACACGTCCTTCAACCCCAGCGATTACGACAAGAGTGAAGTGAGCAAGATCACTCTGCGGGGCAACACCAAGGACGTGACCAATCTGCTGCTGCTGGGCATCGACGCTCGCACCATGAAGGAGCGGGGACGGTCGGACTCCATGATTATCGTCACCATCAATAAGAAAAACAAGACCATCAAGCTCAGCTCCCTGCTGCGGGACACGGCGGTTACCATCCCCGGCCGGGACAAAAACGGCGACGGCCAGGACGATTATGCCAAGTTGAACGCAGCCTATGCGTACGGCGGCTTCAATCTTCTGTCCAAGACCATCGAGCAGAACTTCCGGCTGAAAATCGACAAATACGTGGGCGTGAACTTCGTCGTCTTCCCCATTGCGGTGGACGCTATGGGCGGCATCGACATTTATATGACGGCCAAGGAGGCCTCCAAGGTCTGCGCCCCTGGACAGAAGCTGGAGGACTGGGAGCGGGGCTTCAAAAAAATCGGCACTGAATCCAAGGTGTACCATCTCAACGGCTATCAGGCCCTGCAGTATTCCCGCATTCGGCATATCGACAGCGATTTCAACCGCACCGGCCGCCAGCGCAAGGTCATCGAGCAGCTGATTGTCAAGGCCAAGACCATGAGCTTCGGTACCTTGAATACCATCCTGAACCAGGTGCTGCCCCAGGTGGCGACCAACATGTCGGGCGACGAGCTGATGGGCTATGCCCTCAACGCGGGCAGCTATGCTAACTATGCCATCGACACCAGCTTCCACCTGCCGGAAAACGGCAAGTACAAGGGCTGGACGCTGCCGGGCGGCGGCGCGTCCCTGCGGCTGACCGATCCGGTGGAATCGGTCAAGAGCCTGCACGAATGGATTTACAGCTGATACAAACCGATAAAAAACCGTCCGGTTTTAGGTGCGCACCTTTTTAGAAGAAATAGCTCAGCGGAACTCGTTCCGCTGAGCTATTTCTTGCAAAGCGGCGAAACCCGGCTTGGATTCTCCGCTAATGGCGCGCCGCTTTTGCCGGGCGGTTTTTTCATGTAAAGCTGGTTTCGAACAGGCGGCGGACCTCCTCGGCCAGCAGCCGGTTTTCCGGCGCGGCCAGCTCGGGGTCCTCGCCGGTCAGCTGGACGGCGGCGGCCTGAGCCTCGCGGAACAGGGGCATGTCTCCGTCCAGGTCGGCGATTTTCAAATCCGGCAGGCCGTGCTGCCGGCGGCCGAAAAAGTCCCCCGGACCCCGCAGCTTCAAATCCTCGTCTGCGATGCGGAACCCGTCGTTGGTGGCGCACATGACCTGCAGCCGGCGGCGGGCCTCCTCGTTCTGGGCGTCAGAAATCAGGATGCAGGTGGAGCGGTGCACACCCCGGCCCACCCGGCCCCGCAGCTGATGCAGCTGAGCCAGGCCGAACCGCTCGGCGTTTTCGATGACCATCAGCACGGCGTTCGGCACGTCCACCCCCACCTCAATGACGGTGGTGGACACCAAAACGGCGATGTCTCCCCGGGCGAACGCACTCATCACCCGGTCTTTTTCGGCGGCCTTCATCCGCCCGTGGAGCAGCCCCAGGCTGTAGCCCCGGAAGGGCCCGGAGGCCAGCTGGTCAAAATACGCCGTGGCGGACACCAGCGAGGCGGTTTCCTCCTCACCGTCCTCCACCAGTGGGCAGACGATATAGGCCTGCCGCCCCTCGGCGATATGCTTTTTGATATAGTTGTAGGCCCGTTCCCGCTTGCCGGTGTCCACCGCGTAGGTCTCGATGGGCTGGCGCCCGGGCGGCAGCTCATCCAAGATGGAGACGTCCAAATCTCCGTACACAATCAAGGCCAGGGTGCGGGGAATGGGGGTGGCGGACATGACCAGCATATGGGGGTTGGCCCCCTTGGCCGCCAAGGTGGCCCGCTGCGCCACGCCGAACCGGTGCTGCTCGTCTGTGATCACCAGCCCCAGCCGGTGAAAGACCACCCCTTCGGACAGCAGGGCGTGGGTGCCCACGATGAAATCGATGTCGCCGGCGGCCAAATCTGCCTGCACCTGCTTCTTGACCGCCGCCGGCTGGGAGCCGGTGAGCAGGCCCACCCGCACCCCGCTGCCCGCCAGCAGCCTGGTCAGAGAGCGGGCGTGCTGTTCGGCCAGCAGCTCGGTGGGGGCCATCATGGCGGCCTGCCAGCTGCCGCGCACGGCGGTGAAGGCCACCCCCGCGGCCACCGCGGTTTTGCCGCTGCCCACATCCCCTTGAACCAGGCGGCTCATAGGGCAGGCTCCCTGCATGTCGGCCACGCAGTCGGCAATGGCCCGCCGCTGCGCCCCGGTGAGGGAAAAGGGCAGGCATTCCAGATACTCCGCCGTGTAATCCACCGCGATTTTCGCGCCGGTTTCGCCCCTCGTACGGCCCTTGAGGCGCAGCAGCCCCAGCTGAAGCAGCAGCAGCTCCTCGAACACCAGCCGACGCCGCGCCACGGCCAACGCTTCCCCGTCCACCGGGAAATGGATGTTCTCCAGGGCGTACCGCCGGGTGGCCAGATGGTGGTCGCTGCGCAGGTCGGGGGGGAGCGGATCGTTTTCCAAATCCATGTCCAGCAGGCGGAGCGCCTGGGCCATGTTGGTCTCGATCATGCGGGAGGTCAGTCCCTCTGTCTGCCGGTAAATGGGGCGGATCCGCTGCCCCGTACCCGCGGTCTCCAGCTGGGGGGCGGCCATTTCATACTGACGGCCGTTGCGGGTGACGGTGCCGAACAGGAGCAGTTCCTCCCCCGGGCGCACCTTGGCCGCGGCGAATTTATTGTTGAACAGGGTGACATGCAGCAGATCTTTCCCGTCGGAAACAGGGAACCGATAGAGCACCATCCCCTTGCGGACAAAATGCTCCGCCGGGGCGCGCACCGGCGTGCCCTTGATGCAGCAGGGCGTGTCCGGCAGGGCGTCGGCGATGGCCGTCGTCCGGGACCAATCTTCGTAGGAGCGGGGAAAATGGCGCAGCAGCGCCCCCGCGCTGGTGATGCCCAGCTTCTGATACAGGGCGGCGCGCTTTTCGCCCACGCCCTTGATTTGGTTGAGGGGGATGCCCCACAGGCTGGCCATGCCGCCGCCTCCAGTCGAACAAACTTTCGTATTCAGTATACCCGATTTTGCCGGCATTTGCAAGCCCTACGGCATGGTGATAGGGGCGAAGGCGGCGCCGATAAAGGACGCCAAGACGGCGGGGTTTACCCGCATCTGCACGCCGATCCGCCCCCCGCTGACGTAGAAGGCGGGCAGGGCGCGGGCGGATTCGTCCAGGACGGTGGGGAAGAGCTTCTTCATCCCCACCGGGCTGCAGCCGCCCCGGATATAGCCGGTGACTTTGTTGATGTCCTTGACGGGGATGAGCTCCACCGCCTTTTCGCCCACCGCCCGGGCGGCGGCTTTCAGGTCGAGCTCGGCAGCCACGGGGATGACAAAGACGAAATGGCCGCCCCGCCCTTTGGTCACCAGGGTTTTGTAGACCTGCTCCACCGGCTGCCCCAGCTTGCGGGCCACCGATACGCCGTCGATGCCGTCGTCGGGGGAGTAGGTTTGCAGCTCGTAGGGGATACCGGCTTTGTCCAGTATCCGCATGGCGTTGGTTTTGGCTTCCATATCCGATAGGGCCTCTTTTCCTTCTATATAGCGAAGCGCCGAAAGGGGGACGGCGCTTCTTCAATCCTCCCGGGTCTCGAAATACCGCTTGATATTCTCCGCCGCCGGGCGGCTGACCCCCTTGACGAGGCACAGCTCGTCCACTGTCGCCGCCCGCACCGCCTTGAGCGAGCCGAAATGCCGCAGCAGCGCCCGGGCCCGGGCTTCGCCTACCCCGTCGATGCGGGTGAGGGTGGTGCTGATGGAGGACGCCTTGCGCTGCTGCCGGTGGTACCCGATAGCCCAGCGGTGCACCTCCTCTTGGATGGAGGAGATCAGAGTGAAAGCCGTCCGCTTGGAATTGATGGCGATTTCCCCGCCGTCCACCGCGATGGCGCGGGTGCGGTGGTGATCGTCCTTCACCATGCCGAACACCGGGATGCCCAGCCCGTAGCTGTCCACCACCGGCTTGACCGCTGCCACGTGTCCCTTGCCGCCGTCCAGCAGGATGAGATCCGGCAGCCGGCCGAATCCGGCGCCCTCCTCCTTATGCTGGAGATACTCGTCCAGCCGCCGGGTCAGCACCTCCCGCATGGAGCCGTAGTCGTCCTGCCCGTCCACCGTCCGGATTTTAAACCGGCGATAGGCCGACTTGAGGGGGCGGCCGTTTTCGAAGACCACCATGCCCGCCACGTTGTCGCTGCCCCCGGTGTTGGAAATGTCGTAGCTCTCGATATACGCCGGAGGCGCGTCCAGTCCCAGCAGCCGCATCAGCTCGTCCAGGGCGGCGGCGTCTCGCCCGGCTATGCCCGCCTTTTGGGCGATCCGTTCCGCCGCGTTGCCGCGGCACATCTCCACCAGGGCGGCCTGTTCTCCGATTTGGGGCTGCACGATATGCACCCGCCGCCCCGCCTTTTCGCTCAGCCATCGCTCCAGCAGCTCAGCGTCCTCAATGTCCCCGTCCACCGTCACCTGGGGGGGCACCGTGTCCCGCATGGCGTAATACCGGCGCAGGAATTCCGCCCGGGCCGCCGCGGGCTCGTCGATGCCGTCCAAAAGGAAATGCTCCCGGTCGTGGAGGCGGCCGCTCGTAAAGCGGAACACCTCGAAGCAGGCGCCGCCCGGCCCCTGGGCCAGGGCCACCACGTCCTGCTCCTCCACCCGGGACATGACCACCTTTTGCTTGTCGCTCATCTTGTGGATAGCGTTGATGCGGTCCCGCAGCCGGGCCGCCTTTTCAAACTCCAGGTTCTCGGCCGCCTCCTCCATCTGCTGCTGCAGCAGGCTGAGGGTCTTGGCGCTGCCCTTGGTCAGAAAGTCGATGGCCTGGTTCAGCCGCTCGTTGTAGTCCGCCTCCTTCAGCCGGCCCGAGCAGGGGGCGCAGCACTGCTTGATGTAATAGTTCAGGCAGGGCCGCTCCCGGCTGCCGCCGTAGGAAAATGTGCGGTTGCAGGTGGGCAGCATGAAGACCTTCACCGCCTCGTCCACCGCCTGCTGCACCGCGTAGGAGCTGACAAAGGGGCCCAGGTACTTCGCCCCGTCATCCAGCTTCTGGCGGCTCTGGCTGATGCGGGAGTAGGGGGGCGGAGAGATGCGGATATAATGATAGCCCTTGTCGTCCTTAAGCAGGATGTTGTACTTCGGGTTATACTGCTTGATAAGCGAACACTCCAGCACCAGGGCTTCGAATTCGCTGCCCACCACGATATAATCAAAATGATCCACCCGGGCCACCATCTGCCGCACCTTTTCCGGATGGTTGGTGTCCGAGCCGAAATATTGACTGACCCGGTTTTTCAGGGCCTTGGCCTTCCCGATATAGATGATGTCGTTCTGCGCGTCCTTCATGATATACACCCCCGGCAGCAGCGGGAGCGCCATGGCTTTTTTGCGCAGTTCCTGTATTTTCGGCGTGCGTTCCATAGGCTATATCCTTTCCAGCTCCTGCCGGAGCACAAACGCGCTGCGGTGGAAATCCAGCAGCCCCTCGTCCCGCAGCCGACTCAGCTCGCTGCACATGGCGCTGCGGTCCACCGCCAGGTAATCGGCCAGCTGCTGCCGGTTGAAGGGGATGGAGAAGGCGCTGCCGCCGCTGCGCCGCGCCTCGGCGGACAGGTAGGACAGCAGCTTGTCCCGGGTGGTGCGCCGGGCCATATGCTCCACCTTCCGGGCCAGCCCCACGTTTTTCTCCGCCATCAGGCGCAGCAGGTTCCGTATCATTTGGACGTGATGGGGACAGGCGGCCGGGCAGACCGCCGACAGCCGCCCCGCGTCCAGCAGCAGCACATCGGTGGGCTCGCAGGCCTCCACGCTGACCGGCAGCCGCAAAACGCCCGCGCAGGCGAAGGCCTCTGCGAACAAATCCCCCGGCCCGGCCCGGCCAAGCAGCGACCGGTTGCCCCAGAAATCCTCCTGAAGGATGTGTACGCTGCCGGCCAGGACAACGCCCATGACCGGCGCGTCCCCTGCCCGCAGCAGCATCGCCTGCTTATCGAAATGGCGGGGCCGGGCGGACAAGCAGGCCAGCACCTGATCGACCCCCTCCTCGCTTATCCCCGCGAAAAGAGGGCCGCTTTTCCAATCGGCGTTCACAGCGGTTTCCTCCTCATGTCGATAATTGTTGTAAATCCAACAGACAGTTCCCTCTCAGTGTACTATACTGGGAGCAGAAAGTCAACCGCATCCCCATCCCCATCCATCCGAGAAGGAGAGCTGCTATATGATTCGAAAAATTATTACCATTAACGAGGACGCCTGCAACGGCTGCGGCCTGTGCGCCGCCGCCTGCCACGAGGGAGCTATCGGCATGGTGGACGGCAAGGCCCGGCTCCTGCGGGACGATTACTGCGACGGGCTGGGGGACTGTCTGCCCGCCTGCCCCACCGGGGCTATCTCGTTCGAGGAGCGGGAGGCTGCCGCCTATGACGAGGAGGCCGTCCAGCGGCATAAAGCCGCCGCGGCGCAGCCCCTGCCCTGCGGCTGTCCCGGCAGTCAGTCCAAGCGGATCACGCATCCCCGGCAGGAGGACGCCGCCGCCCCGGCGTCAGTGGAAAGCGAGCTGAGCCAGTGGCCGGTACAAATCCGCCTGGTGCCCACGGAGGCCCCTTATTTTCAGGGCGCCCGCCTGCTGGTGGCCGCCGACTGCACAGCCTTTGCCTACGGCGACTTCCACCGCCGGTTTATCCGGGGCCGGGTGGCCCTCATCGGCTGTCCCAAGCTGGATCCGGTGGCATACAGCGAAAAACTGACCGAGATTCTAAAGCGCAACGACATCGAGAGCGTGACGGTGGTGCGCATGGAGGTGCCCTGCTGCGGCGGCATCGTCCAGGCGGTCAAAACCGCCCTGCAGGCCAGCGGCAAATGCATCCCCTGGCAGGTGGCGACGGTCTCCACCGACGGCTCGCTGCTGGAGGAGTCATAAGAGAACGCCAGTCCGATAAAAAGCGGGCGCGTCCAATCGGCGCGCCCGCTTTCCTATACCAGTCCCAGCTTCTCCAGCAGCGCCTGCCAGCGGGCGGCCGCCTGCTCTGGCGGCTCCTTCATGCCGTCCTGCACCCAGGCCGTCACCATGCCCGTCACCCCGTAGGCGAAAAATGACGCGAGAAAGGCCTTGTCCGCCGTTTCCCCAGGGCGATCCGCCTGCTCCAGCAGCCCGGCGGCCAGCTCCCGCACCATGGCGGTCAGCAGGGCCTCGAAGCCCCGCTGCCCCTCGCCCCGCAGGGCGCGGCGGTAGAACGCCCCCTCTTCCCGCATCCGATCCAGCATCCGGGCCACCCGCCGCGGCCAGTCCTCCGGGGCCGACCCCTCGGCCAGCGGCAGCATCAGCTCGGTGTAGTAGATCCAGTTCAGCAGGGCGTACTTGTCCTCAAAATGGTAGTAGAAGGTCTGCCGGTTGAGTCCGCAGAAGGTCGTGATGTCTCCCACCGTCACCCGGTCGAGACTCTTATGTTCCAGGGTGGCCTTGAGTCCCTTGGCCAAGGCCTGCTTGGTAGAAACGGCATCCGCCATGCAAACGGTTCCCCCCCTTTCCCCGCCGGCGCGGGCCGGTTCTACAGCACCATCAGCAGGGTGCCGGCGGTGATCAGCACGCTGCCGAGAATGGTTTTGAGGCTCATCTCCTCATGCAGCACGAAAAACGCCAGAATCAGGGTGATGACCACGCTGAGTTTGTCAATGGGGGCCACCTTGGCCACGCTGCCCAGCTGGACCGCCTTGTAATAACACAGCCAGGACGCCCCGGTGGCCAGTCCTGATAGCACGAGGAACAGCATGCTCCGCTGGGTCAGGTGTCGGATACCGCTCTGGGCGCCGGTGAGGAAGACCATTCCCCACGCCATGACCAGCACCACGACCGTCCGGATGGCAGTAGCCAGGTTGGAATTGACGTTTTCTATCCCAATTTTCGCCAGAATGGAGGTCAGCGCGGCAAACACGGCAGAGCCGATAGCGAACATCCACCACATGGACAAGCCCCCTTTTCCCTTATCATAACAGGTTTTTCAGCCGGCTGCAACTTGAAGCAGTTTGGAAAGAAACTTGCATTTCCACCGGCAAAATGCTATGATAAAAGGGTAACACGGCCCGTCTGAGAATTGTCGGATTTTACCGGATGCAAACCGGCGGGCCACTGTATAGGGAGTGAACCGTACCATGTATACCATTGTCCATAAACGCGCTCTCAACCCCTCCGTTACCTGGATGGATATCGAGGCGCCCTTCATCGCCCGCAAGGCCAAGGCCGGGCAGTTCGTTATCCTGCGGGTGAACGAGACCGGCGAACGCATTCCCCTGACCATCGCCAGCGCTGACCCGGAGAAAGGCACCGTCACCATCATCTTCCAGAAGGTGGGCAAGACCACCCTGCTGCTCGACACCCTGGAGGAGGGGGACGCCCTGCTGGATTTTGTCGGCCCCTTGGGGAAAGCCACCGAGACCGAGGGCTTCACGCACGTCGCCGTGGTGGGCGGCGGCGTGGGCTGCGCCATCGCCTATCCCGAGGCCAAGGCTCTGCACGCCGCGGGCGCGAAGGTGGATATGATCGCGGGCTTCCGCAGCACCGACATCATCATGCTGGAGGAGGAAATGGCCGCGGTCAGCGACCGCCTGTTTGTCATGACCGACGACGGCTCCAACGGCCATAAAGGCTTTGTCACCGTCAAGCTCCAGGAGCTGCTCGACGCGGGCGAGAAGTACGATTTGGTCATTGCCATCGGCCCGCTGCCCATGATGCGGGCGGTGGCGGATGTGACCAAGAAGTACGGCGTGAAAACGGTGGTCAGCATGAACCCCATCATGATCGACGGCACCGGCATGTGCGGTGGCTGCCGCCTGACCGTGGGCGGGGAGACCAAGTTCGCCTGCGTGGACGGGCCGGAATTCGACGCCCACCAGATCGACTGGGACGAGGCCATGAAGCGGCTGGGCCAGTACCGGGAGAGGGAGGCGGAATGCCGCCTGATGTTCCAGGCCGATCAAAGCCGGACCTCCTGAAAACCGTCGAGTATTTGAATACAGTTTCAGCGAAAAGTGAGGGAATCATATGCCCATCAATCAACAGCCAGCCAAAACCCCCATGCCGGAACAGCCCGGAGAGGTGCGCGCCCATAACTTTGAGGAGGTGGCCCAGGGCTATACCGCGGACATGGCCGTCAACGAGGCTCAGCGGTGCCTGCACTGCAAGCACCGGCCCTGCGTGTCCGGCTGCCCGGTCAATGTCCAGATCCCCGATTTCATCGCCCTCATCGCCTCCGGCGACTTTGAAGGCGCGTATCAAAAGATCGGCGAAACCAACGCCCTGCCCGCCGTCTGCGGCCGGGTCTGCCCCCAGGAGAATCAGTGCGAGTCCAAATGCGTGCGGGGGATTAAAGGGGAGCCGGTGGCCATCGGCCGCCTGGAACGGTTTGCCGCCGACGTACATATGGCCTCCGGACAGGAAAGCATCGTCCGTCCCGAGAAAAACGGCCATAAGGTGGCCATTGTGGGTTCCGGCCCCGCCGGTCTGACCTGCGCGGGGGATCTGGCCCGCCTGGGCTACGACGTGACGGTGTTCGAGGCCTTCCACACGGCGGGGGGGGTGCTGATGTACGGCATTCCTGAGTTCCGCCTGCCCAAGGCCATTGTGCAGAAGGAAGTGGATAAACTGCGGGCCATGGGGGTGGATATCGAAACCAACATGGTCATCGGCAAGGTGCTGTCGGTGGACGAGCTGTTCGGCATGGGGTACGAGGCTGTGTTTGTGGGCAGCGGCGCCGGCCTGCCCAGCTTCCTGGGGATTCCTGGGGAAACGCACCTGGGCGTCCTGTCCGCCAACGAATTCCTGACCCGGATCAATTTGATGAAGGGCTACCGCCCCGGCTACGATACCCCGGTGCCCAAGGCGGAGGCCGTGGCCGTGGTGGGCGGCGGCAACGTCGCTATGGATGCGGCCCGCTGCGCCCGCCGCATGGGCGCGAAGGAGGTCTACATCGTCTACCGCCGGGGCGAGGCGGAGATGCCCGCCCGCCTGGAAGAAATCCATCACGCCAAGGAGGAGGGGGTGGAGTTCCGCTTCCTCACCGCCCCCGTGGAGGTTCTCGGGGACGACAAGGGGTTTGTCACCGGTCTGAAATGCATCCGCATGGAGTTGGGAGAGCCCGACGCCTCCGGCCGCCGCCGCCCGGTGGAGATTCCGGGCAGCGAGTTTGTCTTGCCGGTGCAGCTGGTGATTCCCGCCATCGGCAACACCCCCAATCCCCTGATCCGCACCACCACCCCGGGCCTTGAGGCGAACCGGAAGGGCTGCCTGGTGGTGGAGGAAGACACGCTGCGCACCTCCCGCGAGGGCGTATACGCCGGCGGCGACGTGGTGACCGGCGCCGCCACCGTCATTCTCGCCATGGGCGCCGGCAAGCAGGCCGCCGCCTCTATCGACGCGTATATCCGTCAGGCCTGAAACGCAATATATTGTGGGAAAACGGCTCCTTTCCGGTGGGAAAACGCCATCGGTAAGGAGCCGTTTGATCGGCCTAACCAGGCGGAAATGGAAGGAAATCCCTCCCCGTTATTGAAAAAACAGAATTTTATCCGACACATTCCGGCTTTTTTTAACACATTGAATAATTTTATGAAAAAAAGTGTTGACATTTGGCTCGGGATCGGTTACACTAGGGAATGTTCAGAAAAGTTTGTTGCCGGATGGCTCCGGAAGTGTCCGTATCCGCACAATGGCGTTGAGGTGATCGTTGGTGAATGCCGTCCAGGAAGGCGACTGCCCCGATAAGCAGAGCGACGAAGCGTTGGCTCGGCGGGCGGGGAAGGGCGACGAGGACGCGTTCGCTTGTCTGGTTCACCGGCATATGCCCATGGTGCTGGGGCTGGCCGCCCGTTATCGCGGGCCGTGGCTGGAACCGGAGGACTTGGCCCAGGAGGGGCTGCTCGGCCTGCTTTCCGCCGTCGGGACCTATCGGCCGGACGGTACGGCGTCTTTCGCCACCTATGCGTCGGTCTGCGTGCGGCACCGGATTATCTCCGCTGTCAAACGGGCCGGATCGCTCAGGAATGTCCCGCCCTCCGCCATGGAAAGCTGGGACGACGGGGACTTCGAGGGACTGCCGAATGGACAAGCCGATCCAGAGCGGATGCTTCTGGAGAGGGAAGAGGCCGCCCGCATGCGGGAGAGGCTGAAAGCGGTTTTGACCGAATTGGAATATCAGGTACTGATGTTGTATTTGAGCGCATATTCTTATGAGGAGATTGCCGCCCGGCTCCATGTCGGAGCCAAAACGGTGGATAACGCCCTGCAGCGTGTGCGCCGAAAGCTGGACGCCAGCATCTGGCGGGAGTTCAGTCAAGATTATTAGGATTATATCGGCGTCGTACACGCCGTTGTAATACATATGCCCGGGTAGCTTAACGAGAGCGTTGGTTTTCAAAGGTGTCGGTCCGAATCCGTCGCAGGGCAAAAATTTTTATCTTAAAGCGAGGTAACATCCATGTACGAAGACAAGACTCTGATCTGCAAAGAGTGCGGCGCCGAATTCATTTTCACCGCCGGCGAGCAGGAGTTCTACGCTGAAAAAGGCTTTGTGAACGAGCCTCAGCGCTGCAAGAGCTGCCGTGACGCCCGCAAATCCGCCGCGAAGCCGGATCGGGAGATGCACGTCGCCATCTGCGCCAACTGCGGCAAAGAGGCGAAGGTTCCCTTCAAGCCCCGCGAGGATCGGCCTGTGTACTGCAGCGAGTGCTTCGCCAGCATGCGCGGCGAAGGCTGAGTGCAGCTTCGGTGAACCAAAAAAGCCGCCCGTTCTTTGGAACGGGCGGCTTTTTCTGTCCGGGCGGCCTTTTAGCCATAGCTCGCAGATTCGTGCAGAAAATGCGAGGTGAACGGCGGACGCGGATGGTATACTGTCACTTGTAAAGGAGAACGATATGGACTGGCTGAGACGCTTAAACGAGGCAATCACGTATATCGAGGATAACCTGGACGGGACGATCGACTATGCGCAGGCGGCGCAGAAGGCCTGCTGCTCTGCCTACCATTTTCAGCGGATGTTTTCCTACATGGCGGAGGTGCCGCTGTCGGAATACATCCGCAACCGGCGGCTCTCCCGGGCCGCAGTCGATTTGCAGAACGGCGGAGACAAGGTGATCAACGTGGCGGTCAAGTATGGCTACGATTCCCCTACCGCATTCACCCGCGCCTTCCAGGCGTTCCATGGCGTGACCCCCACCGCCGCCCGGGAAAAGGGCGTGACGCTCAAAGCCTATCCGGCGATCGCCTTTCAAGTACAAATCAAAGGAGCGAGCGTTATGGATTACAAACTCGTGGACAAAGAAGCCTTCCGCATTGTGGGGTATAAGCTGCCCACCAGCATGGAGAACGGGAACTGCTACGCCCAGATCCCGCAGTTCTGGAACGAAACGGCCAGCAGCGGCGGCATCGCCCGCCTCGGCCCCCTGATCGACGGGGAACCCCATGGCATGCTGGGGGTCAGCGTCTGCTGCGAGCCGATGACGGAGACCAGCCGGTTCGACTATTATATTGCCGCCCCGACCTCCCAGCCCGTACCGGAGGGGATGGAGGCGTTCACGGTTCCCGCCGCCACCTGGGCGGTGTTCACCTGCGTCGGCCCCATGCCAGGCGCTATACAGGAGATGCAGAAGCGTATTGCCACCGAATGGCTGCCCACTTCGGGCTACGAGTTCGGCAACGCGCCGGACATTGAGGCCTATTTCGATGAGGACGGCACCAAACCGGACGTCCGCAGCGAGATTTGGGTTCCGGTTGTGAAGAAAGCCTGACGCGCGTCCCCACACAAAACCCCGGCGTCCATCGGACACCGGGGTTTTTTACGGATTTTTGGATTCGCCGGAAGCGGTCTTTTCGGACGATTTCCGCCGCTTTCTCACTATGATCCACCGGATAAAAAAGACGAGAAACCCGGCGGCGGCATACCCCACGGCGTCTAACACCAAATCCCGGCCGTCGAACTCCCGCCCGGGAATAAACAGCTTGTGCGTCTGATCCGCCAGCGAACAAACCAGGCAGATGGCCATCGCCGCCAAGGCCTGTACCGTCGGGGAGAACCGCGCACAGCCCAGCATGGCCAGGGAAGCGCAGAGCCCCAGCGCGAAGAACTGATAAATATGCGCCATTTGTCTGGCGGTCAGCAGCACGCTGCCGTCGGGCCATTTCGGCTCGATAAGAAAGCGCGGAAGATGCTCCGTAGCCCAATGAGAGGCGCTGATGGTGGCCTCCGGTGTTTGCGTGGTCAGATAAAAAATAGCGCCGGCCACCAGGGCGAACCCGATCCAAGCGGCGATCCGCAGCTTTTTCATGCCAACTCCTCACTGCGGTCTAACCGCAAAAGCAAAGGCGCAGATTTGACTCTGCGCCTTTGCGAGCTATCATCTGTATGTCTTATGATACGCGTTTTCGGCCGTCTGTCAATACCCGGGGACTATTTCACCCGGATTCGCTGCCTCGTCAATGCTTTGGCGGCGGGACGGCTCTTTTAACGGAAAACCCATATAGCAGGGCCAGAATCAGCACGGCGGCGAGCAGGATACCCACGGCGACAAACAGCAGCATGACCGTCTGCGTGGCGTAGCTGGTCACCAAATAGTATAGCGCCTTGCCGGTCAGCCCAATTTTTTCGATTTTGCCGGACAGCAGAACCACCAGCGCCAGCACCGTCAGCGTTACCGCGGCCCCGCTGCACGCATAAATCGCGTAGCGGAAAAAGCCGTTCTTTTTCTGTAGGGCGAACAGAAAGCCCAAAACAAACAGCGAAAGAACCGCCATGGCCGCGATGCCGATGAGCAGCGGCGTTTTGGCCGCCGCCAGGGCGCTGGCGGCATAGGACGCAAAGGGAAGGCCAACCCCCTCCCGGTACGTTTCGGCGCACATCTGCGCCAAATAATGCAGGGCCTGATCGACGCTCTCGGTGATTTCCAGGTTCCGCTCTTTGACGTTGGCCGTCAGCTTGTCATACAGCTGGCTTTCGAAGGCGTCGTAGTCCGCGCCGGCCGTGTCGGCCGCGTACAACCGGTCGATTTCGGCATAGATGTCAGCCCGCACTTCCTCCTCCGTCAGCACCGAGGTGAAAAAGGCTTCGTCGAAATCGCTGCTGATGCCATAGGAGACGAAAATATCCTCCATGTCCTCGATGACATGCGCGGTATAGGCGCTTTTATCCACCTGCTTTTTCAGAAAGCCGGGGCTGAGCAGCGTGCATTCCAGCAGGCTAAGCAGCGACAGCACCGTCAAAAACAGGCATAGCAAAAAGGACAGTATCCAGGCCATCCCGCCGCGAAGCCGTGCTTGCTTTGAAACAGACGCATTGGTCTCCATAGGGCATCTCCTCACGACACGATTTTGGGGCCGGACACGTATTTGCCGTAGACAAACGTGCGGTTGGGGGTGGCGCCGATTTTCGATTCATTGTAGCAGGTGTACAGGATCAGGTTTTCTTCCGCCCTGGTCAGGTCGTAGGCGCTGGTATCGTCAAAGCGGGCGATCCGGGACCCGGTCACCTCGTAGATATAGGTGCCGTAATTTGTCTGGAGCTCCACCTTATCCCCCGTCTTCACGTTTTTCAGAGTGCGGAAATGGGTGTTGTTGTGTCCGCCGATAAGTATCGTTCGGTCTTCGCCGGGCAGATAGGTGCCGGAATACACTTCGACGCCCTTGCGCATATTTTTTATATTGTCCCCATAAATCAGGGAAGCCTCAATCCCCACGGAAGCGATACGGATTTTCCCGAAAGTTTCCCCCTCGGAGGGAAAAACGACCTCGTCTTTTTTCAGCGTTCCGCCCTTGTCCTGTATGGCTCCCTGGTAGATGTTGGCGGCTTCTTTGTTAAACGTCGGCGCCTGCTGGAGAAACACTAGATCCGCCATATCGAGATACGGCCGGAGAACCGGACCCAGCGCGGCCACGACGAGTAAGGCGCTCAAAAGGAAAAAAACAATGGGATAAAATACAAATTTTATCCCACTGTTTATCCTGAGCTTCTTACGAAACTCTTGTCCCATATTCAGCAGTCTCCAGTAAGCTTGTTCTTACGGGAAATGACAACAACGGAACCCAGCACGCCGAGAACAGCCGCCGAAACCACAATCAACATGGTATAGTCGGCGCCGGTCGGTTTGATGGGATTCGATTTTGCCAGGACGCTGTAGGTTCTGCCCTGCGCGTCCACAACCGAAATGGTCTTGCCGTCGAAGGTCAGCGTGGCGCCCACCTTTTTGGCGGCGGCGGCAGCTTTGTTCTGCAGCTGTTTCTGCACATCGGCCGGAATGTTTTTGAATTCCGTTTCGCCGGTGCTGGCCCACAGCTCCTTCGCTTCCTTGACTTCCGTAAGCGCGGTAGCCAGCTGCTCGTCGGTCAGTTCATTGGCGGCGAAAAACTTTTCGGCGACGTCGATATACTTCTCAGGAATCGCCTTGGTTTTATCTCCAACCTGAACGCCGGCCTTCAGCTCCGCGATAATGTCGTCTTTCGTGGTCGCCGCAAACGTCGGGATCGCAAAAGCCGCCATCATCAGCATGGCGCATACGATTGTGACCAATTTCTTCATGATTTTACCCCCTTAAAATAATATTTATTGTCAAGCTTATGCGGATGCATAAGCAGAACAACCTAGAAGGATTCCCCTCTGGAAAAAGATTTCCGTATAGTTTGCCATAGCTGGCACATATACTATAGGGAAAGCAATTAAATGGATAAAGACGGAGGGGCGCGGCTTATGTGGTATGCGATTGTCGGTTCCTTTTGCTTTACAGTCGGCCTGCTGTGGGGATGCTGCTTTCAGGTGCATAAAAAGCACTAACAAGCGCCTTTCCCTGTAAAAACAATACGAAATGTGGCAAATATAATTTTAAGATCCACCATAAATGACTGATCTTGTATATATTGTAAATCCATCTCCACCCATTCGGCGAAGGTGGTGTTATCGTCCTTGCGGATTTGCCAGTAGCAGGTGAGGCCAGGCGTCGCCTGCAGCCGCAGCATCTGATGCGGGGTATAGGCCGCCACCTCGTTCGGCAGGGCCGGCCGAGGGCCGACAATGCCCATGTCGCCTTTGAGAATATTGAGCAGCTGGGGCAGTTCGTCTATGCAGGTCCGGCGGATGAACCGGCCGACCCGCGTCACCCGGGGATCGTTGGCAATTTTGAAAACGGGGCCGTCCCGTTCGTTCATGGCCGCAAATTTGTGTAATTGCTTTTCCGCGTCCACACACATGCTGCGGAATTTATACATAGAGAAAGGCTTTCCGTTTTTTCCTATCCGGGTCTGCACGAAAAAGACCGGTCCTCTGGAATCCAGCTTGATGGCCACCGCCACCGCCAGGAATAAAGGAAACAGCAGAATCAGCGCCATCAGCGAAAGAAGCCAGTCGAGCACGCGCTTAACTGCGGCGTATCCGGAACGGCTGGCCGGGACGACCATTGAGGTCGCGACTGACGCCCGCGTATAGCTGCTTCCTTTGTCGGCTAACGCGTCTTTTATCCGCATAAGAATTATCTTCCTCCTGTCCACCCGTCCCGTCTTCAGAGGTGAAGCGCCTCCGCTTGTTTTTGAAGGCTGTTCAGAAAGAACCGGCCCCTCCGCTTTTTCTTTATAGCGGATAAAGGTTCTTGAAAATCCGGCAAACGGGTTGTCATGTTATGCGTATCGCTGCCAATGACAAACGGGTACCCCTTGGCCGCCAGCCTGTACAGGAAGGCGCGATCCTTGCGATCCAGCAAGGCGCCGGCGTTGCATTGCAGCACGAATTCGTCAAAGGATAACAGCTCGGCAAAGTCTTTGGAGGCGTACCACGAACGATACCGCTCCAAATGGGCCAATACCGGGATGATGTCCAAGGCGTAAGTGAGGTTGCGCAGTTCTTCGAGGATCCAAGCCTTGTAGGGCTGTCGGGGAAGCTCCAGCAGCAGCAGATCGGTTTTCCCGATGCAGAGAGGCCGCAGGTTCTGCTCGCTCAGTCCCCGGGTCACATAGATTTCCGCACCCAACAGCAGCTCCGGGTATTCCTCCGTGCCAGTATGCGGGCGCAGCCGCTGCCACGCCGCCTCCCGCCGCTTCAGAAATGAGTCCAGAGATTCCTTGTGGGGATAATAGTGAGAGGTCAGCGCGGCCTTTGCCACCCCTTGCCTGCGCAGGAGACGCAGCATTTGCAGGGAGGTTTCCAGATCCTTCGCGCCGTCGTCCATCCCCGGCAGGCAGTGGGTGTGGATATCGACCCAGAGGGGCCCGTCAGACTTTCTTGTACTCGTAGTCATAGCTCTTGTATTTATAGCTTTTATACATGGCGTAGGGCTTGTTGGTTTCGCTGACATCGGTGATGACAACCCCCAGAACGCTGGAATGGAGGTTGCGGATGCTCTCCGCCGCCTTCTGCAGCTCGTCGTAATGGGTCTGCTTCTGCCTGGCCACCAAAATGGCGCCCGCCGTCTTATCCAGAAACATCAAGGAATCCGCCACCACGTTGATGGGCGGCGCATCCAGAAAAATGTAGTCGTAGGAGGCGGACAGGGTCTGCAGCAGGCCGGCCATGCGCTCCGAACCCAGCAGCTCGGAGGGGTTGGGGGGAATGGGGCCGGCGTTAATCAGATCCAAATTGGGCATAATGCTTTTGTTGATGCAGTCCTCCGGCTTGATTAAGCCGCTGAGCAGCTTGGACAAGCCGTTGTTGTTGCTGACGCGGAAAATCTTGTGCAGAACTGGCTTGCGCATATCGGCGTCCACGATGACCACCTTGGCCCCCGTCTGCGCCATGGTGATGGCCAGGTTGGAGCAGGTGGTGGATTTGCCCGCGCTGGGCTCGGCGCTGGTGACGACGACCGCTTTCTCCGCCGCCGTGGACAGCATGAACAGCAGATTGGCCCGGATAGCCTTATAGGCCTCCACGATTTGAAAGGGTGTTTTCGAGGTCAGCGCCGCGGCCGACCGGCTGACATTTTCTTTCTTCTTAGCGAGCATGGCGGCGCACCTCCTTGGTTCCCGGGTTGAAGCTGGGGATTTCCCCGAGTACGGGAAGGTCGAGGCGCTGCCGGATATCCTCCTCGCCCTTGACCGTGTTGTCCAGCAGATACACGAGAATCGTGGCGCCGCAGGACAGAACCAGCAGCAGCACAGCGCCTAGCAAGGTGTTACGCTTGGTATTGGGGGAAGAGGGGGCCTTGGCCGCCTGAGCCTTGCCAATGACCTCCACGCTCCCCGCCTTGACAACCTGCTCCAGAACGCCGGGCGCCAGGGCGGCCAGCTCGTTGCAGATGGCGGCGGACAGCTGCGGATCGCCGGTTTCCGCCGAGATGCGGAGCACCTCGGTCTGCTCCACCGAACTCATGGTAATCGAATTGGCTAACTCTTTATAGGTGATACCGCCGACGTTGTCGGCCACCTGCTCGAGTATCTGCCGGTTTTTCAAAATGACGATGTACGTGTTGACCAGCTTCTGAGAGGCGTTGATGTCGTTGATGTTGACATTGCCGACCGCCCGTTCCGCGTTGTTCACGTACAAATCGAGGGAAGACGTGTACTTTTTCGGAAGAATAAAGGCGGATAGGACAAACGCGAGCAGCGCACCGGCAACGGTGCTGACCGCTATCCATTTCCACTGCTTTTTCAGTGAGAAGAAAATCTCGTTGAGTGCCAGTTCCTGCTGCATGCTTCTCTCTCCACATACTTTTCGTGAAATCTGCGGCACGCCTCTGAAAAACCAAAAGAAGGCGTTTCTTCACAGTTTACCACATCTTGATTTATTTCTCTTCCAATTGAAGATATACTTCATTGAATTTTGGCAAATTAAAACCAGGAAAGGTTATTAAATTATACCGGTTTTCCTGATCGAAGTCAAGCCAATGGCTTTATTTCCATTAGGGAATGTACACTTCTGTTATCTTTACCGGAATTGGAAGCCAGATACTTTCGAAACAGGCGAATCTGCCAAACCGAGTTTCCTTCAATTCGTGGTAATACTTCACAATTGTTGCGAGACTGCCCTCGCGGATGGATACTTTAGAAAATAAATGCCCCCCTTCTTCGAAATCGAATAATTTTCTACTATTATACGCGATTGTGGTCTTAATTGTCAACTATTGAGATCGAAATCGAATTTTATTCTATAATTAGTTCCAGGTTGCGGTTGAGTGAGGTGACACAGGTTGATAGGCGAGCGGCTTTTGGATTTGCGCAAGGACGCCGGACTGACGCAGGATGAGCTTGCGGGCGTTCTGAATATTAACAAACACTCCATTTCCTCCTATGAGCGGGATAAAAGCGAGCCGCCCGATATTATCAAAATTGCCATGGCGGAATATTTCGGTGTTTCGGTCGATTATCTGGTGGGGGTGACAGACAACCCTTCCCCTTATAAAGAGCCGCGCAATTACATCCGGCTGCCGGCCAAATTCACGGAGGCGGAAATCGACGAGATTCTAAACTATGTGGAATTTGTTCTCTATAAACGGCTGGACGCGAAAGCCAAGCTGAAGGAAGCCGAGCGCCGGTAAGCCCGGAATAAAGGCGGCGTTTTTGTCGGAAAAGAGAGGGGCGCGTTGCAAAATGTAAGATTTTGCAACGCGCCCCTCAGCGTATATCGTCGCTCTCCCGGCGAATGTCGGAAGAGCGACCGCATTGTGCAGCAACCTCCTCCTTTTCCTTTTTTCTATATATCCGCAAACCGGCGGTTGCACTCTTTTTCGGAATATGCTATGATATACCATTGATTCCTTTCATATATATGATAGGGCGACAGCCCCGTCGCGAAAGAGAACCGTCGGCTATGCCGGAAAGGAAGGAATGCCGCCATGGATAACCGCCCCATCGGGGTTTTTGATTCGGGTCTGGGCGGGCTGACGGTGGTGCGCCGTCTGCTCGAGCTGCTCCCCGCCGAGGATATCGTATACTTCGGAGACACCGGGCGGGTGCCCTACGGAACCCGCAGCCGGGAAACCATTGAGAAATACGCCGAGCAGGACTGCCGCTTTCTGATGGGCGGCGGGGTCAAGCGGATCATCGCCGCCTGCGGCACCGTCAGTTCCACCGCCCCTGGGGTGCTGGAACGCCTGCCGGTGCCGGCCTGCGGGGTGGTAGAGCCGGCGGCCGACGCCGCGCTGGCCGCGAGCCGGTCGGGGCGCATCGGGGTCATCGGCACGAGCGCCACCATCCGTTCCGGCGCCTTTCAGCGGCGAATCGAGGCAGCTCGGCCCGCCGTCCGGGTTTTCGCCGCGGCCTGCCCGCTGTTCGTGCCCCTGGTGGAGAACGGCTGGATCGAGCCGGGGGACGAGGTGGCCCGGGCCATTGTCCGCCGCTATATGCAGCCGTTAAAGGCCGAGGGGATCGACACCCTCATCCTGGGCTGCACCCATTTCCCCCTGCTGGCCCCCTTCCTGTCGGAGGAACTGGGCGATGAGGTCACCCTTATCGACGCAGGGCGGGAAACCGCCCTGGCCTGCGCCCGTTCCCTGGAGGCGGACGATGCCCTTAACCTTACCAAAAAGCGGGGAACCTGCCGCTTCTATGTCAGCGACTGTCCCGACGATTTTTCCCATGTGGCCCGGATTTTTCTGGGCCGGGAGGTGGAGGACGACGTCGAGCGGGTGGATATCGATTCTTTATAAATTCACTAGCAAGCTGCCGGGCGGCGGGAAATTGACGCTTGTCCGCCCCGGCAGGTAGGAGCGCATAAGAAAGGCCGGAACATACATGGATGTTTTGATTTCCATTGTCGGCGTCCAGCAGCTGGATGGGGACAGCGACACCATCGAGCTGACCACCGACGGCACCCTGGAGCCTACCGCGGACGGCTACCGCCTGCGGTATGAGGAGACCTCGGTCACCGGCCTGGAAGGGGCCATGACCACCCTGCACATCGCCCCTGGGCAGGTGATGCTGGAGCGCAGCGGATCCCTGAACAGCCTGCTGGTGCTGGAAAAGGGCAAGCGGCACCTCAATAGCTATGAAACCCCTTACGGCAACCTGATGATCGGCGCTTACGCCGACGATTTGTCGGTGGATTTGACCGAGAAGGGCGGCCGGCTGGGCTTCCGCTATACGCTGGACATGAACGGCAGCGTCACCGGCCGTCACGACGTACGGATTTCCGTCCGCCCGGCCGGGGCCTGATCCATGCCGCACGAGGTTTAAAAAAGTCCGACCGTTCCTCCGGCGGGGGGCGGCGGTTTGCGGGCTTCCCGCGCAGAAAACGCCGGAGAAGGAGAAAAAACCAGATGTCTACTGTCGTCACGCAAGCAAACGAACAGCTGAGGGAGGCCATCCTCGCCGCCTTGGGGGAGGCCGTGGCCGCCGGCGAGCTGCCCGGCGAGCCCATTCCCGCCTTTGTCATTGAAATCCCCGCGGATCGGAGTCACGGCGATCTGGCCGCCAATGTGGCCATGGTGTCCGCCCGCGCCTTCCGCCAGCCCCCGCGGAAAATCGCCGAAACCATCGCCGCTCATCTGAATCTGGCCGGTACCTTCCTCGAGCGGGCGGAGGTGGCGGGCCCCGGCTTCCTCAACTTCTTCCTGGCCCCTTCCTTTTACGCGGCGGCGGTGGCCGACGTGCTGGCCAAGGGGGCGGATTACGGCCGCTCCGACTACGGCCAGGGGAAAAAGGTGCTGGTAGAGTTCGTCTCCGCCAACCCCACCGGCCCCATGCACATCGGCAACGCCCGGGGCGGGGCCATCGGCGACTGCCTGGCCGCTGTGCTGGAGCGCGCCGGCTACCAGGTCAGCCGGGAATTCTATATCAACGACGCCGGCAACCAAATCAATAAATTCGGCATGTCCCTGGAGCTGCGGTATCTGCAGCTTTACCGGGACGGCGTCGAGATGCCGGAGGACAGCTATCACGGCCAGGATATTGTGGAGCACGCCAAGGCCTTCGCGGCCATCCACGGTGACCGCTATGTGGACGCGTCGGAGGAGGAGCGCCGCCAGGCCCTGGTGGATTACGCCCTGCCTTTGAACGTGGCCGGCCTCGAGCGGGATTTGGCCACCTACCGCATCCATTACGACTGCTGGTTTAGGGAATCCACCCTCCACGAAAACGGGGAGGCCGCCAAGGTGGTGGAGCTGCTGACCGCGCGGGGCTATACCTACGAAAGCGAAGGCGCCGTCTGGTTCAAGGCCACCGATTTCGGCGCGGACAAGGATTTCGTGCTGCGGCGTTCCAACGGCTTTTTCACCTATGTGGTGCCGGATATCGCCTACCATTACAACAAGCTGGTCACCCGGGGCTACGACAAGGCCATCGACGTGCTGGGGGCGGATCATCACGGATACGTCCCCCGCCTGAAGGCGGCGCTGCAAGCTCTGGGCGTCGATCCCGCCCGCCTGGACGTGGTGCTGATGCAGATGGTGCGCCTCATCCGGGACGGCGAGGTGGTCAAAGCCTCCAAGCGCTCGGGCAAGGCCATCACCCTGGTCACCCTGCTGGAGGAAATCCCCATCGACGCCGCCCGCTTCTACTTTAATCTCCGGGAGGCCAACTCCCAGTTTGATTTCGACCTGGATCTGGCCATCGAGCAGTCGGCCTCCAACCCGGTCTACTACGTTCAGTATGCCCATGCCCGTATCTGCTCCATCTTCAAGCGGGAGGGGGCGGCGCCCCGGCCCTGTACGCCGGAGGAACTGGCCCTGCTCGCCGCCCCGGAGGAGAAGGCGCTTATCCGTCACCTGGCCGGCTATACCGGTGAAATCGTGGAGGCCGCCAAGGACTACGATCCCTCCCGCATCACCCGGTACTGCACGGAACTGGCCACCCTGTTCCATAAGTTTTATAACAGCTGCCATGTCCTGGGGGAGGAGGAGTCCCTCATGCAGGCGCGGCTGTCCCTGTGCGACGCCACCCGCGTGACCCTGCGCAACGCGCTGGATCTCCTGAAAATCGGCGCGCCGGAGAGTATGTAATCTCTGTGAATCGAAAGGAACCGACCATGAGGCTCTTGATGGACGGCGCCACCGGCACGGCCCTGCTGGCCGCCGGCATGCCACCCGGCGCCTGTACCGAACAATGGATACTGGAGAACCCGGAAGCCCTGTTGCAGCTGCAGCGGCGGTACGCGGCCGCCGGCTGCGACGTGATTACCGCCCCCACCTTCGGGGCCAACCGGGCCCGGTTGGCCGCCTTCGGCCTGGCGGAGCAGACGGCGGCGATCAACCGCCGCCTGGTCGCCCTCAGTCGCCAGGCGGCTCCGGGGTGCAAAATCGCGGGCAATCTGTCGCCCACCGGCCGCC
The DNA here is from genome assembly GCA_900546265.1 of uncultured Oscillospiraceae bacterium. Lineage (GTDB taxonomy): Bacteria > Bacillota > Clostridia > Oscillospirales > Acutalibacteraceae > UMGS856. The sequence goes on along the minus strand of URCA01000001.1, from coordinate 172,527 downwards.
GGCTGGAGCCCTATGGCGAGGAGGATGAGCCGGTTCTCTCCATGGAGGAGGCCGTCGCCATCTTTGAGGAGCAGGCGATCGCCCTCAAAGAGGCGGGGGCGGATCTCCTTCTTGTCGAAACCATGACCAGCCTAAATGAGGCGCGGGCCGCCCTGCTGGCCGCCCGCTCCACCGGCCTGCCGGTTTTTGTCACCATGGCGGTGGACGAGGAAGGACGTACCCTGTCCGGGGCGTGCCTGCTGCCCTGCGTCATCACCCTGCAGGCCCTGGGCGCCGCCGCTGTGGGGGTCAACTGCTGCTCGATACCGGCGGCGCGGGAACAGCTGGAGGAGGCCTTGCCCTATGCGCAGGTGCCCCTGATCGCCCAGCCCAGCGCCACTCTGCCGGACGGCGGCACGCTGTCCCCCCTCCAGTTTTCGGAGGACATGGCGGATTTGCTGGGGGCCGGCGCGGCCGTGGTAGGGGGCTGCTGCGGCACTCTGCCGGAGCATATGGCGGTGCTGCGGGGCCTGCTCGACCGGTTTCCCGTCATCGGCTCTCCCGAGGTGGACGGTCACGCCGCCGCCGGGGAGCAGGAAGCCTTCTTTTTAGGGGACGACCCGGAGCCTTCCCCGCCCCTTCCCTGCGACAGCAACCTGGCCGACGCCTTCATCGAGGCGGAGGATACGTATACCGCGGCGCGGGTGCATGTGGCGGAGATGGAGGACATCCCCGTGCTGCTCGAGGCCGCGCGGGTCAGCCGCCTGCCCATCATGATTTATACCGACGACGCCCTGGTGCTGGACGCGGTTCTTCTCCGGTTCCCCGGCCGCCTGCTGGTGGATTCTCTGTGCGAAATCGAACGGGATCTGCTGGAGGACATTGCGCTGCACTTCGGTGCGATTTTGTTCTGAAACGGCACAGCCGCACGCGTCAAGCGTGCGGCTTTTTTCGCAAAATTCTTGTAAAGTGCGAAAAATGCGTGCTTTTTTTGACGCAAAGAGGAGCAAGCCGCAGGCTTGCTCCTCTTTGCGTCGTATCAGGCGGGCGGAAGAGGGCGGGAAAACGTCCAGCTACCGCTGCCAATCTGTACGGGGCTTTCCCCGAAATACACCGTCGCCCGAACACCGAAGGGAACGGTCACATACAGCCACACCGCCCCGTACCGCTTCACCCAGCGCACGCTCAGCTCGCCGCGCACCGTGTCCAGCACGGCACTCGCGGACTGCAGCGCTTCCGGGAAAAACGGCCGGATGTCCGCCTCGGCAAAGCCGGGAGCGGTCGGCCTCACCCCGGCGATATAGGCGTAAAACCAGTAGCCTACCGCCCCATACATGGGATGGTTGTGAGAGTTCATCCCCGGCGTCTTTTTCAGCTCGAACCGCTCCCAAATCGTGGTGGCCTCCTGCTGCAGCATGTAGCCGATGGAGGGGTATTCCTCCCGGGTGATCAGCCGCCACGCGTCGTCCACGTATCCGTTTTCGGTCAGCGCGTCCATCAAATACCGGGTGCAGAGGTTGCCGGTGGTGATCCGATAGTCCCGGCGGACCAGATCCTCGTGGAGGCGGCGGGCCGCTAGGGCGCGCCCTTCCTCCGGCAGGATGCCGAGCCAGAGGGCAAAGCTCTGGCAGCCCTGGGAGCCGGTGGCCATCCGGCCGCTCTTCCCGTCCCACCAGAGGGCCAGCATGGCCTCCCGGATGGACGCGGCCAGGGCGCTGAAGCGCGCCGCGTCCTGCGGGCGCTGTAGCCGGCCGGCAAAATCCGCGAGCAGCACGGCGTTGTAGTAGAAATAGCCGGTGGACAGCAGCTCGCCGGGCGTTTCCAGGGATCGCACCGCGTCGATGTCGGTGTCGCCGCCCTCGCAGGCGTACACCGGCCCGGCCCAGTCACCGTAATGGGAGTAGCGGAGGATATACCCGTCGGCCAGTCCCTCCAGGCACTCTTCCCAGCGCACGAAGCCGTCGTAGGCCTGACGCAGGATATCCAGGTTGCCCGTGTGCAGCAGCGCCTGCAGCCCCGCCACCAGGAAGGAGGAACAGACCGGGTCGGCCGGGCGTTCCCCGTAAATCCGGGGGGCCGTGCAGGTGATGGAACCATCGGCCTCCTGCGTGTCCAGAATGTCCCGGATAACCTTGGGAAACAGGCGGCCGATGTCGAAGTTGTAGGGGGTTTCTTCAAAGCGGACGGTGGCGTCGTTGAGCCAGCCCATCCGTTCGTCCCGCTGCGGGCAGTCGGTGAGCAGGCTGTGCATGTTGGAGCGTTCCGTCTGGACAATGGCGGCCTGGATGGCGTTCACCAGGCCGCTGCCGCAGGTGAAAACGCCGGCGGGCGCCGCGTCGGTGCGCAGAACCACCGCTTGGATGTCCGCCTTATCCACCAGCGGCAGGCCGGTGACCCGGGCGTAGCGGAACCCGTGATAGGTGAAACGGGGCTGCCAGAAGGCCGGATCCTGTCCGTCCCCGGCGGCGATATAGGTATCGCGGCAGCGGGCTCCCCGCAGGGTGGGCAGATAGAGATCGCCCTCCTCGTCCAGAAACTCCATGTGCTCCAGCACAATCTCCTGCCCGGGAAGCAGCCGGTCAGGCAGCTTCAGGCGGCAGACCCCGGCCAGGTTTTTCCCAAAATCCACGATGGACACCCCATCCCGCAGCGGGGTGACCGAGCGGGCGGGAACCCGCTCCTGCTCCCGGATGGGCTCCAGCTCCATCACCTCCGGGACGCCGCCGGGCGGCGGCACCCGCCGCGCCGGCTGAAATTCCTTCGGCTCCCCGTCCGCCCGGTTCCAACCGGGGACTGCCTGGCGCCGGTCGGTGGTCTCGCCGTTGAACAGATGGGCGCTGACGATTTCCCCCGTCCCGCAGAGCCAGCTTTCGTCGGCCTCCACCGTCTCCACCGTTCCGTCGGCATAGCCAAGGCGCAGCAGCGCGGACAGCTGGGGCCGGCCGAAAAATGGGATGGCCCTTTCCCCGATACACCGGAGATACGGCCCCTCGTTGCGCCGCCAGCCTTCGGCCACGACAACGCTCAGGCAGTGCTCCCCCGGCCCGAGCCTTTCCTCCAGCTCAGGCAGAAATACATAGGAAACCCGTTTGGAATAGTCGGTCACCGCCGGGTCGAGAACCGCGTCGGTCAAGTCGACGCCGTCCAGCGCGGCCTGGTGGTACCCCAGGCCGCAGATGTACAGCGCCGCGCTCTCCAGGCCGGGGCGCACGGCAAAGCGGCGGCGGAAATACAGCGGGCGGCCCGGCACATCCTCCTGCGGGGCGATCCAGTTTGCCGGGAGGCCCGGCAGCGCGGAAAGGTAGAACCAGGCGGAGGCGGGCGGGCTCTGTTCCCCGCAGGCGTCCCGGATTTCAACGGTGAAAGCGATCCGCCGTTCCGCGGGAAGGGGCGGGCCGGCATACCGAAGCTCCTGGGCCTCCTGTTCGATCCAGCCGCTGTCCCACAGCGGGCTCGCTCCGCTGGAAACCGTCACCCGGCAGGCGGCTTGCCGCCGTTCTTTTCCGTCCGCCGCCGCAGCCCAGGAAAAACAGGGGGTGGGGTTGTTGGTCACCCGCCGGCGGTTTTCCCCCTCCAGTGCTCCATGATCCAGGCGCAGCCGGTGTATCTGCAGCATAACAGGCCTCCTTACAATATGATGGCTTCGAACAGCCGGGCCGCGAACAGCGCGTGCATCTCCCGGGTGGGGTGGTTGATATGGTTGGACAGCAGGCAGGGGATATCCGCCCCCAACGCCTCCAGCCTCTTCCAGTCCGCGTAGCAGTCGCACACGGGCACTTTTTCCCGGGCGCAGAGCGCCCGGGCCTCGTCCATAAACCGATCCATCGTGCCGCCGCACTGAACGGCGGCGCAGGCCTCGCCCGTCTCCCGCTGCCAGCCCGCGGGGATCTGTGGGCTGACGGCGGTGCACATCATGTTTGGCGTCATGAACAGCGTCTGTATCCCGGCCTCCTTCAGCTGACGGAAAATGGAGGACAAGCCCTGCCGGTATCCCTCCAGGCCATCGGGCTGGAGCGCGTCGTTGAGCCCGAAACAGACCACGGCCAAGTCGGGGCCGGCCTCGATAACGTCCCGGCGCACACGCTCCGCCCCCTGCTGAGCGGAGCCGCCGCTGATGCCTGCGTTAATAATCGTCGCCGGGCAGTTCGGAAAAACGGCGGCCAGCTGCCGGCGCAGACGATTGTGATAGACCGCGTCCTGATCGTACACGCAGTCGAAGCAGCCGGCCGCCTTCTCGATGATTTCAAAGCAGCCGTGGGTCACGCTGTCCCCTAAAAAGGCCAGCTTGACTGGGGCGGCGCTGGCGGGGTTCGCCGTTTTAAGGCGCAGCTTTTCCTTCAAATCCATGAAAAACCCTCCTGTTCGGTTTTCTCAAAAAAACGGGTGGTGCTGAGGTACACCGTATCGCCGCAGCGGGCGGCGGCCTCCAGATAGCCGCCGCAGGCGTCCTCCGGCGGCCGGACGGCCAGCATGCCTGCCGACAAGGCGCAGGGGAGGGACTCCCAGACGGGCGGGACGCCGAAGGTCATGGGCTCCCGGATATATACCAGCCGGCCCCAGCCCAGCGGATGATTGTGCCCCATGTGCTCGATCAGGGCTCTTTCGCCCCGTGGCGAAAGAGCACAGGAGGCGTCCCCCGCCTGGACGGAGAAGGCGGTGTCGGAGGACCAGCCCAGCCACAGCACGGGGGTGGTCACCTCGCCCAGCCGATCCGCCGCCGACCAGAGCGACCGGGTGTCCGGCTGCGAGAAAATAGGGCCCATCCAGGTAAGGCTGCGCTCCAGGCAGGCGCTGCCGTAGACCGGCACGGCGAAGGCGAAGCGGCGGTCGTATCCTAGCGCCAGGGAGGCCGCGACCCCGCCCCAGGAGATGCCGGCAAGGCCGATCCGCCCGGCGTCCACCCGCGGATCCGCCCGCAGGAGATTGTGCGCCCGGATCGTCAGCGACACGGCGTGGAACATCCATTGCCGTTCCAGCGGCCCGGCCGTGTGCTCCATGCTGTCGTTGTCCGGGCCGGGCAGCCAGGAGCAGCCGGGCAGCGGCTCCCGCGTCCAGCCGGCGTCGGTCTCGGGCAGGGGATCGCCGCCGTCCGGCGGCCGATAGCCCGTATGGCAGAAGGCGATGGCCGCATAGCCCCGGCGGTTCCATTCATCGACCCATTGCGGGAAGGCCACGCCCCCGCCGCCGTGAACCAGCACCACGGCCGGGACGGGCGCTGACCCCGTCGGGATGCCCAGGTAGGCAAAGGCACCGGTGGGCCGGCCGTCCACGGGCGGCCCTTCCAGCAGCAGGGCGCGCTGGAGGGGGTAGCCAGGCGGATCGAAAGCGTCCAGCCGCCGGGTGCGGGGATAAGTCTCGAGCGTCTCGGCCATCTGCCGGGCCAATGTCTCAGGGGATGGAATCATGGCTGTTCCTCCTTTTCCACCTCGCCGGTGCCGCACCGCCGCCGGGCCGTCGCGCGGTACTGCGACGGGGAATAGCCGGTGCGCGCCTTGAACTGCCGGGAAAAGTAACCGGCGCTTTTGAAGCCGGTCATGCACGCGATCTCCTGAATCGGCCGTTCGTCCTCCTGCAGAAGGCGGCGCGCCCGGGCGATCCGGGTGTCGGCGATGTAGTCTCCGGGGGAGCGGCCGGTCAGACGGCGGAAATAGCGGATAAAATAATGCGGGTGAAAATGCGCCACGCCGGCCAGGGATTCCACCGAGATGTTGTCAGCCAGATGCTCCTCGATGTAGGTCATGACGGCGAAAAAGCGTTCGTCCCGGGAACAGACCGGCATGGCGACGCCGGCCTTTTCGATGTAATAGGCCAACAGGGTCAGCAGCAGGGACTTCTGGCGGAGCAGCCCCTCCAGGTTCATGGCGTTTCCAGTCTCCAGGATCTGGGCAAACAGCCACTCCACATAGTCCGCGTCCTCCGCCTCCACGAACAGGGGCAGCGAAACCAGCTCCAGTAGGTCCTTGTCCCCGCAGGGGAAGGAACAGTGGATCCAGTATTTCTCCGCCGCCGGCTCCCGGTCGGCGGAATAGGTCTGGGTGGAGTTGCAGGGGAGCAGGAAGAGCTGGCCGGGGCGGCCCGTATACGCCACGCCGTCCACCTGGATGGAGAAGCGGCCCTGCCGCAGATAATACAGCTTGTTATAGCCCGGCACCACGTCCGCCGCGCCCCAGCCCTCCCACAGGCGGGTGTGCCCGCCCGTCAGGAATTCGGCGGACAGCTTTTGCAGCGCGCCGGCCGGAAGGTCATGAATCGCCGCCATGGTCCCTCCCCCTTTCTCCTTCATTATAGCGGTTCGCCGGGGTTTGTAAAGGGAGGATCCTGCCGGGAACTTGCACAAAAGTCACCTATTTCATGTAAAAACAGGCCGCTGCTAACAGCGGCCTGTGAGGTGTGGTTCGGGTTTTCAGACGGGAAGCCGCGTCGGTTGCCTTCCGACATGTTTTTTGTGACGGAGGCGTTCCCGGATGGATAACGGCCAAGCCTTTCGGCATATAGATGGGATAGGCCCTGAGTGGGCCGTGAAAATCCGGAAGGGTGAGGTTCATGACCCGAAAAAAGCCATATGCCGTATGGACCAAGCGCCACGCGGCTTTTGTTCTCCTGGCCCTGTTTCTGGCGGCGGTGCTGATCGTCATAGCGGCGGCGGCGCTCCCCTACGCCTATGCCAACGCCACGGCGGCCGCTCAGCGCCGGCTGCCCATTTACTGCACCGATCGGCCGGGCAAGGTGGTCAGCCTGACATTCGACGCGGCCTGGGGGGACGAGGACACCCAGCAGCTTATTGAGATTCTGGGAAAATACAAGGTGCGCGCCACCTTCTTCGTGGTGGGAGAGTGGGTGGATCGCTGCGGAGATTCGGTCAAGGCCCTGTTCGACGCGGGGCATGAAATCATGAATCATTCCGACAGCCATCCCAACATGCCCAAGCTGTCCCGGGAGAGGATGCTGGAGGAAATCAACCGCTGCAACGACAAGATTCAGGCCATCACCGGGGTGCGGCCCACCCTCCACCGCGCGCCCTACGGCGACTACAGCAACGCCCTGCTCGAGACGGCGGACACCCTGGGCATGCACGTGATCCAGTGGGACGTCGATTCTCTGGACTGGAAGGATCCGCCGGTGGCGGACATCGTCAGCCGGGTGACCAAGCAGGTGAATTCCGGCTCCATCGTCCTGTTCCACAACGCGGCCAAAAACACCCCTGCCGCCCTGCCGCAAATCCTCGAAAAGCTGACGGCGGAGGGATATACGTTCCTGCCGGTGTCTGAAATGATCTATTATAAGGATTATACGTTAAATCATGAGGGCCGGCAGATAGCCATGCCGCCGGCCTGATCCGCCTAGGCGGGAAAGATGCAGAGAATCTCGTTTCCGGTACCGTCGGGGCGGATGCGTCCGTTGATAAGCGGACGGCTGGCTTTCAAAGAGGTGACCTGGTAGTAAATCCAATCGTCAAAAATGCCGGCATATGACCAGCTCAGATACCCCGCTCCGCCGGAAACGATCCCATCGGGAATGGCGCTTGCGGTTACCAGCGGTTTAACATTCTGCGGATTGTCGAGATCAAAGACGGCCAAGCCGCCTTCCGGTCGCAGGCAGTACCCGCGCCCCTTATGCGGCTGGGGCCAGCCATAGCAGACCCCGCTCTCGTCGGTTCCGTCGAGACGCAGGCGCATCACTTGGCGGCTGTTCGTGTCGTGTCGGCCCGGCTCCTGATAGTACAGCCAGCCCTCGTCCTCCACCAGCCGCTCCGGACAGGAGATGTCTGCCGAGACGTTCCAAGTTCGAATGGCGGCGATCCGACCGGTACGCAAATCCACCCGGAAAAGCTGGCAGATGGTTTTGTCTTCATTGCGGGCGGTAAAGTACGCACAGCCCTCACGAACCAAGAAGGTATACAGCGGGAAGGTTTTGGCCGGCAAGGGGGCGACAACGGTCTGATCCGTTCCGTCCAGCCTTTTTTTGACGACAGCCCCCTGCGCGATGGTATATATCCAGTCGCCCTCCACGGCGAACGCCGCGTTGTAGGCCTTCTCGCCCAAATCCTGAATTTGTGAACCGTTGAACCGGCAGCGGTAAATCCGGCTGGAGCAATCCCCGTCCGCCGAGAGATACAGCCAGTCCCCCTGCACGACCAGATTATCGGGAGAAACCCATTCTGTCTTTACCGCCCGATCCAGGGCGGCCTTGTTGACATGGTACACGGTGGAGGCATGGACAAAGAAATACCAGCTCCGGCTTTCCGCCATGCTGAAAACAGGCACCCCCAGAAATCCCAGGGGAACCTTCTGGGGATCCGGCGGGAGCTTGGCAGTCGTGGGCGAGGCGGAGGCGGTTCGTGTTTTGGAGGGGGCGGACGAGCGTATTGTTTCCACCGGTGAAGTCGCCGCGGACGTGGAAGAAAAGGGGGGCGATGCCGACACGGTCGTCCCCGACGAGGCGGAAGCGGTGGACGCCGTTTGCCACGCCAGTTCGGGCTGTGAGGGAACGTCTGTCGGCGGCTTGCCACATCCGGGCAGAATACCGCTGCAGAGAACGACCAGTGCCAATGCGACCAGGGAGCTTCGATTACGCATAGCATCTCCTCGTTTTCAATTGATTTTTGCTTATTTTATCTAATAATATAGCTATATACTTAAATAAAGTCAAGACTTTTTTGGCAATAAAAAGGCGGATGTGGGCAAATGTTCACCAAATGTGTGTCCGGTTGAACGGGGACAAGCCGCTTGGCGTATCGGGCAGGGTGCGCCGGGGGGGATGCCTCTTGTACAATCGCGGTCAATTGGGTATACTGGTAAAAACAGGCCGCCTAGGCGGCAGAGAATCGAGGACGTACATGAATTTTGAAGAACTGGGGCTGCCCGCCCCGCTGATCGCCGGGCTGGCCGCGCAGGGGATCACCGCCCCCACTCCCGTTCAGCAACGGGCCATCCCCCTGCTGCTGGAGGGGAAGGACGCACTTATCCAGTCGGAAACCGGGACGGGGAAAACCCTAGCCTATCTGCTACCCTTTCTGGCCCGGGCGGATCCCGACGGCCGGCTGCTGGTGCTGACCCCCACGCGGGAGCTGGCCATGCAGGTGCATCGGCAGGTGGAGTTGCTGGCAAAAAACGCGGGGCTGCCGGTAAAGAGCGTACCGGTGTTCGCGGACGTGAGCTTGGCCAATCAGGTGGAGCGACTGAAAAGCAAGCCCCGGATCGTGGTTGGCACCGCCACCCGGATGCTGGAGCTCATCCGCAAGAAAAAAATCCCCGCCCACCTGGCCAAGACCGTGGTGCTCGACGAGGTGGACAAGCTGCTGGACGACGCCAACCGGGCGGACGTGGAGGCAGTGCTCAAATGCTGCCTGCGGGACATCCAGGTGGTGATGGCGTCGGCCAGCGTGTCCCGGGAGATTCAAAAGCGGGCGGCACCGCTGGCCAAGGAGCCGGTGATCCTGCGCACCGCCCCCCGGTTCCGGATTCCTGAGACGGTGGAGCATATCCGGGTGGCCACCGGCAGCCGGGACAAGCTGGACGTGCTGACCGATCTGCTGCGGGTGCTCCGGCCCCGGCGGGCCATTGTGTTCATCAACACACCGGAGGAAATCAGCCGGGCGGCGGACAAGCTGCGCCGGGCGGGGCTGCAGGCTCAGAGCCTGTCCGGCTCCCAGAAAAAGCTGGAAAGGCAGCGGGCGCTGACCGCTTTCGCCGACGGGGAAACGCCGCTGCTGATCGCCTCGGATCTGGCGGCCCGCGGCCTGCATGTGGAGGGTGTGGACATGATTTTCCACGTCACCCTGCCGGAAAGCCCGCTGGACTATCTCCACCGGGCGGGACGCACAGGACGGGGGGCCTCCGGCCTGTCTGTCGTCCTGGCCAAGTTCCGGGAGCGGGCGCTGACCGGCCAATACGAACGGGCGCTGGATTTTCAGTTTATCGATAAGCAGCTGGACGGGGATAGGCGCCGCCTGCTGCCCGTGCCGGCGCCGGCGGGGAAAGAGACGTCCCCCCGCCGCTGATCGGGGACGAAACCCTGTCTTTTTTGCGATGGCTCCGCATATACTGTACCACGCGGGATTTGGACTTGCCGACAAGCCCAAGGCCCGGACAGGTTGAAAAGGAGCTGACGCACGATGAATACAGCCATCCGCCCGGAAGACATGGAGCGGTATCTGCGGGAAATGCGGGCCTTTGCTAAGCGGGCGGGCTACACGATTTCGCCGCCCTCACCGCCTGCTCCTCCGGCTGTCGAGGAGCCACCCGCTCCGCCGGCCACCGAAGAAGAACCCGCGCAGGAGCCGGACACGGCGCCCCGATATCCGGAGGCCCCTCTGGAGCAGGAGCGGGTCATGGACGAGAGCGGCGGGGAAGAGCCGGCCGCGCCGGAAGAGGAAGAGACGCCATGCGTCCCTTGTGAGGCGGCCGCGGAGGACGACGGGCTCTAATGAATCCGGACACAAAAAGCCACCCGGCCGAGAGGCCGGGTGGCTTTTTCACCGTAGTTATTTGTCGCCGTAGAGATTCATGCGGAACAAATCGGTTTCATCCTCCGGATTTTTGCAGATGACGCGGGCGGTGCCCACGTTGCCCCAGTCAATGGCGCTGGAGAGGGCCAGCAGCTGGGTCAAACGGCTTTTCAGGTTCAGCACGTCGCCGTCGGGAGTTTCCAGAAACACGTCGCCCTTCGCCTTGGAGGCGAACTGAATCAGTTTGTTAAAGTCAAAATCATGAATTTCAAAACCAGCCATGAGGAATCGTCTCCTTTCATAAGGTGCGGAAAAAACAGTATCCTTTAGCTTTTCCCACATGTATTATTATATACGGACGCCGCCCAACAATCAACAAGCAAAATGCCGAACTTTCCCAGTATAAGACGTGGAATTTGTACACGATATACATTATGTTAAAAGAATCCCATGCAAAACCTCCAATTGTCTGCTGCAAAATGGCTTTCACTGTGAAATCGATGAAAATCCCGGCGGTTTTTTACAAAGAATTCACAATTCGGATATTGACAGGCCGCCCGGGGAATGGTACATTATATGGTGTTAGCACTCGAGATAATAGAGTGCTAACCATTAGCAGAGTCAAGTGACCAAATGGGTTCCATCGGTAACGCCGGATAAGGAGGCGATGGCACATGGAACTGGGCGAACGCAAACAAAAGATACTGACCGCGATTATTGACTCGTACATCCAGACCGGCGAGCCTGTCGGCTCCAAGGCACTGGTGGAGATGCTGGGCAACGCGGTGTCCTCCGCCACCATCCGCAACGAGATGGCTGAGCTGGCCTCCTGGGGATACCTGGAGCAGCCGCACACATCGGCGGGGCGGATTCCCACCGCTAAGGCGTTCCGGCTGTATATCGACCATCTGATGCGCCGGCAGGCCCTCAGCGATGAGGATCAAAAGGATATTGACGACATGCTGGCCGGTTCGGCCGGCGATCCCGAGCGGCTGATCGGCGAGGCGTCCCAGGCGCTGGCCGAGAGCACCGGCTGCGCGGCGGTGTCCACCACCCCTTCCGAGCAGGGGGCGGTTATCCGCCGGATTGAAATCATGCGGGTGTCCTCCCGTTCGGCGGCGCTGCTGCTGATGACCGGCTCCGGCGTCCTGCGCAGCCGGGTGTGCCGGTTCGACGGCGACGTGGAAACCGACACGCTGCAGATGCTGTGCAACGTGCTGACGGAAAACTTCCTGGGTGCGCAGCTGACCGACATCGGAGTGCCGCAGGTGCAGAATCTGCTGATCTCCCTGGGAGATTACGGGCTGACCTGCGCGGCGGCGCTGACCGCGTTTTACGAGTTGGTGCAGGAATCGGCCGAGGCGGAGGTGCTGCTCACCGGGCAGCTCAACCTCTTGCAGCATCCCGATTACGAGCTGGAGCGGGCCCGGTCGCTGCTGGGTTTCCTGGCCCAGAGGGAACAGCTGATGGGCATGCTCGCCGCCCATCGGGGCGGCCTAAGGGTGGTGCTGGGCAGCGAGAGCCTGCGGCCCGAGCTGAACGGCTCTAGCATTATCGTCACCCGGTACAGCCTGGACGGGCGGGCAGACGGCTCCATCGGCCTCATCGGGCCCTTGCGCATGGATTACGCCGCCACCATCCCCCGCCTCGAGTATATAGCCAAGGCCGTGGGCCGGCTGCTGTCGGACATGTTCGGCGGCGAGCCGCCTAAAAAGGATTAAAGGAGGAGCCTATCCCATGGAACCCAACCAGACCGGCGAAACGCCGATAGAGGAGACCGTGCCCGAAACCGCGGAGGCGGAAATCCCGGAGGCGGCCGAGGAGGCCGCGCCGGCGGAGGAACCCCCCGCCGCCCCGGAGGAGGACGGCAAATCCGAAAAGGCGGACAAAAAGACGGAGAAATCCCGCAAAAAAGAGAAAAACGAAGCCATGGCCCTGAAGGCGGAAAACGAGCGCCTGGCCAAGGAACTGGCGGAGGCCAAGGACAGCTACCAGCGCATGCTCGCGGAGTACGCCAACTACAAGCGGCGCACCGAGCAGGAGAAGGAACGCCTGGGCGAGTTCACCAAGGCGGAGCTGCTCGGCAAGCTGCTGACCTCGCTCGACAACATGGAGCGGGCCATCGAGGCCCCGGCCGGCGACGATTACAAAACCGGCGTGGACATGGTGCTGCGGCAGTTCCGGGAGTTGCTTATGGGAATGGGCCTTGAGGAAATCGAGGCGGAAAACGCCCCGTTCAACCCGGAGGTGCACAACGCCGTCATGCGGGAGGACGCCGACGGCATCGAGCCCGAAACCGTCACCGCCGTGTTCCAGAAGGGCTATAAATACGGCGACCGGGTGCTGCGCCCGGCCATGGTCAAGGTGGCCAACTGATTTCGTTTGACGGCCCGGAGGCCCGGGCATACTCAATATATACGATGGATTGGATAAATGGAGGTAATAGACATGGCAAAGATTATCGGTATTGACTTAGGCACCACGAATTCCTGCGTGGCGGTTATCGAGGGCGGCGAGCCGGTCGTCATTCCCAACGCGGAAGGCGCCCGCACCACCCCTTCCGTCGTCGCCTTTAAGAAGGACGGCGAGCGCATCGTCGGCCGGGTGGCCAAGCAGCAGGCGGTTTCTAACCCGGATCGCACCATCGCGTCCATCAAGCGCGAAATGGGCACCGCTCACAAAGTGACGGTGGACGGCAAGGATTACACCCCTCAGGAAATTTCCGCGATGATTCTGTCCAAGCTTAAGCAGGACGCCGAGGCGTACCTGGGCGACAAGGTGGTGGAGGCGGTCATCACCGTCCCCGCGTATTTCACCGACGCACAGCGGCAGGCCACCAAGGACGCGGGCAAAATCGCGGGCATGGAGGTCAAGCGCATCATCAACGAGCCCACCGCCGCGGCTCTGGCCTACGGCATCGATAAGGAAACCGACCAGAAGATCATGGTGTACGACCTGGGCGGCGGCACCTTCGACGTGTCCATCATCGAGATGGGCGACGGCGTGCAGGAGGTGCTGGCCACGGCGGGCAACAACCGTCTGGGCGGCGACGATTTCGACCAGAAGATTGTCGACTGGATGGTCGCCGGCTTCAAGGCCGACACCGGCGTGGATCTCTCGGCTGACAAGATGGCCCTCCAGCGGCTGCGCGAGGCGGCGGAAAAGGCGAAAATCGAGCTGTCCGGCTCCACCACCAGCAGCATCAACCTGCCTTTCATCACCGCCGACGCCACCGGGCCGAAGCATCTGGATATGACCCTGTCCCGCGCGAAGTTCAACGAGCTGACCGCTTCCCTGGTGGACGCCACCATGGGCCCGGTCAAGCAGGCGCTGTCCGATAGCGGCCTGTCCGCTGGGCAGATCGATAAAGTGCTGCTGGTGGGCGGTTCCACCCGTATCCCGGCGGTGCAGGAAGCCATTCAGAAGTTCATGGGCAAGGAGCCCTTCAAGGGCATCAACCCCGACGAATGCGTGGCCATGGGCGCGGCCCTGCAGGGCGGCGTGCTGGGCGGCGAGGTCAAGGGCCTGCTGCTGCTGGACGTCACCCCCCTGTCCCTGGGCGTGGAGACCATGGGCGGCATCATGACCAAGGTCATTGACCGCAACACCACCATCCCCACCAAGAAGAGCCAGATTTTCTCCACCGCCGCCGACAACCAGCCGGAGGTGGAAGTGCACGTGCTCCAGGGCGAGCGGGAGTTCGCCAAGGACAACAAGTCTCTGGGTGTGTTCAAGCTGGACGGCATCGCCCCGGCCCGCCGCGGCGTTCCGCAGATTGAGGTGACCTTCGACATCGACGCCAACGGCATCGTCAACGTCAGCGCCAAGGATCTGGGCACCGGCCGTGAGCAGCACATCACCATCACCTCCAACACCAACATGTCCAAGGAGGACGTGGAGAGGGCGGTCCGCGAGGCGGAGGAGTACGCCGCCGAGGATAAGGCCAACCGCGAGAAAATCGAAGTGCGCAACGGCGCCGACCAGGCGGTTTATCAGTGCGAGAAATCCATCGAGGAGCTGGGTGACAAGCTGGACGCTTCCGACAAGGCGGAGCTGCAGGGCAAGATCGACGCGCTCAAGGAGACCCTGAAGGGCGACGATGTGGAGGCCATCAAGACGCAGCAGGAGGATCTGATGAAAGCCTTCTACGCCATTTCCGAGAAGATTTATAAGGCGAACGCGCCCGAAGGCGCGGCTCCCGGCCCGGACGCCCCCGCCGACGGGCAGGCGGCCGACGGCGGCGAGTATTACAGCGGCGACGTGCAGTAATCGAACAAACAGCGACAGGGGCTGATGCAGCGAATACCTGCGTCAGCCCCCCTTGCCGTGATACGGCGACTCTGCGACAGCATGGAGGATAGACCACAATGGCTGACAACAAGCGTGATTATTATGAGGTGCTGGGGATTTCCAAGGGTGCCTCGGACGATGAAATCAAAAAAGCCTACCGCCAGGCGGCCAAAAAATACCATCCCGATCTAAATCCCGGGGACAAGGAGGCGGAGGCACGCTTCAAGGAGGTCAACGAGGCCTACGAGGTGCTGTCCGACCCGGAGAAAAAGAGCCGGTATGACCAGTTTGGCCATGCGGGCGTGGACCCGAATTTCGGCGCGGGCGGTTACGGCGGCGCCGGATTCGACGGGATGGATTTCGATTTGGGGGATATTTTCTCCTCCTTCTTCGGCGGGGCCGGCGGCGGCCGGCGCGCCAATCCCAACGCCCCCCGGCGCGGCGGCGATGTGGCGGCCTCGGTGATTATCTCGTTTGAAGAGGCGGCCAAAGGCTGCAAAAAGCAGGTGTCGGTGCAGCTGACCAGCACCTGCGGCGACTGCGGAGGCAGCGGGGCGAAAAAGGGCTCGTCGGTCAAGACCTGTCCCAACTGCAACGGCTCCGGCCAGGAGCGGCGGCAGCAGCGCACCCCCATCGGGGTCATTCAGACCCAAACCACCTGCTCCCGCTGCCACGGCAAGGGAAAAATCGTCGAAAGCCCCTGCCCCACCTGCTCGGGAAGCGGGCAGGTGCGCAAGCCGGTGACCATCGGCATCAACATACCCGGCGGCATTGACGACGGGCAGGTCATCACCATCCGCGGCAAGGGCAACGCCGGCATCAACGGCGGCCCGGCGGGGGATTTGCAGATTCAGGTGTCGGTGCGGCCCCATCCGATTTTCGAACGGGATGGGTACGACATCTGGTGCGATTTGCCTCTGACCTTCGCCCAGGTGGCGCTGGGCGCGGAGGTGAGCGTTCCCACCCTGGACGGCAGCGTGCCTTACACCATCAAGGAGGGGACCCAGCCGGGCGATACCTTCCGGCTCAAGGGCAAGGGCTTCCCGTATATCAACGGGCGGGGCGCCGGCGACCAGGTGTTCCGGGTGGTGGTGGAGGTGCCGAAGAACCTCTCCAGCGAGCAGAAAAAGCTGCTGCGCAGCTTTGAGGAGGCCACCGGCGAGAAGAACTATCAGAAGCGCCGCTCCTTCTTTGACAAAATCAAGGACGCGTTCAATAACTAGTAAGAGGAAAAAAGCCGATGCGGCGTATGCTGCATCGGCTTTTTTGCGCTTGCGTCCGATAGGGGCAATATGACCCTATCGGGTTGAGCGTTGGTATGCGGGGTACCACCCCGTGGGCCGTTCGCGGCTGTGAGCCGCCCGCACCCCATCTTTCTTTTTCGTGCGTGAAAAAGAAAGATGGGGGAGAAAGAAAAAGCCTACTGGTACCTTTCCGGCGGCGTGAAAATGATTCACATCCTCGCGGCAACCCCTGTGTCGCTGCGGGCTTCGACCCTTTAGAGAAAAAATAGAAACTTTTAGCGTCTGCGTCCCCACAAGTACGCCCGCTAATAACCATGCGGCAGCCCGTTCTGCTTTCTACCAACCCCGCCTCGCGCCTGCGTGACCACACGTTGCGAAAGTCGGGCGACCAACTTCCCTGGGGCTGCATTGCATGAGGAGTACCAAAAGACAAGGGGGGATGCTCTGCCCCTGCCGGTCTCGTCGGCTTAGGCCGCCGAGCCCATACGAAATCCATAGGAAGGAAACCAGAGGCGGGAGTTTATCCTGGTTTCCACCTCATCCGGCGTCCGGCCCCGCCGGACGTCGCCATTTGTCTGCCGCGGACGTCCCCCTTTTGTTCCCCGCCAGGCGGGAAATCACCTCGAGGGAAAGGCTTTCGCTCGCCACAGGCTGGCGGGTATGGGCGAGAGGGAGCGCTGTCTCGCGGGCGAGCGATGCTCGCCCCTACAAAGCCGCCACGCAAGATAGCCGCGGGATTCTGAGAACCATCCATTTCGATGGATAGGGCTCAGCGTCGTAAGACGGTGAGACCACACTCGCTTGTATAATTTGGGTGATCGCTCAAGTATACTAACGCGCGTCAGCGCGCTCGAAGCGGGCGCGTCTGTTGGCCGGCTTTTTCTTTTCTCCCCCCTCTTTTCTTTATTTATACCTTTTTGGGGGGATGAAGAACGGGGTGACACCCCGTTCTTCTAGTGGGGGGTCTCCCCCCCACGGCGGGCGCGGCTTAGGCGCGAGAGGAGTACGGGGTTCTGCCCCGCATACCAACGCAACCCCGATAGGACTAATAAAACCGCTTAGCCGTACCTTTTGGCAATCGTTTTTACGCAAGCGAGGCACATGTTTACGCCTTCATAGCTGACAAGATCCCGGGCTTCTCCGCAGAAGATGCAGAAGGGCGCGTATTTTCTCAAGATGATCTCGTTGTTATCGGTGAATATCTGCAATGCCGCGCCATCCTCCAAATCCAGATGCCGCCGCAGCTCCACTGGAATGACGAGCCGCCCTAGCTCGTCCATTTTCCGTACAATTCCCGTTGCCTGCATAGGCTCACTGCCTTTCCTTCGTTTAGTATCGTAAAGTAATAATACATAAAATTTCCAAAAAAGTCAATGTTGCTTAATTTTAAAATATAAATTGAAGCAATACTTATTTTATAAAGAGTATACTATTAAAAAACGAGGGAGGTGGGACTATGGCTATGAAAACAAAATTAGTAACCTTGGGTTCCCGCCTAAAATATCATCGCAAAAAGAATCAGTTAACTCAAAAAGTCGTTGCGGAATTGATCGGGGTTTCATCATCGGCAATTTCTCAATATGAAAAAGGGTCCATAGAACCGGATTTGGCAATATTACGTAAACTGGCGACAATTTATAAAGTATCTGCGGACACGCTTTTAGATATTGATTTACCGGATGCTCCCCTTAACCGAAATGATGTTAAGAAAGAATTGGCTGTTGCGGCATCTGCGTTGAGAAAGGCAACCGTGGCACTGGAAAACCTTGAATCCCTCCTCGATAAACTGTAAACCCCGCGGCCGGATGCACCGGCGGCGGGGTTTTGTTGTCTACCTGTCCAGTTTCCTTCGACAGACAGCCCCAAAATTCCACTTGATATTCCCAAGGGGGGTATGCTACAATTAAAGACAAATTAAAAAATCAAGGAGGAAAAATCGTGGTAAATGCGAATGCCGGCGAGAAGTTCCTGAAGGAAGGCCTCACCTTTGACGATGTGCTGCTGATCCCCGCCAAGTCGGACGTGCTGCCCAAAGACATCGCGGTGAACACCCGCCTGACCAAGTATATCACCCTGAACACGCCGCTGATGACGGCGGCCATGGACACGGTGACCGAGGCCCGCATGGCCATCGCCATGGCCCGCGAGGGCGGCATCGGCGTGATTCACAAGAATATGTCCATCGAGGCCCAGGCCGATCAGGTGGACAGGGTCAAGCGCTCCGAAAACGGCGTTATCGTCAACCCGTTTTTCCTCTCTCCCGATCACATCGTGGCCGACGCCAACGAGCTGATGGGCAAATACAAGATTTCCGGCGTGCCGATCTGCCGCGATGGCAAGCTGGTGGGCATTCTGACCAACCGGGACATGCGCTTCCTTTCCGACTTCACCCAGCGCATTGAGGAGGTCATGACCAAGGAGAACCTGGTCACCGCCCCGGTGGGCACCACCATGGAGCAGGCGCAGGAAATCCTGCGGCAGCACCGCATTGAAAAGCTGCCCATCGTGGACGACAACGGTTATCTCAAGGGCCTCATCACCATCAAGGACATCGAGAAGGCGGTCAAGTATCCCCTGTCCGCCAGGGACAAGGACGGCCGTTTGCTCTGCGCCGCGGCCATCGGCGCCACCTCCGACGTGCTGGACAGGGCTTCCGCCCTGGTGGAAGCCCAGGTGGACGCGCTGGTTCTCGACTCGGCCCACGGGCACAGCCAGAACATTCTGAAGGCGGTATCCAAGGTCAAGGCCGCATACCCGAACGTGTCCCTCATCGCGGGGAACATCGCCACCGCGGCGGCGGCGGAGGCCCTCATCGACGCGGGCGCCGACGCCATCAAGGTGGGCATCGGCCCCGGCTCCATCTGCACCACCCGCGTGGTGGCGGGCATCGGCGTGCCGCAGATCACGGCGGTGTACGACGCGGCCTGCGCGGCGGCCCGCTACGGCATCCCGGTGATTGCGGACGGCGGCGTCAAGTATTCCGGCGATTTGGTCAAGGCCATCGCCGCCGGGGCGGACGTGATCATGATCGGCTCCCTGGTGGCCGGCTGCGAGGAATCCCCCGGCGCGACGGAGATTTATCAGGGCCGTCAGTTCAAGGTCTACCGCGGCATGGGCAGCCTGGGCGCCATGTCCCAGGGCAGCAAGGATCGGTATTTCCAGGAGGACAACAAGAAGCTGGTTCCCGAAGGGGTGGAGGGCCGGGTGCCCTACAAGGGCCTGGTGTCCGAAACGGTGTATCAGCTCATGGGCGGCCTGCGGGCCGGCATGGGGTATTGCGGCTGCGCCACCATCCAGGATTTGCAGCAGAAGGGCCAGTTCATCCGGATCACCGGCGCGGGCCTGAAGGAAAGCCATCCCCACGATATCCACATCACCAAGGAAGCCCCCAACTATTCCATCAGCCAATAAAATAATGTATAAGAAATCCCCCGGAAGCAACGCTTCCGGGGGATTTTTGAAGCTCTCAGGACTCGGGGCTCTCCATTTTCTTCCGGGCAATGCGCACGGAGCGTTTTTCCTTGCGGGAAGCCTGCTGTGCCTGTTCCTCCTGCGGGAGGCCCAGCGTGCTTTCCCCATCCTTGAACAGGGGCGCGCCGGACAGGTCGAACCGGGCCTTGCCATCGGCGACCAGCCGCGCCTGCTCCTGCTTGGCGACGATGCGATCGCAGATAAAGGCGGGCACCATCAGCAGCGGCACGAGAGCCGGGCTCATATGACGGTAGATCATCTTGAAGGTGTTCAGGCCGGTGTCGCCGCCGGAGGCGCTGATCTGGGCGGGGAAGGCCCGCATCAGGTCGAAAGCGATGAGCACGGCCGCCAGCCCCGCCACAGCCGCCACAATCAGCCCGATAAACGGCCGCTTGCGCAGGCAGATGAACAGGATGACGCCGACGACCAGCAGGCTGGTCATGGCGATCATGGGCCACAGGGCGTACACCTTATCCGCCTTGCCGGCCTCGAGCGCGGTGGCGTTGTTCTGGCCGATGCCGAACATGGCGAGCACCTGGAAAAACGTGCTGATCACCAGGACGGTCCACATCAGAATCTTACATGTCAGGGATGTTGCGCGCAAAGGGCATACCTCCAGTATCCCGAATCGGGTTCGATACGTTCAATCCTCAGTATACCACAAATATCCGCGAATTCAACCGGGAATTTTCGCTTTTTCCACAAGATTATTTCCGCAGCAGGGTTTCTTCCGGAACGGCCGGCTCCGCCGGGTCTTTCACCGCTTTGGCTTTCCACAATTGGGGACGGCTGAAAAACCGCACGTCCATGACGATGTGGCGCATGTCCCCACACACGGGGCAGAGCTGCTCATAGGGGTGGTACACACAATCCTGACGGCGCAGCCGGATGCGCAGCGTACGGTTCAGGCAGCGCCGGCACATGCCGCCGCCCAGGTATTGTTTAAACATGTTGTAGCGCATCTTGTGCGTCCCCTTATGGCAAATTTTATCCATTTTGTAGAGCCTAAAAAGGCTGCCTGATATTTTCTGGTTTAATTATACAACAAGAACCGGTGCCGTGCAAATAGAAAATCGTCGGATAGATCTATATCTAATAAATAAACAGGCCGTTTCCCCCGAGAGAGAAACGGCCTGCGGAAAAGAGCGGTATCAGGATTCGAAAAATTTGCTGTGGACGGCGGCGACGGCGCGGTCGGCATCGTCGGAGGCGATGAGCACGGAGACCTTGATTTCGCTGGTGGAAATCATCTGGATGTTGACATTGGCGTCGGCCAGGGCCTCGAACATGCTGGCGGCCACGCCCTCGTGGGTTTCCATCCCGGCGCCCACCACCGAGATTTTGGTCACGCCGGTGTCGTAGGAAATGCTTCTGGCCCCCACCTTATCGCAGTATTCCTGCAGGGATGCCACGGCGTCGTCGCCCTTATCGGCGGGGACGGTGAAGGTGATGTCCTTGGTGCCGTCGCGGCCCACCGACTGGAGGATAATGTCCACATTGATGTGGGCTTTTGCCACACGGGAGAAAATTTTGAAGGCAATACCGGGTTCGTCCGGCAGGCCGACGATCATCACGCGGGCCACATTGGCGTCCTTCGCCACACTTTTAATCAGCATTTGTTCCATTTTCGCAGCCTCCTTGACTTTGGTGCCGGGCACCCGTTTCAAGCTGGAGAGCACTTCCAGCTCCACATTGTATTTTTTTGCCATTTCCACCGACCGGTTGTTGAGCACCTGGGCGCCCAGCGTGGCCAGCTCCAGCATTTCGTCGTAGGTGATTTCCTTCAGCTTGATGGCACCGGGGATCTTGCGGGGATCGGCGGTGTAGACGCCTTCCACATCGGTGAAAATCTGGCACAAATCGGCCTGCATGGAGGCGGCGATGGCCACGGCGCTGGTATCGGATCCGCCCCGGCCCAGGGTGGTGATGTCGTCAAAGCGGTTCAGCCCCTGGAAGCCCGCCACCACGACGATCCGCTTTTTGTCCAGCGCCGTGCGGATCCGCTCGGTGTTCACCCGCTTGATGCGGGCGGCGGAGTAGGTGGAGTTGGTCTGGAACCCGGCCTGCCAGCCGAGCAGAGACACCACCGGGAAGCCCAGCTTTTCGATGGCCATGGCCAGCAGGGAGATGGAAATCTGCTCCCCGGCGGCCAGCAGCATATCCATTTCCCGCTTGCTGCCGCCCGGATTGATTTCCTTGGCTTTTTCAATGAGATCGTCGGTGGTGTCGCCTTGAGCGGACACCACCACCACCACGTCGTTGCCCGCCTTATAGGTATCGGTGACGATCTGCGCGACGTTGAAGACCCTCTCGGCATTGGCGACGGAGCTGCCGCCGAACTTCTGCACTACCAGCATACTTAGTTAACCTCCGGTTCAGATTGTGTCGACTCGATAGGACTGGGGACGCCGAATTCCACCATGGCCCCCCGGCTGTCGCAGCCGAAGACCTCCACCCGCCAGCCGGTCAGCCCCGCCTCATGCAGGGCGGCGGCCGCCTGGGGGACAAAGGCGTCGTTGCCGCCTTCGATAATGGCCAGAATGGAGGGCCCGGCCCCGCTGATGGCCACCGCGTAGGCCCCCAGGCTGTAGGCGGTGTAAAACACCTGTTCCGCCCCCGGAATGAGGGGGAACCGGTAGGGCTGATGCAGCCGATCCTGCACCGCCACCCGCAGGTTGTCGAGGCTTCCCGACCAGAGGGAGGCGGTCATCAGGGCGGCGCGGGACAGGTTATAAACCGCGTCCTGCCGGGAAATTTCGGTCGGCAGGGCGGCGCGGGCCACCTCGGTTTTTAGCTCAAAATCCGGGATGAACAGCGCGAAGCGGATCCGCTCGGACACCGGCACGGACACGGTGTGCACCCGTCCGCCGTCCATCACCGAGGTGACCAGCCCGCCCAGCATGGCGGGGGCGATATTGTCCGGATGGCCCTCCAGCTCCGCCGCCAGATCGCACAGGTCAGCGGGGGAGACGGGGCTGCCCATCAGGGTGTTGGCCCCCAGCAGGCCCGCCACCAGGCAGGCGGAGGAGCTGCCCAGCCCCCGGGTCATGGGAATGTTGCTTTCCTGCAGGATCCGCAGCCCCCGGAAGGGGTGGCCGCACCGCTCGTACAGGCGGCGGGCGGTGGCGTAAATCATGTTGGTTTCGTCGGTGGGGATGGCGGCGCCGTCGGTGGCCGCGATGTGGCAGCCGTCGGCTTCCTCCATCCACACCCGGTTATACAGCGTCAGGGCCAGGCCCAGGGCGTCGAACCCGGCTCCCAGGTTGGCGCTGGAGGCCGGTACGGTAATTCTCAGCATGGCAACCCTTCCCGCCTTACAGCTCCGCGACCCGCAGGCGGCTGAGAAGAGTCATGTTCTGCAGGGAGGCCAGCTTGGCATCCAGTTCCACCTCGGTCATGGAGGGGGTGACGAAGGCCAGCTGATCGGCCGGCGCGTGGGGCGCGCTGACGAAGGACACTTCGCCGAACACGGCGTTGACCTGCGCGAGGGCGGCGTGGGTCTCCGGGCAGCGGAAGCGCACCAGGGCGCTGACCGCGTTTTCCTTCCAGTCGCAGACGTAGCCTTCCGCGCCCCGTTCCCAGAACAAATATTTGCGCGCGCCCAGGTGCTTGACCTCGTCAATGACGTCCGCCACCACGGCGCTGGCGGTGGGCAGCTTGCCCGCGCCCCGGCCGTAGAACACCACGTCGCCGATGGCGTCGCCCCGCACCATGATGCCGTTGAATACGTCGTTGACATCGGCCAGCAGGCTGGCCGCGGGCAGAATCATGGGGGCGACCAGGCCGCTCACACGGCCGTCCTGAAGCCGGGACACCCGGCCGATGAGCTTGATAACCCCGCCGTAGGCTTCGGCGAATTTCACGTCGTCCAGGGTGATGTTCCCGATGCCCTCGGTGTGGATCTGCTCGGGATAAACGTGCTTGCCGAAGGCCAGGGAGGCCAGGATGCAGATCTTGCGGCAGGCGTCGTGGCCGTCCACGTCGGCGGAGGGGTTCCGCTCGGCGTAGCCCAGCTTCTGGGCCAGGGCCAGGGCGTCCTCAAAGGACATGTGGTCCTCGATCATGCGGGTGAGCATGAAGTTGGTGGTGCCGTTGAGGATGCCCGCGATTTCGTACACCTCGTTGGCGGCCAGGCATTGGTCGATGGGACGGAGGATCGGGATGCCGCCGCCCACGCTTGCCTCAAACAGGAAGTTAAGGTTGTTGTTTTTCGCAATTTCCAGCAGCTCGTCGCCCTTGGCGGCCACCAGCTCCTTGTTGGAGGTGACGACGTTCTTCCCCGCGAGCAGGCAGCTCTTCACGAAATCGTAGGCCGGGTGGAGACCGCCCATGGTTTCCACCACGATGCGGATATCCGGATCGTTCAGAATGTCGTCAAACTCCTTGGTGAACTTGTCGGCATAGGGCAGGTCGGGAAACTCCCGCAAATCCAGAATCCGCCGGATTTCGATGGGTTCGCCCGCCTTGTGGGCGATGCTGTCCGCGTTTTTGCGCAGCACCTCCGCCACGCCGGAACCCACCACGCCGTGACCCAAAATCGCTACATAAACCATGCTGATGACCATCCTTTTCTAAAAGGCGTCGCCGCCTATCTGATATATAGCTGACAAGGGGATGCCGTCCCCCGTGCACAAACCGGCTGTCACGCGCCCGGCATATCCAGCCGCAGCCCGGTAATGCCCTCGCCCGTCAGGCGGGTGATCCGCTCCACCCCCGGCAGGGCGCCCAGGGTGCGGACAAACCCGTCCACCGGCATCGCCAGCCGGTCGGTGCGGGCCGAAATGGACACCGAGGCCACGCCGCCCGCCGGGATGTTCTGGTTGACCGTCAGGATGTTGGCCCCCGCGTCGGCAAACGCCGCCAGCAGGGCGGACAGCACGCCCGGATTGTCCTGCAGAATCAGGTGAACCGTGACGATTCCCCCGCTTTTTCCGGCGTCGTAGCTGAACACCGCGTCCCGATACTTGTAAAACGCCGTGCGGGAAATGCCGGCCAGCCGGGCGGCCTGCGCCGCCGTGGACGCCCGCCCGGAACGCAGCAAATCCTTGGCTTCCACCACCTTGGCGAACACCTCGGGCAGCACGGATTCGTCCACCAGGAGAAACCGCGGGTCGTTGTCCGTTTGTTGTGGCATAGGCGGCCGCATCCTTTCGACTGTGTAATCAGGTGGCGCACATGTGTTCCGCTGTGAAATACACTATAGCATTGTATGCGTCCGGTTTCAAGGGGGTACATGTCCGAAATCGGGGAAAAAATCGAGGAAAATGAAAGGGAGATGCGATTATCTCCCGATTGCTCCGGTTTTCTCGCAATGACGCATTTCTGCGTTTTGCACCATCCCGCCCGTTCCGGCGCCGGTTTCTTGGTGCAAATGCCGCAATCTTTCCTTTTGACCAGAAGTGTGCTATGATACCTCTTATACACAGTACGGGAGGCATGCAGCTTTGTCGGAGAATCAACGGCCGTTTACCTCGGCCATCCTTGTGGCTGCGGGCGGCTCCACCCGGATGGGCGTGCCCAAGCAGACCATTCCCTTGTGCGGCATTCCGGTCATCGTCCGCACCCTGCTCGCCTTTGAGGCGGCGCAGCGGGTGGACGAGATCCTGCTGGTGACCCGGGAGGAGGATGTGGAAGCCTTTGCCCGCCTCTGCCAAGACTACGGAGCGGCCAAGGTGCGCCGCGTGCTGCCGGGCGGGGAAACCCGCCAGCAGTCGGTGGCCCGCGGGGTGGCCGCCGCCGATGCCGGCGCCGCGTATCTGGCCATTCATGACGGGGCGCGCCCCCTCGTGCGCCCGGCGGTCATCGACGGCGTGATTGCCGCGGCCATGGAATGGGGCGGCGCGGCGGCCGGGGTGCCGGTCAAGGACACTGTCAAAGTGGCCGACGAGGCCGGCTTTATCGTTTCCACCCCCGACAGGCGGCGGCTGTGGAACGTACAGACGCCCCAGGTGTTTGAAAAGGAGACCTATTTGCGGGCCCTGCGGCAGGCGCAGGCCGAGGGCCTGGAATTCACCGACGACTGCCAGCTGGTGGAACGGCTGGGCTGTCCTGTGCGTCTGTGGGAGGCGGACTACGCCAATATCAAGATCACCACCCCGGAGGACGTGACCTTCGCGGAAGGCATCCTCCGGCAGAGAAAGGAATGAGATAAATATGCGAATCGGTCATGGATACGACGTGCACCGGCTGGTCGAGGGCCGCCGTCTGATTTTGGGCGGGGTGGAAATCCCCTATGAAAAGGGCCTACTGGGGCATTCGGACGCGGATGTGCTGGCCCACGCGGTGGCGGACGCCCTGCTGGGGGCGGCCGCTCTGGGGGATATCGGGGGGATGTTCCCCGATACCGATCCGGCGTTTCTGGACGCCGACAGCCTGGTGCTGCTCCGCCGCGTGACGGTGGCGGTGGAAGCCGCGGGCTTCCGGATCGAGAACATCGACGCCACCGTGCTGGCCCAGAAGCCCAAGCTCAAGGACTATATCCCCGCCATGCGGGAGAAGCTGGCCGCCGCCTGCGGCTTGAACGTGGAGCAGGTCAGTGTCAAGGCCACCACCGAGGAGGGGCTGGGCTTTACCGGCGCCGGGGAGGGCATGGCCGCCCACGCCGTCTGCTTATTGGAAGCGCGGGGGGAATCCGCATGACCTGCGCCGAAGCCCTGCAATATATAGAGGAATTAAAACCGGGCGGCATGAAGCTGGGGCTGGACCGGATGCGCCGGGGACTGGAGCTGCTGGGGCATCCCGAGCGGCGCCTGCGGGTGGTCCACGTGGCGGGCACCAACGGCAAGGGTTCCACCGCCCGGATGGTGCAGGCCATCGCCACGGCGGCGGGATATGCCACCGGCCTGTTTTCCTCCCCGGCCGTCACCGGCCTGCGGGAGACCATCACCGTGGATGGGGAGGCCATCCCGGAGGCGGCTTTCGCCGGATGGGTGGACAGGCTTCGCGCTTTACAGAGCGATATGGGGGAGGCGGGGGGCCTTTCGGAATTCGAGCTGACCACCCTGCTGGCGCTGGCCTGGTTTGCCGAGAGAAACACGGATCTCTGCGTGATAGAATGCGGCATGGGCGGCCGGGAGGACGCCACCAATGTGTTCGACGCCCCTCTGGCGGCGGTAATCACCCCGGTGGCCCTGGATCACACCGCCTGGCTGGGCGGCACGGCAGAGGAAATCGCGGCCCACAAATGCGGCATCATCAAGGCCCCCTGCGGGGTGGTGACCGCGCCGGATCAGGATCCCGACGCCCTGGCCGTCATCTGGGAGACCGCCGCCCGGCAGGGGTTGACCGTCCGGCAGCCCGGCACCGGGGCGGCCCCCCTTCTGGAAGCGTCGCTGGGCCGGACGGTTTTCGCCTATGGGGAGAAGCGCTATACCCTGCCCCTGACCGGGGCGTTTCAGCGGGACAACGCCCTGACGGCGCTGGAAACGGTGGACTGCCTGAGGGACAAGGGCTATACCTTTACAGAAGAAGCGGTTGCGGCGGGGCTGGCCGGTGCCTATCTGCCCTGCAGGCAGGAGGTGCTGCGGCCGGATCCGCTGGTGTTGGCGGACGGGGCTCACAACCCGCACGGGGTGGCGGCCCTGGCGGACACCCTGCGGCGGCACCGGCCGCAGGGCGGGCTGACCATGGTGATTGGGATGCTGGGGGACAAGGACACGGCCGCCTGCGCCGCCCTGCTGGCCCCCTTGTGCGCC
The DNA here is from genome assembly GCA_900546265.1 of uncultured Oscillospiraceae bacterium. Classification (GTDB taxonomy): domain Bacteria; phylum Bacillota; class Clostridia; order Oscillospirales; family Acutalibacteraceae; genus UMGS856. Next base: position 145,402 of record URCA01000001.1, on the reverse strand, counting down.
CATATCGTCTGCTGCGCCCCGGCCAACGCCCGGGCGCTGCCCGCCGAGGAACTGGCGGAGCAGCTGCGCCCCGGCTGCGGGGATGTCCGCACGGCCGGCAGCCCGCGCCAGGCTCTCCGGCTGGCGGAGGAGCTGGCCCACGGCGGCGATCTGCTGGTCGCGGGCTCCTTCTTCCTAGCGGCGGAGCTGCGGCCTCTTCTGCTGCTGGACATGCGGGAGGGACGCCTGTCCTAGTACGGAGAGGATAATGGTAAATACGCGCGGTATATCCATTCAGAATATATACGAATAGTTGCTAAATTTCGCGGGAAAGAGACAAAATAAGACGGCGGGATTCTCAGGAATCCGCAGAGAAAAACTCCTATCATGTTGGATAGGAGTTTTTTTGTTGCGCATACTAATGCGGTGTATCCTTTTTCTGGACGCCGCAGGGATAGGGAAAGGAAAGGAAGAACCATGGGGATTCGTATGCAACCGGAAGGGGACAAGCTAACCGTCTTCCTGTTGGGCGAGCTGGATCATCATGCCGCCAGGGATGTGCGGGACAGGATCGACGCCGAGCTGGAACGGGGAAAATACAGGACGCTTACGCTGGATTTCAGCAGCCTGTCCTTCATGGACAGCTCGGGGATCGGCCTGATCATGGGGCGGTACCGGCTGATGAAAGCCATGGGGGGCGCGATGCAGGTGGCGGGCGCCTCCGAGAGGATGGATAAGGTCATGCGGCTGGCGGGGCTCGAAAAATTGGGGATCCTGCAGGCACAGAGCGCGGAAAGGAAGGAATCAACCAATGAAGCCAAATAATGAGATGAAATTATCGTTTCCCAGCCGTTCGGCCAACGAAGGCTTTGCCCGCGCGGCGGTGGCGGCCTTTGTGGCGCAGCTGGATCCCGCGGTGGACGAGCTGGCGGACATCCGCACCGCCGTGTCCGAGGCGGTTACCAATTGCATTGTGCATGCGTATCCCGACGCGATCGGGGAAATTATCCTGCAGGCGCGGTTGTATCCGGAAGGGAGGGTGGTGATTAAAATCCGGGACAGGGGGTGCGGCATCGAGGATATCCGACAGGCCATGGAGCCCCTGTTCACCACCGGTGGGGAAGAGCGCTCCGGACTGGGCTTCTCGGTGATGGAGAGCTTTTCGGACAAGCTGAGGGTGACCTCCCGCAAGGGCAAGGGGACGGTGGTGACTCTCGAGAAATACATAGCGCCCCGCGAACGGCAGGCGAAGACCAATTGAATGACAGGGAAGAATGGATCTGCGCTAACATCGGGCTGGTACATGCCTGCGCCAAGCGGTTCACCGGCCGGGGAATGGAGTACGACGACCTGTTTCAGGCCGGCTGTATGGGGCTGGTCAAGGCGGCGGACGGCTTCGATGAAAGCCGGGGACTGAAATTCTCTACCTATGCCGTGCCGGTGATTCTGGGGGAGATGCGGCGGCTGTTCCGGGACGGGGGTACGGTCAAGGTGAGCCGCTCCCTCAAAGAGCTGGCCCTGCGGGCCACACGGGAAAGGGAGGGCTATATTCACCGCGAGGGGAGGGAGCCCACCATCGGCGAGCTGGCGGATTTGCTGGGAGTGGACGCCGAGCAGGCCGCCGAGGCCCTCGGAGCGTCGCTGCCGCCCCTTTCCCTGACCCGGGCGGGGGAGGAGGACGACGGCGATCAAATCGACGTCCCCGTTTCCCCGCCGGAGGAAAGCATCACCGATCATCTGGCCCTCCAGCAGGTGCTGGGGGAGTTGGATCCCCGGGATCGGGCTCTCATCGTGCTGCGGTATCTCAATCGGCATACCCAGCAGGCCACGGCGGACAAGCTGGGGATGACCCAGGTGCAGGTGTCCCGCCGGGAGCGGGTGATCCTCGAGCAGATGCGGAAGAAGCTGATTAGCTAACCGCCCGGGGCGGGTAATAGAAAAGGAAAGGGCCGATTCGCCCGAAACCACAGAGGCGCTGCCATCCGGCGGCGCCTCTGCGGTTTATAAGGGGCCGCTAGTACACGGGGCTGAGCCCCGCGAAAGCAGCCGCGTTCGCCACGGTGATTTTCTCGTCGAGATGATCGGTTACATACTCCTTAATCCGCCGAATATGGGAGTTGCTCTCTTGGGGCTCCTTAGGAAAGCCAAAGAGAATCCATAGAAAAATCCCCACGCTCTTGAGGAGATCCAGCTGTCCGGTCAGCCATTCCCGATGGAATTCGTCCAGCAGCCGAATATGCGGGATATGGGTATACGCGGTTACCGGCCGCAGCCGGACATGTTCGTTCTCTGGAAGGGTAAAGTTGAAGGCCACGCATTCCATTCCGGCGGTCTGCGCGCTGCGACAGGATATCGACCAGTTCTGGAGGGACGAGGCGCGCGCCCATGAGGACAACTGCTTCTCCAAGGACGCGCCCCAGGTGGCGCTGGGCGTCTATAGGAGAGACGAATGCGTGTTCGCACAGCTGGGGGAGGAAGAGGAGCCCTGGGCCACACCCCGCTGGAACGCCGTGTCGAACTTAATAAGAGGTACAAGGATAAGGTGGAAAAATTGTGGGCCGCCGGCTGCTGGGTAGCGTGTCCACCCCGGAGGAACTGGAAAAGCTGCTGGATCGCATCGACCGGATGGCTCTGCGCTCGTTTGTCCTTAGGATTCCCGGTCAGTCGCCTGATTGCGGTGGATATGATGGAGGACGGCGAGATAGAAGAAAGATGAAACGGCGGAACTGGAATTCCGCGGCTTTGAAATCAGGCCCCTGCATATTCTTCCTTGAGGCCGGCGGCCAGGGCGGATGCACGTCCGTCTGGCCAGCTGCGGGAGGGGGAACAAACGCCGCGCCTGGATAAACGGCTAGATTTTGCAGCGGCTGTGGATTGGATTTTATATATTCCGTGGGAAAGCCAAAAAAGTTTACCAGTCTCCAAAAACCTCTTGACATTTGATAGAACACCCGCTATAATAATGTACGTCGCTTGAGAGGGCAACTAATTAAGCTGACCGCAAAAATGGCGATTAGGGTATTTGCGCTGATGCATTTCAGCTGGCCCCGTCCTCGGTATTACGTTTCTTGACCGTGTAAAAATTCTAAGGAACACGATATGCGGATATGGCGGAATTGGCAGACGCGTTAGATTCAGGTTCTAATGATCGCAAGGTCGTGGAGGTTCAAGTCCTCTTATCCGCACCATGATGAACGACGGTATGAGATCTGAACATTTCTTTTGGAATGTCTAAGTTTCATACCGTCGTCGTTTATGCTGAAACCTAGTATTCATGCGGGTTTCGGCATTTTTGGTTTGTGTAATTGGCGTTGCAGATCAGATATGCAAACACTCAAAAATTACCGCATAAAACGGCGAAAAACAGCTTTTGAACCCTCATGTCTATTTTTCTTGAAAGAAAATGAACACCGCTACTGTAAATACGACAAAATCTGGTTTCCGTTAAATTGTATCAATCCTTGCGCTTTTAGACATGATTGGGTGACAAAAAAGATGTCACCCAATTTTTTCTAGTATTCATGCGGGTTTGCGGGCTTTTTGGAGGAAAAACCGGGGAACCGTTTCACCGTAGATGTCCAAAGAGTCCCGCGCCACTCAAAGCAGGAAAAGCGGAGTTTCCGCCTGATTCGTTCAGGTTGGAAGCTCCATTTTTGTTTATTCGGATTTTTCTGCGCCGGAGAGACGTGGTATGGTTTTATTTGATTTGGGAAATATGCGAACCGTCGGCTGAATCGCAAACAAAACGATCCAAGATTATTTAACTTGTGTCTAACGCAACATGGCTTAAGCGTTAACATGGTATGGTTTAAAATAATAGGGCAACAAGAAATAGAGAGGATCGATGGTATGCGAAGTAGACGAGAATGGATACGAAAAGCGCTGCTTACGGTTATGGCGGCGCTGTGCTGCGCCTGGGGGGCTTCCGCTTTGGCGGCCGGCAACCCGGTACAGGTAACGGCGGGGCTCAGCGGGAACACCGTGTCTGTCACAGGCTCTGTACAAGAAGGAAATACGGCAAGAATTGGCGTCCTACTCCTGGAAAAAAGGGCGAACCTGGATGAACCGAGCCCCGCCGATATCGTGTATGCCAACGAATATGAGCTGGGAGCGGAAAAGACGTTTTCCTTTCAGGCGGTGTTGCCGAAGGCGGATTTGCAGCAATATGTGCTGAAAATCGGCGGAGAGAACGGCCTGCTCTATCAAAGGGTGCTGGACGGCAGTGAAATCCCGGATACTCCGGATACAACCACCAGCGCCTCCTCCACCGTCCCGACCACAGGTTCCGATGCACAGGAGACAAGCGGTTCCTCGGTCACCAGCGGAACGTCGGCCGGCACGCAGCCTTCCGGAACCGATCCCGACACGGGCGTGCCTTCGAGCCCTTCTGCTCCCGACGGCAGCGGGGACAGCGCCCAAACGGGGGATACGTACCCGATTGTCTGGGGCGTCGCGGCCGTGGCTGCGCTGCTCGTCCTGGGAACGGTCGTCATCCTGAAGAAAAAGGAGGAAAACCGGCATGCGTAATTCCATAAAAAGAACAGCGGCCGTTGTTTTAGCGGCTGTCCAGATAGCCGCTGTGCTGCCCTTCCAGGCATTGGCACAGGAGATGGATTTATCCAACAGCGGCAGCAAAACGACCTATATGGGGAAAACCCTTTACACGGGGCAGGTACACTCCCATACCTCCCTCAGCGACGGTGAGAAACTGCCGGAGGATGCGTATGAGCATGTCCGGGAAAACACGACGCTGGATTTTTTCGGCGTGACGGATCACGACGTCTGCCTGGACTACCGCAACGGGGACGATTATCTGACCGATGTGAACGACGCCTTGTCGGACGACTGGCGTTTCCTGCACGAAACAGCCGATCGGTATAATCAGGACGGGGGATTCGTCGCCATCGCCGGCGAGGAGATCACCTGGTATGACCAGAGCGGCCATATGAATCTGTTCAATACCGACTGGAAGGTGACCGCCTTCGCCAAAACGCGCTGGGATTGGGTTGGAAGCGGCGATGTGAAGTACGATCTTCCCACCTTCTACGCCAGATTGGCGCAGGATCCGGAGGCCATTGCCCAGTTTAACCACCCCAATCCCACGGGGAAGGGCGATTTCTGGAGCTTTACGCATTATAACAAAGAGGTAGATGCCCAGCTGAACCTGTTCGAGTACAAGGTGGCCGCGTATCTCCCCACCTTCCAGAACTGCCTGGACGCGGGGTGGCATGTCAGCCCCACCTGGAACGGCGACGAACACAGCGCCACCTGGGGGGATGACGCTCCCCGAACCGGCATCTGGACCGATTCCAAGACCCGGGATGGGCTATACAAGGCTTTCCGGGAGCGTTCCACCTATTCGACTCTGGACGCCAACTTTGAGCTGACTTTTTCGGCAAACGACCAGTTTATGGGTTCCATCCTGCCGGGAGACACCACCCAGTTTGCCATGTACGCCAAGCTGTACGACCCCGACGCCGGCGACCCGCTCGACAATGTGGTGATTTATTCCAACAACCGGAAGATCGTCAAGCAGTGGGATAACGTCGGCAGCAACCTGCTGGAGATAAACGAAACCTTTGACTGCGCCGACGGGGATTATTTCTTTCTTGTCGTCAACCAGGAGGACGGGGAGCAGATTGTATCCGCTCCCATGTGGATCGGCGAGACCACCCGGGGCACCAATTTTGCGCCGGAAATCACCGTAAACGGCTCGATCCCCGAGACGGTGGCCATCCACCAGCCGGTGACCATCCCTTCGGCCACCGCGATGGATGACCGGGACGGGAGCTGTGAGGTCACGGTGGACGTCATCAATTCCGCAGGGACCGTCAAAATCACGGATGGAACCTTTACCCCGGATGCCTATGACGACTACTTCATCCGGTACAGCGCCAAGGACAGCACCGGCAGCACCCGCGTGGAACTGCGGCGCATCACGGTGGACCGCAGCGATATGCAGGCGGATGTTATTTTCGGCCAGTTTGCCCCGGTGGCAAGCGTGGGGGAAACGGCGGACCAAGTCGGCGTCAATGTGGTGACCGACCCGGCTCTGACGACGGCCTATCTGCAGGTGGCCCCCGCCGCGGATGCGGACTGGAGCAACGCGCAGACCATCCTGTCGTCCGAATCCACCATGCAGCTGGAGGTTTCCAGCGAATTGGACGCTCCCGATTATGAAAATCCCATCACCGACAAGCCGCTGCGCAGCCATGAGTTTGATATAAGCGGGCTCACTCCCGGGACGGCCTACAAATACCGGTTGGGCGTCTCGGAAAACGGGGATTGGACCAGCGAGGAATACACCTTTACCACCGCCCGGCCCAGCGGCGAGACCTCCCTCTATATTATGGGGGATCTGCAGGTTCCCGGAACGGAGGAAGCCGATTACGAGCTGTTCAACGCCATGCTGGATACCCTGAAGGAAAAGGAGCCGGACGCTTCCGTCCTGGTGCAGCTGGGCGACTTTGTGGACAACGCCGCCAAATACGAATACTGGAAATCGCTGAGCGACTATGTGCTGGAGGACCTGGGGCTGCTGACCGCCACCATGAGCGGCAACCATGAAACCTATAACGACCTCAATCTGGCCCACAGCCATACCGACTCGCCGTACACGCAAAATTCCACCTTTACCAAGATGTACAATCTCCCGGAAAACGGGAGCGCTTTGGGAGAAAGCAGCTATTCCACCGATATCGGGGACATGCATATCGCGGTTCTCAACTCCACGACCGCGCTGGACGAACAGCTGGAATGGCTGGAACAGGATATGCGGGCAACCGATAAGCCCTGGCGGATCGTTATGGGGCATTACCCCTATTTTGGGGCCAGCCATAGCAACGATTCCGGCATGGCGGAGCAGCGGGAAAAGGTAGCGGCGGCCTGCCAGCAGCTGGGCGTCAGCCTGTATATCGGCGGCCATGACCATGTCTATAAAAGGACCACCATCCGCAATGGCGTCGCCACCAACGACCCGGCGGATATGAACCAGGGAACCACTTTTGTCACCTCCGGATCCGCCGGCCCCAAATTCTATGAGAACGAAGAATACTGGTGGGACAATGTGGTGTTTGACGAAGACGTGCAGACCGGCATGGTTCTCAGCGCGGATGCGGATGCCCTGACCCTTACCACCTATACCGCCGGGGGAGAGGTGGTCGATACATTCACCCTGGGGCATGCGGAGGGCCTGTTCGAAATCAGCTCCACCGACATCAAGGACAAGCAGTGGAACGGTGTCGGCCTCCTGGCGACTGAGGACGCCCGTGAAACGGTCACCGTAATGGCCACCAAATATACGGAGGATGAAAGCGAACTTTTGGAAGTACGCGCGGAAAACGTGGTGTTGGAGCGCCGGGGCAAGGAGCAGTATATCGCCTTTGACACGCCGATCACGTTCGATTCGTCCAATGTCTTAAAGGTCATGATCTGGGATGGACTGGATACCGCGCAGCCCGTCCTGTGTTCCCAGACTCTGCGCAAGGGGATGAAAGGGTTCGGCACGGCGGAACAGCCCTATGAGATTTACACCTGGGAGGATTTTGTCAACCTTACCTACGAGCCTTCCGCCCATTTCCGCCTGATGAACGATCTGAACCTGGACGGGACGGTGCGTGACCAGCTGGCTTCCGGCGGCGTCAATTTCACCGGCGTGCTGGATGGCGGCGGGCATACCATCACCGGCTTCCGCGCGGATCCGGAAAAAGGCTCCGGCCTGTTTGCCACCAACGACGGTGTGATCCGCAACCTGTCGGTAACGGGAGCGGTGGAATCCAACACGAGTACGGCGGGGATCCTCTGCGACCTCAACCGCGGCACCATGGAAAACTGCTATGTCAGCGGCACGATTACGGCTCCCTCCCGGGTCGGCGGCCTGGTGGGCGATTCGTACGGGATCGTGCGGAATTGTTACTCGACGGCAGACGTCCATTCTTTAGGGACGGAAGCCGGCGGCGTGGTCGGCCTGGGCATGGAAGGCAGCGTGACCGAGCGCTGCTATGCCACCGGGAACGTCACGGCGGACTCCAAGAATGCGGGCGGCATCGTCGGCTATGGGTATACCGGGACCACGGTGCGCAACTGCATCGCCTTGAACGGGAAAGTGGACGGCAACTCGTATTCCAACCGTGTGGTGGGACGGATTAAATCCGGGCACGATCCCGTGTTGGAAAACAACTACGGCAGCATAAAAGTGCAGGTGCCCGGGGAACAGCAGGGCGTGGCGGCGGCCGATACGGAAAAAGGCGCGACAGCTTCCCTGGCGCAGCTGAAGTCCCAGGCTTTCTATCAGGAAACATTGGGATGGGATTTTGACACCATATGGAAATGGGACGAAAACGGCAGCCGGCCGGTGCTGCAGATGCTTCCGGAGGCGATTGATCCGGGCGAGGACGGCGAAAAGCCCACACTCCCGCAGGATGAAAACGGGTATTACGAAATCGCCTCTGCCGAGGATCTGGCGGTGATTTCGCAATTCCCCGAGGAGAACTATGTCCTGACGAGCGATATGGTGCTCACCCAGTCCATGTCCCCGCTGTGCAGGGAACTGCAGTTTATGGGGATTCTCGACGGCGCAGGGCACAAAATTACCGGGTATATTTCGACCGAAGGCGGCCTCATCCATACCAACGCCGGCACCATTCGGAATCTCGGCATGGAGGACGCCAGCGTGCAGGCTCCCGGCGCTTCCAATATCGGGATCCTCTGCGACACCAACGGCGGCATCATCGAAAGCTGCTACACGACGGGTTCGGTTTCCGGACAGGCGACGACGGGCGGCGTCGTCGGGTATCTCAACGGCACCATCCGCGACTGCTACTCGACGGCCAATGTAAGGAGCAGCGGCCGCCAGGCCGGCGGCGTCGTCGGCATCTCCGGGCGGGGCAGCACCACTCTGCGGTGCTATGCGACCGGCTCGGTTTCGGCGGACGCCAACGCCGGCGGCATCACCGGCTATACCTATGCGACCACCAACGTGGAAGGCAATTTTGCCCTGAACACTTCGGTAACCGCCCCCACGCAGTACGGGCACCGGGTGGCCGCCAGGACGCTGGGGAATGAGATTGCCAACATCGGCGTCAACTTTGCCTGGGCGGATATGCCGGTTTCCAAAACCGAAGAAGAGGATTCCCGGTTCGCGTCCCTCATGGGCGAAGGAAAGAGCCTGGACGACATGCACGCCGAGGACACCTTTAAAACCGGGCTTGGATGGGATTTCGACGCCGTGTGGCAATGGGACGAGCTGACGCAGCGTCCCCTCCTGAGAGGCTGCACGGAGGAAACCGGTAAAAAGCCCGCGCTCCCGCAGGATGAAAACGGGTATTATCAAATCGCTTCGGTCGAGGATCTGGCGCAGATCTCCCTCTTCCCGGAGGAAAATTACATCCTGACGAGAGACTTGAATTTGGCTGGCGAAACCGTGGGACAGCTCTGTCAGGCGACCGCCTTTTCCGGAATCTTTGACGGCGCGGGGCACCGGCTGCTGCACTTCACCTCCCAGACCGGGGGATTGTTCAAGGAAAATGCCGGCACCATCCGCCGGCTGAGCCTGGAGGACGCCGCCGTAACCGCGGATTACGATAGGGCGGGCATCCTCTGCGATGTGAGCGGCGGACGGATCGAAGCATGTTACACCACCGGCCGCATCACCGGGGCCTCGACCCAAGGCGGGATTGTGGGCTACCTGAACGGGACGCTTTCCAACTGCTATTCCACGGCGGACGTCACCGTAAACGCCGGGAAATATGCCGGCGGCCTGGTGGGGATCTCCGGCCGGGGCAGCAACAGCGTGATTGAAAATTGCTACGCCGCCGGAGCGGTTACAGTTGTGGATAACGCCAGCGCGGGCGGCATCACCGGCTACACCTATGCGGACAGCACCGTGCGGAACTGCTTTGCTCTGAACACCGCTATTACGGCAACAGACTATGCGCACCGGATCGCATCCCGCACCCTGGGCTCCGAAGTGGCTATACTGGAAAACAACTTTGCGCTGGCCGATATGCCGGTGAATACGCCGGCCAAAGAGGAGGAACGCACGCCCGGCTGGATGGGCATAGATAAAACGGCGGAAGAAGCCCAGGATAAGGATACGTTTGTCTTGGGCCTTGGCTGGGATTTTGAGACGGTATGGGACTGGGATGAGACTTCCCACCGCCCTGTGTTGAAATAGGCGGAACAGGACAAAACGGAATAGAGGCCGGGATTTGGAACGCAGAGATGAGACGTTCCAAATCCCGGCCACTGTTCCTATGCTATAAGTCCCAGTATTAAAGCCATCTTTCGATATCTGGAATCTCTCACCAAAATGAGACATCGAAAAGTAAAAATCAAAAAATCGCCATGTAAAAACAAAAACGGACTCGTTCCGAACCCGAAATTCTCATTTTGGAGTGGGTATCTTTTTTGTAACACAAACCCATAACGAGTGTCCTTATAGGATTTGAGTATCCTATAAGGACACTCGTTTTCTATGCTCATTTTGCCAGCTTAACTGGCAGCGGCCGGCGTCGGATCGTATGTCACAACGACTCCTCTCCGGGTCTTCATCGCGATTTGCGGAAGAGGAATATTCATCTCATCCGGAATCTGAATAGAACCGATACAGTTATAGACAATGCGAATTCGCTGTGTACGGCCGCCCGGTGTGTTTTCTGCATGGTATACTTCTATACGGTCAATGAGTTCTGTTAAGACACGCGGTGTCAACTTTTTTATACGAGTATACTTTTTGACAGCCGCCATAAAGGTCTCTGTGGTGGTTGCTTTCGCGTTGGCTTCGTCAAAGGCTTCTTTCAGATAGTCGATCCTCTCCACAATCGATGCCTGTTCCTCTTCGTATTTTCGGGAGAGCTTTGCGAATCGGTCGTCGGAGATTTTACCGGTTGCATTGTCCTCGTAGATTTTCTCGAACAGCATATCCAGTTCTTTGTCCCGAGCCATCAGGGCCTTTAACTCGTTTTGACGAACCCGCTGATCGGTTTCCATACTCTTTTTGGAATAGTCAGAAACCGTGGCGATAAATTCTTCCTCATGGTGGCAAGCGAAACGCGTCAGCCGCCGGATTTCACTTAATACGACATTTTCCAGGAAGTCCACCCGGATATAGTGGGTGGAATCGCAGCATTTTCTTTTTCCCATGTTATAACCGGAGCAGCTGAAATACTGAATATCCGGGTTGCCTTGGTTAAAATGGAAGTGCATATTTCGGCCGCAGTCCGCACAGACCAGGATACCGGAAAACATATTCTTTTCTCCGCTCGCTGTCTTGCGCTTTCGGACCTTGCCGCGCTTTTCCTGGATTCTCTCAAAGGTCTCCCGTTCGATTATCGGTTCGTGCACATCGAGGAAGACCATCATATTTTCCGGAGCGTTGCGGTAACGCTTCTTATTTTTGTAGGACTTGGAATAGGTCTTGAAATTGATGACATCGCCGCAATACTCCTGCGTAGAAAGGATTTTGCATACGGTTGACGAGTTCCAATGACAGGGATCGTCATACGTCCGCTTGCCGGGCTTTTTCACGCCTTTGCTGATAGCATATTCCATGGGGGTCAACACCTTTTGCTCGGTTAATCTGACGGCGATCTGCTCGGTTCCTATCCCATCTAAAAACCATGAAAAAATGCTCCTGACAACCCTGGCAGCATCTTCGTCTATGATCCAGTGCTTGGGGTCTTCCGGATTTTTCATATAGCCATAAGGGGGAGCACTCAAGGGTTCACCAGAACTGCCTTTGATTTTGTTGCTGATCCGCCGCTTTTTACTGATGTCGCGGGCGTACCATTCATTAAACAGATTTTTAATGGGTGCCAGTTCGTTGTCGCCCTCAAAGGAATCAATGTTGTCCGACACCGCTACCAGCCGTATGTCGTATTCCGGGAAGAATTCCTCTGTAAGCCGGCCGACCTCGATATAGTTGCGGCCCAGGCGAGAAAGGTCTTTTACGAATACAGCGGCAGCTTTGCCATCCTGGAGCTGCTGCAACATATCACAAAAGGCCGGCCGATTCATGGTCACGCCGGAAATACCGTCGTCGCAGAAATGCACCAGGTTTGTATATCCCATTTCCTTTGCCACTTTAATCAGCAGCTTTTTTTGATTTGCTATGCTGTAACTCTCACCCTCCAAATCATCATCACGAGATAGACGCTCATAAAGAAATGCTGTTAAGTCTCGCTTATTTTTACTATTTGACCGCTTCATACTGCCTCCTTCCCGCAGCCAAATAAACAGTACCAGGAGATAGAATCGCAGCTGCTTATGTATTGTCGATCTCATTCTGCATGAGCTTCAGCAGAACAGACCCTAATGTTTCCTGACTGTCAGCCCGGAATTTCGGCTCTACAATAAAGGTAGTATTACCAACCATATACGTCTGTTCCTGCTCAAGCTCTTGCTGTACCTGCTCCTTTTGCATAAGCGTTCTGTCTGTTTTGCTCAAGCATTTCGCCTCCCCCAAAGCCCGTATAGGAAGACAGGGAAGGCGCCGCAAGACAGCTTGCTGCGATAGCCCAGATAACTGGGTATGTCTTCAGTATACGGGACGCCATGGCTTTGTCAAATTTCGTTTGTAGGTTTTTTTGCGGAAATACCGGTTTGTACGAAAACCATTGTGGACGGGTTTTTCCGGTCCCACCCGCAGGGGATATACCGCGGCGGCCGACAGCTCCCCGGAACTTTGTGCATACGATGCACAAAGTTCCATGAGAGAACCGCTTCATAACAAAAATCGTTACGGCCGTCTGCAGACGGCGCCGCCGAGCTCCTGCGGCAAGTGTCTTCCGGATCGTCGCGCCGCTGCTCTGTCGTGCAGCGGATTTAACGCTCTCAACGCGCTCCCCGGATCGTTCCGCGGCATATTACCATGATGCCTTCCGGCATATTTGTCAAGGTTCCAAAGGGACATCTATCTCACCGGCCTGAACGTCCTATGAGGCGGGCGGCGGCACGATAAGGACTAAAACACACTCGCCGTTCAGATAACGGATGAGTTTCCTGCGCAGGGGGATTAAACTCCGCACGAAGGTGATGCGTATTTCCTGCCGGAGATCCTCGTTCAGACGGGTGCCGCAGCAGCATCCATCGTCCGCATACACGGGCTCAACGGCCGCTTTGCCGATATAGGGATCATATAAGGAAAGAATTTTGTTATCCGTTTCCGGAGCCGAGCGGATCAGATCCAGAATCAGGTCGGCCGGCGGTACCGGACAGTTGGGGCAGGCTTTATTCTTCATCGACGCTCATCCTCCTTTTTATAATGCGTATAGCATTATTCTTATGTTTTTCCACCATGCCAATACTGACGCCGAGTTCAAGGGCGATTTGTTTCATAGGGATTTTGAGAACAACATTTTTCAGCAGAACCAGCCTTTGCGTTTCCGTCAGGCTTCGCAGGGCATCGGCCAGTTCCGGGTTTAAGACAGGGATTTTGACCCCCTGCACGTAGATCAACTGGCAGAGCGCCTGCTCAAATCCCGGCTCATCATAGTGGAGGTCTTCGGCGTACTTGTCCAGCTCGACGAAAACGATTCCGTATTTGCGGGGACGCTTTGTTTTTCGGTAATAGCGTCGTTTGGCGTTGCTGATAACGGTTTTCAAATACTTGTCCACATAGTCGAGCAATTCCTCGGAGATGTCTTCGAGCGAAAAATCCGTTTTCATACGCTCTCACCTTTGCCCTTTCATCAAAGCCACAAGGCAAGGTGATAGACAAAATTATACCGAATTGAGAAAAAATAGTAGAATTAACATATTTATAAAATCGCTGCACGTGGCTCAAGAAAGAAAAAGCCAAATTCTCCTTTGACCGTTCAAGGGAAAATTTGGCAGTAGGTTTTGGTATTTACATGGAGCCGGAAGCTATACCTGCTTTTTCATTAAACAAAATCAGCCTATTTGATGTTCCCCGGATCTCAATAAAGAATATGGGGTCCTGCCTTGAATATGTATCGTTGTCTTAAGACGAATATCACGGGAAGAAGCCCCGACCAGAATATCGTAATTTCCGTCTTCTACAACCCAGTCATGCAGCATGATATTGTAATAGGACAGGCTTTCCAGCGGTAAGTCAATGCACACCTTTTTGGTCTCGTCCTTGCGCAGAAATACCTTTTCAAAGTATTTTAATTCTTTTACGGGACGGGGTACCGTAGATAGGCAATCACTTAAATACACTTGGATAACTTCATTCCCATCCCATTCCCCGGTATTCTTCAAGGAAAACTCCATATGGATATGATCGGCCTCCACCTTGGCAGCGATATGGCTATATTCGAAATGGGTATAGGAGAGCCCGTGGCCAAACGGATAACATATTTCTTCCGGATGACGGTCGTAATACCGGTATCCCACATGAAGTTTTTCGTTGTAGCAAACCATTTTGCCGTTTCCGGGATATTCGAAGTCATGGCGCATGACTCTCGGGAAGGTTTCCGGCAGCCGGCCACTGGGATTCACAGCTCCACAAAGTACGTAGCAGACGCCGCCGGCCCCTTCGCCTGCAAGCCACATTTCAACCACCGCAGATGCCATGTCGTTCCATTTCCCTGGAATAATGGCACTGCCGTTCTGTAATACAACAACCACTTTTTTTCCTGTATAGCACGCGGTTTCGATAAACATTTCAAAGTTCGGATTTAGATGGGCGCTCCGCCTGTCAAAGAATTCCGTATCTTCCGACTCCATAGAGCCGGCGAAGAAAAGGACGACATCGCTGTCCTGAATAAAGTCCGTCAGCTCTCCGCAGGTTGGCCAGAGCATCTGAGAAGAATAGGAACCTTTTTTATACTTTTCGAGATAGCGGATCTCCGTATGGGGAAGCCTTTTGCGCAGCTCTTCCAGCGGGTTGTCGGTATACGCTTCCGACTGCAGGACTTCCGCACTGCCCTGTCCCGAAGTCAACGGCTTGACAGCATATTCTCCGATAACGGCGATGGATGTATATTTATCCTCGGTAAGCGGCAGCGTCTGGCCTTCGTTTTTCAGCAAAACCGTCCCTGCAGCGGCGATTTCCTGCGCTGTTTTATGCTGTTCAGCCCGGCTGTATGCCGCCTTCTGCGGCTTTGGTCTCATCAAAAATTTTAAGACATTGGCCACAGCATGGTCGATGTCCTCCATGGAGATTTCCTTTGTTTCCAAGCCGCGTTTCAGCTCTGCAACAATGTTTCCGTTATGCGGCATCTGAAAATCGAGGCCGGCTCGGACGGCCTTACATATATCCTGTACAGCGCCCCAATCGGAAATGACAAACCCGTCGAATCCCCATTCCTCTTTCAATACCTGTTTGAGCAAAAACGGGTTTTCCGAGCACCAAATGGAATTCACTTTATTGTAAGCGCACATAACACTTGTGGGCTTTGCCCTTTTCACGGCGATTTCAAAGCCCTTTAGATATATTTCACGTAAAGTGCGCTCGTCAACCTCTACACTGACATCCTGCCGAAACTGTTCCTGGTTATTGACAGCAAAATGTTTCAGACTGGTGGCAACGCCCATTTCCTCCACGCCGTTGATATACTCTGCCGCCAATTCACCCGCCAGAACCGGATCCTCCGAGAGGTATTCAAAATTTCTGCCGCACAGAATATTCTTTTTGATATTGATCCCCGGACCCAGGATCATATCTACATCATGCTCCACGCAATCTTTGGCGATCCCGTTTCCCATTTCTCTGGCGAGACGCTTATCCCAGGTGGCGCCAAGGCAGCAAAGGTTGGGAAAATGTGTGCAGTTTTCTTCTCGTGGATGTCGAACGCCATGGGGGCCATCCGCCAATTTCTTTTCCGGAACACCGTACTTTTCCAGTTTTGCCGTCTCCATATCGCCGGTACCGGTAAGAAGCAACGCCTTCTCTTCCAATGTCATTTCGGAAATGATTTGCTCAAAGTTCATGCCATCATCCTATCCTTTCGCCGCAGTGACCGTTGATGTGCCGGCTTTTATTGATGAGGAGCTTCCTTATGCAGACTCATATGGCTCTCACAACAGCGTTGCTTTGTTATAGTACATTTGCCGTAGCGGCCGTTTTCCAGTCGTTGAAGCATACGGGAACCGGCTGAAAATCTGCGCCGCGGCCGAACACCTCCAGAAGCGGTTCTTCCAGTTCTTCGAGGGTCTCGATTTGCCCGTTCAGATACTGGGAAAGCCGCTCTCTGCAGTGCGTTACCCGCCGGATTAAACCGCCGATCCGGATATCCTGGACATCAAAGCCATGCGGCTTGTTTTCCGTCATCCATTGTTCCTCAAAAGCCTTATACAATATCTCCAGCTTGGAGACCAAATCCTCATATCGAGGCAGCAGGGCCTGAAGCTCCAACCGATCTTTTTCCCGGTAAGCCTTCCGGGTGCGCAGTCCCAAATCAAATTTACAGGCCAATACATCGCAAAGCGCCTTCTGCGTTCTGAAAATATAGGACAGCGGATACTCTTCCGGGATTTTCGCCAGCTTTTCGGCACAGGCTTTATACCGCTGCGCATCGGTATCCCGGACCGTGCTGTCCCACGGGCCAAGGAAGCAATCGCTGTACAGCATATACTTATCCGGGTTGCAAACGCCCTCCGCGTTGGCCGTGTCCGGGAGTTCCAGCAGCATGAACTGATCAAAGCTAAGGCCGAACATTTTTTGAAATTTGCATCGGATGTTTTCCATGTCCTTATTTCCCTTGACCAGCTCGGAGAGGGTAAACAGGGTCGGCAATGCAGAGAACTTCGAGCATTCGTTCCCGTTATCGCCCCACAGCGTTATCAGCATATGGGAAATATGATTCTCTATGCAGCAGTCAACCGTTTTCCGGGCTGCCTCGATTGAATAGGAATTGTGGGGAGCAAAGCCTGTCCAGGTATAGGCGCCGCCGGCAAACCAGATGTCCTCCCCAAGCTCTTTATGCCTTTTCATCAGGGAATCATAATGCGCCTTGTCCCAGTTGTCATAATCCCAGTATATGAGCTGTACATTCTCCGGGATCAGGTCTTTCACCCGGGAATCCAGTTTGCCCTCGCCGTAATGCTCACCCGTTGCCAGACGGAAAAACATATCGCTCCACATACAGAGGGTAAAGCCGTATTTTTTCCCGATTGCCGCCACTTTGTTTAGATGGGAAAGGAAGATCGCCGTTCTGTCGGGGTAACCGTTTCTTTCACGATACCGTCCCAGTCCCAGCATATAGGCTTCGTCCATTCCGATGTTCACGGTACGGCTGGTGAAGCACCGGTCCAGCGTGGCAAATATATCCTCCAGCAGCTGATAAACGCGATCATCCCCGATGCACAGAATATCGTCGCAGTCGGACATATCGCGGTATTGCGGCCACCGCATAATCGCATTGAGATGAGCCAACGCCTGAATGCAGGGGATCAGTTCGACCCCTTTGCTGCGGGCATATGCGTCGATTTCCATCAGTTCCTTTTGGGAATACCGTCCCCGCAAATGCCCGAAATACGGCTGGTTATCCACCTCATAGGTATCCTCGGTATACAGCATCAGGGTGTTGTAGCCCATTTGGCTGAGATAATCGATCATGGTTTTGACAACTCGGGGTTTCATTACGCCGTTGCGGGAGCAATCCAGCATCGCCCCGAAATGCTTGAAAGGAATTTCTTTTCCCATATATTTTCCACCTTCTCCAATTTTATTGACCGCTCAGGCTTCCTGTTCGGCCGGCTCCAGACTGAACGCAAAATGGATGGCTTTTTCACTCAGTCGGTATTCCTCCGGCAATTCCGGCCCGCAGGATTGCGAACCCAGGCCGGAGTCCTTGTAGTCCACCCGCAGATAGGTGTGCGCGGACTCGCCCAATTCATCGGTATGTGCCGCCCTATATATCTGCTCGGTGCTGTAACGGGATACGGCGGCTTCAAAAGCCTGCGATGAGCGTACCGTAAAGGCATTCTTTATGGTCAGCTCCCGCACCCCGTAGTGGTTGCCGTGCTCCTGCGGCCTCACATATGGGACATATTCTTTTGCCGCAGTGCTTTCATACAGGCCGCAGGGCGCATGATGATAGCTGTCGCAATAGCTTTCTGCCGGGCCATGTCCATAATACTGAAAAGATTGCAGAGTCTTGGGAAGGATGAATTCAAATCCCAAGCGCGGGAGCCAAGCCGCGTTGTCCGCCACCTGTCCACACAGGTCAAACGCAATCCGGCCGGCTTGGGAAACGGCTATTTTCAGGGTATAGCGAAAGAAGGGACGACGGGAGACTCCGGCAAGTGAGCCATTGACAAGGATTTCGCCGTTCTCCTGCGAGACGTCGTAGACCTTGCTGAAAAGGCGATCCAGATTTTCCCCCTGCCAGATATTCTCCAAAACCCATAGAGGCTTCATATGGGTTTCCTCGTTGTCCGTGGGCGCCCGAAAGGCGGTCAGCCCGATTGGCGCGTCCAGACATTTGCGGCCGTCTATCATCAGGCTGGTGAAATTCCCAACCGCCTTGGAAAACGTGTAGCAGAAGCGCGGGCCTTTTGCCACAAGGACTTCTCCGGTATCCTGAAGGAAGCAGGGGGCTTGGTCGGTTTCATCGCTGGCTTGGATGCGGCAAGGCAGCGGGCATTGCAAAACGAAGGTGTTATCCTGCCAGTCCGTCAGCCAGACGGTAATAAACAGGCCCAGCCGGCACGTTTCAGGCAACGGGGAGGCTAAGCGGAAGGAGGTCTCCTGCCCCGGAGCCGCGCACAAGCTGACGGTTCCCTGCTCGACAGTCTGGCCATCCCGTTCCACCGCATAGCGAAAACGGCATTCCTGAAGGTCACTGAAGGAAAAGCCATTGCGTACATACACCTTGCCGGAATGAAACCTCAGCCGGAAAGGCGCATAGGCGGCTCTGGTTGAAAGGGAACCCGCCTTGAAGCTCCGGTCGGCAAATACCAGTCCGTCGCAGCAGAAGTTGCCGTCATGCGTCATTTCTCCGGCAAAATCGCCTCCATATTTCTGGACGCCGCCGACCTCCACCACATGGTCGCACCATTCCCAAATACAGCCGCCGGCCAGCTTGGGCTGCTTCCCGATTTCCTCCCAGTAATCCCATAAACCTCCCGGACCATTTCCCATAGCATGGGCATATTCACACATAAAAACCGGCTGCCGGATATGGGGATCCTGCGCCCAGTCCTTCAGCTCCGAGAGGGATGGGTACATACGCGAATAGATATCGGCCTTCTCCGGCTGCCCCAAACGGCTGGCATCCTCGCAGTGGATCAAGCGTGTGTCATCCTGCTGCTTCAGCCAGGCGATCATGGTTTCCTGATTCTCTCCAAAGCCGCTTTCATTTCCCGTAGACCACAGAATGACGCTGGCATGGTTTTTATCCCGGTGATAGGCGCGCTGCATCCGCTCGAGAAACGCCGCCTTCCATTCGGGACGGCGGCACGGCCAATCCAAGGAGTCGACGTCATAGCAATACTCGACATTCGGGTTGCGCCGCAGCACCCCATGAGATTCCAGGTCGGTTTCCAGCATGACATACATACCGAGCTCATCGCATAGATTCAGAAATTCCGGATGCGGCGGGTAATGGGAAGTGCGCACGCAGTTGATGCCCAGGCTTTTCATCAGAAGGACATCCCGCTTCCATTCTTCCCCGGTCATGCACCAGCCGTTTTGGGGGCTGGTATCGTGATGGTTGACGCCTTTGAGCTTGACCGGCGTGTGGTTGATACAAAGTTCAAACCGATCCGATATACCGATGTCCCGGAAGCCCACGCGCTGTATAATGCGCTCTCCCGCACAACGCAGCTCCACCGTATACAGGTACGGCTTCTCCGCGTTCCATAGGGTCGGGTTCTCCACCAGCATCTCTATGTAACCATCTGCATGGTGTTCCTGCAAAAGCTCCTCACCGTCAAACAGCCGAACCTGTGCGCTTCGGTCTGTCCAGACCTTCAGCCGCCCCGTGGCATCCGCGGTTATTTTTATATCCGTCAAATGCCCCTTAGGCCGTTCCAGAAGGTACACATCGCGAAAGATGCCGTTATACCGGAAAAAGTCCTGATCCTCCAGATAACTGCCGCAGCACCATTTTCGGACAAGGATACGCAGGGTGTTGGTTCCCGGCCGCACTGCTGCGGAGAGATCGAATTCCGCCTGCAGGTGAGAACCCTGCGTATACCCGATGAAGTGATCATTCAAAATCACCTGAGCGCAGGAGGATACGCCCTCCAGCACCAGATAGACGCAGGGAAGATCGCCTGTATACTCGAAATCTCGTTCATAGATGCCCAAGGGATTGATATCCGGCACATACGGCGGATCAAAGGGATACGGATAGTTGATATTGGTGTAATTGGGGGAATCATATCCATATAGCTGCCAGCAGGAAGGGACCGGTATCGTTGACCATTTTTCGGGCTCCTCCGCTCGATCCCCATCCTCAAAATAACAGAATGCCCAAAAATTCCGACAGGAGCTTGCACCGCCACTTCAGGCAGTCTGACTGTACACAGCGGCGTTTCATAGCGCCCATTCGTGGTTAAATACCCCAAAGCAACCACGGCACAACCGCGCCGTTGGGATGGCGGGAAGCAGCCAGCAGGGGGCGCTCTCCGTCATAGGCGATGTGCTTGAGAGGCAGACAGCGGATCACATACGAAGGACAAGTCTGCAGGATTTCTTTGTGAATGTAATCACCCATCCAGGTTTCCGCCGAACCGAAGCAATGCCGCGAAATCACCGCTTCTCCGCTTACATACGTCTTGGCGTCCAAAATGGGAAACGGCGGCGCCAGATACTGCCATCGCACAGCGCGCTGAATTTCCGTGGTTTTGTGCGACAATCTCTGCGGATCAAAATCATAAATGGGCAGCTCCTTATTTAGAGAAGAACGCATGACGCCGATGTTTCATCCCATCGCCGCGCCGATACTTCCATAAAGGCATCCCGCACGGAATACAGTTGTAGAGCAAGTGACATATTTTTTACTATATAATTCATTTCCTGTTTTTTCGGAATTACATTCTATAGTTCACTGTTCTGAAAACAGCAGTCGGATCCATAGTCCGCCCAATACGGTACGGTTCTGGAAGGCTATCTGCATCGAGGTGACCGTGGAATACCAGTCGGTCATGGGAACACGGGAAGGCGATTTATGATAGGCCAGCCACAGGGTATTGACATACTGCTCAAATACAGCAGGATCGCTACTCAAAGCCGCCGTCCATAGCAACCAGTCAGATTTAGTGTAATCCGCCCGGTTATCCAAAGGAAGACCGTACGGATTCATATGAGCCGCATAGCTGGCGACCTCAGCATCCAGAGCCTTCTGCGGGAACAACTCTGTGCCCCAGATTCGATCCCAGATGGCGTTGTATTTCATGCTGTAGCTGCCGGGCTGATCAAACGCCAGCCGGAAGCTGCCGTCCCCATTGGCAGCTTTTTGTAGCCAGACGGCCGCCATTTCTGCAGCAGTCTCTCGGTATAGTTCCGCCTGCTCGGTATCGTTCCACTGTCTGCATAGCCGCGCATATCCCGCCAATCCCATAATCGCCTTAATCGATAAATTACAGTTATGTGCCAGATGGCCGGCGAAGTCATCGGTACACAGCTGATTATCCGGATCCAACCCGTTTTGCAATAGATACTGCGCCCATTTATCCAGAAGAGGACGATGCTCGCGTGCAAAGGCCGCGTTGTCTTCGGCCTGAGCCACAGCAGCAGCCATCACCAGCAGATTGCCGCACTCCTCCACCGGCATCTGTCCCTCCGGATCTGTTCCGCCACTATAAGCCTGACCGTTCAGTATGGGATAGGTGCCCACATCATGCGGCGCAAAATCATACGGCCAAAGAGTTGATTCCGCATAGCGGAAAACAGGCCGCATCATTCCTTTAACCAACTCTGGATCATACAATAGGAACAGCGGTATGGAAGGATAGCTGATGTCCACCGTGGCAGCACAACCGTTGGAAAAGCATTCTTTTGAAATATAGAGCAGCTCGCCATGGGTATCCACGACCAGCTTGTGCGCTGCCAAAACCTGCCGCAATGCCAATTGCAACAGATGCGCATATTTTTCGCCGCCAGCCGCAGTAGCCTTTGCCGTCATATCAGCATCGAATGCCTGACAACGCTCCAAAACAACAGTATATTCCGCGTAAGCCGCACTTAACGCCTGTTCTATCGTCTGGCCTTCCTTTTTCCAGTAGGCCATCAGTGCCTCACCGAAGTAGGTGATCGAATACTGGTCGTCATAACCCAACAGGAACAGTGTTTCCGGTCGGACAGCAGTATCCAGATCGTCCTGAATAAAAATGGCCTTGAGGCCGGAGGCACGGCATTCGCCGGCTTTTGCTTCGCGGCTGGCACACAAATAAACATAGCCCCAGTCAATGCATATACCATCTCCGGATTTGCCCAATACCGGCTGTTCAATTCCACCCATTCGTATAGCTGTCAGCCCGGTATCCATGGCGACAGTTTCACGTATCACAGGACAGAGATCCCCTTCGTTCAGACAAAGCTGGCTGGAAACTTTTAGGGTGATCGACACGGTATGCCGAGTGTCATCCAAAGCCTGCACGGATGCCTGTATATAGGAAACCGGACGGGACAACAGCAAACGGTCAGTGGGCAACAATGGGGAGGTAAACCGTATCTGCAGGCCAACTCCAGCAGCCTCGAAGGTGTATATTGTAGAAAAACTATTGAAAGTCACGCTGGTCTGCTGCATGGCCGGCGTGTGTTCCTTGTCATCAACGCCCATAAAACGCCAACTCTTGCCATCAATTTCGGCCAAGCCGATAACAGCGTTTGGTTTCCCGGACCAATGGCGTACAGTATCATTTGTCAGAATGTCACCCATACTCCAAAGACTGGTATAGGGGTCGATAGTCACCAGCGGATATGCCGGCGCGCGCAAGGATGTGGTTTTCATATGAATTCCTCCTATGTAGACAGTTTCTTATCGTCTTTGGTCTTTCTGGTACACCATCGCGGCAGTGGAACACACTTATCTGCCGCAACACGCACGCCTGTCCCCCAAACCGGCCGGATGCTGTTCGCTTTTTCCGCCATACGTTCTCATCCCTGTTCAATCTTTTCCATGCATTGGCCCATAGAATCTGTTCACCGCATGTCCGGGTACAGGATGCCCAGAGGCGCTCCCAGCGTGGCTCCAGTGCAGTCGGTGTCGTTGCCGCAGTTGACGGCGATGCACAGCGACTTGCCGAAATCCCCTTCGCCCGCCAGCAGACCCAACACATTAAAGGCGGTGTTAATGGAAACGTCCGTGAAGTTCTACACATAATAGTGATCCAGAATTCGCTGGCGCACCTGAACAAAATCGCCCAGATCCTCCCACCAGTCCACGGTATCCCGAATCACCTTATAAAACCGCCCATCCTTGCTAAGAAAGGAGAAATCAACCAACCCACAGCATCCCTTTCAGTGTAGCACAGCCCTTGGAGAGGGGCTATAATAACTACTACTTTCATATCACAAGGAGAAGCCGACCTCCAACAGGCGATGGATATCCTGCTCCACAAAAGCGGCACTTTCCACTGCGGCTAGGAATTCGGCGCCCCCATCGTCATAATGGTCGATGCAGGAATCCTCCCGCGCCAAAGCCGCCGCCAACTGGGGGTCTCCCGGGGCCAGGCAGGGTCACAGCACCGTGAGGATGGCCGCCGCCCATGCCGTCGAAGAACTTGTTGTCGTAAAGCCCCGACGCCGGCGGGCGCAGGCCGCCGCGGAGGTTCTTCTGCGCCACGCCGTATTCGTCACGCACAAAACACAGGAATTCCAGCTAGGTTTTGGCGAGATATTCCCGATGCACCGGCAGGTCGTAGCGGCGCACCGACTCCAGGAACATCACCTGCAAGTCCAAATCGTCGTTGGCTACCATTTCGGTGAGCACGGGATCGTAGTAGCTGAGATTCAGCAGCTTTTGCTGCCCTTCATAGGGATTTCCCAAGGTGCCTCCTACGCTTTTGCCCATAAAGCAGCTGCGCAACCGTTTGTCATAGTCCGCAAAGGTCAGTTCTTTCATCATACTCGATCCTTATCTAATGGCTTTCGTTTTAGGGCATACGATCCTTTGTTCTCACCGGCACAGGTGCGCCGGCGCACCTTTTCACTGTCAGCTGAACCGGGAAGGGCACAAGCTTATATTGCTCTCATCCCAACGGGTAGTTCTTAACAAGGGACGACTGGTCATCGTCGGAACACTGGTTTTCTGCCAGAGGGATTTTGTCCGTCCTGCGTTTTTTCAGCACTTGTATGTGGGAATATCCATCCGGATTCATTGGCTCGGGAAGCCCTAAGTACATTAACCGTTCGCCCGTGTACTCAAGGGCGGTTCCGGTATCCACATAAACATCGCTGCCCCGCAGTCCCTGCAGTCTCACGTTTTTGCAGGGCATATTCGGGTGCCCTTTTATTACAAAATAAAACAGAATAACAGTTTCTCTATCGTTGGAAATAAACTGCCACGCTGCCTGGTTTCCTTCAAAGGGTGAGAGCAGACGAAACATATCTCCCTGCTGTATCACATTTTGATATTCTTTGTAAAAGGCCACCTGCCCTTTCATTTCTTCAATTTCTTCCTTTGCAAGCTTGCTCAAATCCAACTCATAACCAAATTGCCCGGACATAGCCACCGCGCCTCGAAGGCTCAGAGGGCTAACGCGTCCTGTCTGATGGTTTGGACTCGCCGATACATGAGCGCCCATGGAGGACGCTGGATAGACGATGCTGGTTCCATATTGTATGTATATCCTTTCAATGGCATCCGTGTCGTCGCTACACCACGTTTGCGGCATATAATACAGCATACCTGGATCGAACCGTCCGCCGCCACCGCTGCAACTTTCAAACAGCACATGAGGGAAAGTCATGGTGATGGTTTCCAGCACCCGATAAAGCCCTAACATATACCGGTGAGGTACCTCCCGTTGCCGTTCAGAAGGTAGCAGTGCCGATCCAATTTCCGTCATATTACGATTCATATCCCATTTGACATAAGAAATCGGCGCATTGCCAATGATGTCGGAGAGTACCTGTATGATATGATCGCAGACATCCTCCCGGGACAAATCCAGAATAAGTTGCCAGCGCCCTTCCGTGCGGGTACGGCCTTTCACATGGAGACACCAATCCGGGTGAGCACGATACAGGTCGCTGTCCGGAGATACCATTTCCGGTTCAACCCAAAGACCAAACTTCATTCTCAAGGCTTCAATTTTCTTTCCCAGACCATCCAGACCATCAGGCAGTTTAAGGCGGTTTACTTTCCAGTCGCCTAAAGAACAGCGGTCATGATCTCGCTTTCCGAACCATCCGTCATCCAGCACCATCAAATCAATACCGATGTCTCTCGCTCTGGCAGCGATCTGAAGAATCTTTTCCTCATTGAATGCAAAATAAGTCGCTTCCCAGTTGTTGACCAGCACCGGACGCTCTTTGTATTGATATTCTCCATGAATCAGGTTCTCACGGAAAAACCGATGATATAACCGAGACATACCGCCCAATCCGTCGGACGAATACACCATCACTACTTCCGGTGCCTGAAAGGTTTCTTCGGGTGCCAACTTCCAACTGAAATCAAAAGAACCCAAACCCATCCAAACACGGGTTTTGCAGAATTGATCCACTTCCGCCCCAGCGGAAAAGTTGCCGCTGTAAACAAAGCTGAATCCGTAAGCATTGCCGTATTCCTCTCGGGTTTCAGGCCTCAGCAGGGCAATGAAAGGATTATGATTATGGCTGCTGGCGCCACGTGCGCTTTCTACTGCATGAATACCGTCGCTCAACTTTTGGCGGACGATGTGCCGCTCGCGCGCCCAACTGCCATCTAGATGAAGCAATTCAAATTCTGAATCCGGAAAATCCATGCAACAACTGTAAACCCGCTGGAGTTCTACTGCTTTGCTGCCACGGTTTTCCACACGAACCGATCGGGTAATCACGTCCTTTTCCTCAAACACCGTATACAGCAAATATACCGATAAGCCTGTCAGCTCGTCCTCCAGATGGATTTCTAGGCTTTCGGTTTCCTCCGGGGTTCCGTAAGAAGCGGGCAACCCAGCCAAGGGCGGTTTTCCTCTCCAAATACGATGTCCTTTGTATTGCAATCTGGTCACGGTGCTTCCATCGGCATAGCGCGCATGAAATGCCGGGGTGCGCAGATCCGCGCTACCATAGGTGGGATATTCGCACATCAGCTTGTCTGTGGAATCAAACAGGTTCTCCGGCAGATCCGTTGCGTTGAAAGATGAGCCATAACAACAGGGATATACAGCATCCAGCGATCCCGGATTCAAAACCTTTTTTCCCCAGTAAAGATGTGCGGGATATGCCCCCGCATAAATCTCTATGACATAACTCGTATGCCGTGTGTGCATCAGCAATTGACGTGACGACTCGTTGTAGACAATTGGCACTTCGCTCCTCCTAACCTCTTTTCAGGTGTATATTGTTTCTAGGTCACCTGTAAACTTCCGTTTTTATTCACCAGTCAGACCGGTTCTTTCAATGCTTTCAATAAACTGTCTCTGAAGACAGATATACATAATGAGCAGCGTAAGTATCGACAATAGTGTACCCGCCAGTGACACCGATTCGTTCAATCGGTTTACCGTACTGGTTTGATCCGCCGCACCGTATATAGCTTCATACCGTGCGGCGAAGTTGGCCAACTGTAGCGGAAGTGTTTTTATGACGGAGCCGAACATCATGTTTGCTTCGGTGGTTTCATTCCAGTACCATACAAAGGACAGCAGCAACGATAATACCACCGCGGTAGAAGCCATGGGCATGGATATTTTGAAAAAGATTTTTGTCTTTCCGGCGCCATCCAGCTCGGCCGCTTCATCGAAGGAGGTGGGATAACTGCTGAAAAATTGATAAAACACCAGAATAAAAACGGCGCTTCGCAGCCCCTGCCCAAATACTGCGGGTAAATACGAGGGAAATACCGTGTTCAGCATTCCGTAATTATTAAACAGGACATATTTAGGAATGGAAACGATCTGAGACGGTATAATGAACGTAGCTATGATCAGGATGAAGATCAACCGACGACCGGGCAATTGGAACCGTGCCAATCCGAACGCGATCAGCGAGGCTGATGCCGTTTGAAGAAGCGCCGGCACAACCGACATGGCGAGCGACCACAAGAGGCTGTGGAAAAAGTCCAGAGCTTCAAAGGCCTGGGCAAAATTTCCCCAATACAGCTTTGTCGGTATCCAGAACACCGAGGGATCCGATAGATCGTCCGGTGAAAGCAGACTGTTTACCACCATATACAAGATCGGATATAAGAACACGAATCCTATACCGAATAGAACCATATAACGGGCAAACATCCATAAAATTCCGTTCTTCGACCGGAAACCGGCAAGCCTGCTTTTCCATACAGACAGAATGTTATTCACCGGCGTCTCCTCCTTCCGAATATAACGAACAGAAAATATGCGGCAGACAGGATCACGGCTATTACAACAAAATACATCCATGCCATCGCCGACGAATAGCTATATAGAACATCAAAGCTAAACATATAATTGGCGATCCTCTGATTCATCGCGTTGTTGGGATAACTCGCCAGGTCAATGATCGTGTATACCGTACAGATGACAGCAAACGGCTGGAGATGCGGCAACGTGATCTTCCAGAACTTTTCCCATCCCCCCGCGCCGTCGATCTCCGCCGCCTCATACAGATCCGGACTGATCTTCTGGACTCCGGGCAGGAAAATCAAGATCGGAACACCGGAAAACCAGAGGATGAGCACCAGGTTATTCAGGATAAACATCACAGGCGTGCTCAAAATCGACGGAAGCGACTGAACAAATGAATAAAGAACCGGCGATCCACTGATAAAATCCACCGTATGCTGAGTGAGCAGCTTGCTGATTACAGGCCCACTCATAATGATCACGGGCAGAAAGAATACCGCACGAAAAAACGTGCGAAACCGGTATTTTCCGTTGAGAAGCAAGGCAATTATCAGGGCAAACACCAGTATAAGCGGCGTGGCGCACACAATGAAAAAGACGGTGCTTCCCAGATCTATTTTAAAGCCCGGATCCAGATTTAAAGCCCGATTATAAAATTCTAGGCCCTTCCATTCCATGACAATATTACCCGGGGCCACCTGAATGGAATTCAGGCTTATCAAAACTGAATAGACGACCGGATATAATGTAAATAAAAGGAAACCGACAATCCAAGGAGATACAAATAAATATCCCTTAACATAATTTCGTCTTTGAACCGCCACAGTCTTTTTCACGATTCGTCAGCTCCTTTCACGATGAACCCATAAGCCGGAACTACCGTATCGTCGATCATTTCTTCCTGTGAGTTATAATTGACATATAGGCAGACATCTCCTTCATAAAGAATTCGTACCAGACCTTGCCTTATCACACGATGCTCCTGGATTTCCCGTCCTTCTACAGGCGCAAGCGCCCGGTTGACCTGACTATAAACGTTCTCAATGGAGGCCTTCCAGTCATCATAATTTAGGGAGAAATACTCCTCTAAAGGCGTGTTGACCAAAGCGCGGTTTTCCGCACCCGTGACAAAAAAGGAGGGATATGCGCCGTATTCGATCATTTTCAGAATGGCTCCTTGTGAATATCCACCCTGATTGACGTATGGCGCATAGTAATCTATATGTCCTTTCAAAACGATCTGTAAAAACGGCACCGTATCCGTTTCAAACAGATATTGGCTGTTGACAACAGGAATATCAAAAAGTTCCTCCATGTTGCCCCACAAGAAACTGTTGCCGCCATTCAATGCAACGCCTGTTTCCTCCAGGGCTTTCAGGGCCTCCAGCAGTTGCGCCTTCGCTTCGCTACGCACTACTGTTTTGTCCCTTGTAAAATCCGAATAGAGCAGTGAACCGACGCCTTCTATATGCAGATCAAATCCTGTCAGCGTCTGATAAGCCTTGTTGATCAGCGACGTTGCTTTGGCAGGTTGGATAAAATAGGTTTCATCATACATGATATCGGAATTGGATCTCGTCTTGCAGGCAAGTTGCCGGGACAGCATACCACTTGCGTATGAAGCCGGCCGGATCTGGTCTTCGTTAGCCGTTGATGGATTGAACGACAGATAAAATCTTCCACCCTCCTGTGTAATCATATCTCTCAACTGCTCGAAGTCCTTCCTGCCGCCTACCCGACTCGCAAAATCCAGATTGCCAAATCGTGCGCCGCTGAAGCCCCCCTCTTGCCAGCCTTTATATGTCACCGTCAAATTATTAATTTTCAGTCCACGTAGCGAATCGATAATCGCCGAAGCATCCTGTACCGTGGTCAACAGTGACTGACTATTAAACAGGAAGCCCTTCTTTATCTCCGTTCCTACCATATCCAGCCGCAAAGGTATATCTTCGTCAATGCGTTCTTTCCCGATTATTCCCTTCTCGTTCAAAATATTCCGATAGACTACTGCCATGCCGTTGTAGTCGGCCTGTTCCCCATTTAGAAAGCGGAATCGGATCTGAGGACTCATGTGATTGCGTTCCTGTTGTACACGGGTTATTCCAGAGCCCTCTCTGCCGATCGGTTGCTCATAGGTTTGCCGGTAATCAAACCGCGCGGAAACCCAATTGTATGGAGTAGTTACGCCGGCCGGATAGGCCAAGATACTGGCATACTCCTCACCACTTTCAATCTCGGCGAAAACCGCATTCTGTCGGACACCATGTACGATTCCGTAAACGGGCATTACTATCGTTGGTTCCTCTACCATGTAATCGTTGGGGCGGTTGGCCATCAGGTCATTCGCCGACTGGGTTCGGTCAGTCGCCACATCCATACCATAGACTTTCTTTTCAAAATGGCTTACATAGGACGCTGCTTTGGCATACCGAATCAACGCTCCTGGCCCATCAGGCACGAACATATAGCCATCAAGTTCATCTTCAAGAGTGCATCCCAAAAAAGGAACGAAATAGAGCGATTTAAGCCAATAATCCCCCTTTTCTTCAATGCTGTCATCCTTTACAGCAAAAGTGATGCCATCCTCCTCAAGGATCATGCGGAAGGTCAGGCTGATGCCCTGCTTTTTGAGCTGCACGGCACAGGTCATGGCGCTGTCCGCCCAAGAATACTGTGTACTGACCGCCGCGTCCGAAAGACTGACACGCGTTTCTTTGTTCTGCTCGTCGTAGTATTCCAGCGTACACAGAGAATGTGCCATGGCAGACCATTTTTTGTTGAGTTCCTCCGGCTTATCCTGGGAAAGCGTCCCCCACACATAGCCGCTCTGCTTATCCACGACCCGTATAGCATCCAACGATTCCCGAAACCATATTTCTAGTCGGTTGTTTTCCAGTTTCTTTTCATAGCCCTCTAAATCCAGTCGATTTTTCACAGGCGGGGCATCCGGATCCGCTTGTGTCCGGCGATTGGACATAATCTCTGCTGGGGTCGTATCCGGCAGCAGAAACTCTGTATCCGCGTGGCGAGCCTCTATGGACAGAATTCCAGACAAAACGGCGGTTAAAAAGACGACCGTTATTAATACGGCTTTTCTTTTGTTGGTACTTTTTCTTGAGAAAACCTGATTATTCCACACGGAACGCGACCTCCCCACACAACTGTTCAAAGAACGTAAGCACCTGTTTCCAAATTAGATAGAGCATCGCTAGTGCAACAATGGCCACCAGCATAAAAAACAACGTCAGAATAATGTTTTTGGCAGCGTCTCTGAAAGAATAGCCATGTGTTTCAACGAGACCACAAAATAGATTGATACCTGTCCAAGCGACTGCTGCAATCCACAGGAACTGGATAATGAACGCTTCGTTGAAAGTTAGAATATAACTGAGCAACACAGTAGGCGGTATGATCAGCAAATATGGAGCGAGGGAATATGCGGTCATGACATAGACGTTTTTGATTGAGCCTTCTCCATCGTTTATGGAACTAACCATGGAATTTCCGATAACCCACAGAACCACCACCATGAAATACAGAGCCACGATCGGCAGCAGGGGAGTATCCGTCAAATTGATCTCATTGAAGATAAAGCCTCGGAACAGCTGATCCAGCAAATATACGAAAAACATCAAAATATAAATAACAGTCGCCGCCTGTACCGAGCCCTTTTCTCCACGTTTCAGATAATAGTAGCCATCAATCGGGTGGCGGAGCATTTGAGGCAAAAAACGAATGTCCGCTAACAGTTGTTGGAATCGGCTGGGAGCATGAATAGGCCTGGCTTTTGGTTTACGTCTCTTTTTCATCCACTTTATTCCGTAAAACAGAAGAGCCAGAACGAAGACTGTCCCTATCAAATAAAGCGCGTGGCTGTGGATCCATTCATTGCGGCTTTCCCAAAAGGCTTCCGAATAGTATTCCCGGTCGCCGGCAATTTTGAAATGCTCCATGGCCTCAGCATATTTCTGCTGATGAAGAAGGGTGCGTCCATAGCCAATATGGGCAACCCGGGACATGCTGTTAAGCCGGAGCACGGATTCCCATATTGCTTCACTTTGGGAATAATCGCCTTGGCTCAGGCAATAAATAGCCTGATGCGTTGACACGGCAAAATCAGTCGGATAAAAAATTTGAATTAATGCCCGCTCTTTATCTAGCACATACAGAAAGCCATTTTCATCAATATCTATGGCCGCCGCCACGGAAAAGAGCCCACTGCGGTCGCTGGAAGCCGCCCGACCGCCGAATGAAAACGCCACATTGCCTGCATCGTCATATTCATAGATGAGTCCCGTTTGTGTCAGGGCGTAGGAGTTCCCGTATGGTCCCGCCGCAACATCCACAAAATTCCACTCGTCATGCATGAATTTATCTTTTGAAAGAATGTTTTGACCCGCCATATTATGCAGCTTGATTTGATTTTCAAATTTCTTCTCCGCACTCACCCAGCTATAGCTGAATCCCGCGCTTTGTGTCACGCTGTAGATCAGATCCCGGTTGGTAATAGCAATGTTTTCGATCGAACGTGCGGTACGCATCAGCAGTTTATCTTTTTGCTCGCGGGTATATATCAAATCCTCTATTCTTTCCTGAAGTGTCAGATTCCGCTTGTTCGCTGCGAAATATCCATAAAAATTTCCTTCCTCATCGAATTGCATCAAGCCCTCATGAGCGCCGATGCCGACAACAAACAGGTTGCCATCGGAGGTGCAGACCACATTTTTAGGTTTATACACACTGCTGGCACCAAATAAATGGCTTTCAGGTCTCCCAATTGTCCGAATCAGTTCGCCTTGTGCAGAAAATATAAAAACGGCCTCTGCTTCCGGATCAGCAACGTAAACCCTACCATCCTCCCCGGCAAACACCCCAGACGGTGCTTTCAATATGCCTTCTCCCATCGTTTGTACAGAACCGTTGTCCGGAGAAAATACAACCACCCTCCCGTTGCCACTGTCGGCTATGTAGACAAGACCGTTCCGGCAGAATAGATCCCCCGGCTTGGACAGGCCATAGCCCTTCATATATACGTTTCCAGGTAAATATGCATCCTGTGTACGGATCCAATCTCCTTCAACGGAAATGGTGTAGGTGTAAGCCGTGCTTTCGCCTGCACTAACCGACAAGGTTAAAATGGAAAACAGAATAAGTATACCAGCCAGAAACGCCCCCTTTTTGAACATAGAAATCCTCCTCGACAATGAAATGTCCGTTTGTGTGTTACAACTCATTTGATGCCGGAATGGGCCATGGTGCTCATGACCTTGGACTGCAAAATAATAAACAGCACCAGATTGGGAAGAAACATGATAAGGGCAGCGGCTGCGCCGACCCCCTGACCTGCTATGCTGTTTCCGGCGGTATTTCCCAAGTGGGTCATGTAAAAGGCAAAGTTTTTCAGGGACTCATTGGTAATGAACAGCGAGGACGCCTCCGAGGAATTCCATGCCGATTGAAAGGTCAGAATCATCAGTGTCGCCAGAGCCGGTTTGACAAGAGGGATAATGATCCGCCGTAGTATTTGATAATCGCTTGCTCCGTCTATGACCGCCGCCTCTATCAAAGCGTCGGGCAATTCATCGATGAACTGCTTTACCAGAAAAACGCCCACCGGCATGGCCAGCAAAGGGATAACATGAGCCAGAAAGGAATTGTACAGACCGGTGTAAGTGATCACAAAATACCGGGGAATGGCCACAGCTGTGGGTACAAACATCAAAGCCACAGTGTTGATCTGAAACAGCGTCTTGACGCCGCGAAACTTTTTCTTGGAAAACACGTATCCGGCCGATACCGAAATAAACAGCGTTCCCACCATCACCAAGGCTGTCGAAATGATGCTGTTGATCAGATAACGAGAAACCGGAATGTTGGTGCTGGATGAGAGATTGAACAGCGCAACAAAATTCCGTATTGTCGGCTGACGGACAAACAAACGGGGAGGATAGGCAAACAGTTCGTCAATGGGCTTAAATGCATTCACAAAAATAAAAATGATCGGCAATGCCGTAACCAATGCAATAGGAATCAAATAGGCATAAAATTTCAGTTGGCTCGCTTCAAAGCGCTGTGGATTAATCCCGTTTCTTTTCAGTCTGTGATGGCGATTCGGTCTGTATCTCATACGCATATCACCTCATTCATCCTTAGTACCCAACACTTTATCCACGCCCACCGACATTAAGCGAATTCCAACCAGCAATACTACCGATATTGCCGCCGCGTATCCCATTTCATAACGGATAAAGCCAAAATCTTCAATGTGCGTCACAATAAGTTGGCCGGCATAATTTGGCGTAGGGTTGGACCCCGATAAAGCTACGCCCACGCCGCTGCTTTGGAAGGTGTTCACGATCGCCATCACGGCGCCAAACAACATCTGCGGCTTGGCGGCCGGAATGGTAATATAGATGATTTCCTGGAACCGATTTCGGATGCCATCAATATATGCAGCCTCATACAATTCCTCGTTGACGTTCAGTATGCCGGATAAAATCGCCAGGAAGCCCACGCCCATGCTACTCCAAAGCGTCACGATAATCATGATCGGCAGCAGATATTTATCGGACTGAAGCCAAACGATGGGCTCGGAAATCAGATCGAACTTCATGAGCAGATAATTCAGATAGCCGCTTTTATCCCCATTGAAAACAACGCTCCAAACCAGATTGAGCAGGATGCCGCCCGTCATGGATGGTGAATACAGAATAACGGCAAGAATCGTCCGCGGCTTGGGTGTTAACTGCGCCAGAGACCACGCCAGAAAAAAGGCAAGCACATATCCACCCACGCCGACAAAAACGGCATAAACGATGGTATTGGGAAGCACCTTCTGCATAAACACATTATCATTCGTGAACAGGTTAATATAATTGTCCAGTCCGATAAACGAGGGTGCCTGAATCGTATTAAAATAGGTAAAGGATAAAACAACTGCTGCCACTATCGGAATAATGATAAACAGGGAGAAAAGAAGGCCGTAAGGAGCCAAGAGTATCCCGGTAGAATGTCGCCTTAAAAGATTTTTCACCTGTTATCCCCACCTTCCTTTAGCCGGTTGCGCAAACTCTCCATCACTTGGGTGGGATATTCGCGAATAAGGTTTCCCGCTTCGTCACAAAATCCGAACTCGGTAAGTTTGCGCACAATCTCCCGGTTCGACAGTATCGTCGCCTTATCAATGCTTTCAATGAGTTCCTTATTATTAACGACGGTGTTATTCCAGATATTGCCGACCTCTCGCTCTATCATATAGAGCGCCGGATGCCTGAGATTCTCCTTTTGATCCTCCCATTGCCGGAGGATGATCTCCTTATGTGCCTCGGGATAGTCCAACTCCCGGAATGCTTCCAGATTAGCGGTGTTCCAACTGTACTCCGGGCCGAAGGAGCTTTTCAGAAGATACGCATACTTACTTTGCGTCTCCTTCGAGAGCCACCACAGCAGAAATCTACCGGCTTCCTCCTCCTTATCCGTGTTTTTGAAAATCATGCAACTGGTGCTATCCGCCATCTGATAACGCAATATCGATCCATCCTCCTGAACTGTACCCGGAGTCAGCGCAATGTCCCATCGTCCAGCCAGCTCAGGAGCCGCCGTTTGCAGCTGCATATAGGTGGAAAAGTTGCCGATTCCAATCGGAATTTCCGCAAAGCGGAAGCTGTTATAGAAGCTGGGCACCACCGTCTGAGCACCGTAAATGGTAAACATTTCGGTCATTTCTCGAAATCCTTCGATCGAATTTTCTTCATCTATGGCCGTACTGAAGCCGTCATCGGTATAGAGAGCGCCGCCGTTTTGATAAAGGTGCGGGGTCGTTTGATGCAGGTTTTTGACCGCTGAGCCGTTGGCCAGGGGCATACCGAAATTCATGGAGTACCGCAGCAGCCGCGGCATCATCTGACGCACGTCGTCCCAGGTATTCGGCACCTCCAGCCCGAGCATTTCCAGAATATCCCGCCGATAAAACAAGACCTGATAATCCTGTGTTTCGACTGCGCCGTATACACCCGTGTCATAGTACATAGGCACTAAGCTTTCCAAATTATACTGGCTATTATAAAAGGGAAGAAATTCATCATAATCCAACAAATTTTTCGCTGCACCACGTATAGCGAAATTGAACGGTGTGGCATACCCCAGTCCCAGAGCCACATCCGGATTGGTATGGGATGCATTCGACAAAATCAGCTTTGATTCGTCCGGCATAACGGACAAACGAATGTCGGTTCCGTATTTTGCATTGTAGTCTGCATCAACGATTTGCTGAAACACTTGCACATATTGAATAGGTCGATTGACCCACACAGACAGCTCCTTATCATCCTTTTTTGTGCCGGCGCCGTAGTCCTGCTGCTGCGCCTCCGGCAGAAAAGAATAGAAAAAGCGCTTAACGGATTCCAGGAAAGATACAAAAAAAGACGCCTTTGCCGGGGGCAATTCTTCATCGCCCGTTAGGTAAATACGATCGATACTCAACGGCATCTTGGCCATATTGTCTATAACGATTCCCAGATTTTTCGAGGCAGAATTGTCCCCCGCATGGATCAGGTCTGCTTTGTTGGGTATAGTCCGGGGATCTTTCAGCAGTCCCCGGAGCGTCTGCGACGCATAGTGCAGAGAATCGGCAAAAACGGGAGTACTCCCTGTGATTTGCCCAAGACGGTCATACAGAGCGTCGATCTCGTCAGCATATTTTTCTATGTCGGAAACCGCGTTGGGCATATAAACGTCCATATCCCAGGTGCGGTTTTTATCGCTTTGCCCGGTCGTCAGCTTTTTCAGCTCCATACCCAGGGCATTGATCTCTTCCATGAGAGACATAAGCTCCTGATAGGGCTCCTCCAATGGTCCCATGATCGCACGCAGCGCAATCGTATGAAGACCTTCCTCCAAATACACAAGCAGCGGTGTTTGATCGTCCTTGACGATCAGATTTTTATATTCCCCCGTATCGGTAGCCGGGAACGCAACCGAATCCAACTCGGCAAAAGGGGTTCTCCCGTCTATCTCCATGGATCTGTACACGGGTTTAAGGGATTCTGACGGCTGACAGTAACGGAATCCGATCTGATACCAGCCGTCTTTTTTGACTTCGAACTCCCAAAGAATTTTCTGGCCGGCAGACGACCAGGAATTTTCATCGATCACGTTGATCTTCCGCGTATAGGTATCATAGGGAAACAGCGCAGGATTGACCACGCTTTTCCCCCGCAAGAAAGAATCCGACTTGGCTGAATATGCCTCCCCTTCGATGACGATCTGCTCGCCCTTTGATCCGGTGTCGGCATATTTCCTGGCATATTCGGTATAAGAAACCGGTTCATTCCGCTGGCCGATATACACTGCCCGGATCTCCAGACTCTGCGTCATGAAGGTCAAAGAAATCGTATGGCTGCCCGGCTCAAAGGTGAATGAAAGTGGTTGTTGGCTGGGGGAGCGGCTGTCCTCTAGGCAGTTGTATATGTAATCTTCTATGGGGATCTGAGCTGGTACCAACTGATTGCCGTAGCGATCCATTTCATAGCCGCTCGTTTCGTCCGCCCACAGGATAGGAAGGGAAGCCACCGCGTCCTGCCCATTCGCCTGGACGCCGATCAGACAGTCCATGACCTTGGCATCCGCCGGCTTGTATTCTAACGCAAGCACATATTCGCCCTTCGTTTCAATCTCCACCGTAAAGGACAGAACATCTCCTTTGTCTAGAAGGAGGGAGCCATCGTCAACCGATGGCTCCTCTCCATTCCACAAGGCATCTTCCCAGTTCAGCTTCCAGCCATCTTCATATAAGGCGCGGTCGGTCCAACATTCAGATGACAACGAAGTAAATCGGGGAGTCTTTTCCACGGGCTGCTGCTCAATAGGGGCTGCTGAAATACCTATAATGTTGCTTGAAAGACTAAATAACAGTACCAATGCGAGAACACAGCCCATCCTTTTTTTTCGTTTCATAAAGTTACCTCAATCCCTCCGTAGTCAGATGTCGGAGTGAAAATCAACTGTTTTCCTTTTTCTTCCGCGACCTACGAACCAATACAAACGCTGTACCGCCCGCCAAAACCAAAACTAAAACAAGTGCGCAAGACGCAATGATAAGCTGCGTAACAGTTAGACCGGCAAAAAATGATTTCGAAGTGCTTTCACGAAAGCTGTCCGGAATATCTGCAGGGGCATGACCATATACCTCAACCCCATAAAGGCTCATCGCCCCGCTTTTTCCCTTCTGCACATCGACGAGACGTACATAGCGCCCCTTTGCACCAGATATCCGCAACGTATCTATGCCACCCGAGCACGCTTCTATCGTGCTCACATCCGTCCACTCTATGTTATCATTGGACACCTGCACCTTATAAGAAGTGGCATATCCGAGTGGAGACCACTTCAATACAACCTGATCCAGCTGCTTTTCCTCGCCAAGATCCAGCGTGACCCAGTAGTCAGAACGGGTGCTCAGCACAATATTTGTCAATACGTCCCCATCGATCAGATTGACACTTTCCTCAGAATTAATGCTGTCGCTTATCGTTCCATTTTTGGCATAGTCCTCAAAATCTGTACCAAAAATTTCTATGGTATTCCACTGGCCCTCCGGCATACGAATAATTGTCATGGCACCGTCTATATAAAAGCCCGCCTCCTCTGTGTTGGTGACAGACTTCAGCAGGAGGCCGTCTACCTTCACAGCCGCAGCAGCCGTGCCATAAACCCAAAGTGCGCGAGTATCGTCAGGCTGTTCAGCCTGAATCCGAAAGGCACCTTTCTGCATAGGTTCACTGGTATATACACGCTTTGTATTTTCATCCACCCACTGGATACT
This sequence comes from uncultured Oscillospiraceae bacterium, assembly GCA_900546265.1. Classification (GTDB taxonomy): domain Bacteria; phylum Bacillota; class Clostridia; order Oscillospirales; family Acutalibacteraceae; genus UMGS856. The sequence continues at coordinate 107,211 of URCA01000001.1, read as the reverse complement.
TTCCCGCTTGTCATCGGGAGGCGTTACCAGCAACGCGTTAACAGTATCCACATCCAGCATGGAATCAGTGAGCCGCAGAGTCTTGGCCGCAACGCGCACCGGTGCGACTGTACCCTGGCGAACATATATCGGAGATTTGTCCTGTGGTGCGTCCGCTTGTATGATTTGTCCGCCCTCGATTTTATCTCCTTTCCATAAGTCATACCAGTTTCCCGTCGGTAGTGTAACCTCACGATAATAAGCGTTTTCCTTCATGACCGGCGATACGAGAAAATCATCACAGAATAGGAACTGATTATCGTTGTCGGCAATGGCGGCCTGTCCGGGGAAAGCCAACGCCATGGCTTGAACCATCGGTGCTCCTGTATTGTGCGCCCGGACGGCGGCACTGTAAATCGAATCCAGTAGGTTTTCACGCAACCAGTAATGGGTTTGAAAAGTTGCCTCCGCCTGTTCTCCATAAGCCCATGGATCACGGAGAGAAGGCTGTCCATGCGCACGCATCAAGGGAACAAAGGTGGAAAATTGGAGCCAGCGCATATACAGATCGGGAGATGGCGTACCCAGATGACCTCCAATATCGCCGCCCATAGCGGAAAAGCCGGAGGAGGACAACGATAGAATCCCCAAGACTTGTTCCCTCAGCCCCGCGTAAGTGGAAGCCTGATCACCGGTGAAATTGGCGGCCCATTGCTGGCTGCCTGCGCAGGCGCTGCGCTGGAAATTGACGAAATCTCCCTTGAGCTTTTCATCAAATACCTCATAATACACTTTACCATACCAATAGGAATAGAAGTTATGCATCTGGTCTCCGGAAAGCCCATTATAAAACTGATGTTCCTCTCCAACAAATTCGCCATAGTCGATCATAAGCCCCCGAAGGGTCCAGTCCAGATATTTTCCCCACTGGTTCAGGATATATTTTTTGGCATTCGGATGGGTATAGTCAATGGGCCGGTGAAATATCAGCCATGGGTTGATAGTGGATTTGGCAAGTGGAAGATCCTCTTCTGCTACGCCGGGCATTAGATCGGTAATCTGCTGCTTCGTATACGCAAAGGGGTAGTTCCACGACAACATCCGGGTGCCGGTTTTCTTGAGCAAAGAATGAGCTATAGATATATCATGGCAGCTTTCAAAATATACTGCTGCGATATTTGGCGTTCCAAGCCGCTTGTAATTGTTCGTCATGTCGGTCAGCAGAGACACAGGGCCGCCTTTCAGATTATCCCATACCGCTTTTTGGGCTCCTGCCCAGTATTGGAATGCCCATTTCGGCGGGAGAACCGGCCGGCCGGTCAGCTTAGTATAACCGTCAATATTCTCCAGCGGCGTACCCATCCACACATACAAATCAAAGGTGGGTCCGTTAAAGTCCAACGAATATCTGCTACGGTCGCTTTTACCAATATCCGCCACAGCGCCATACATGGAATTGAAAAACAAGGTGTAGCCTCTACTGTTATGAATCAAGGGGATATTTTTATAACCCTTGGAGCGGTCGGGATCTAAGTCGGGATCGACATAGGCATTATGATAGTTCGTATCCTGGTTCCATAACAGCAGTTCGTTACCAACCTGATTGAAACTATTAAACCGTTCGCCAGTGCCGAACAGGACATCCCCATCTTCTATTCCGTTTTCGATCTTGACTTTTTTCAGCTCTCCATCACTATATCCGAAAAATATCTGTGAAGAGGACAGGGAAAAGGTCGTCGTTCCGGATACGGACTCCCCTCTCAACGTCCACCGGTTACCATCATTCTGGAAGGTGACAGACATATCCCCAGCTTTCATAGACAAGAGACCGTCGCTGTCCGCATATTGTATGGCTTTTTCCCCGGACGGTTCAAAGAAACCGAATGAATCGGTGCGTAGCCGAAACCCTCCTTCCTCCGGAAACGATACATACAGCTTCGTTTTCTGGCCGTTCACCTCCGTATGGATGACCAACACATTATCCTTCTTCTCCAGATCCGATACACCAGCCGGACTGAACCATGAAACAGCAATAGGGGAGGGTAACTGTTCCTTCAAAGCAAGACCTCCTATCGGGAAAATGAAAAACAGCAAAAGCAGGCTAGAGGTTGTTGCCAGTGCTTTTTTCAATTTGTTATGTAGCATTTTCTCACCTATTCATAATTATGTTGGGCATCAAACTCCTGTTGTACCTGTTCAAGCTTACTATCAAAATCCGACCGCGCCTTCTTCATGGCAGCATTGGCATTTCTCTCCACACCCGGCATAACGTCTGCGGCGGCATATAGACCATCGCCGATTCGGTTGGTCGTCTCCTCAATATACTCAAGGTCAATCTCATTAAAGTTCGGGACGAATTTCCAAAGGTCAACGCGGGAGGAATTTCCTATATTGTCAAACAGATATTGCTCCACCTCGCCTACGCTGGGCAGCTCGGAAAACTTCTTAGCGATATCCGGATGGGTCGATGTCGGATAATACAGCTTGCCATTGAGCACATATTTGTCCTTGTTAGCCTCATCAAACATACTCAGCCGGGCGATATTTCCTTCGGTGCTGTAGGTTATGTAGCGCAGGATCTGGAAAGCAGTTTCGGGATTTTTCGCGCTGGTTGTCATAAAACAATGATCGACATGAAGCGGCATTCTCCCAGGGTTATCCGCATTCTGCGGGAATGGCCATAGTATCCATTGGAAACTCAGGTTTTGCTGTTGAAGGGATAACTCATCCCAAGTACCATAAAGTTCCATAGCGGTACGTCCCATATGAAAAGCCATATCCATATCCTCGAGGTTTCCCTTACCGAATTTCTTTACATAGTCCGATTCCTCAAGATTGGCATTCGACGTCCGCATATACCAAGCTTCCACACCGGGGGTTTCGCGCAGCTGGCGTTGAAAAGTCGTACTCTTTGCGTAGGAGTCCATCATAGAAAACTGCCGCGTCTCTTTATCATAGCCAAAGTATCCACCGTTCCCGAACATGATAGAGGCTCTCTCATCAAAGCCCCAGAGTTTCTCTGTCCCGGAATACGTATTATTCGTGGCTTTTTTGAGAAGCTCGCCAAAATCCTCTATTGTCCAGTCCAAATCCGGGACGTCCAAATTCAAATCATCAAAAGCATCCAAATTCAGTAACACCATAGAAAAATGTGCCTGATGGGGCAATGCGTACAGCTTTCCGCCGAATGTATACTCCTCCACCAAGCTTTTCGGCACGTACTCAAAATCCGGATCGTCCTTGACAAACTCATCCAGCGGGTATACCCATCCTTGAGAAATATACATTGGCATTTTGCCTGCCTCGTCAAAAATAATATCGGGAAGTGTACCTGCGGCAGCTCTAGTGGTCAGGTATTCCTCTGCTGTATCGGCGCTGGTGTGAGTGAAGTAGTCGAATTTCAGGTCAACATCTTTATAAACGCTGGATATGGTGTCAAACAGCGCCTCATAATCCGTGGGACGCGCGGTATCGATTGCAACAACAACTTCCCCGCTTACGGTATAATCGGCATTGGGATCCTTACCGACAATTTCAGCGGAAATACCCTGTCCGCCCGCTGAGGATGGGTTTGTTTTCGAGCTCGACTCAGCGTCCCCGTTATTTTGACAGGACGACAAAAAAATCGTCATAGCCGATGCAGCTGCCAGTCCAATAGTCAGCCATTTTTTAGACATATTTGCTCCTTTCGCGCATCTTCGCGTCTTTTAAAAAATTGTTCGCAGACAAGACCAAACCGGCAAGAGTCAGGACTTCCGGCTTAGCCGGAGGTTTCCGTTGACAATAAAACTAGGAGGTGAATATTCTTTTAAAGAACATATTCCCCTCCTAATTTTTAAAATTATTGCACCTTTCTTTTACGCTTGATATAGAGGCATTCGACGGTGATCAGCAAACCGCAGACTGCTGTGATAACAGTAGGCACGATCAGGTTGGAAATATCGCCAGTACCGGGAGTGACAATAGGCTCTCCCTTATCGTTCAGCTCCGTGATCTTCAGGTTATCGAACTGCGCCTGATTCGTACCGGCCGCCAGATAGATATAACCGCCGTTGTAGGAATCCGCTAATTCTGCGGTATACCCATTCTTACAGTCATCGATATACATGGTGGCTAGCCCGTTCTTCACGACCAGCTTCATGTGATGCCACTGGCTGCGATTATAGGTATCCGCCAATCCTGAGTCAGTCGCCGACACAAAAACTCGATTTTTCTCAACGTCCATTTTTGCCTTCAGCTCCGTCCCCCAAAAAACCATGTTACCTTCCATTTCAAGATAGGCCGCATAGCTGCCTTCCGTGGCAAACTGACCGGGCTTCTGCGCGCCAAAACCAACCATAGCCCATTTCCAGCTGTCGCCGCCCTGGAGATAATCGACTTCCAACTCGAAATTACGATATTTTTTCACATCATACGTCAGAATCGCCATCCGCTGGGTTTCTTCCTCAACAGCTCCGGTAAGCCCTTCCTCCCCCAAGCGGACAAGCTTCCCATTTTCTATTTTCCACTTGCTGGAAAAATCAATGGCGCCGGCGCCGGCGTAGCCGTTCTTGGCAGGATCCGACTCGGGGGTATAAGTGCTCGTAAAGTCTTTCAGATCATCCATAGAGTCAAAGTAGTACTTCACCGAGGTTTCAGGATCATAGTCCACAATTACTTTAACCTTGGCCTGAGCCTTCACCTCATTGGGATTCTTCAGATTGACCGGCACTTTCAGTTCGCCGGTAAAGGTGTAATCGCCCGGTTGATTCGTCTTGAATTCCGCACATTCCCATGTCACTTCGCAAATATATTCATTCCCGTCGCTGCCTTGAACCTTCACCGTAGCGGGAAGCGCAGGACGAGCGAAAGTATCCTTTCGGCGATCGATCACGATGTCTTCAACCTTTTCCACCGAGACGATGTTAACATCCTCAATAATCTTATCTACAATTTTCAGATTGGAGAATTCCGCCTGGTTGACACCGGCCGCCAGGTAGATATACCCGCCCTCATAGGATTCCGGCAAATCAAGCATAAATGCGGGCTCCTCGCTGCCGTCCATAAACACCTTCAGCTGTTTATGCGCAACAATCAGCTTCATATGATGCGTCTCTCGGGTATTTCCATCCCATTGTGATTCCGGCATAGCGCCAGGGATCCGGTCTTTTTCGTCCTTCATGGCCAGCCCGGGATCCTGGCTCCACAGGACTACATTTCCTTCTTGTTGTGTGTACACAACGAAGCCGCCGCCTTCTTCGCTGGCAAATTTTCCGGGTTGTGTTGCGCCGAAACCGATCATTGCCCATTTCCAGCTGTCGCCGCCCTGCTTGTAATCCACGTCCAGTTCAAAGTTTTCATACTGCTTTTCCACGCAGGTGAGCAGAGCCATCCGCTGGGTTTCTTCCTCCACGGCGCCGGTAACGCCGTCTTCCGCCCTGCGGACCAAGCGGTTGCCGATGATCTGCCACTTGTCTTCTACATTTATGGAGCCCGGTGTGGCATAGCCCGGCTTATTAGGATCGATCTCGGGAGAATAGGTGCTCTTGAAATAGTTCTCGTTTTTCAGATCGCTCAGACTGTCCAGAGGATACTCGCCGGGCACATGCGGCTTCTTCAAAGTGACCGTGGTTGTCGTGCGCGCGATAGCTTCCGGATTCAGGAGCCGCCCGTCCAGTTCTTGCGGAACTGTCAAAGTCCCAGCGAAGGTATAGCGTCCCGCCTTGTCGGCGTCGTAAGTGTCGCAGGACCACGCAACAGGGAAATTAACCTCCTGCCCATCGTCCAGTGTGACCTTTACCGTATCGGGCAGACCGAGGTCGTCCTTTGCCGTTCCCGTAGCTGCCTCAATCGGCGCAACCGGGTTCACTGTATCCGCCGTAAACAACTCTCTGATTTTTAGGTTGGAAAACTCCGCCTGATTATAGCCGGCTGCCAGCGCAATATAGCCGCCGTCGTAGCTGTCCGGTAGAGTGGCCTCAAATACAGTAAGGTTGTCTGTCTGCACGGTCAGCTTCTTATTTTTTACCGTCAGCTTCATTGTGTGTTTGACGTTGCGGTCGTACTGGCCCGCCTCCGGCATTAGTCCGGCGATGCGGCTTACCCAGTCTTGCACATCACCATTAACAGGCGTTTGCCCCTTCCCCCAGACCATGGCATTACCTTCCTGTTGAAAATACGCGAGATATCCGCCGTTGTTGCCGAGAATTTCCCTTTCCGGTACGCCAGGGTGTAAACCGAAGCCAACCATCGCCCATTTCCAACTATTACTCCCTTGGAGATAATCAACCTCCAACTCAAAATTTGTGTAGGCTCTTTTCTTGTAAACCAGGACGGCTATGTTCCTGTTTTCATCGCCATCACTCGTTTCTGTGCGATACAACCGCGGATTTTCACCACCGTCTTCTGTCTTGATTGCCCATAACTCTTCCGCTGATTTCTTCTCCAGAGCTTGTTTATTGTCTTGGTCTGGCGAAATCTGATCCGTATACCAGCTCTCAAAGTTCTCCGTTATCTGGCTCCATTCACCAAGCGACAGATCCACGTCATGGATGACTGCTGCTGCTCTCTGCGGCGTCTCCGCTTGAGCAGCGGGAAAGGAAGCGACGGAAGCCAGACCTGCCGTGAGCGCCGCACACGAAACTATCGACAACCATCTTTTGACCGAATAAAAGTGCCTTTTCATTTTTGCCTTTCTCCTTTACATTTATTTCTTTGAAATTATATACGGTACACGGTAGAGTCCCTGATCAACACTTTCGGCTCTATGACGGTAATCCTCCCCTCTTCACCAGGCTCCATCAACCGGACAACTTCTTCAACCGCCTTTTGTGCCATCTGAGCGGCTGGGTTGTACACTGTTGTCAGAGGCATATTTTCGGGCTTGATATAATAGCCGTCGAAGCCTGTTACACTGATATCCTCCGGCACACGAAAGCCCAGCTCTTCAATAGCGCGGATACATCCCCAAGCCATGCTGTCGTTGCCACAACAGATCGCGTCAGGCAATTGCAGCATTTCGGAATACGCGTTTCGAAAGGCGTAATACCCGGCATATTCGGTAAAACCGCCTGTCAAAATTAAGCAGTCATCGATTGGCCGTGCATATTTTTTCATAGAATTTATATATCCTTCAAATCGTTTTTTATCGTCATAGCTTCCATCTCCTCGCATATAAGCGATCTGTTTATGGCCTGTCTTTATCAAATGATCGAAAATTAAAGATATTCCCCCGGCATTATCGATCACAACACTGGATATTTTCTCCTCTCTAATTTCTCTGTCCAAAAATACAATTGGAATTCTTCTCTTCTTAATTTTCCATATGTCCTCATCCATAAAATCACTGTGTAAAATGATAAAACCGTTGACATTCGATTGCGTAATTGAATAGATCAAGTCTTCTCTGGGCAAAGGGGATATGTGTACTTCCAAGTTCACGTTATATCTCGGGCTCGTCAATGACGCGCCCTCCACTAAAACGCCATAAAAGCCAGTAACAAAGCTTCGCAGAATCAATCCAATACTCTTGCTTTTTTTCTGCTTCAGTCTGCGCGCGTTCTCACTAGGTACATAATCCAACTCTTTGACAACATCCAATATACGTTTTTTTGTTTCAAAGCTGACACTCCCGGTACCGTTCAAAGCGTAAGAGACCGCTGCAATGGAAACACCTGCCTTCTCCGCGACATCCTTTATCGTAATCACTACTATCCCCCCTCCTGTAGCAGCCCTACTTTATTTAAGTTAAAATTTGAATACAAAAATTAGAAGACAGACCATTTCATCCGGCGACTTGGCTAAAATCAAAGACACGTTATATTTTTTACACAATCATATTATCACCGCGAAGCAGAAATTACAACACTATATCTCAAGTTCCCAGGATATTACAGTTAAATTATAGTTAAAACATCCAAACTGCACAAAATCAATAATGGGATTAACTAAATCGTTTAAGTTAAAAAATAAATGCCGGGTTAGCATCTGAACGCCACCTGTCATTCTCCTCAGGATGTCGCGGTATTTCAAGGGCTATCAATGGCTCAAAACGCCCTTCTATGTGCTTTAGGGCTTTAGCCAAACTTTTTATATGGCCGAAAATTCTCTGGAAATTTCGCTCAAAGCGAAGAGCAATCCAGCTTAAACAAGTTAAATATAAGCCTTTATTTTCCATCGGCACCGCCCGTGCGCGAGCCTCTGTGGAACTGCTATGCCGGTATTGGAGGTTCCCCGCAGCGGATATTACGAATGGCTGAGCTCGGACAAAACGTCAGACGAAAAGGCGGCGGAAGAGATTCTGTCGTATATACACGACTTTTATAACAGGCAGATTCGAATCGGTGACCTGGCACAGTGCATTAATATCGACCGAGGCTATCTCTACTCTCTGTTCCGCAGGTATTTGGGTGTCTCTCCCAAGGAATACCTCACCAAATTACCGCATGGGGAGCGCCGTTAAACAGCTGACGCAGCGCCGCATAAGCATCAAGGAGGTATCGGCTGCTTGTGGCTATGTGGATGTCTATTCCTTTACCAAGGCATTCAAGAAACACTAGGTAGTAATGATCAAGAATTCCAGTATACAGATCACATTACACAATAAACTTGGGAAGAGATAACGACTCCAAATATGTCATATATATAGAGCAAAAAGCACAGCTTATATCTTGCCGCAATCAAAACCACGCGTTGAACGCGTGGTATGAACAGGCCCTATAAGGGCCCCTGTGGTGGCCCCCTAAAGGGGGCACCGAAAGAATCTGGCAACCACACCTTTACCACGGGCAGCCCCCTACTCGGGGGCTGTCTTTATTTGCCCTGTTTTACCGGCTCACCCGTAAACGGGTCTACGAACTCCTTGAGACTAATCTGATCATTCATGATATCTTCCTGCAACTGATTCTGAATATACTCTTTGATTGCCCCTTCGTACTTCCCAACTGTGTCCACATAATACCCTCTGCACTAAAAATGTCGGTTCCCATATTTGTACTTCAGGTTGGCGTGCCGGTCGAATATCATCAAACTACTTTTACTTTTCAAGTATCCCATATATTGCGCCACGCTCATGTGTGGTGGTATCGCTACAAGCATGTGGATATGGTCTGGACAACATTCCGCCTCTATAATTTCCACACCTTTTCATTCACTTAACTCCCTGAGGATTTTCCCCACATCTGCCTTGAGCTTCCCATATATTACTTGCCTTCGGTATTTTGGTGCAAACACGATATGATACTTGCATCTCCACTTGCTATGTGATAAACTTTTTACGTCATTCATTTGACTTGAACCTCCTGTGTTTTGTTGGTGTGGTTGCCAGACCTTCCTCATTCTATCACACAGGAGGTTCTTCCTTTTGCTTAAGCTTTTTTATCTTCCCCCGGTTCAACCGGGGGATTTGTCTTGCCTACTCGGCACCATTAAAAACGGCCGGCAGCTTGACGCTGCCGGCCGAGATTATTATATTTTTCTTTGGCTGCCTGTAGGCCAATTCACATCCGGGCCTACATCATGAATTCACAGACGCCTTTTGACCGGTGGGCTTTGCATTGGATGCATCCGGGCGATCACAGGGCGGCAAAGAAGCCCTCTAGCCGGTCGGCCATGCGAGCATGGCCGGCATCATTGGGGTGCAGTCCGTCCGGCATGAATTGTTCCCGTTGTTCCATCAGTTCCGGCTGGATCCCGGAGACTCTGTAAAGATCCAACACCGGGAGCCCGTAATATTCAGCGATGCGGCGTTCTGCTTCCACATATTCCGCCAGCGTGTGCTCGCAACGCACACCGCGCTCATTGATGACTGCTGCCTCATGCAATCGGTGCAATGGGGTGAGAATAGCGATCACTGCTGCAGGCCAGCGGCGGATCATCGTCTGAAACAACTGATGCACCGCTCCGCAGAAGGTCTCTTCCGTGCGATCCTGTAACGTCCCGAACGGGGCGTCCCCATGTCCGTAGTCGTTTGTCCCTCCCAGCACGACGATCACATCCGCGCTCGCTTCCATACTCTCCACCCGAGTGCGAAAATACTGGACATCAGTGTCGGGATACATAACGTTTACCTGCGGCGCAATAGTGGAGCCGCTGATCCCATAGCCCCGTACTTTCGCCCCTGTGCGCTGTCCCAGCAGGCTCCAGAATGTCGCCGCCTCTCCGGAGGTTCCAACTCCTGCGGTAATGCTGTCGCCCAAAAACAAGCATTTTTTATTTTTAATTCCATTTTCGTATATCTCCGTCCGCTGAACCCTTCGCCCTCCGGCGGAAAACGGTCACATTATAGCACAGCCCCTTTCCCACTGTCAATGATGTTGCAACGAGGGAGTGTCCTAGCAGTACAATGTTACTCTTTTTATTAACTTACTTTTTTGGACACTCCCTTAACAATCGATCCCCTTGACAAGTCGGGTAATCTTCGATATTATATTTTATGTTATTAGGTTTGAGATAAGGGTTCTTTTGTAGCCTTGGTTTGAGTTAAAAGGTCGGATTTTCCCTTCCCAGGGGATGATCCGGCCTTTTTCCTTTTCCGCCGTCTTCGGCTGGGAGAATCAGTAAAGAAAATCCAAGCGACCGCAAAAGGCCGCGTCAACTTTCCGTGAGATCGGGGAGTGGCGCGGCCTTTTCGTTATATATAGACCAAAATTGAAACGGAAAGGACGGATGCAAGCGTGCCAACCCAATCTCTGGTTCGTGTGCGCTGCCTGGACGCGGACATGGCCGTGGGCCTCGTCAATTATGCGGACATGGTGGTATACGATCAGGAGAAAAATGTGGTTGCCCTGCGGATCGGCGGATACCCGGAAACGGTGCAGGCCATGAGCGACGCCATCCTCGGCGGCTGTGAACTGGAGCTAACCGGCTCCAAAGGCTCCCTGTGCTTAAACAGCAAAGGGAGGCGGAACTATGCAAGGCGGATCTCCCACGACGGCGTGTACGCCGAGGGAATCCACTGGCTTCAGGACGATCCCCTGCAATCCCTGGCCGTCGGCCAGGAGGGGGACGACCCCAAAAGCGAAAAGGAAACGGTCAGCCTGAAACGGAACCTGTATTTCTTCTGTACCAGCGGCGACGAGCTGTTCGCCGAACTGGACCGTAAGCTCTCCGTTCCCCTTTTGCCTGAGTTCCGGGGATATTTCCTATCGGAAGTGAAAAAGCGCGGTTTGCTGAACCGCCTGAAGGTGTACTGTCCGGGCCAAAAATTCCAGTGCTGGCATATGAGAGTATCGGAAGATGAAAGCGAAATCGCCCAGGTACTGGAAGACGGCCTGAAGGACGGCAGCATCGCCATTCCGGGGAGTTCCCCCGGCCAAGAGGATGTATTCCGGTATATCGCATCCTTTACCGCCTACCTGCGGGAGTTCGGTGACAAGATCGCCGGGCGGATCAAGGACTGCTTCCCTCCCCGGTTCAATCCGGCCGAGGAAGCGGTGTCATCGCCGGTGCAGGAGGTCAATCGGTATGTCATCGCACACGCCGGATATTCTCTGTTCGACGCACAGCTCGGTGCGGCGGAGGCCCTCAAGCGTCAGCTGGAAACCGACAGGCTGGCGCTTTTAGTGGCCGAATGCGGCACCGGCAAAAGTAAGATCGGTGCCGCCGCCCTGTATGCCTACCAGCACGGCAGAGCGGACAGACGCACCGCTCGGAAAGCCTTCAACGTCGTGGTCTGTCCATCCCATCTGACCAGAAAATGGGTACGAGAGCTGCACGAAACCATCCCGAACTGCCTTGCCCAATATGTAACCAGCATCCGGGACATCGACCTGCTGTATGACCGATACCAAGGGGAAAACAAAACGGTGTTCTGCATCCTTTCCAAAGAAACCGCCCGCAACGGGTATATGCGTCGTCCGGCCGTAGCATGGAACCGGCGGATGAGAGGTTTTACCTGCCCGGACTGCGGCAGGGTGCAGGAGATGCGCGATCCCGACACTTCCGCTTGGGTAAAGGCGGACGCCCTGTTTTTTCAGCAGGAGAATTCCCGCAATCACCGCTGCCGTTTCTGCGGCGCTTCCCTCTGGACAGTCCAGAATCCCGATGACCTGACGCCAAAGCGAACCCAGTGGGTGCGCATCGGCGGTTATGGCTACGTTCATCGCTTGTTTGCGTATCAGGCGGCCAAAACCTGCAAAAAGATGTTCAGTGGGAAGATCTCGGAAGTGTTGGAGAATCCGGACGGTCTTTTTCCCGCAGCCGGCGCCTACCGGCGGTATCCGCTGTCCGCCTATCTCAAGAAAAAGGTAAAACGGATCGACGCGCTCATCGTGGATGAGCTGCACCAGTACAGCGGCGAAAGCGCCCAGGGACAAGGCCATGGCGGAACTGGCCGGGATCGCCGGTAAAGTGCTAGGCATGACCGCCACCCTCGTCAACGGGTACGCCAAGGGGATCTTCTATTTGCTCTTTCGCTTAAAAGCACATCTGATGCTGCTGGACAACCAGGCGTACAAACGGCCGCGGGATTTTTGTTTGCAGTACGGGGTGCTGGAGGAGCTATACGAAGAAGAGACTACCCAATACAACAGCACATCCAAATCCAAAAAGCACAAGGTGCGGGAACGGTTTCTGCCGGGGGTTTCGCCAATTGTATATTCCCGGTTCCTACTGGAAAACGCGGTGTTCCTGTCGCTGAACGACATGGGAAAGGAGCTGCCCGACTATGAGGAAATCCCCATCCCCTGCGCCATGCTGCCGGAAGTCCAAAAGGAATACGACGCTCTGCAAAACAACTTCCGGCATCTGATGAGGAAGGCGCCGCGGATCGGCAAACGGGTGATGTCCGCGTATCTGAACCTGCTGTCCGCTTATCCCGACCAGCCCTACGGCCATGAGCCGATCCGCAACCCTTTTGTGGAGGAGGAAGGCATGAATGTGCTCTCGGCTCCCAAAGACATCGGCAGCGCGGATGACTTACAGCCCAAGGACGAGGTTTTGCTCGACCTGATCGACCGAAAGGTTCAGGCTGGCGAGCGTGTCATCGTCTACACCGCATGGGTACGGCTGGACACACAGGAGCGGCTCCATAAGCTGCTGACAGAAAAAGGCGTCAAAGCCGCCATTCTGGATCAGAAAGTGCCGACTGTGCAGCGGGAAGAATGGGTGGACAAGCGTGTGCGCGAAGAGGTAAAGGTGCTAATCACCAATTCTGCCCTTGTGGAAACGGGACTCGATTTGAACGCTTTTACCACCCTGATATTCTACAACATCGCCTTCAACCTCTATGTGTTCCGGCAGGCGTCCCGCCGAAGCTGGCGGATCAACCAGACAGCGCCCAAGGTGGAGATCTATATGCTCTACTATGCCGACACCATGCAGCACAAGGCGCTCCGCCTGATGGCGTCCAAGCTGTCGGCAGCCACCGTCATTGAAGGACAGATCTCCGACGAAGGGCTGGCAGCCATGTCCGACTGCCAGGATCTCACCACCCAGCTTGCCAAGGAACTGATGCGCGGCCTGAAGGACGACGTGGAGGATCTGGCGGCGAGCTTCAAGAAAATGGCGATCATCGGGAACCGTCCGAAACCGGCCGTAGCCGAAAAGTACTCTGCTCCGGCAGAGCCAGAGGAACAGTTGCTGCCAGTACAGCAGTCAATTTTGCTTCCTGTACCGCCCTGTTCAGAAACAAAACGCGCCGGAGTGAAAGACACAGGCCAAATCAGTATTTTTGACCTGTTGGCTTCATGAAAAGCGATGTTTGTCTAACAAAGGAATACGTATTATCGGTATGGATTCGGCCCGCCCAATTTGGTGAAACAGTCTCAACAGAAGCAGTTCTCAACATTTGTAAAATAAACAGGAGGTACGTAACAATTATGAAATTTAATGAACTAAATACCCCTTTTTGCAAAATCCCAATGCTCACCTATGGATGTGACGGCAAGAAAGCGGTACGCCATTATGTCGAGGTGCAACCGATCACCAATACTATCTATAAAAGCCGGACAGAAATGGTGAACCGGGATTACGAGCAATGCCGGATATATGTTGTTTTTCCGGACTGTCCTGTGGGGCTTGATCTGGGCGCCCTTTCCTTTTTGGAGGAAAGGAACGTAGAAGAATTCAAGCAGGATAGCATCCGCAACGGGCTGGATACTTCTCGAAATTTCCTGGAAGCGATAGACAGGCAGGTGGAAAAAGGCGGATTTATCGGAAATCCTCTAATCGAATTTGTAAGGCATTTCGATCCGAACAGAGCCGAAGCATATGCGAAGTTGCGCAGAGAACGGCAGGATGCGTTGAAGCAGCAGAAAATGGAGTCGGAGAAAAAGCGCCTTATGGAGAAGGAAGAGGAAGAAATACGGTTGAAGCAGGAAAAGGAAAAGAAACGCGCAGCTCTTCTCGGCTGGGGTGATACTATGACCGAGCTTCAGCTTGGCCGGGTGCTTGCCATTTTATTGAAAGTGTATCGCTATCCTGACGGTGTACAAACAAGCCTTGAGCACACGATTCATTGTATTTCTGGCGGTTATCATCCAGAGATCAGGAACAAGGCTGGAAAGCGGCTCCAAAAAGAATATCGCCTTGTTCTTCCACAGGAAAACTACGCTTTGTCTTTTCCGATCACCAAAACGGAATACGAGTTTGCATCCTATCTATATGACCGTAAGCAGCACGAAGAAAAGAAAAATATTTAGACGAGAGCGTATAAGAAAACAAAGAATTCTACAATCGCTACGAACAAGGAGTGCAGCTTATTATGAAATTCACAGCCAACCGTCTTCTACTGCTGGAAGCTGTAAAAACGGTTCTGAAGGTCGTCCGGCCCAACAGGGATATCCCGGAAATTGCCGGGGTTCTCATCGAAGCGGATGCATCCGCCGGTCTGTTGACCGTTACAGGCACCGACATCCGCACTCATATTCAGCGGCGGATTCGGAAGGAACAGGTAGAGGAAAGCGGCAGCATCATCCTTACGCCGCTAATCGCCAAAGTTCTGGACAAGCTCGCCGGGAATACGGTATCGTTTCACAGCGACAAAGGGGCCGTGCTGATCCATTCCGAAAGCGCTTCTTTTTCACTCCCGTTTCTGCAAGCTAAAGCGTTCCCACGGCTGCAAATCCCCTTCCCGGAGGATACCATCCGGGTGCAGGGGCTCAACGACCTTTTCCACAAAACCATGTTTGCCGCCGACGGTAAAACAACCGATCCGGCCAAAGTATCCCTGCAATATGTGCGGCTCTCTTTCGCGGACGGCCTGACGACGGCGGAGGCCACCAATGGCCTGTCGGTCGCATTAGCCACTTCTCCGCACTGTGCGGACGGCAATCTGGAATTGCTTCTCCACGAAAAGGCCGTTCGGATCTTATCCTCCATCGTCAACTCTTCTGATGAGCTGTTTGTGGGGATTTCCGGCAAGTATGCGGTATTCATGAAGGAGAATCTGTTTTTCTCCAGCATGATGTTCGCTGGGAAATACCTGGCGGGCAGCCGGATACTGGAGCGTGTTCAGCCGGCTTATCAGGCGATGACCGACGCCGGGAGCCTAACGGATCAGATACAAAACGTATCGGCTTTGTTTTTGGAAGGCGATGATCCTTGTGTCGATCTGTACATCGAGTCCGACAATATTACTTTGCGTGCTGAAACTGCAAGCGGCCATTCCTCTTCCGCTATCAAAGCGGCGGATACGACTCCCACGCCGAAAGACGGATTCCATTTCGACTGTCGGCTGCTGCTGAGTTGTCTGCGGAACACATCCGGCCCCTTGCGCCTTTTGCTCGACGAAAACGGGCTTCTAATCCTGGAGGCCAACCAATGCCGTTATTTCGTATGCCCCCGCGGACCTGTCAGAATTGTGAAAAAGGAGGTTGAGAAAGCAGCAAAGACGCCGAGAGCAAAGAAATCGAAAAACAAAACCCAAACCACCACTAAAGCGGCATAAGGAGGCCAACTATATGCAGTTCGAACTTGGACGGCTGACAGCGACATATGGGATATCGGCAGCAATGGAAGATGACACAGCATTCCAGCGCTTCGTAGCGACCTCGCTCAATCGGTATCAGCCGTGCGACTGGGGCGAACTCTCCGCAAGGGATTGTGAAGCCAACAATGCGGCTGTAGCCAATGGTGAGAACAGGATCTTTGCCGCATATGTCAGCAAAGAATTGCAAAAGAAAATCTGGATTATAACAGAGGCCGACAGAAGCTATACCACCGTGATGTTGCCACAGGAATATTAAATCCAAATTCTATGAGGTGAAGTTATGCTCAACGACAAGATGAACGCCCTGATTGAAGAGGTGTGCGGTGAACTGGCCGAACGTGAAGAGCTGGTACATACCATCGCCCTGACCCTGCTCACCGGGAAGAACCTGTTTGTACTCGGCGAACCCGGCCAGGCAAAATCCCAGGCCATCGACCTGTTCCGCTCCCATATCACGGGCGCCAAGCAATTTGACATCCTCATGAGCAAGGGGACGGATCAGGAGCAGCTTTTCGGGAGATTGGATTTAGCCAGCATCATCCCGGGCCATGTTTCCCACGCCGTCCTCAACAACGATCCCCGCTATGCACAGATGCGCAAGCGGCTGGCCGAGCTGATGAGCAGCGCCCAGGACGACCGTGGATTTGCCGAGATAGGCGAGCTGCACGGCCGGATGAACCGCTATAAAGCGGCGCTGGCGTTACAGCACGAGGGCATGCCGGAAATGGTGACTGCAAACAAGATACCGGAAAGCCACGTCTGTTTTCTCGACGAAATCTTCAGTGCGCCCGTAATGGTGAGACAATAAATCTGCTTTGGCAAGCAGTAGGCAAGATGCCTTTGCCTATCATCAGCCGACTTACCTTGAGGGGAAACTCATATGGGGAACATAGCATGTCGGAAAAACCATAAGTTGACCAGTCACCCGGTCACGACTGAATGGTTGGATGAAACGGTGGATATGAGGATGAAATCCTGATTGATTGAACGACAGTCCAAGCAGTCCCACTCGTGTCTATAGCGGAAGGTGACTATAGCCGCTATACCGCAAAAGGTACTTTTCACTTGAAGAGAAGAGTACCCAAGGTTTGTTTTGCGGTGCGCCGCCATCGGCGGAAAAGGACGGAAATCGCATCCGACAATCCACCATGCCAAGTTATTGCCTTACTAAACGGGGATTGCCTAACCCGGAACGCCCGTAAGGGCTATGTGCTTAGGCACTGAATATCCGGTATGGCAACGGAGCCTCCATAGTAGTCTGAGGACGGGAAAGCCGTCCACATGGCGAAGGGAGGCAGCTTACAACCTCAGTCAAATATTGAGAAGGTGTGTGAGACACTATGAGAAATCCAGTAAATGTGCTGAACAGTCTATCCATGCACAGTAAAGAACTTTCCTATCAGTATGAGCGCATTTATCGACTGCTCTATAATCCTGAAATGTACTATGTAGCCTATCAGAAAATCTATACCAAGCAGGGTAACATGACAAAAGGGGCGGATAACCGTACTATTGACGGAATGTCCCTGAAGCGTATCGATAATCTAATTGCCAGCTTGAAATCTGAAAGTTATCACCCGGCTCCGGCCCGCAGAAAATACATTCCTAAAAAGAATGGGAAAAAGCGGCCTTTAGGCATTCCATCATTCGATGACAAACTTCTGCAAGAGGTTATCCGGATGATATTGGAAAGCATATACGAAGGCCATTTTGAAGAAACTTCTCACGGGTTTAGGCCAAACCGAAGCTGTCATACAGCCCTTGCCTGCATACAAAAATACTACACTGGATGCAAATGGTTTATCGAGGGAGACATCGAAGCATTTTTTGATATGATTAACCACGATGTACTTATAAACATTCTGGCTGAGCGTATTAATGATGCCCGTTTTCTAAGATTGATCCGGAAGTTCCTAAATGCAGGATATATGGAAGAATGGCAGTTCCACAAGACTTACAGCGGTACGCCACAAGGGGGGATCATCAGCCCCATCTTAGCAAATGTCTATCTTGATAAGCTGGATAAGTACATGAAGGAATATGCCGAGAAATTTAGTATCGGTGTGCGCAGAGCTCATAACCCTGAATACACAGAGACACAACATACGCTCAGAAAATGGGAATATCGCCTCAAAAGGGCTGACACAACAGAAAAACGACAGGAAATCCTTAACCATATAAAGGAAATCGAACAGCAACGACGTACCATTCATAGTAAAGTAGATATGGATGAAAACTTCAAGCGTCTTCGCTATGAACGCTATGCTGACGACTTCCTGATCGGTGTCATTGGAAGTAAAGAGGATTGCAGGAAAATCAAACAAGACCTCAAAAACTTCCTATCAGATAAACTGAGGTTAAACCTTTCGGATGAAAAGACTTTAATTACCCATGCAGCCTCCCCCGCACATTTTCTTGGGTATGAAATCTCAGTCAGATACTCGCAGTTACCCATGCCCGGAAGGAATCATGCCCCAACCCGCTATAACAACGGCAAAATCGTTCTCAAAATCCCGACAGAAAAAATCAGAGATAAACTGCTGGAATATGATGCGATGAAAATTGTCGTTCACAATGGGAAAGAGGTATGGAAACCGCAGGCAAGAGCATATCTGAGAAACAATGACGATTTGGAAATCCTATCACGCTACAATGCGGAAATCAGAGGCTTCTACAATTACTACGCACTTGCTCTTAATAGCGGTATCATTAACAACCTCAAATACGTGATGCAGTACAGTATGCTCAAAACCTTTGCAACGAAATATCGAACTTCTAAAAGCGCAATTATTAAACGCATGAGAATTGACAAGGGTCTGGGAGTAAGATATACGGACAGCAGAGGACGAGAGCATATCACCTTGTTTTACAATGAGGGATTCAAGCGAAAAAAGATTATTGCTGAAGATTGCGACTTGATTCCCCAAACAATCGTGTATAGTGGACGAGCCAGTCTTATAGAACGGCTCAAAGCTGTAAAATGCGAACTTTGTGGAAAGGAAAACACACCTATACAAATGCATCACGTGCGCAAACTCAAAAACTTAAAGGGCAAAGAACCGTGGGAACAGTTTATGATTTCCCGTAAGCGCAAAACTCTTGCTGTGTGTGAAGAATGCCATCGCAAAATCCACGGCAACAAAATGGACTGATTGTAAGTGGAGAGCCGGATACATCGAGAGGTGTAAGTCCGGTTCGGGGGCGAGCGCCCGGAAACCTGCCATAGTAATATGGTAAGGCGCTGGACGCTTAGCCTACAGGCCAACGACGGAGTGCTCAACAGCCTGCTGAAAGCCCTGAACGAGCACACCTATACCAACGAAGGCATTTCCGTGTCTATTCCCGTCATCAGCTTTTTCGCCGCATCCAACGAAATCCCCAACTTCCACACCCCGGAGGAAAAATCGCTGCGGGCGCTGTACGACCGCTTTGATTTCAAGGTGAACACCCGGTATGTTGAGGACAAGGCCAACCGCATGAGGATCCTTGCCATGAAACAGGATCCGGCAAATTTCGTGCCGGACGGTTTGCAACGGATCTCCGAAAAGGAAATATCGTTGGATGAATTATACCAAATGCAGAAAGAGGTCAGGTCGGTGAAAATCCCAGGCAGCATCAACGAACTCGCCGACAATATCCTGTGTGAACTGCGCCGTAAGGGAATCTCCGTTACGGATCGCAAATACTTCAACTTTAGCCTTGTCGTGCAGGCAGAAGCCTGGCTGGCTGGCCAGGATACCGCCCGGCCGCAGGATATGAAAGCCCTCGTCAACTACCTGTGGGATAAGCCGGAAGACCGGGAGATTGTTCAGGAGACGATCATCCGCCTGACCGAAAACCCGCTGGGAGACAAGCTGGACGAGCTGCTGGCACGAGCCTACCAGTATCAGGACGAATTTGACAGCGCCGACAATTTTGGCTTGGCCTTAATCGCCCTGCGCAATGGCCTGCTGGCGGTTTACAACGAGGCCGAGCAGATGAAGTCCGGTCTGGCTGAAGCTGATCCCGCCCATTCCGCTGTAGAAGGTATGATCGCCACGCTGGAGGGCATCAGCCGCGAAGCCCACGCCAAGACCGCCTTTACCTATCTGCCGCTGCCGGAGCTGAAAGCCTACAAGCAGATGAGCGCCTAACATCTTTAGGAAAGGAGCCGTAGGAATGGAGAATGCCACGCCGTGCCCGTTTTGCGAATGGTATCATAAATTAAAAGATATGGACGAATATTACAGTAACAACCGGGATGGCAGAAGCGGTGTAACAGAAGCACGGTATGGCGCCGCTCTTGTGCATAAAACATTTTATAACGGCTATTATTGCGGTCGTACCAGCTACGATTTCGAGCCGCTGAATTATTGCCCGACCTGTGGGACAAAGCTGCACGCCTGACTTTTAGAAATCCAAAATATGAACGAAAGAGGTAAAAAGCTATGCTGAACAGAATTACCATGACCGGAAGAATGACCCGCGATCCTGAACTGCGTACCACCCAGAGCAACATATCCGTCACCAGCTTCTCCATCGCCAATCAGCGCAACTACAAAAACGGAAACGGAGAACGGGATACCGACTTTTTTGACGTAGTGGCCTGGCGGGCCACGGCGGAATTTGTCACCAAATACTTTGTGAAAGGCTCCCTTGTCACGGTGGACGGGCGGCTGGAAACCCGCAAATTCACAGACAAGGAGGGCAACAAGCGCACAGTGGTGGAAATCATCGCGGATAACGTGTTTTTCGGCGACAGCAAGAACGAGCAGCAGAAGACCGCCTCGGGTCCTGCTGAAGCGGCCACGCCGGGCTTTGAACCGGATTTTTCGACGCCTGCGGTTGGCGGGGCTAACGATTTTGAGGAGATCATCGACAACAGCGATTTCGACGGGTTCCCGCCTTTCCCCGGCTGACGAATGACCGCGGCTCCCGGACAGGTACGCGCCTGTCCGGGAAGACCGCCCCTTTATCAACATGATATCGACCGACTGTATGGAGGAATGTCTCATGAGAGATTTTTTTCGTTCCCCCGCCCATTTGGACAAGGCGGCGGACTGGCTGACGGAACACCGGCTGAACCAGCGGGAACCCGTCACCGGCCGTCTGCTGGAATCCACCCGCCTGACCGATTTGATTTACCGGGGCTTTGCTGCCGAGGATGAAGACGCGCCGGAAGAACTGCCCGGGGAAAACGGCCCCCGTTTTGAAACGCTCTGCCAAGATTTATTCACGGCGCTGTATTCCCCTGTCCTTCGGCGGCGGGACGAGGATGCGGTTTTCCAGCGGGAACGGCTGTACAACAAGCCGATTCTGGACAGCGTGCTGCGGGGTGACCGGTATGCGGAGATGAAATCCCTGTGTGAAAGCAGGGAATATCCCGCATACACCGCCGCGGCCGCCTTCTGCCGCTCCCTGCGGCAGTCCATGGCCGAAATCACCTTGGAGATCCCGCAACGGCACTTCCTGCCGGTTATCCACAAGCTCACGGAGCAGGAACAGGCGCTGACGGCGGAGCTCGACCGGCTCCTTTCGGACGCGGCCAGCGGCCCGCCCCTTAAACTTCTCTATCTGTATAACCGGATTTTCCGCAAAGCCTCCCAGATTGCCAACCTGCGCCAAAAGGTACAGGAAGGGGCTGTTCGTTATATCCAGGCGGTGGTTGTGCACATCGGCTCCGCTCTCGATGCGGCGCTGGAAGCGGCGCATCAGACCAGCACGATTCTGCAAGCCTGGGGTGACGGCAGCGGAGAGATGAAGAACACACCGGCCAATCGGGAACTCCTGAACTATGTCCGAAACAGTGAAATGCTTCAGAAGATCGCTTCCTATCTCGGCCGGTATCGGGAGATCCTGGCGGCCAAACGCCAAAACAGCTTTGCCTACGGACGAGGCGAGAAATATGACATCGGGTTCGGCAGTGACATCAATTCCTGCCTGGCCTCGGAGCTGGCGCTGCTGGGTGCGCCCGAAACCGAAGTGCTGTTTATGCGCCGGTTCCAGCAGAAAAAGCTCATGCAGTACCGGAAACGGGAGGCGCTCATCAAAGGCGAGGGGGACATGATTGTTTTGCTCGATGAAAGCTCCTCCACCCGTCTCATGGCAGGGTGGGCGAAAGCCATCGCCCTGGCCCTGCTGGACGTGGCCGCCAAGGGCAGGCGGAAGTTCGCCCTGGTGCATTTTTCCACGGACATAAAGACCGACCTGTTTGAACCGGGACAATACCAGACGGCGGATATTCTCCGAGCTGCGGAACATTTCTTCAATGGCGGTACCAATTTTAAAAGACCGCTGAAGGAAGCGATGCGGCTGCTGGAAAACGGGTTTGAAAATGCCGACATTACCATCATCACCGACGGGGAATCCGAACTGACGGACGCATTTACCAAAGAGTTCCGGGAAACGCTGCGCCGGCAGCGGGCGGCGATGACCGGTATCCTGCTGGACAAGGACAATGCCTGCGGGAAATCGCTGGAACCGTTCTGCGACCGGATTTTCCGAACGAAGGAGCTGACAGAGGACGACATCGCCGTACAGCTTCTGGATGGCAAAGTGTCTTGACGAACGCTCCCTTGATTCTTTTTGCCAAATTGTATATACTATCGTTAGAAAGGGGGCTGTGCGCCATGTGTACCGAAAACCAACTGAAGGCAATTTTGGATACGGTTGCTGCCACGGCCAGGACGGCTTTGGGTGACCGGCTCCGCGGCGCCTACCTTTACGGCTCCTACGTCCGGGGAGATTACGATGCGGAATCGGACGTGGACATCCTGGTGCTGGCCGACGTGACGCGGGAGAAGCTTGCGGCTTACAAGAAGCCGTTTCTAAAGGCTACCAGCGATCTGGGGCTGGAGTATGATGTCGTCGTCACCGTAACCCTCAAGGATACCGACACATTCGAAAAGTATCTCGACGCGGTGCCGTTCTATCAGAATATCCGGAAGGAGGGTGTTCCCCTTGCCGTCTGATATGCAATCGACCTGTCCAAAACGCGGCTGCAAATCGCCAGGGAACGCCTGGCCTTTGCGGAGGAAATCCTGAAGCTGGGCGATTACAAGACGGTGGCGAACCGCTCCTATTATGCGGTGTTTGCCGCTATTCGGGCAGTACTGGCTTTGCAGGGCTTCGATTCCAAGAAGCATTCCGGGATTATCGCGGAATTCCGCCGGGAATACATCAAATCCGGCCTGCTGCCGAAAGAACTGTCGCCCATCATTGAGGCGCTGGTGGAGATCCGTCAGGGCAGCGACTACGACGATTTTTACCTGATTTCTAAAGAAGAGGTCGAGGAACAGCTTCACAATGCGGAGCAGTTCGTCCGGATCGTCGAAACCTATCTGCTTACCCAGTATTCTAAATCCACATAACGCAAGGCGCCGTTTGATTCTATGGATCAGGCGGCGCTTTTTTATTCGGTGCGCCGGCAGCAGGAAAGGCCGGTACGGGCACCCAGCGGATACTCCCTATCGGAATCGTGTACTCCCCTCTGCCCAGCAAATAGTCTGTGGATACCTGGAATAAGCCCGCGATCTCGCTCAAGGTATGCAGATCCGGTTCTGTTGTCCCGATTTCATAGTAGGCATAGCTTGAGCGCTCCAGGTGAAGCCGCGCGGCAACTTCCCGCTGTGTCATCCCGTTATACCGGCGCAGCGTCCGCAGCCGGTTTCCCAATGCGGTCCTTTTTTTCTTTCCTTTGCTCATGAAAATTCCCCCTTATCGGATGATGAAGCAATTTCACGCTAAAAAAGCGAGGGACACGGCCCAACCCCTTAAGCCGTGCCCCTCAAAAAAGGACGCACTTCCAGTATATCGGCCGTTATTTTCTTTGTCAAATTTAAGAGGCTATTATTTTTTTTCGGAAAATCCTAAGAAGAAAGTACGAAATACAGATAACGAATTGACACGACATACAATATATGGTATAGTGTATATGTTGTTAGGTTTGAGGTAATGGCTTCTTTGCAAGCCTTGGTTTGAGTTAAAAGGTCGGATGAATCCCTACCCGGGGGTTGATTCGGCCTTTTTCGGTTTCCAGCCCGAAAGGCAGGAACCATCAGTCAGGAAAATCCAATCGGTAACAACGAAAGAAGACCGGCTTTCACTCGTCATGAGATGAGTTGAAAGCCGGTCTTTTTTTGTTTTACAAAACAAAAAGAAAGGACGACCGACATGAACGAAAGCACGAACAATCCCCTGAACGACTTTCTGAACCAAGCGGAAGAGGAACCGGAGAACAACCTGTTCGCCCCGATTCCCTTTCCCAGCCAGCCGGAACCGGCCGGAGCGGCTGTACCCGTTCCGCCGCCTGTTCCAGCGACGCAGGCGCCCGCCGCGGAAATGCCGGGAATTCCGGCGATTCCGCCGGTGCAGACGCCTCCACAGGCTCAAACGCCTGCAGCCACGCCAGCCCAGCAGAAGCCTACACCCAATAAAACGGAGCCGCCGGCAGAGGTACAGCAGGAAGATCCCTTTGCGGAAGCCTTAAAAAAGGCACAGGCGAAAAGCGAGGAGCGGCTGGCAGACAGCTTTGCCGGGAAAGAGGCCATGTTTATCTATGGCAAGGCCAAAGACCCCATTTCCGACCGCGAGTGTACCTTTGAGGATCTGCGGGCCAGGTATGAGGCCGATTTCCCGGAACTGTCCGACGCCAAAAAGGTGTCCTGGACCGTGCTCTATGGGAAAGTCACGAAAACCATACTCAACCCCGGATCGGACAAGGTGTACGACATCAAGGCGGAAATCGAGAAATCCAAGACATTCCTGGAAAACATCCGCAAGGCCAAGACCGACGCGGAGAAAGCCCCGGAATGCCAGGTCAAACCGTCCATCCGTGCCCAGAGCAAGGGCGAAGCGTGTGGACTTCCAGCCTACAAAGCCTACTGCTCCACCGAGGAGGAAGCGGCGGCCTGTGATAAACCGATCGTCATCCTCCCTGCCCGGGACGGCAGGCTCTATGAAAGGCGTAAAACCCCTGTGGGGCTTTTTACGGCTCCGGCAGCTCATCTGCCGGAGCTCCCCATCGTTGAAGCGGGGTTCCAACCGGCACTCCCCAAAATCCCGATGCACATCCTTATGTTCGTTCTTAACTTTTTCAAGCGGCTGTCCGAGCGGTATGAGGTTGAGGCGCTGGTACACATCCTGTATGACACCATACACAGGAAATACACCCTGCGGGTGCCCAAGCAGGAACTAACGGCCGTCAGTGTCGATTCCGTTATGGAGGAGGACTACCCGGACTATCTGATCCACGTGATGGACATCCACTCCCATAACACCATGCCGGCCAAGTTCTCAGACACAGACGACCGTGACGAAAAGGCGACGCGGCTGTATGCCGTGGCCGGCCGCTTCGATCAGGTGTTCCCGGAGATTGCCGTCCGGGCCAGCTGCGGCGGGCGGTTCATCCCCCTGCGGCCGGAAGAGGTTTTTGAATCCGACTTCAAAGCCTACCCGTATCCGCCGATCTGGGAAGAGCAGCTCACCCTCCCCGAACCGGAGCCGCTGCCGGCTCTGCCGTCCCGCACATCCCGCGTAACGGTGCGCCGGCGCCGCCCATGGAGGAATCCAGATGAAATATTCTAAAAAGGCCCCTGTCAAAATCGTGGTGCTGGGCGCCGGCGGGACCGGCGGTTATGTTATCCCGCATCTGTATCGCCTGGGCTATGCTTCGGAGCATCCCACCCGGATCATCGTCTGCGACGGCGACGTGACGGAACAAAAAAACCTCATACGGCAGAACTTCGTGGAGCAGGACATCGGGCGGAACAAAGCGCAGGTGCTGGCCGAGCGGTATGCTGCCGCTTTCGGTATCGAGTGCGAGTACCGGCCGGAATTCATTGAAACGCAGGAGGAACTGTACACCCTGACAGAGCCTGACCGAGTACCTTACCCTATGGAGCCGCAGCGGGTGATCCTGCTGGGCTGTGTGGACAACAACAAGTCCCGGCAGCTTTGCCACCGGGTTTTCGAGCAGAAGCGGAACCTCATCTACATCGACGCAGGCAACGGGGAGCATACCGGGCAGGTGGTTTGCGGCGTCCGGCAGAACGGCCGGACGCTCTACAAGCCGGTATGCTCGCTGTACCCGGATCTGCTGGAGGATGAGGACAAATTTCCATCGGAGCTGTCCTGTGCCGAACGGGCGGTATCCGCCCCGCAGTCGGTTACGGCCAATCTGACGGCCGCCACCGCGGTGGTGTCCTTCCTCTACGATCTGCTAATCGCCGGCGACCTGAAAACCCGGTACGTGACCTTCTCCTCGAGGCTCATCAGCATGAGAGCTGAGGTTGTCAGACAACGGCCGAAGAAAACCACGGCGAAAGCTGCATAACAGAAGGGAGAAAACGATCCATATGGCTGCTCATCGTTCTATTCAAAAATGCTTCCAGCGCGGAGGCGTAATGCTCAACCAACGAACAACTGATTGAACGGAAAGGAAACCGCCATGTATGAAAAACGACTGACCTTTTCATGGAACAGACAGCCCTCTCATTTGAAGGGCAAACCGGCCTGCCTCTCTGTTTTCCAGGTTTCCGAACACCTCCCCGACGGAAGGGAACGGCTTATCTATCAGGATATCCGGCTTCAGGCAAACGACCTCGAACCGGATGTGTGTCACTTTTTTCATAAGCTCTCCTGCCAACCGGCGCAGCATCGCAGAGAAAAGGGGGCGGCTTAATGGAGCGCGGTTACTGGCTGCCGCCCCGCGCCAAACATCTGGCGGCCTATGCCGGGTTCTATATCGACAGCGAAACCGTCTATCAGGCAAATATGGACAGCGGCTGGAACCAATTGCTGGACGGGCTTTGTCAAAAGCTCACCAACTATGAATCATCCTTTCAGAAGCGATGCGCATGGACAAACAAGCAAGCTGGCCGAAACCGCTTTGTCATCCTGAAAAACGAGGAAGTGGAAATCATCGCCGAGGATGACGACGAATACGTCGCCGTGTTTGTCATTATTCCAGAGGACTGCCGGAACCCGGAGGAAATCAAGCAGATTTTCCCGCGTTACGTTACCCTGCTGCGGACGGCCTTGGCCGAGATGTACCCGGGCCATATTCTCAAAAGAATTAACTCCCAGCACGCCAAAGCGGTGGGATGAATCGAGACGGAGGAATTGTATGCTGATAACGTTCAAACGGCTGATCCTGGAACTCACCCGCCAATGCAATATGCGCTGCGCACACTGTATGCGCGGCGAACCGGAGGACAAAACCATAGGCACCGGCATTTTGGAACGCCTGTTCCGAGAGGTGCGCCATATCGAGCATCTGGGACTAACCGGCGGAGAACCGGCCCTTGTCCCGGAGCAGATTGAGTGGATCGTCCATTTAGCCAAACGCTGGGGCTGCACCATCGGGCATTTCTTCTGCGCTACCAACGGCAAGGCGTATTCCCCTGCGTTTACAGAGGCCCTGGAAAAGCTGTACCGCTATTGCATCCAGAAAGACCAATGCACCCTGTCCATCAGCTTCGACCAGTTTCATGAACCGGCTGATCCGAAGGCGGTGGAACAGTACAGCCGCCTTCCGTTTTATAAGCCGGTGAACGAACGCAGGACGCTTGCGCCAAACGAAATCCTGTCCGAAGGCCGAGCAAAAGAAAACGGCCTGGGACTCACGGCTTTGCCGGACCAGAGGTGGCTCTACGAGTATTCCCTTAAAGGCTTCCACATGGAGTGCGGAGACATCGTATATCTCAACACGGACGGCGATGTGCTGCTCAATCCGGATATCAGCTACCGAAACCAGAAAGAGAAACGGATCGGCAATGTGCTCAATGAGAATCTGCCGCATATCCTGGTAACCCATCTCTATACGGTGAAGCTGGAACCGCAGAAGTATGCGTTTTCTCTGCACCTGCACGCAGATCCGGGGACAGTGGCCGACAAGGCCATCGATGACATCCGGTATTACCGTCAGGAACAGCAGGTCATGGCAGCGTATGCCAACGGTTTGCACAATATCCACATCACGCCGGTCCATCCGGCGTCTGCGGGTATCCCATCGGAACTGTTGCTGACCGCAGCAGAACTTCCCGATTTCCAGCAGGGAAACAACCGTCTGATCGGAACCAAAGTGACATACAGCCAGCCGAACGGTAAAACCGCGGGGGCGGTTACGCTGGAAGTGCTGAGCCATCCGCTGGAGGACGCCGATGAGTGAGCCGGAAGTACACTATTACTGCCTGGAAGAACTGGCGGAGTCCGTGAAAGTCCTGAATGCGATCCGTGAACAGCTCCCCGCCAACCATGCCCAGTACAGGCGGCACCAGGGAAGCGGACATCCGAAGGAAATCGAGGCGCTGACAGATATGCAGGCATCGGTGAAAAGGCTCTGGAAGGAATTTCCAAGACTGTTTCAACACCTATGCGAATACGGCGACGCTGAATTGCTGAAGACCGCCAGGAGACTGTATGAAGTTCTCAAGCGCTTCGACTATCTCGGCACTGCGGATTTGACACCACTCTGCCGGGCGCTGGAAGCCTTCGAGCAGATGCTCCCCACGCCAGGCCGGAACATCAATGCGGCTGCTTTGGGCAGACTCATGAACCGGGTGCGCATGGGATACCAGCCCACCGACCCGGCCCATGTGGATCTGCTGCGCCGGGCGGTGACATTTCCGGCGGAACCGACTAACCTGCTCGATCCCTGCTGCGGGGAAGGCGAGGCGCTCGCCCACTTTGCGGACGGCACTGGCGCCGTGACCTACGGCATCGAAATCGACGAGCTGCGCGGAAAACAGGCGCAGAAACGCCTGCACCGCGTCGGCTTCGGCAGCTTCTTTTTCTCCCGGGTAAGTTCCGGCGCATTTCAGGGGCTTTTTCTCAACCCGCCGTACCTGTCGGTTCGAACCGAATACGGCAACCGGCGTCTAGAAAAGAGCTTTCTTGCCGACGGGCTGCGGCTGCTGCAAAATGGCGGCCTGCTCGTCTACATCATCCCCTATTATCGGGCGTCGCCCGACATCTGCCGGGTGCTGTGCGAAAACCTCAATGATCTGCGGGTACATCGCTTTATGGGGCAGGAGTTCTGGCAATTCCGCCAGGTGGTGTTCCTCGGAACCAAAATTCCCCGCCGGGAAGCCTTCGGAATGGCAGAACGCCTGTTCACCTACCTGCTCTCCCCGCAAAACATACCGGAGCTGGATCAGCTTCCGGAAAGCGCCTATGTCATTCCGCCGGCGGCTAAGCCGGTGGAACAGTTCAAAGGCGATCAATTCAATGTCGCCGAACTGGCCGAACAGCTCAAGCAATCCAAAACCCTCGACTGCCTGTTTGAAAACCGTACTCTCGACAATCGGGAACGGCGGCCGCTTCTGCCGATGAACCTGTCTCAAATCGGGCTGATCGGCGCCAGCGGTCTCATGAACGGGTTGGTGGACTGTGATACCCCACACGTTATCAAAGGGCGCATCGTCAAAGAAAAGAAAACCCATATCGGTATTCCGGACGAGTCCGGGACAGCGGAAATACGGCAGGTCACGTCCAACAAGCTGATCTTCAACGTATTGACGCCCACCGGTTATCATTCGCTCGGATAACTATGAACAGAAGAGAGGATGCCATTATGTATCAACAACCCCATTTAACGGCTGAAGAATCTACTTTTGCCGCGGAACATCACCAGCTTATCTACACCTATCTGAACCAAAACCATCTGCCGGAAGAGGAGTTTTACGATGTGGTGGTCTTCGGATACCTGAATGGAGTGCGCAAGCACTTCCGGCGGGAGGATCTGCAGGATTATGCGTTTGCCACGCTGGCCTGGCGGGCGATGGACACCTGCTTTGCCAATTATGTTCGTTCCAAACATCGTCCCAAACGAAAAGCCACGGTACTCAGTCTGCAAGCACACGCGGGCAGTGGGTACCGGCTGGAGGAAACCATTGCCGATGCGAAGGACACGGCGGAAGAAGCTATCCAATCACTTGCGCTGGAGGATACTCTAAAAGGCTTTGAAAGAAGCGACAGGGAAATCATTCGTCTGCTGTACGAGGGATATCCCGGAAGGGAGATCATCCAGGCGCTCGGCATCACCGCCAGGGAACTGGGCGAACATCTGGCGCAAATCCAGGAAAAAATCCAGAAGGCGCCGGCTCTACAGGCAGCCTAATCCAACGACAGAAAGGGTTATCAGCTTTATGGTTCGAATTCGCTATCTGTTCGTCAGAATCCGGCTCCGTCTGGCAGGACAACGGGCTCTGGCAGCCAAAGACCGTCTGACAGCCGCAGTTCAGGACAGCCACGACACCACTCAACTGCTGGACAGGCGTTACAGGCAGTTCCTCTCCCTGGCCACAAAGCGGGAAAAAATGGCCGTTGAGTGTAAACGGCTGCTCCGCCTGCGGAATAAAAGCAACTGCCCGATCCTTCGTATCCGGCTCGAAACAGGAGAAACCCACATCTCTCCGCAGGCTGAACAGGTGCTGACCGCCTTTGACCGTACGGTGTTCCTGGCGCGTCATCAATACGGTGACTGGGGTGACCTCCCACCCAGCGACTGGTGGTACAACAATATGGCCGCTCAGTCCGGGGAAGGGATAATCTGTTCCCGGTATGCCTGTCAGGACAACCGTTATATCCGAATCGAAACCGATATGACAGAAAAGCAAACGAGAATAGTACTGGAGGACATACCATGAAACCAACGCTCAATGCTTCCCTCCTCATCCGTAATCTGCGGGACACGGAGGATCAGTCGGCACAGTCTGCCAGACTGCCTGCCTGTTTGGCCGATGCGGGGGACGGCGTAAGCTATCTGTTTATCAGCCTGCTTTCCCCGTTAATGGACGGCCGGGAGGTTCATTCCACGCAGCTCGATATGCAGCGGTTTACTTTGAGGGATATCCAGGCCCTTTATGATCTCTGCGGAGATGAACCGAACGCCCTGTTTCCAGCTCCAAAAATGCTGCGGAAGTTCTACCAAGTTCTGAGCGACATCCCGCCGAAGAATGCATCCATTGCTTTTCTGTAAGAGGTGGCCTATGTTTGAAGAAGTAGTTATTAACCCGGATTACACTCTCGGCGTTTTGTCTATCGAAAAGCTCCTGCACGACCATTTGGGGGCGGTCATGGGAACACCAATCGATGAAGATTATCTGTATGAATGTATGTACCAAGCCATCGCGGAAATTGCCCAGGATGTGGAGTGTGGATATAACGACGACTGGGCAATGAACATCTTCCATATCGTTTTCCCCTCCATGCGGTCGTTCTATGACCTCTGCCGGGAACACAGCCGGCGTCACCGGGTCAGCTTCAAGCGCAATCCCTATGTCAGAGCCGCTGTCCAAGCAGTAAATGAGCATATGGAGAACATCGACGATTACGATGTAAACTGGCGGCTGTGCACCCCCAAAAAGGAATATCCGAAAAAGCGCTGCGAGCTGGTTGTGTATACCGGTATGGAATTCTATCAGCCGGTAGAGCTGGTGGAAAGCCTGTGCGAAATCCGGGAGTTTTACATCGAGGCGGAGAAAAAGCTGCGTCTGGAATTGCATGGCTCGAAACCCGAAGATACACCGGCGCCGCTTCTGCTTCCGGCTGTACCCGAAAGGAGAGCGGCATAATGAAGGACGAACTGGTGCTGCATATTCGCGAGGATAAGACCATCCTGGTGGAGATCCGGGAGAAAGGCGTCGTGCGCACAAAACTCATTGATATCGACGCGCTGCTGGACTGCCTGACCGACAGTATGGGCGGCATTCAAATTCAGACCGGCATCCTGCCGAGCAACATTATCAGCCTGACAATCCGTGATGACAGCCGTTATGCGGTAGTGGAATTTCCCGACGAATACGCGGATATTACCTATATGTCCACGACTTATGAGCATTTTCCTCTACCGCGCCTGCTGTTTGGATTTCGTCTGGAAAGCAGCGGCCGGATCTCCGCGGTCAACCTGGGGGTTCCGGCGCTGGGAAAGCTGACCGAAAAAACACCCATGTTCGCCTATCCCTTCTCCAATGTCAACCGCTTTTTGCTGTGTACGGGCGCCAACAGCCTCCCGCGTATTCCAGTGCTGCAAAGCCTGCAAAATCTTCCGGGTTTTATCGTATCCCTGCCGGATAACGACGATTATTTCCATGAACAGTATAACCGGCTGGGGCTTGGACATCGGGATCTGCTGGAGCATCTGCGGGATAAGGACAGAACGTACTATTACGACCATGTGCTGGTTCCCATGCCGGGGGTCACGCTGAAAAACTTTATATCGGAGGTATGAGAAATGACCGAGAAGCAAGCGAAACTGCTGGCGTATCCCTTCACGGCCGACGAGATCGAATGGCGCGTCCTGCTCACCACAAAGGATAAAAGCAAAGGGCAGGTCGCCGCATACATCGATTCCCGGGCCATCCAAAAGCGGCTGGACGACGTGCTGGGCCGCGAGAACTGGAAAAACCATTTCATCACCATGCCGGGCAACTCCAACAGCACAACGGCACACATCTGCGAAATCAGCATCTACTATCCCGACCGGCAGGAATGGATCACCAAAAGTGACGGAGCCGGCAGTACAGACATAGAGCCCATCAAGGGAGGGCTGTCCAACGCCTTCAAGCGGGCGGCTTCCATATGGAATATCGGCCGATATCTGTACGAGCTGCCGGGCCTTTGGGTGGCGCTGAAGGACGGCAAGTACATCGACCCTTCGGAAAAGCCAAAACTCACCAAACACTACAACCAGTTTGTCAACCAATACCTGAAAGCTCAGCAAGCAGCGGAACAGAAGAGGGATTCCGTACAGACGACTTCTCCCTCCATTTCCGCCCTCTCCGCTGCCACCCCGCCTGCGGTCGGCCGCTTCCAGGGTTCCGCAGCGCAGCCGGACACCTACCGGATCGCTCAGCTCAACCGGACACAGGGAACTCACCCCAACACGCTGGTTGTCCTACAAAGCCCGGCTGGCGAAAAGGTGACCGGTTTCATCAAGGGCCAGCCTTCCTTACAGGTCGGCCAGAACCTTCACAGCCTGAAAATTGTTGCTAAGGACGATCCAGTGGCTGGAAAATACAACATCATCGAAAGCTATGAGGCGGCAGCCTGACGTATTTCCCTAACAGCGGCCAAGCCGGCGTCCTTTGTGGGCGCCGGCCTGCCGGAACATATATCGAGAAAGGACGTACCGTTATGAAAATCCCCAAGAACAAAATCGCTCTCTTGGTTTCCATTCTGGCAGTCAGCGCCCTGGCCGTGTTCTGCGGTATTCTTGTCATGACAAGCGACAGCTTTACACCCAACACCAAATACAGCTTCACGGTTTTGCTGCTTGCCATCGAGGCCGCGGTCATCGTCGTGCTGTTTACCATGCAGGAACAACTCATCCAGCGAAAGGATGACGCGGCGGCGCGGAAAGAAATTGCCGATCAGGAAAAGGCAGTGGCCGAAAGGGAAACAGAACTGAAAGATAAGTCAAAGGCTGTGGCAGTGCGGGAAGAAAAGCTGAAGGAACAGCAGGAGGAATTCGTGGAGCTGAAGCAGAAGGTCCTGGCGGCCGCCCGAAAAGAGGATGCGCTTTCCGAACTGGAACAGCTCCGCCGGAAATGCGAAACCCTCGAAAAATTCCGCAGCAGCTTCCCGTACACCATCGCCGAGGGGTATGTCCTGTTTGGCGTCATGCGCACCGAACTGAAGGTGTCTGCATTCAGCCGGTGGCTGCTGGTGGGGGAGATTGGCGGCCAGCTCTGGGCATACAGCCTTCTGCGGCCGGATACCCAGTCCCATAAGGAAATGCTGTGCCTGGCGGCCGGAACCCACGCACCCAAGGAACTGGAGGAACTCGACCTGAGTAAACAACTTTTGTGGGAATGAACCTGCACGGCTTGAAAGGATGAGCGATCAATATGGAACGAATTACCGCCATGAAAATTACTGCCCTGTCTTTCAACTGTTTTCGCAACCACATGGGGCCAGAGGGCTACGCCTTCGGAGACATCACCTACATCACCGGGGATAACGGGGCCGGGAAAACTACCATGGCCCACGGGGTCGCCTATGCGTTGTACGGGGTATCCTTCTTCGGTGAGCAGGCGATTGAACGCCTGATGAGCCAGGGTGCCGAAGGGACGCAGGTGCGTCTCGATTTCACCGATCAGGCCGGCAACCCCCACACGCTGATTCGTACCAGGAAACGGGACAAGACCTCCCTGCTTCTGGATTCCTACACCGTCCGTCAGGCCGACATCGACCGGATTTTCTGCGACAAGGATACCTTCCTTTCCATGTTCAACCCTTCCTATCTGATCGAACTCGGAGAAAAGGGGCGCGGGCTGATGCTCAAGCACTTGAAGCCCGTGCCCCCTGATGAGGTGCTGAAGCAAATGCCGGAGACCCTCAGAGTCAGAGGGTATCTGGATAAGCTGGACATGGCCCAGTGTTCCGTGGAAGAGATGACAAAAAACTACCGGGAGATGCTCCGTCACAGCGAGCGCCAGCTCACCATCCTCGACGGCCATTTGCAGTCGGTGCAGGAGGCCATGCGAACCGCCAGTCAAAGGCTGGATGGCCTGTACAGGGAAAAGCTGGATGCGAAGCAAAAGGCGAACGCATTGTCAGACAAGCAGTTTGCAGGGATCGATCTGGATGACCTGGCGCTGCAAAAGGATGTGCTCATGCAAAAGCTGACGGAGGGATCGCGTGATACCGACGCCGCCATTCTGGAATTGCGCGCGAAGATTGAGCACACCCGGCAGAAGACCTATCAATCCAAATATACGCAGGCCAAAACGGAGCTCCAGGCCCAGATCAAAGCCCTGTCCGGGCAGTACAAGGCTCTGGGGGATCGGATCAAGGCCCTGCAGGCCGGTACCCAGTGCCCCACCTGCCTGATGCGCATCACCGCCCAAAACCTGCCCGATGTGCGCAGCGGCATGATGGCCGAACTGCAAAGCATCGCGGCCAAAGGTCAGGAGCTGGTGGAACAGAAAAAGGGACTGGACGAGCTGGACGGCAAAAGCGAGGCGGCCTTTGAGCAGTTCCGCAGCGAAGATATGAAAAAACTGACGGAACAGTTGGACGAAGCGGAAAAGCAGCGGGCCGCCGGCCCCAGCGCCGCCGAAATCCGCCGACAGATTGAGCAGATTGAAGAACAGCAGCGGCATGGAACCCTCAGCGAAGCCGAATGGTCGAATTTACAGGCATTACAGGCGGAAGTGACCGGCATTGAGGCACAGATTCAGGCGGTGGAAGAAATGACTGACGAGAAGCGGCTCAAAGAACTGACTGCCCGGCAAAGGGAAGAAAACGAACAACTGCTGCAATATCGGAACATTCTGACCGCCCTGGCCGAATATGCCGCCAAACGCACCGAACTGGCCGTGAAGGATCTCCAGATGCCCAATGTGCATATCCAGCTCTATGACGTGGTGCGCACGACGGGCGAGGTGGTGGACGTGTTCCGGTTCACATACAAACAGCGCGATTACCGGACGCTATCCCTGTCGGAGAAGATCCTGGCCGGGATTGAGGTGGCGGCCATGATGCGGCGGATCACCGGCATTGACTGTCCCATCTGTATCGACAACACCGAAAGCATCGGCACTTTCAATGCGGTGCCCATGCCCTCCCAAACCCTGCTGCTGCGCTTTACCAAGGGCCGGCCGCTGACCGTGCAGGCTCAAAACCATGCACAGCCGCAGCAACTCAAGAAAGCGAGCTGATCTATGGAGGACAAACCGTATGTGTATATCGACATGGTGGACACCGCCATCCTGTGCGGGCTGGACATCAAGCCCTCTACCCTCGGCAATGAGGAAGTACAGGCTCGGTGCCCTTACTGCCAGGACTATCGCTACCGGATGTACCTCTGTCATCGGCCCGACAACGCAACCTTCTGGTGTCACAACTGCGGCGTCGGGGGTAACGCCGTCACGCTGTACGCCGATTTCAACCCCGGCGGACGGCGGCTGACAACGAGAGAGGCGTTCCGGGAATTGATGAACGAACCGCAGGTGCGGCACGGTGAACCGCTTTACATGCGGCCGGAGCCGCAGCCCGACCCGATCCGTCCTCTGCACGAACGCAGCCAAATCTATCTGCAAATGCTGTCCCTGCTTGAACTGGAACCCCGGCACTATGAGAACCTGCGGCGCCGCGGTCTGTCGGATGACATGATCCGCGGAAATATGTATCGCAGTATCCCCACCGACTGGAAGATGAGGCGGCAGGTGACGGAACGGCTGGCGGCACAATATGACCTGTCTGGTATGCCCGGCTTTTACACCGAGGACTTCCGCTGGAAAATGGCCGGCGGCCGGTACAACGGCATACTGCTCCCCGTTTGCGACAGGAACAATCAGATCCAGGGGCTGCAAATCCGGCTGGACGAGCCGCCGTCCAAAACGGTGACGCTCCCGGACGGAAGCCGGGTAGAAAAAAAGGGCAACCGCTTCCGCTGGTTTTCCACCGGGGGGATGCGCAGCGGACAGAAAATTTTCGAGAACGGCACGGGGATCTCCAGCTACATCCATGTGGTCGGCGATCCCCACAGCGACACGCTGCACATTACCGAAGGGCCGCTGAAGGCCGACATCGCCAGCTATTTATCCGGCGGTGAGCTGTTCATCGGTCTGACCGGTGTACAGAATGTCCGGTATCTGGCGGACGTGGTGGCACAGCTCAAGCCCAAACGCATATTAGAGTGCATCGATATGGACGTGCGCACCAATCCACAGGTACAGCGGGCACAGAGCAAGATCCGCTCCATCTGTATGCCGCTTTGCGAGGATTACCGGGCCTTTATCTGGCCGGTGGAACAGAAGGGCATCGACGACTTTCTTTTATTTGAAAAGCTCAAGCAAGAACATCTCTACCGGGCAGCATGAGCGAATACTGGAGGATATGCCTGTATGAAAAAGACCCCGTTTTCTACCTATACTCTCTCCTAATGCCGACTGGCGGGACTATAAAATCCATATGGTCAATATGTCCTATCGGGATCTGCAAATCATTGTGGATGTGCTGGACGACTATTCCAAGCTATTGCAGGAACATATAGAGAAGAACCCGCCCCAGAATTTCTGGGCAAAGCACAACAAGGAGGAGCTGGTAAAACGCACCATGCAGATCAGCGACCGGCTGGCCGATGTTATCGGCCTCGACAAGTCCTACCCCAAATGCAAAAAGCACCTGGAAAAGCAGCAGGAGGCCCAGAATGATGTCGGAGGAGAGGCGCTGACTTTGGTGACAACCCGAGGTGCCCGTTAGTAACACAAGGAAAGGACTTCACTCATGCAGCCTGAACGCAAGCGCAAAGGCTATCAGCCTTTTCCCGGTCTTTATGATCTTCGCTTATTTGACCTCGATCCCAAGCAGTTTGAGGCGGCCTGGCGGGTACAGGAATGCCTCTACCGGGCTTGCAAGTGCCGGGAGTATTACCGGCAGTTTGACCCCGGTCGCTGGACGATGCTTCAGGATATGTCGGCACGTCTGCAAATGCTCCTTCTGCCATTAAAAAAGCGTCCATGAAAATGAAAACGAAAGGATGACGATCAATGCAAGGCATGGAAAATCTCATGGTAGTTCCGGGAAACGCCGGCGGCATCATCGGGAAATTCTTCTACTACTCCCTGGCTAATATCCTGATCCCCAAGGAACAGTTCATCCGCGTCGGCATGGATTTCGGTCTGCCGAAGTTTAAGCCCGCAAAGGAGTCGAAGGCCGGCGCCTATCGAAACGCGACAACCGCTCTTAAGGAGCGGATCGAAGTGAAGGACAGCGCCGGCACCCGGATATACCGGATCTACTGTCGGGACAACAAAAAGGAGGACGCTGCGCATATCTATCGGGAACTGGTGAAGGAAACCCTGAACGTCCGTACCAACGAGTACAAAAAGCTCGCCAATATCGTCTTTGACAAGAAAACCGAAACCATGTTTAGCGAGGACGAGAGCTATGACCCGGATGTGGATGTAGCCGTGTATAGCCAGCAGGCCCTCACTCTCTATGAACGGTATTGTACCTGCTACACCCTCGACCATGTGGACTCGGTGATTCAGGATCAGCTCGACCGGCTGCAGGCGAACAAAATCAGCATTCACGGCAACCTGTATTTTATCCCCAATCCGTATTTGCAGAAGCTGAATATGCTGGAAGATTATATCGACGCCATCAGCCAGTATAACCTTGGTGGTGGTCTGGTGATGAGCAATAGTATGTTTGTGGTGGATGATGATCGCCAACGTCAAAAAATGACGGAGGAGTTTTATATCAACTACAAGCGCGATATCGAACAGTACAAAGAGCGTATTCAGCATTTCATTGATAACGGCTGCACCTCGCCGACGGTTATCAGTCGATGGCTGCTGAAGCTCAAGGCGCTTCAGGAAAAGAAAAACACCTACGAAGAGATTCTGAAACAAAAGCTCAATGCTCTCAACAGTGATTATGCCATGCTGCAAATGCAATCTGAAGAACTCCGTGTACGGAGCCTTCAGGGGCAAATGAAGCTGGCTGCGTAAAATAAAAACGAGGTTCTTTTCGACCCGTGAAGAGAAAAGCAGAAAATATATTCCAAAAAACTAAATGATTTTTCTATTGTATTTTTGCTTTTTGGTGGTAAAATG
Source organism: uncultured Oscillospiraceae bacterium (assembly GCA_900546265.1). Lineage (GTDB taxonomy): Bacteria > Bacillota > Clostridia > Oscillospirales > Acutalibacteraceae > UMGS856. Next base: position 68,778 of record URCA01000001.1, on the reverse strand, counting down.
TTAGTCGTTAAAACTGAATATGCGCAATATGGTGCCTATGGAGATATAGGAGAATTGGGAAGCATCGGTGAAAATCCGACGTGACAGCCATCACTGTAATTGACGATGAAAAGGGTTATATGCCATTGGGATGATCGTATCCTGAGAAGGCGGCCTTTTCCGGCAAAGCCGTAAGTCATAAGCCAGGAAACCAGCCATATTGTCAGAGGAAGTATGTATTCCTGGGTAATGGGGAATATACCTGTTTTATGGGTGGTGCCCGTAAATAGTTGGCTTCAAGCCGCTTTCTCTGAAAAGAGAAAGCGGCTTTTTTGTTTGCCAGAAAATATTGAAAGGGGATATCCCCTTTCGTTGTATGCGTAGCATACAACGAAACAATCCTGAACGCTATAAAATTTTCGTCGTCTATTTGCATTTTATCCAATGATATATGCACCAAACCGCGTGTATGAGGTGAAAGGATGAAAATGGCCTGTATACTGGCGGCGGCCTTTCTGCTGGACTGCCTGCTGGGCGATCCCCGTTGGCTGCCCCATCCCATATGCCTCATGGGCAAGCTGATAGCCGGCACTGAAAAGGGACTGCGTCGGCTGGTTAAAAACGAATTTTTCGGCGGGCTCCTTCTCGTCATCGTGGTGATCACGGTGAGTACGGCGGTGCCGTGGGTGATTTTGATTCTGGCGGGCATGATCAATCCATGGTTGGAAACCGTGTTGCAGGTGTGGTTTTGCTACCAGATTCTGGCGATGAAATCGCTGTGTACCGAGAGTATGCGGGTGTACACGCCCCTCAAGGCGGGAGATTTGCCCCTGGCGCGGAAATATCTGTCCTGGATCGTAGGACGGGAAACAGACCGGCTGGATGAGGAAGGGGTGGCCAAAGCCGCGGTGGAAACGGTGGCGGAAAACACCTCGGACGGGGTGGTGGCTCCGCTGGTTTTCATGGCCATTGGCGGCGCGCCGCTGGGATTTCTTTATAAAGCGATCAACACCATGGATTCCATGATTGGGTATAAAAACGACAAGTATATCCGTTTCGGCCGCGTTGCGGCCCGGCTGGACGATGCGGCCAACCTCATTCCCGCCCGGCTGTCCGCGCTGCTGATGATTCTGGCATCGTACATCCTGCGTTTTGATGGCGCCAATGCCCGGCGCATCTACTGGCGTGACCGGCATAACCACAAAAGCCCCAACAGCGCCCAGACCGAATCGGTGTGCGCCGGCGCGCTGCACATCCAGCTGGCGGGGCCGGCTGTGTATTTCGGCCGGCTGGTGGAAAAACCCACCATTGGGGACCGGGACCGCCCCACGACGGCGGAGGATATCCGCCTGGCCAACCGGCTGATGATCGGCACCTCGGTGCTGGCCGTGCTGCTGATGATCGGGCTGCGGCTATTGCTGTGGTGGCTGCTGTAACCGGCAGGCTGAAGAGAGAAAGGGAGGGCGGCGTATGCCCGCGCACAATCTGATACACGGCGGCGATGTGTATACGGCCATGGAAAACGGGCTGGAACGGCCGCTGGATTTTTCTGCCAATATCGGACCTCTGGGTCTGCCGCCTGCTGTGGCGGAAGCGGCTCGGCGGGCAGTGGGGAGCTGCGACACCTATCCCGATCCCCTGTGCCGCCGGCTGACGGCGGCGCTGGCGGAAGCGGAAGGGGTGCCGGCGGACTGGATCGCCTGCGGCGACGGGGCGGCGGAGTTGCTGTTCCGTTTTGCCGGTGCGCTGCGGCCGAAAAAGGCGTTGCTGCTGGCCCCGGGCTTTGCCGAGTACGAACAGGCGCTGGCGGCTGCCGGCTGTGAAATCGTTTTCCACTCCCTGCGGCGGGAGGACGGGTTTCTGCCCACCTCCGCGCTGCTGGAGGCCATAGGGCCAGATATCGATGCGGTGATGCTGTGCAATCCCCATAATCCCACCGGCGCGCTTATGAGCCCGGACTTCTGTCGTGCCGCGGCCGACCGTTGCCGGGAGACGGGGACGTGGCTGCTCATGGATGAGTGCTTCATCGATCTGACCGACGACCCGGCCCGGCACACCATGAAGCCGCTGCTGGAGGAATACCCGCGGCTGTTCCTCCTCAAGGCGTTCACCAAGCTGTATGCCATGCCGGGACTGCGGCTGGGTTATGGGCTGTGCGCGGACGGCGGGCTGCTGGAGCGCATGACCGCCTGCGGCCAGCCCTGGAGCGTGTCGGTGCCCGCCCAGGCGGCGGGGCTGCAGGCGCTGAAGGAACAGGATTATGTGCAGAGAACCCGCGCCCTGGTGCGGGAGGAGCGGGCTTTCCTTACGGCGGGACTGCGGAAACTGCCGCTGGAGGTTTATGAAGGGGCGGCCAATTTTATCTTTTTCCGCGCCCCGGGGCTAACTGACCTGCACCGCCGCACCGAGAGCCGCGGCGTCCTGATCCGCAGCTGCGGCAATTACCGCGGGCTGACAGAGGAGTATTACCGGGTGGCGGTGCGCACGCGCGGGGAGAACGAGCGGCTGCTGGCCGCGCTCCAGGCGGCCCTGCCTTTGGATACCTGATACAGGGAGGATGCGGATATGGCAAAATCCATTATGATACAGGGCACCATGTCCAACGCGGGGAAAAGCTGGCTGACTGCCGGGCTGTGCCGGGTATTTGCCCAGGACGGCTACCGGGTAGCCCCCTTCAAATCCCAGAACATGGCCCTCAATTCCTTTATCACCCGCGACGGCTTTGAAATGGGCCGGGCTCAGGTGGTGCAGGCGGAGGCTGCCTACCGGGAACCGGATGTGCGGATGAACCCGATCCTGCTCAAGCCCACCAGTGACCAAGGCTCGCAGGTCATTGTCAACGGCGAGGTGCTGGGCAACATGCCGGCGGCGGAATATTTCCGCTACAAGGCCAGGCTCGTCCCCGCGATTATGGAGGCATACAGCTCCCTGGCGGAGGAAAACGATATCCTGGTCATCGAGGGGGCGGGAAGCCCGGCGGAGATCAACCTCAAGGCACAGGATATCGTCAATATGGGCATGGCCAAAATGGCCGGTGCGCCTGTGCTGCTGGCCGGGGATATTGACCGCGGCGGGGTGTTTGCCTCCCTTTACGGTACGGTGATGCTGGTGACCGAGGAGGAGCGGGCCTACATCAAGGGCACGGTCATCAACAAGTTCCGCGGGGACGTGGAGATTCTGCGCCCCGGCCTCAAAATGCTGGAGGATTTGATTCACATACCTACCCTGGGTGTGGTGCCCTATGCCCGGCTGGACATCGACGATGAGGACAGCCTATCCGAGCGGCTGACCGACTCCGGCGACGTGGGGTGCATCGAGATTGCGGTGATCCGTCTGCCCCGCATTTCCAATTTCACCGATTTCATCCCTCTAAGCTACATAAACGGCGCCGTGGTGCGCTACATCACCCGCCCCGAACAGGCGGAGAACGCGGATATGCTGATCCTGCCCGGCACCAAGAACACGCTGGGAGATCTCAAGTGGCTGCGGGAAAGCGGTATGGAGTCGGCGGTGAAAAAGCATGCCGCCGCCGGCAAGCCGGTCATCGGCATTTGCGGCGGCTATCAGATGCTCTGCCGCAAGCTCAGCGATCCGCATCAGGTGGAGGAAGGCGGCGAAATGACGGGCATCGGCCTCCTGGACGCGGAAACGGTGTTTGAAACCCGCAAGCAGCGCACCCGGGTTACCGGCACGGTGCAGCGGCTGGAGGGGATATTTGCCCCCCTCAACGGCGTGTCTGTCGAGGGGTATGAAATCCACATGGGGCGGACCGTCTCCTCTTCGCTGGAGCCGGCAATATCCCTTGCCAGGGAAGAGGGAGATGTCCACGGGGACGGGCTGACCGACGGCAACGTGTTTGGCAGCTATGTCCACGGAATATTTGACAGTGACGAGCTGCTTTCCGGCCTGACCCGCATCCTGATGCGCATGAAGGGCCTCGAGGAGGAGGCCGCCGTGTTCGACCTGGCGGCTCATAAGCAGCGGGAATACGACCGACTGGCCGATCTCATCCGCTCGTCGCTGGATATGCAACAGATTTATAATATTTTAGACAAAGGTATACAGGGCTGAAGAGATTGACACCCACTGAAAACAGGTGGGAAGAACAACCTTATGAAGGGTTTCCAGGTTAATAAGCAGTTCTACATATTAAACTGCTGTGCGGGATGGAGAGGAACATATGTTGGTACAACCCGTTACGGGAGAAGTTCTGACGCAGAAGAAGAAAAGTTTAGTCCTTTCATTTCCCTCGGAACGGTTGGTATTGAGTACTTCTGTATATAATGGCGGCATACGAGAGGACTTGACAGCGGTATTCAATTATGACTGCAAATCGGAGGAAACCGGCCGCTGTGAATTGCGGGCGGAAAGTTATGAAGAGGAGCTTCGTCTGACCGCTTTGGATCTGGGACTCGACCCGCTGCATACCACGGGTCTGTCTACTGCAGCGCAGATGAAGAACGCCGCCCAGTTTTCCGAAAGCTTTGAAGGCGTAACCGTGACAGCTATTGCCACAGGCGGTATTGATATAAATGCTGTGCGTGCCGGTGATCCCGCTTCTTACTGTGAGCGATCCGGCGTATTTGAATCGCTGACGCCAGGTACCATCAACCTGTTTGTGATAATAGGATGTCGGCTTTCACCCGGCTCACTTGCCCGTGCGCTGGTTACTTGCACGGAAGCGAAAGCAGCCGCTGTGCAGGAATGGCTGATCCCTAGTTGCTATTCCCACGGGATCGCCACCGGCTCCGGTACAGATGGTACTATTCTTGTGTGTAATCCCGCCTCGCCGATAGAACTGACTGATGCCGGTACGCATGCCAAGCTGGGCGAGATGTTAGCGGGCTGTGTAAAAAAGTCAGTTCAGCACGCCCTTTTTCTTCAGACCGGCATGTGTCCGGCTTATCAACATGTTGCTTTGCGTCGGTTGGAGCGATTCGGGCTGTGTGCGGAGACGGTGCGCTCCTGGGGCTGGGACGCTGCGCTGCCTGACGGGATCGCCACGGAGGAAGAAAAAAGTCAGGGGCTTGTGCTGTCATCTATGGTGGCATCGCTGCTGGAACAGTACGAAAACGGGCTGTTGAAAGGGCAGGAAGTCTGTTTAGCACTGGATATGCTATGGGGTAGGATATGTTTTTTGCCGAAGGAGTTACATGACTGGGTAAACGCCTATCTGTCTAGTTCTTCAGACAGGAAACCAGTACCATTGTAATATGAAAGCATCATGTTGTAAGAGAAAAATTCCAAAGCTCCAGATTTTGAAAAAGACAGGGATAATTATATGGACGAAGTCAGATTGTTTCAAATCGCCTTTTGGGCGTTGATATAGATACCTTTAAGCAAAGAGGGAGGAATATAAAAAAATCTGCCACTGTAAAGTAAATAGGAAATAGATAAGATTATATAGGGAGGTCATAAAAGGTGAAAAGAAGACTATGTGCCTTGGTGCTGTCGATAACAATGTTATCGACTTCTCTGTCTGTTTTGGCTGGAGATGCGCCGAATCCTGAAACCGAGGCAAAAGAAAGCGCGCTCAATTACACGCAGTTTTTAGGCAACGAGGGGCTGCAGGGTGTTTATGATGCAAAGACACCCCGCACGGCGGATGAACTGGAGTTGAAGTGGAAGGTACATACCACATTAAGCGGTGGATGGAACGATACGCCTGGCTCTCCGATTGTTGTGGGCGATTATGTTTATTGCTACAGTTCTCAATATCTGCATAAATATGAACTGAAAACCGGAAAAGAGGTTGCCTCCGCCCAGGTGTTCGGTAAATCCACCAACCAATTTATGATTAACCTCTGCTATGGTGATGGGAAAATTTTTGTTCCTGTGAAAACCAACAATATGGATGATGGCACAGGCGTTGTCAAAGCGCATCTGCGGGTTTTTGACGCGGATACATTGGAACAGCTTTATATTACGGATGACGCAATGGCCACAAGTGATACACAGACGGCGGTTATGTACCATGATGGATATGTGGTAACCGGCGGATATGGCGGCAAAGGATTTTATGTGTGCTATAGCACCGAGGATGAGGATCCCACCAGAGGGGATGAAGTCAAAGAAGCGGTTTGGAGCATACAAACCCAGGACAGAGCGCAGAGCTTTTCCTGGAATGGTGCGGCATTTGTCGGCGATTTCGTCTATTACACAGACAAGGGACGCTCGCCCGGCCCGGCTATCATCTATGTGGTCAACTATAAAACCGGCGATATTGCTCAGCAAATAGAGTTGCCTCAAGGGTATAGGTGCAATTCCACAGTCGTCTACAATGACAAAAACAACCGTCTCTATGTTCCGTCTAACAACAATGACGGAGGTGCCTCCATTCGAAGCTATGAAATCCAGCCGGCTGGCACGCTGAACGAGGATGAAGATACCATAAAGGAATGGAAATCCGGTACAAAGGGAGGCGGCACCCAGTCCACACCGGTCATCTATAATGATCGTCTGTATATCGGTGGAGGCGGCGGTACCATGGGTTCCAGTGAACCGTTCCATGTGGTTGACGCCAATACCATGGAAACGATTTATACCATTGATGGGCTGATTACAAAAGGCTCTGCGGCTGTATCGACCGCCTATGCGACCGAGGAAAATGACCACCAGGTTTATATTTACATGGTGCCGTATAATTGTAATACCGACGAGAATTTCTGGATTATCTCCGATAAGCAAGGACAAACCGAACCGGACTATGAAACCGCCAAAACCGTTGGCAATAATTATTGTTCTCAGACAGTAGCTGTTGCGCCAAATGGATATTTGGTCTGGTATCAGGATGATGGGTATCTGTATGTCTACGGCCGGGAGGATGATGCACCGGTTACCGGTGAGGATGTAAACGCGCAGATTGCCCGTCTGGCTGATCCGGCTGATTTCGGTTATTACAATAAAGTAGAGATTGCACGTATCCATGAGCGCTATGATGCTCTCAGCGACGCTGAAAAAGAAAAGGTAACGGAATACGACAAACTGCTGGAAATCGATAAAGTGATGCTGCTTGATGGCAAAAATGCGGTGGAGCGCTTAAACAGCGGAATTGCTGCATTGCCGGATACGATCACGCTGGACAATAAGGATACGGTCCTGACGCTGCGCAGCATTTACAACAAGCTGTCGGAAGACGACCGGCAGGCAGTGGCGGGCCTGGACAAGCTGGAATCGGCGGAGGCTGCGATTGCAGCGCTGGAAACCGAACAGGCCATTACCGCACTGGTGGGGAATATCAACGCGCTGCCGTCTATCGACAAGCTGACCTCATCCGATGGCGGTAACGTGAAAAAGCTGATGGAACAATATGAGACCCTGAAACAGGATGATCGGGAAAAAGTAACGAACAGTGCGCTGTTGCTGGCCGCTTTTGAACGCATAACGGCCATTGAGAAGCAGATGGCGGATGTGGAAGCCATGATTAAAGAGAAGCTGGAAGGCGTGACCGTGAACCTGGACACCAAAGAGGACATTCAGGCCATCGACAAGGCCATGGAGGGCTTGGCCTCCACTGATGTGGCGAAAATCACAGCGGTGGAACAATTCCTGAGCCCGGCTAAGGTGGATCTGGTGAATCTGATGCTGAAGGAGCTGGTCGAGGATGGCCAGACCGTGACGGCCACTCAGGAAAACAAGGAAGCTCTCCAGGCTCTTCTGGATGAAATCAACCAGTATTATACAGGGATTCCGGAAGCGGATAAGAAATATGTGGAAGGTTATGAGGCTGTAGCCACGGTACAGGCGGCCATCGATGCCCTTGAAGAAAAGGATTCCGACCTGAATGGAGGAAAGCCTGCCCCTGAGACGGGAGACCACCTGCCGACTGCGGCTCTGCTGCTGGTACTGGCGGCGGGAAGCACCCTCCTCATAAACCGGAAACGCAAATAATCTATAAGCGAGAAGCGGCCGGAATACCGGCCGCTCTTCCCCGTTTCATGGACTTCTTCCCTGGAAGGCCATGATGAAGAATTTCTTCGGAAGGAGTCCGATGGATGAATACCATGAAAAAACGAATCCGGCTGATTGTTCTCATTGCGGTGGTGGCTGTAATGGCAGTGGCGGCGATTCTCCATTTTTCCTTGGAACCGGCTGATTACCGGGTGGAAATTCATAAGCAGACCGCCGCTGCCTTGACCCTGCTGGAGGAAGCTGTGACCGGGAACGATGAGGGACAGTATTCTGAGGATGCTGTTTTGGCCCTTCAGACGTCGCTGGACAGAGCCAATGAATTGGCTGACAGCGCTCTGTCCACCACAGATGATCTGCGGAATTGTTATGCTCAGATTAAGAAGGATATTAAAACTTTTAAGGGACAGGAGAACCGGCTATGTGTTTCCGCTAATCAACTGGAAGCCCTACAGGAGGAGAACGTTGATTTTACACAGACTATCAAGATAGACGGGATTGGTGAAATTGTTTGGCGGCTTCCCTGCAAGGAAATGGGCCAGGCCGCACCGGTAAATCTGCAGATAGAGACCGAAGGCTTTTATGGCGATCAGGTTCGCTCCTTAATGGAGGTCAACGGACTTCAAGGAACCATGCTGCACTTTCTCCACAATGGCGCTCTGCCTGTCCGGGCAGATATCACCTTGTATCAGCAGATGGGCACCGCTCACCTCTACCGGTATGACGCCGTTCGGAACGCCCTTATCTATGTCTGCCCCGCCAAAACGGCAGGAGAGGAAGTGACCTTTTCCATCGCCATGGGCGGTTATTGGATAGTGAGTCCCGCCAACCCTGAAGATCTGGTCAAAGGAACCACTTCGTCTGCACCGACAGAAGATCAGACTACCCGCCCCTCTGAGATTAACGGGACAGAACCCGGTACACCTCCGACCTCCACGCCTACCAGTCCGATGGGCCCCGGGGCTGATGCTACCGGTACAACTTCCCAGCCGAATTCAACCACCACAGAATCGAAAGAAATTATTCTAACCCAACCTTCGTCCTCGATTACGACTCCAGCGCATAAGAGTTATGTGACCGTCTCTATTCGCTGTGACACCATTCTGGACAACCTGGATGATCTGAAACAGGGGCTGGAGGACTTTGTGCCGGCTGACGGTGTTATTCTCGCTCCTATCAAAGTGGAAATTCTTGAGGGTGAAACCGCCTTTGACGTGCTGAAAAGGGTGACCCGCAATGAAAAAATCCAAATGGAGTTCCGCAATGACCCTCTGTACAGCGGGGCATATGTGGAGGGGATCGGCCATCTGTATGAGTTTGATTGCGGTTCGGGCAGTGGCTGGATGTATAAGGTCAATGGCTGGTTTCCAAACTACGGCTGCAGCCAGTATCAGCTCAAGGACGGGGACACTATGGAATGGTGCTATACCTGTGACGTGGGCAAGGATGTGGGGGATCAGTATTGGGATTAGAGCTGTTTAATCTGGGGAAGGAAAACACTTTTGCTACCTATCACCCGTTAGTGAATTTTCTCTACTTCGTTGCCGTGATCGGTATCGGGATGTTTTCCATGAATCCTTTTTTCTTGGCACTTACTTTCACCGCCTCCTTTGCCTATTCCCTGCTGCTCAATGGCTGGAAGGCTCTGCGGTTTACCATCTGTTTTCTCATTCCCATTATAGTGATAATGGCGGTAGTCAACCCTCTGTTTAACCATCGGGGCGTTACCGTCCTCTTCTATCTCAACGGCAATGCCATGACCCTAGAGGCGATTCTTTACGGGCTGGCGGCCGCGGTGATGATGACTGGCATTCTCATCTGGTTCAGCTGTGCCAACAAGGTGATTACCCCCGACAAGTTTCTCTATCTGTTCGGTCGGGTGCTGCCGGTGCTGTCCCTGCTTTTGTCCATGAGCTTCCGGTTTATCCCCCTGCTGAAAAACCGGTACCGGGAGATCTCCATGGGGCAGCGCTGCATGGGCCGCCAAGGAGGGGGCCTGATACAGCGAGGCCGACTGCTGGCCAAGAAGGTATCCATCCTCATTTCATGGTCCCTTGAAGCGGCCATTGAAACCTCTGATTCCATGGAATCCCGAGGTTACGGACTCAAGGGCCGCACCTGCTTTCACTTGTTTCGCTTTGACCGGCGGGACGGGGAAATGCTGGCTCTGATTCTGCTGCTGACGGCGGCGGTGATTGCCGGGATGACCCAGGGAGTCCACAGCATGATTTTCTATCCTGCGCTGGTCCTGCCCCCCACCACTTGGCTGACGGGACTGACCATCGCAGCCTACGGCGCATTGCTGCTGCTGCCGCTGTTCATTGAAGGAAAGGGGGCGCTGAAATGGAAGCGCTGGCGTTCCGCCATGTAGAGTTTACCTATCCGAACACCGACAAGAAAGCATTGGACGACGTGTCCTTTGCCGTGCGGACTTCAGAGTTTATCGTCATCTGCGGCAAATCCGGCTGCGGGAAGAGTACCTTGCTCCGGCATATGAAGAAAAACATGATGCCTTACGGAGATAGACAGGGAGAAATACTTTATGAAGGCCACGATCTGGCTGAACTGGACAACCGGGTCAGCGCCGCTGAAATCGGCTTTGTCCAACAGAACCCGGAAAACCAGATTGTCACCGACAAGGTCTGGCATGAGCTGTCCTTTGGCCTGGAGAGCCTGGGGGTTTCCAACCAGGAAATCCGGCGACGGGTGGCGGAAATGGCCAGCTTCTTCGGTATCCAGTCCTGGTTCCGCCGGGATGTGTACGAGCTGTCCGGCGGTCAGAAGCAGCTGTTGAACCTGGCCTCAATCATGGCAATGCAGCCCAAGGTGCTGGTATTGGACGAGCCCACCTCTCAGCTGGATCCCATCGCCGCCACCGAATTTCTGGAGACCTTGGCCAAAATCAACCGGGAACTGGGTACTACCATCATCCTGTCCGAGCATCGGCTGGAGGAGGTATTCCCTATGGCCGACCGGGTAATGGTGATGGAGGAAGGGAAGGTCACCGCCTTCGACACCATCGATGTGGTGGGCCGATTCCTCAGTGGACAGGGGGAGCGGCATCCGCTCTTTTTGGGGCTTCCGGCCCCTATGAAAATCTATGCGGAGGTGAAGCCAGAGGGCCCTTGCCCGGTGACGGTGCGGGAGGGCCGCCTCTGGCTGAACGGGCTGCTGCCCTGCGGAGCCCGGGAGCGGGAACCCGCCCCCCTGCCGCCCCGACCTCCTCGGAATCCCAAGGCCCCGCCCCTGCTGGAGCTGACGGACGTGTGGTTCCGGTATGAGAAGGCCGGCGCCGATATCCTGCGGGATCTGAACATGCGGGTGGAAAAAGGGGAATGGTTCTGCCTTGTGGGGGGCAACGGCGTGGGAAAAAGCACGGCTATGAAGGTAGCCGCCGGCCTGTTGAAACCCTACCGGGGCCGGATAAAGCTGCTGGGCCGGGAGATGAAAAAGCCGGGAGACCGGGAACAGGCCGACTGCCGTCTGGGCCTCCTTCCCCAGAATCCCCAGGCCCTTTTCACCGAAATCACCGCCGAGGAGGAGCTGTTTGACGGGCTGGTCGGGGCCAAAGGCTCCGAAAAGGAGAAGCTGGAGCGGGTGAACGATATGATTTCCCTGCTTCGGCTGGAGGGGGAGAGAAAGCTGCACCCCTACGATATGAGCGGCGGGGAGCAGCAGCGGCTGGCCTTGGGCAAAATCCTCCTGCTGGAGCCACAGCTTCTGCTGCTGGATGAGCCCACCAAGGGGCTGGATCCCTTCTTCAAGACCATTCTGGCCGATATTCTGAAGAAGCTCCAGCAGCAGGGTGTCACCATCTGTATGGTGTCCCATGACATCGAGTTCTGCGCCGAATACGCCGATACCTGTGCCATGTTCTTCGACGGCGGGGTGGTGTCCCAGGACGCTCCCCGGGCTTTCTTCGGCAGCAACAGCTTTTATACAACCGCCTCTAACCGGATGTCGCGGCATCTGTTTCACGGGGCAATTACATACCGGGATGTGGTGGATTTATGCGGCAGGAATTTGATGCCGTCCAACTGAAGGCGCGAAAAAAGCGGACCATTCTGTCCGCCCTCATTAGCTTTATTCTCATCCCCCTGACCATCTTTGTGGGGATTGTCTTCCTTGACGATCAACGGTATCTGCTTGTGAGCCTGTTTATTGTCGTTTATACCATGATCCCCTTCTTTCTGGTCTATGAAAATCGAAAGCCTAAGGCCCGGGAGATTGTGACCATAGCCATGATGTCGGCGATAGTGGTCTTTTTCAACATGATCAGCTATATGATGACCCCCTTTCAGCCGGGAACGGCCTTGGTGATCATCACCGGCATCGCCTTCGGACCGGAAGCCGGGTTCCTCACCGGCGCTTTGGCCCGCCTGATATTGAACGTGTTCATGCAGCAGGGCCCCTGGACCCCCTGGCAGATGTTCTGCTGGGGGCTGCTGGGCTTTCTAGCCGGGATCATCTTCAATAAGGTGGAGCTGAACAAGATCAAATCCCGGAACTTTCAGATCGTGCAGGGTCCGGTGCTGTGCATGGGGGTCAGCCTGTTGGTGGCCCTGGCCGGGCATCAGCTGGAGAGCGGCTTCCCGGAAGGAGGGGCGCGGCTCTGGCTGCTAGTTGGTGCCTTGGTTTCTCTGGGGCTGCTGCTGGGCTATACAATCTACATGGCTGCCCGCCAACGGGAATGGCAGGGGGCGGCTGGCTTCCTCATCTGTTTAGCGGCAGCGGCCGGCCTGGCCTGGATAGCCCATCTTACCGGATACACCGACACCTTCCTGGGCTGGAAACTATATGCTTTTGGTGCCCTGGGGCTGTTAATCGGGCTGCTGATTCAGCGAAAGCGTCTGCCCATAGACGATTTCACCCTCGCTCTTTTTGGATTTCTGACGGTATTTGTCATATACGGCGGCATCATGAATATTGCCACCATGGTAATGGCCAGTGCCCTACCTGCTTCCGGCATCAGCATCAGTGCCGAGTCCCTGGCCATCCTGTATATTTCGGGGGCTCCCTACGATGCGGTACATGCCCTTGGAACTGCACTGTTTCTTTTTGTTTTTGGAGACATGATGATCCGTAAACTGGAACGGATTAAAATCAAATACGGGTTTTATCGATGAAGTCACACTATACCCAATATCGTTGCCTTAATTCGACAGAAAACGCGATTTAAAAGGCTCAATGAGAATGGATGATACTGTGCGAGAGAATAAACAGGAACAAGCGATCACTATGTTGAAGATGAAGCAGGTTGAAATCAACAGGTTGCCGAAAAAGGGTGACTTTGAGCCTTATGAGATTAGTTTTATCAAGTCGATGTTAGGGCCGTGGCCTCGTGCTCTGGAAGCAGCCGGACTGAAACCGGTCAGTAAGCATTATATAGAGAATAAAGTACGGAACAAACAACGAAACGCAAGAAAAAGAATGCGGGATACGGGCTCTTAAATATCCACATACATCTTATCTAATAGCCAATTTGTCGTTCTTTACAATAAAATATGTTTTGTATCTGCGTTGCGTCCGGTTGGACGCTTGCCGGGCTTAGGAGCCCGGCACAGGGAATGCGGTGAAAATCCGCAGCAGTTCCTCCGCTACTGTAAGAGTGACGACCGCTTCACGGCGATAAAGCCGCCAGTCACTGCGCCTAAGGGCGTGGGAAGGTGAAGCCAGTAGGATGACCTCAAGCCAGGATACCTGCTCAGAATACAGGAAAATCCTTTTTCGGTGGAAGAACGATTTCCGGTTTTTACAGTGACAAGGAGTCTTGCTCTGCAGGTGCGCCTTGAGCTGTTCTGATGCGCGGAAATCTAATCACCTTCCCAAAGGTGGTTCGATTTTTTCTGTATCAGGACTCCTGCCGCTGCGAAAATAAATACGATCCTATAAGGGAATCACAGAGAGGAAGTTGTATCACTAATGAAAAGTTGGACACAAACCCTGCGAAAGCCTGTAGCCGCCCTGGCGGCGGTTTTCCTTCTGGTCGGCAGCGCTCTGACAGGCGCCGCCGCTGAGACCGGGGAGGCGCCGGCCCCGTCTGCCTCTACCCTGGACTGGAACCAGTTTCTGGGCAACGAGGAGCTGAAGGGCGTATCCGATGCCAAAACTCCACGGACGGCCGAGGAATTCAAAAAGGCCTGGATCAGCACGCAGCACAAGGGAAACATCATGTTTAACCACATCTCTCCCACGGTCATCGTCGGGGATTACGTCTACTATTACCTGACCGATCCGGATACCGAGTACACCGCGTCCACCAACCGCACCCTGGTGAAGGCGGACGCCAACACCGGAGAGATCGTGGCCAAGTCGGCAGAGTTCGCTGGCGGCGGGCAGTTGCTGCCCCAGATTGCCGCCGGAGGCGGGAAGATCTACATCTTTGGCTTGGAAACGGACGGCAGTCGAATCTATGCCTTTGATCAGGGGGATATGAGTCTTTCCTTCAAAACCGCGGTGATTTCCGGTCGACAGATCGAATCTCCTATCCTCTACTACGATGGATATGTCTATGCGGGAGTTTACGGCGGATCCAAAGAAAAGCCTGCCCAGTTCGCCTGCTTTGATGCCACCAAGGACAGCGATGGGGAGCTAGCCCCCACTTGGACCTATTCCGAAACGGTTTATCACAACCGGGGCGGTTATCTGTGGAGCGGTCCCACCATTGTGGGGGAGGCCATTGTCTTCACCAACACCAACGGCTACATCACCTCCCTCAACCGGAAGACCGGCGAGATGATCGATACCTATCTCATTCCCGAAGACTTCCAAGGCGGGGAACAGCTAACCACCACCCCCTATTATTATGAGAAAAACCAGCGGCTGTATGTCTCCACCGCCGGTACCTACGGCGGCATCCTGGGAATTAAGATGAACACCGACGGCAGCTTCAACGAGGAGGATGTCATCTCTTTCCTGGATACCAGAACCGGTAAGGCCATTAAATCTTCGGTGGTCATCTACAACGACCGGCTGTACGTCATCGGCGGCGGCGGACACGGCGGAAGCGGCGCGCCTTTCCGGGTCATGGACGCCAACACCTTGGAGATCATTTACGAATATGAGGAGCTGAACGCCAAGGGCTCCATTGTCCTGACCACCGCCTACGCCACCAAAGAAAACAAGCAGACGGTATACCTTTACGCCATGGCTTATCAGAATCCCAAGCATGTAGAGAACAACCAAAATGTGTTCGATGAGATGAACGTCTATGTGTTCCAGGACTATGAAGGGCTGGATCACGCCATCTGCGAAAAAGTGGATCTCATTGAGCTGGGGATTGTGGAGCCCACGCAAGGCCAATACATCTCCCAAACCTTCTCCATCGACCAGTTCGGCAACCTGTCCATGTACTGGGACAGCAACTATGTGATCTGCATCGGCAATAAGAAGGACACCGCCATCACCGGCGATGACGTGAAACAGCAGATCGACCGGATGCCCGAAGTCAACGAATACAAATACTACAACAATTTTGAGCTCCGCCGGATCAGAGAGCGGTATGACAACCTCAGTGACGACGAAAAAGCCAAGGTCACCAACCTGGACAAGCTGACCGCCATGATGGAGGTCTCCGAGAAGCTGCCGGAAGAACGGCTTGACGAGCTGATGGCGGCCATCGATGCCCTGCCGGCAGCGGATAAACTGACCCTGGAAGACGCTGAAACCGTGGAAAACCTGTATACCCTCTACAGCCAAATGGCTGACAAGACCCTGGTGGAAAACGGGGATGTACTGGAGGCGGCCTATGCTAAAATCCAGCAGCTCCGCGGGGAAGACACCGCCGCCAAGCTGGTGGCGGATATCGCCGCTCTGCCGGCCGTGGACAAGTTGATCCTGGCCGATGAAGGAGCCGTAAGTAGTCTGGAATACCGGCTGGAGAATCTGGCGGAAGAGTATGTCGAGCTGGTAACCAATGCGGATCTTTTGAAGTCCGCCCGTGTCCGGCTCACCGAGATTCAATCCAAACTGGACGCCCTGGATATCCTGCTGACCACCAAACTCAACGGCGCCATCACCTTGGAAAGCAAGGGCCTGATAGATGAGGCCATCAAGGCTATGGGTGGGCTGGCGGCAGCGGATATCACTACTCTGACCAGCTACGAGCAGTATTTTGTACCTGCCGTTGTGGACTATGTCAATTTACTGATTAACAGCCTCTTCACCGATGGCGAACTGACTGCTGTCAGTAAGAATAATGTGGCTTCCCTGAAAGATACCCTGGCCCAAATCGACACCTATTTTGCCCATATTCCTGAAGCAGATCATAAATATGTGACGAAGGCAGATGCCGTGGCAGATATGCAGGCCGCGATTGAGGCTTTTGATCAGGGAACGGATACCCCGACCACCGATCCCACCCAGACACCGGATTCCCCTGACACACCCGATACCGGCGACGCCTTTCCCTGGCTGGCCGCCACCCTGCTGGGTCTGGCTCTGACCGCTGCAGCGGTGTGCATTCGCCGTTTTCAGAAGCATGCCTAATACCTACAACCACTAGAGATTCAGATTGGTTCTACTCATTTTAAGAATGGCCGGCGGATAGTATTCGAATGAAGCTTTTCCGCCGACCTTCTTTTTATGAAAATTTCACATATTGACCATGACCAATAAAACTGAACTTTTTCTCATGTCTAAACCTGTTCGTTGTAAAACTGGTCGATAAAACATAAAACCGAGATATTTGGAATAATCAGAGTCCCTCGAATCTTCCAAGGTTCCATAAAAGCCCTCACCACTTGGACACGATTTTTCCGTATACCTGTTTTTTGTCGTAGCCATATTTCGTGATAACGATAATCACCGGATCACCGATGTGAAAGTCCTCGTCGTACTGTTCGGGAGAATAGGTGCATAAGCAGTCGAGATTGTCCTCCAGCCGGCAGAAGACGCCGCCGTGGTATTTTCCAGTGATGACCGACGCCCGGCGACAGCCGACGGGGTGGCGCGTATCGATCCCGTCGAAGGGGTGAGGCTCAGCCTCCTTAATGGAAACCGCCAGCTTTTCCGTGCCGGGTATATAGCCGGTGACGACGGCGGTGCAGGCTTCACCTGGGTGATACCGTTCCCGCAGTTCCGGAATCATGGCGTAGGAGATGTCCCGGGGAGAAAGGGTCATGTCAAACCCACCACAGGTGATGAGCATATGCTGCCGGCCGACAGCCAGCACATGGATTGCCACCTTCTGACCGGTTTCAGGGTGTGTGCGCAGGAAAGCACGGCGGCGGATTGCCAGCGCCATGCGCCGGGACGCGATGCAGCACCCCGCTTCCCGGTCAATGCCGGTAATCACATAGTCAATGGTGGCGCCAGCCATGGAGCGCAGGACGTGGGGCGGCCGCCTGGTGGCTTCGTTGAACCATACCTCATTCTCCGGGATCAGCACCTTGACCCGGTAGTCGATTACCACCAGACAGGGGATGCTCCTCTGCTCCCTTCTGCCGGTTTTTTTGTTCCGAACCGTGACAACCGACTGATCCATACCGGCCACGCGGGCAGTTAGCAGGGATTCGGAGCGATAGGACGCGTAAATCGCGTTCCATTCCCGGAGCTGTTCATCCGACAGATCCCTGTCCAGCGCCGCTGCGTCCCTGTCATCGAATTGGTGATTGTCTTTCACTGTTTTCATCCTCCTTGCTTGCATACTTGAAAAAGTGGTACTTCCCCTGCTCCTTCCACACGAAGCAATGCTCGCAGGGGATACGGACAAACGCCTGCTGCTCCGCTTTTTCCAGAACGAAAATCACCAGCCGGTACTTATGCTCGCTGGTTTCCAGCAGCGCGCAGGTCATGGCCTCCCGGCCGGCCAGTACCGGGCAGATGTCGTACCGCCACAGCCGGTACTCCTGTTTCCCGTGGTGATCTTCCAGCCGCTGCTTGAAAAAGGTCAGGGAAAAAGGGGGCGCCCCCTGCTGGAACAGCTCCACCTTCTCCGGCTCCATGAGCAGCATAATGTCAATGGCCTCAATGACTGCCGGGTCGTTTTTCTCCTCGTCCGTGCGGGAGATGAAGCCGTGCAGACGCCGGATCTGTCCCAGGCATTCCAACTGGTGGACAATCGGTTCCCAAGAGGTATGGGGATAGGCCATCAAAAGCAGATGCCGGGCGGCGTCCTCCCGCATGGCCCCGACACGCCGCAGCATATCCAGAAGGGCTTTCTGGGCTTTACTCAGGAGCATCCCGGCTGCCCCCTTCCGGCTGCGCATAAAAATCGGACGGCTTCTGATACGACGGCGGAAGATCCAGAATGAGCCCGCTGTCCTGTTCGCAGACACCGTTCACCAGCACCGACATCAGATACGCAGTGGGGTTTGTCACGTCCCCCTCGTGCCGCTTCATGCTTTCAAGAGCCGTCATGAGAATATCCGCGTCCAGCCGGCCAAGATACCCGCGCACCGTTTCCTGCGGAAGCCGGGCATTGCCGATCTTCAGGACGTCCGAATAATACAGCCGTTCGATGGCCGCCCGAAACATGGCCTGTATGTTCTCCCGGAACAGATAGAGTTCGCACCGCTCAAAAATGCTCCGCAGGATTTCTTCATCGGGCGGTGTGTTCCTGGCTGCCGGCGCCGGACGGACAGACGGACTCTTCTCACTCTGGATAGTCTCAGTATGAATATTCTCAATCTTTTTAGGGTGCCGTTTCGACAGGTCTGGAACTGCGGTTTCAGCAGGTCTTGAACTGCCGTTTTGACAGGTCTGGATATGTGATTCAGGCATATCTTGAACTGCCGTTTCAGCAGTTCTTGATGTGCTGTTTTGGCAGTTCTGCATGGGATAAGGTTCCACAGCGTTTTCCTCTGCCGGTTTGTCCAGGCTGTCCAGGAATTCCGCCGCATCCCTATCAGCCAGTTCCGCCTTCAGGACGTACAGCAGGTTCGGATACCCCCGTCCCTGCCGCTGCTCTACCAGCAGCCGGTTTTCAATCAATTCCCGGAAAGCCGCAATCGCCTTTTTATAGGAGATGTTCAGGGTGGCAGAGGCTTCCTCACGGGTGTAGACCAGGTAAACCTCGCCGTCATCATTGATCCAGCCGTTTTTCTGGGACAGGGTGAGCCGGTTGAGAAGCAGGGCATACACGAATTTGGCTTCGAGGGACATCTCTTTATACTGCGGATTTGCCAGCAGGGTCAAAGGAAAGCGCAGAAATTCCTCGTTCACTACATCGCATATCCGGTAGGTTCGTTCCATCATGAAAACCCCTTCCTTTATCACAGGTCTTTGGGCGATACTTCCGTCAGGGTCTTGCAGTCGATACCGCGGGAAAAGTCAAAGGGCGGGTGCAGATCCAGCTCGTCGGCGTCCGGAAGGTATT
The DNA here is from genome assembly GCA_900546265.1 of uncultured Oscillospiraceae bacterium. GTDB lineage: Bacteria > Bacillota > Clostridia > Oscillospirales > Acutalibacteraceae > UMGS856. The sequence goes on along the minus strand of URCA01000001.1, from coordinate 49,574 downwards.
CTTCTTTTCCAGATACCGCGGGAGGTGTCTCTATCGTGGGGGACAATGAGGCGGAACTTTGTGCATCCGATGCACAAGGTTTCGCTTTTTCTGTTTTTGTTTCCTGCGTACGCCACACGGGGATATGGTCAGCGGCCTTGCAGTACCGCAGCTTTTGAAAATCGGGGTGTTCCTCCGGGCGGATCTTGGTCAGTAGCAGCGGCTTGGAACCGCGGACGAGCAGGATCGCCTTGTCCCGCGGTAAACGGCGCACCTCATCGGGCATCATCAGCGGCCGTCCTGTGCTGATTTTGCTTTCGGTGTAGGCTCTGGCAGCCCGCAGGCCGGGGGCCAGCGGAGCGGTGGGAATACTGGTGTTGTTGACCCGCACCGTGATTTTTCCGCATTGGTCGCTGATATACTCCGCCGTCATGGCGTCGTTGCACCCGAGGAAAAGCTGATAATCGCAGTCGCCCACCAGTTCCTGCCATTCGGTGCGGGGATACCGGTCGGCCAACTGACTGACCGACTGCGCCACGCACTGGATGTCGATATTCCGGCTTCTCGATACGCTCAGATACTTTTTGCTGTTCGGCAGGTCGATGTTGCAGAATTCATCCATAACGACATTCACCCGTACGGGCAGCCGCCGGTTTTCCGATTTTCGGGCAAAGTCGAACAGGCGGATAAAGAGCAGGGAGAAAAACATCGAGGACAAAAACCGGTAGGTGTCGTCCTGATCGGAGATGATGCAGAAGTAAGCGCATTTCCGTCTTCCCGGTTCCTCCAGATCGATTTCGCTGTACTTGGTGATACTGTCCGCCAGCTTGTTCTGAAAGACATTCAGCCGCGAACCCAAACCGATCATGATGTTGCCCCAAATGTTGTGGGGGGCCTGTCGGAAAATGCCGTAAGGCGGCAGGGCCGGATGGCCCGGCGGCAGCGCCCGGAACCGGGCGTCCAGCTCGTTGACCGAGGTGGACGCCAGCAGGCGGTAAATGGTGCCCAGGCTGCGTTCCTCCGGCGGGAGCAGCGTATTCGTTCCCGGATAGGTCATGCTTTGGACAAGGTGAATCAGCGCCATGAGGAGATTTTTTTCCGCCTTGCTCCAGAAATCCTCCCGTTCTGAATCGGCGGAGGTGTTGCGAATGATGATCTCCGCGATATGCTGCACAAGGTTGACGTCCCGGGAGGAATCCATCAGGCAGTTCCAGCCGTCTGACGCGCCCAAATCCAGCAGGTTATAGCTGCGGACAAAATACCCTTGTTCCCGCAGAAGCTCGGAATACATCTCGTAAAATTCGGCTTTGCTGTCACAGATCACCAGGCTTTCCCCTCGCCGGGCGGCGTTCAGGATGAAGGGCATGATGACCCCGCGGGATTTTCCGGTCCCGGGAGCGCCGTACACCATGATGTTTTTCGACATACCGGGCAGATCCTTCATGCCGATATATTCGCCGCTGTCCAGCCGGCCGAACAGGGTGGCGTTCATGGTATCCAGCCGCCCGATCTGCAGGACATTTTCCATTTCCTTTTTGCCCATCCATCCGGAGGTGCCGTGCGTGCCTTCCGGCAGGATTTCCAGTCCCCGTTCCTTGTCCATCACCGACCGTCGGCCGGGCAGCAGGCCAAGTCCTTTTTTGGTGAACAGGCAATACAGGACAGCGGCGCCCAGAGTAATCCCCAGGCCGTAGGGGGTAAAAACAGCACGGAGGTTTGACGCCGGATCCCAGGTGAATGCTTCTCCAGCGAGGATGCGGAGGAACATACCATAAAGATAGAGGACAGCAGCGGCCAGCGCCGCGTATCGGGGCAGCTTCGGCTTAACCCGAATCCAGGCGGCCTCCGTCTTGTCCTCCAGTTTTCGGAGCTTATCCGAAAGACGGGACATACAGAACCCTTCCTTTCCCAGCCTGAAAAGGCGATTGATCCGGTTCGGGAAGCAGTGACGGCAGTCCAAGGATCTGCTCTGCGAGTTCTATGGTGATCGGATGCAGGACGGCGCTACGTCCCTTCAGAACTTCTTGTATGGCAGCCGTCTGGGTCGATAGCAGGATGATGTGTGCAGTGGTTCCTTCCCTGATTTCGGAGATGCTCTCAAACCGCTTGATATGGCAGTCGATACCGACGAGAAAATTTTCGCCGGACGATTTGCTCCGCCCGTCCGACTGCCGATTCACGGGCGGAAGATAGTCTTTTCCAAGGAGCCGGCGGATCAGCTTCTGCCGATAATCCGGGACGGTCATGATGCGCAGTTGGCGCAGGCCGTCTTCGTTGAGCGGAAGAATCCCGGCCGGGCACCCGAACTTGTCCAACGCGTCGGGATAGGTGTCGGTGGTGGATTTTTCCTTCCGGCGCCTTGGAACTGTCACCGTTTCCAGCACCTGCTCCAGCGCGCCCGCGCCGGTATAGAGGACAAAGGGCGTCCGGCCGCACAGCAGGCTTTCCGAGCGGAAGGTGCGCTGCTCCACATCGGCATACAGCCCCTCGCTTTCCGGGGCAATATAGTAAGGAATGAACGCCACGCTATCGGTATAGAGGAAGCCCGCCATCCGGGTGCCGCCCAGCACATTCGCACCCGCCTTGCGGCGCAGGGCAAAGGACGGCAGGAATGCCGGCACGCCCGGTTCTGCACCGGGAGATGCCCGAAACACGTCGGCGCCATAGCGCCAGAGGAACGACACGACGGACGAGGTTCCCAGACGGCGAACCAGCGCCGGGCCAGCGCCACGGTACTGCTTGTCCGCCGCATAGGTAAACCCGGCTTCCCGCAGCAGGGAATATCCAGCCGGGGTGGGACGGTAGCTGAGCCCGCACCGGCTTTGCCGGAGCAGCCCCAGCGCCAGCAGGAGCCGGATGGTTTCCCCGGGGAGGATGTCTGTGCCAGTCACCGGCAGGTCTTTGCACCAGGCGGCGAGCCGCAACACGTCGATTTCTGCACAGGTGAAAATCATAAACCGCCCCCCCCGACGCAAGCCTGCTTGTTTCCAATGGATTTTTGGAGGCGAAAATGTCCGGTTTTCCGCATAATACCGCCGTTTCTGCCCTGTGCTTGCTGCGGTATAAAATCCAGCGTCCAAGTACTTTGCAAAACGGCGGTCAACAAGCACAGGGCAGCCGGCCGTTCAGAGCAGCTCGGCAGCCATCCTGTACAGAAAGTCCCCGGCCTCCTCGAAGGGCAGGACATAGATATGGCAGCAGGATTCCTCATCCTGTACGGTGAACAGCCCCAGCGACAATTCAAACTGGTTGTCGTCCGGAAAGAGCCGTCCTTTGAGGGCGTTGACAACGGCCTTAAATCCCTTGTTGTCGTGATCGAACGCGCCGCAGCCGGCGTCCAACCTGTGCTCCACAATGGCGGTAAAGGCTTTGTCCCACAGCGGCAGTTCGCCGCCTGCCGCCTGAAAGGCGTCCAGCAGCCGGGTTATGGTATCGGTGATGTACTGTGTCCCGCCCGATACCCGGCAATGCGGGAGCAGGGCGCTTAGGCGAATATCCATCCAGCCGGTGTCCATGCGGGTGACCTCGCCATAAATTTTTTCTGTATGGTAGTGGGCGCTCCCGAACCGCAGCGGCGGGAGCGTAGGTCGTACCCTTTCGCACAGTCGCCGCAGGTCGATACAGCACAGCTCGATCTTCTGCATGGCGGCGTCCAGCAGGGCATTGACTTTTTCCGGCGTCCGGCACCCTTGGGCCAGCGCGTCGATATACGCAGAACAGGCGTCCACCTGCCGCTGCATATCGGTGATGGTTTTTGCAGGTATTTCCATGAAGATCTTCCTCCAATCGTTGCAATTACGCTTGCAATCGTTGCAGAATCGTTATGAAATAACGATACAAACGATAATAGCGATAAGGCAAGATAATGCTTGCGGTTGATTATTTTGGAAAAGAGGGGTATAATATAATTCAAATTATCATAATTGAAATTATGAAGGAGGCGATCGTATGAAATTTATCGGTAGAGCCAGCGAACTGGCGGCTTTGGAAAGGGAGTATCAGCGGGATGACGGATTTGTCGTGATTTACGGGCGGCGGCGCGTCGGAAAAACCACACTGATAAAGGAATTCCTGAAACAAAAGAACGCCTTTTATTTTCTGGCCACCAAGGAAGTGGACTCCCAGAGCATGAAACGCTTTGCAGGGGTGATCGCACGGTCGACAAAAAATCCGATGCTCGCAAAGGTGGATTTTTCAGACTGGCTGGATCTTTTTCAGGTGATCGCCGACTATATGCCGGAGGAAAAGAAAGTCGTCGTCATCGACGAATTTCCGTATCTGGTGAAGACCAACGATGCATTTCCATCCATATTGCAGAACGCCTGGGATGAAATTCTGAAAGGCCGGAATGTCATGTTGATCCTGTGCGGTTCTTTGATCGGCATGATGAAAAAGCACGCTCTGTCTTATGACAGCCCGATCTACGGGCGCAGAACCGCACAGATCCGACTATCCCCCTTGCCTTTTATCGACGTGTATGCCAGCCAAAGCCTGCCCTTCTGCGACGCGGTGGAGCAGTACGCCGTTACCGGCGGCGTCCCGAAATACCTCGAATTTTTTCAAGGCGGCACGGATCTGCTCACCGAAATCAAAGAAACGGTGCTTTCCAAAAACGGCTTTTTGTATGAGGAGCCCCAGTTTTTGCTGGACGACGAGGTGCAGGTTCCCAACAGCTACTTTTCCATTCTGAAGGCCATCGCTGACGGAAACCACAAGCTGAGCAAAATAGCCGGTGTTCTAAATCTGGAATCGTCCAAGCTGACGCCGTATCTCACGACTCTTGCGGAGCTTGGCTTTGTGGAAAAGCAGGTGCCCATCACCGAGAAAAACGCAGAAAGGACTCGGAAAGGGCTGTATTTCATCTCAGACAATTTCATGCGGTTCTGGTTCCGGTACGTCTATCCCTTCAAGGGAGAGCTGGAACTGGACAATCCCCAAATCGTCCTGGATGAACTGGAAAAGGATTTCGTCCGGAAATTCGTCGCATTTGCCTATGAACCCATCTGCCAGGATATTTTTACTTCCCTGTGCCGTCGCGGCGCGGTGGACTTTTCTCCGTCCAAAATCGGCTCCTACTGGAGTAATGAATATGGGGAAGAAAACACGCAGATCGATGTTATGGCGACCGATACGCAGCATAAAATCCTGTTCGCCGGCGAGTGCAAATACCACACCCAGCCTGTGGATGCCGACGTGTATTTTGACTTGAGAAAAAAGTTGGAAAGCTCTGCGGAAATTCGGAAGGCATTCGGAGATTACCGTGTATTGTACGGCGTCTTCTCCAAAAGCGGGTTTACCAAACGCCTGTTGGAGCTGCGCGAAAATCCGGAATTGATACTGATCCAGGAAGATAAAATTGTATAAAGAGTGTTTGGCAGCTCTTGAAGCATGACTCGCCCGCCGGGTGGGTCATGCTTCTTCCGTTTCCGGCGCTTCCTTGATTTCCCGTTTTTCGAGATCGGCCCGGTTGGTGGTGATCAGATCATATTCCATCTGGGAGGCGCGGATCTCCACACAGATCCGGCTTTTCCCGGCGCAAAGGAGACCCTGCCCCCGGCCGCACCGGACAATCTGCATGACTTCTTCCTCCGACAGTCCAAGCTTTTCCTGGAGCTTGCGGGCCTCCGGTTCTTCCATTTGGAGCAGCAGCTTGAAGCGGCTGTTGTTCAGGATTGCGTCGCCGAATTTGCCGTCCCGCAGAGCAAAGTAGTCGATGGTGTTCTGGGTGGCGCTGACGAAGATGCCGCCATAGCCCCGGATGGTCTTTGCCAGCCCGATGACAAAATCCGCCGCTTGCTCGTTGCCTTCGTTCCCCGCAATCAGCCACAGCTCGTCGCCAAACACTGCTTTTTTACGGGTGCGGGAGCGGCTGGCCTCGTCCCGGATAAAGGAGGTGGCGATGAAGATAGAGGAACTGATGTCCTGCTGCTTGTTGCCCGACGTATCAAAAACGATAAAAGAAGAGGTCAAATCCACGTTGGTCTGCCCGCCCATGCCGAAGTCGACCAGCTCCTTGACGGCCAGCGCCACGTTCTTCAGCACGGGAACTTTCAGCAGGAAGGGATACAGATGGGCGAAATCCGGCATATCCTTGAAAGAGCCGTCCGGCTTCAGCAGGGAAGCGTTGTCTTTGGTAATTCCGAAGCTCTCGTAGCATTCCAGCAGGGCAATATTGAGCTGGTAGGATTCCTCCGGCGTCATTTCCGGGTACCGCAGGCGCAGGTAGGTATGGATGTCCTGTACCTTGTCCAGCAGCACCGAGTCGCTGCGCTGTACGTTGTCCGCCATGCTGCTGTCGATGTCCAGGGTTGTCCGCCGGATTTCCATGAGATTGATGCAGTCGTCGGAACCGGGGGCGATCCGCAGATATTGCCCGCTGATGGCTTCACAGGCGGCCCGGAACTCGAACCCCTTTTCCGGGGCGACAATAAAGACCAGCACCCCGCACATCCGCAGGCGAAGAGCCAGCAGCAAAAGGGTAAAGGTTTTACCGGCACCGGTCATGCCAAATATGGCGAACGAGCCGTTGCTGTACTGATCCGTGTCGTAGTTGTCCACGATGACCGCCGAATTGTTGTGCAGGTTGATCCCCAGCAGCACTCCCGTGTCGTCGCAGAGTTCATAGGAGGAGAAAGGAAAGGCAGCGGCCGCGCCGCTGGTGAGGACGTTCCGCCGGGCTTTTTTGGCGAGGTCGGCGTCCAGCCGGGCAACCGGCAGCATGGAGCGGAAGCCCTGCTCGTGGCACCAGTCGGCCCGTCGGACGGTCATATTCATGGAGGCGCACAGGTTCTGCACCTGCTGAATCCTCCGGTTCAGCGTTTCCCTGTCCAGCGCGGTCACTTCGATGAGGGTGTGCATATACCAGAAATCCTCGCCTTCCCGATTGAGCTTATCCTTGATGTACAGCCCGGACGATATGGCGTCGTCCAGTTCTTCAAAGTCGGCGCGGGTGTCCTCCACGTCCCGCAGCCGCGTCCGGTTGAACATGGTGGTTTTGGCGATCTTCGGCAGCACCTGTTCTTTGCGCTTTCTGTCCAGAAAAAAGCTGAGAGAAATGCCGTCGCCCAGCTCCACCAGCGGGGAAAGCCATGCCGGGCCCATCTCGGTGGGATACCCATAGCCGGCGATATATAAATAGGCATGAAATACACCGTCGATGAGGATATAGCCCTTGTGGGTCAAATCGCATTCGTTGGGCGCCAACACGTCCTGCACCGTCGTCACGCCATCCATATCCCCATCCTCCAGCTCTTCTGCCGGTATGTCGGACGCACCGCAGACCGGGCCGATCTGGGAAAGCAGTGCGGCAAGATCCACCGGGCTGGTCTGCGGTTTATGGATCGCCGTGTACAGGGTCTTGAGCAGGAACTCGTCGTATCGGTCGTGACGCAGGACTTCCAGGCCGCAGTAGTCGAGATATTGACAGGCGGTTTCGGCCTGCTCGGCAAGCTCCCTGGCGATGTCATCCAGCTCCGACGCAGTGCCGGTATAGGCGAAGATCAGGTAAAACCGGCGAGTGACGATTTCCGTGGCCGCCAGATAATCGACCAACTGCACGTCTTCCACGATCATTTCTTTGCAGGCTTCGCTGGTTTCCGCGTTGTAATACTGTTCCATCTGTGCGCAGTAGGCGTCGATGTCGGCCCGCTGGGTCGTCACCAGGATTTGCAGGGAAGACGGCGCAATCTTCAGATAGCTGGACAGATAGTAGAGGATATTCTGCTGTTCGACCCGGGATTTCAGATAAAAGTTGGTGGGAAGGATCTCCAACACCTTGATGTAACGGCCGTCCTCGGTGATAAGGACGCCCTGCCTAATGTCCACCACCGGAACAAGGCTCTGTGTTCCGTTTGGAAACCGGCTTCTGGGTACGGTGGTTTCTTTGGAAGTCCCCAGCAGCAGGGATTTCAAATCGAGCCTTTTTTGTTTTTCTTTTGGTTTGCGTGTATCCATTGTGTCCCCCTGTAAATCAATATCCGCCTGTTTTTCCGCCAGCGGCTGTAGAGGCGGGCAAAGGTGAGTAAGCTGTTGTCCTGGACGCCGAGCAGGGCAAACCCGCCGGCAGGCACGACCAGCACGGCGCAGACAATGATTTTTCCTGTCAGCCCCAGGGGGCACAGCAGGAAAACCATCGCCGCCAGCGGCAGGCAGATGGCGGCGCATTCCGCTACCTGACGGAGCGCAAAAGCCCCCAGCAGCTTACCGGCATCGGTGTAGTTGCTGGGAATATATACCGTGTCCATACGGAGCATTTCCTTTCTGTCCATGAATTTGGCGCTCACCCGGCAGAGGACGTTCCCTGCTCTAAGGTCTGCACCATGAGCTGCGCCCAGTTTCGGTCGGCATCGGAATAACGGTAATAGTCCAGGAATTCCGGCGGCGACAAATACCGGATTTTCAGAATTTTCGTTGCCGCCGGAGGTTCCGTTGCAGAAGTCGTACTGCTTTCGGATGCCGCATTGCTTTCCGGCGTCGGCGGATTGTTCACCGTATCATCATGAAAAGCTGTTGTAGTGGTTGTGGCGGCAGTCCCGGTCGTTGTTGTTTCCTTTCCTGCTGGCTTATCCTCTACTGTGTAGACAATACTCTTTTCTACAAATTCCTTGACGCTCTGCTCCGACATAGCGTTCAGGTCGTTGCCGGTGGTGACGGAGTGCAGGGCGATAAACCAGTTCTCCTCCATCGGTTCGCCGGTAAGGACGATCTCATAGGCATACTCCTGATCCGGCGGTTCATGAACGGTGTCGTCCCCGCCGCCGGTGCTGCCGTCTATCACCGTTTTCTTTATCTCATCGATACGGGCGGTACAGTATTCGGCGTACCGGCCGTAATACCCTTTTACAGTCGTAGCCTGGAAGGACATGGATGCCGTGGCTCCGCCGCCCGAACTACCGAAACCGAACAGCATGGCCGGTAGGCACAGAAAAATCAGCAGAGGCAGGAACAGCAGGACAAGGGCAATAGCCAGAATCTGAGGCCAGTAATGCTTCAACGCCTGCAAAGCGGCGGCGTGCCAGCCGCCGCGTAGCGCCGCTTTGATGATGTCTTTCAGCGCCTTGACATGGTGCGCCAGGTCGGCAAGCCGATCCATGCCGCTTTTATTCGCCATGCCCTTCACCGCCTTTTTCGCTTGGAGAGGTATCCGGCAGATTGTTCGGCATGGCTGCCCCATCGGCACGCGGCATATGGCCGGCAGAAGTCGAAGGCTGCCGCTGGGCAGGAGATATGAACACCGATCCCGTCGGCGGCCTTTGCGCCTTGAAAGGATTTTCGTTCTGCCGAATCCCCGCTGCAGCAGCCGATTTGCCAGCGGAACCGGGTGTCCTTTTTCTGGACGGAATAGTCCCAGTGGGCTTTCCCGGACTGGCCTTGCCGCCTTTCTGCGGGGATGGCCTTGTTCCCGGCTTATTTCCGCCCGGCCGCGAGCCGGATACGCCGGGGTGCGCGCCAAACCGGTTGGTATTCACACGCGTTGTCCCGGTGCTGCCGAAATGAACGCCGCCGGAAGATGAAGATACGGAACCCGAACTGCTCACGCCGGTATAGCTGCTGGAGCCGAACCGAGAAGAAGAGGAGGACGGCGCGTTGACCGTGTTGCCCGCCGCCCCAAAATGGCTGCTCTGGCTGCTTTGCCCGGCCTGGGAACGGGCGTCGACGCCGGTATCGCTGTGGACGTTGGTGCTGGCGGTTGCGCCGCCGACAGTCGTCCCGCCCACGGCGTTATGGGAATTTCCCGCGCCGCCGGCTGGCATCCGCGGGTTGCCTCCCATTTTTCCGCCGCCGGCTTTTCCTTTTCCTGTCTTGGAGGCGCTGTTCATAATAGTGCGGGCCGCCATCATCATCGCCATCATGCCCCGGCCGTGTCCCAGCGGATCGCCGGTAATGGCCGGATTCAGGCCGATTTTAGAAATCAGGTTGTCCGCCTTTCGGGCCACCCGGGCAATGCCTACCACCAGGAGGCACCACGGCAAGACGTAGATACCGGAGGGCATGGTGGCCAGGGCGGACAGGATGAGCTTGAGAAACAGGACGTTGAGCACCATCATGGCGATCATGGACGCATAGGTGCGGATGAAGCCCACACAGATGTCCTTGGTAGCTTTGCTGCCGCCCATAGCGAGGCCCACCGGGCACAGCAGCGTCAGCACCGCCACCACCACATACCGTTCTGCGACCTCGAAAAACAGCTTGATGAGCTGAAAGCCGAGAATAAAGCCGATGATGATAACCAACAGCCAACTCGCGCCTACGCCGGTAAAATAGCTTCCGTCCGGGAAGGTGAGGGCGACGCTGGTGGGAATCCCCACCAGGTCGATCACCTTTTTTCCGATAGAGAGGCCGATGTCGCAGATGTCCCGGGAAAAGATGAGCAGGGTGCCGAACAGGGCCGTACGGAGTACCAGCACCGCCGGGGACTCGGTTTCAAAGCCGAACCCGGCAAACATGGCTTTCATGGCCTGGAAGGCGCAGTTGCCGATCAGCAGGCCCCAGCCGACAGCGACAAAGATTTGGTAGAGGGTGGTGACAACCGGCACGCTGGTTTCCCAAAAGGTGAGGTCGGTTGTCATGACTCCCAGCAGGGCATTGGCGCAGTAAGCGATCAGATCCAGAAACAGCCCGTAGATCCATTCGCACAGGCCCTGTAAAATTCCTTCCAGCATATATCATCCTCCTGTCCCGGCTATCCTATGGTAGCGTGGCGTATCCGCTGAACAAAGGTGTGATATATGCCAAAATGGCGCCCATCAGATTTAGAATCGCCCATGACAGCCAGATCCGTTTGAGCCAGTCCCACGCCTGGTCGGATTTGTGCTGGTTGTTGGACACCTTGGCGCTGATGATAGCGAAGGCCGTCATCAGGCAGGCCAGTACTGTGGAGATACCGACGATATGGCCGTAAACGTCCCGGATGATGTCGTCCGCGACTTCAAACAGGTTTTTCCCCGCCGCAAATACGGTTGTTGTGAAAAGACAGGTGAGCAGAAGCGTAAATAGGAGCAGGAGAAAAACCTTATGTCTTTTCTTACGCATAAGGTTCCTCCTGAAGTTTAATAGATGCTTTCCCCGGAAGCGGGGCCGGACAGCCGACCCCGCCTATCCGTTTTACAGATTTTCAGTTTCGGTCTGTGCGTCGGTCGATTCACCTGCGGCTTCCGCCGCCAGCCGCTCGTCGAAGGCTGTCAGAAAATCTCCTTCAAAGATTTTCAGGGCGTCCGGTACGGCCGGGAGCAGAAGAATCTTTTCCGGTACCTGCCACTCCAGGAAGCCGTACAGGATTGCCAGATACAAAAACAGCGCCGTGTATTCCTTGCGGTCATACAGCTTTTGCATGGTGTTTTTGACACCGGCGATACCGCCTGGACGCCGCGAGATCCGCTTCTTCAACTTATCGTAAAAGGGGCCGGCTTCAGCCTGGGCAATAATCCCGATCTGTGCGGGGCTGGGATTGCCTTTTTCAGTGAGCAGTTCCAGTTCCTCCATACGGCCGCAGGCTTTGGTAAGCTGCTCCTCGTCCGCTGTGACGTTGATGATCTCGGAAAAATCCACAAAGGACATATAGTATTTTTTCATAAGGAAATACCTCTTTCTTTTTTGATTTTAAGAGTGTCTGCGTCTGCGCCGTCCTGTCAAAGCGAGGGCAATGCCGGCCACGCCGAACAGAGCAAGGCAGACGCCGGCGGCTGTGCCGCTGTCGCCGGTCTGGGGAATTTCAGGAATTTTGTGGTTTGTCAGCTCTACCGTGAGCGTCTGACCGTGCTCCGATATTTCCACCGGGACGGGCTCTTTCAGCAGGTAGTAGCCATCTTTGGCTTCCAGTTCCCGCAACTCATAGCAGCCATAGCGGATACCCTCAAACAGCAGCTCTCCGGACTTTGTGACCCCGCGGGCCACCTCGTTGCCGTCCATATCAAACAGGCCGATCACTACGCCCGACAAGGGTTCGCCGGTGTCCGCGTCCTTTTTGAGAATACGGATGTTGCCTAAAACGGGCTGATTGAGAAAGCCGACTCCTGCCTCGGTTTCCACAATGACGGTTTTCCCGTCTTCCCGGATTTCAAAATAGTAGTAGCCTTCATCCGGGAGGAAGCCCTCTGGACTGGCCGCTTCGTGCAGGAAATAGCCGTTGTACCGCAGCCCGTCCAGCCGGTAAATGCCCGGCTCGGTTTCAGCCAATTTCCCCGCCGGCCGGTCGATTGCCGCGTCGAATTCCCGGTTGCCGTCCACATCCACATAGACCTCAAACACCGCGCCGGACAGCTTGTTGCCTGGATACGCCGCGTCCACCTTGGTGGTTTGGACAGCACCGGTGATATACCGGTTCTCTGCTGTGATCTCAATCGTTTCCTCCTGCTCGGAAATGGTGACGGGATACAGGGTTTCATTGAGTACAAAGGCCGGGGCCGGTTTCAGTTCCCGCACGATCCAGTGGCCGTAAGGCACATTGAAAAATCCAAATACGCCGATTTCGTTGGATTCCGCTGTCAGCAGGGCGGTTTCCTCGGTGAAGGTGGTTTCTTCTGGCCGGAACAGCCCAAACAGGACGCCGCCGATGCTGAAGCCGTCCTCATCGATCTTCTTGCCCAGGACGCTGCCGCGGATGAGGTCGTTTTCAATGGGCACGCCGTCGTTGACAAGGATGTGAACAATCGCCACATCCTGGTCGGCATATTCGAATACCACAGGATATTTCTCGTCGCTGATTTGATAATGCTCGTTGGTGCTGTACTCCTTCACATACAGGCAGGCGCCCGCCGGTATGTCGGTGGTAAAGGCTGATTTACCGGTTTCATCACAGGAAACGATCTCCAGCAGACCGTCCGCCGGAATAGTGCTGCCGTCCGCGGCCGTCAAATCTTCAGCGGCATATAGGCCGAACCGCACCGACAAAATTTCGCCGTTCATGCCAAGGCCAAAGGTCTCGTCCTGTTTCAGCACCTTCTTCAGCATAATTTCAACCTTTTGCCGCTCGTTGGTAAATTCGGTTTCCGCCTGCGTAATCTCCAACGTCTGGTCGGCGTATTCCAGCGTCACATATTGCGGCTCTGGGTTAAGCACCATATTGCCGGGGGCCTGTTCCTCCACCAGCTTGTAGCGGCCCAGATAGAAGGGGGCGCTTACGCCGAGTCCGCCGGGGCCAGTCTCAATCGTGCCGACCCGTTCGCCCTCTTTGGCGCGGATCGTGCCGTCCGGGGTGGTGATGTCCATGTCGGCATACACCGCGTAGACAGCCCCCGGCAGGCCGGTCACAGCATACACAGGCTGGTACAATCCGTTAGTTTCCGTTACGGATGAGAATACCTCGCCGGATTTTTTGACGAGGATCTGCCCTTTCTGGGTGATGTTGTGCTTCTCCACCGTAATGGTCGTTTGGGTGCCGTCCACCGCGAAAGGCACCGGCTCGCTGCTCAAGACATAGCCATAGGCCGTACACTGTTCAAGGATTTCATAGTGCCCAAAGGGGAGCGGTTCCGGCAGCATCAGGCGGCCCGTGGAATCGGTATAGAAGGTGTCAATGTCCATAGGAGTGGGATAGTTGATATGCTGTACCACATAGTCGCCGGTATCGGTGTCCCGCACCTTGAAACCGATCCCCGCCGCGGGGATGACCTTTCCGGTTTCGATGTCCTTCTTGACGATCTCTACCAGCGCCTCAAAGGTAGCGTTATTGATGAGATAGCGATAGATCTGTCCGTCTTTCTGAATGAACACGTCAAAGGCGGGCATCAGCGCCGTGCCTTCCTTGCCTTTTGTCTGGACAACGGTATATAAGCCGTAGGGCAAGTCCTTGGACCGCGCGAACCCGTGTTCATCGCAGACGAGAAGATCGCGCTCGGAGTCCTCGGCTTTCTCGTAGGAACCGGCGGATTTGAGAAACAGCTGAAATTCTGCGCCCACTTCCGGGTGTTCGATCCCGGTGGAGCCGTCGTCGTTGTGCTTGATTAAAGCTACCCGGCCCTTTTTGACGGTTTCTATCACATCGAGGGCGGTCTGGTTGTACTCCAATTCGTATAGCTCCGCTTGAGCGCCGACGTGGTAAATGGTTTCGTTCAGCAGATAACCTTCGCTGGGCGAAAGCTCGCGGATTGTCCAATCGTCACCGCATGGGTAATACTGGGTGGTGAATTGCCCCGCCGCGTTTGTTTCATAACGGTCGATAAGCTGCTCCCCCTTGAACACGCCGTAAACCGCCCCGGCCAAGGAGGCGCCTCCCTGCGCCGTGCCGGTTTCATCGTCCGACTTGGTGACGACGGCCTGCCATTTCTTCAGGACGTTTTCAAAGGATTTGTGCGTTACTTTATTCCATTCGATGACGGCGGTCTGGTTGGCCGGCACCACATACCGATTCGGCGTTCCCACCTCTTCCAGCAGATACGGGATGTCGCCGCTGATGAGGACGTCTTCAAACCGGGCAATGCCGTCCAAGCCCGTCACTGCGTACTGCTCCACCGGCAGGCCGGAGAGCGATGTGCCGGACAGCCGGAAGGTCATGCCTTTCTTCAGCCCGTCCTCGGATGTTTTGGCAACCTCCAGTGTCCCGCGCTTGAGAACGTTGTTGAATGTTACCGTAGATGTGCGGCCCGCCACCACCGTGACACGCTGGGTGGCCTGCGGTTCATATTTGTCATCTGTCTGCTCGGTGATTTCATAGACGCCGGGCAGAAGGATACTGTCCCACAGGAACGTCCCGTCAGTCTGGGTGGCGATGACCCGATCGACGCCGTTGCCGACAATGCGGAAGGAGATGCCGCCCACCTTGCCGTCTTCCGAAGTCTTGATGAGCTTCAGGGAGCCATATTTGTAGTTGTTGCGAAAAAGCACTGCTGTAGTGTTGCCTTCAGTGACGGTGATCGTCTGCTCTGGCGGGGTTTCGTACCGATCCGGCACGTCCACTTCAAACACACGGAAAGTGCCTGCGGGAAGGGACAGGCTTACCTTGCCGTTGCTCCCGGTCGTTACGGCCTGGTCAATTCCATTCCCTACTATGCGGAATTTCATCCCAGCCACAATGCCGTCGGCTGACTGCTTTTCAATGTCGATTCGGCCGCTGGAAGTGCGGATATGGAGGGAAAACCAACGAGGATCGTTCATAATGCCGGACATCATTTCCTGACCTGGTTTACCGTCCACTGTTTCCAGAACCGCAAAAGGGGCACTTTTGCAAAGCTCGGACAGTTCCTTCTGAAATTCCACAAGGACGGATTGACTGATCTCCTGCATGGAGGTAAACTTTGCGTTATTGCCGGATATATCACAGGATACGCCGGAAGGCAGGGAGGATGAGAGAAAGCTGTTTGCCAGCATCCCGTTGGTGTCGGTGATCGATCCGGTATAGGCTTTTGCCGTATTGTCCCATTTCAGCTTCAGGGTTTGACCCGAAAAACTCGCCAGGGTATCGTGCTTCGCCATGTCCGCCCACACCTTGTTATAGGCCGCCAGCGCCGGTGTCGCCTCACCAATGGAATGGCCATTTCCATCATAGGGATAGTACATATAACAGTCGCGGAAATAGGTGGCGTTGTCTTTGGCTCGGGCAACAGTAGGTGTGTCTTCGTTTCCCGAAGATTTATAGTTAGGAGTGAAGCCGTTCAGCGTCCTGCGGCCGGTAACAATCTCCCATGCGATAGCCTGACAGGCTGCATAGGTGTCATCAACCGAAGGGGCTCCCAGTTCCTCGGGCGTCCGGGCCGGAAAGCCGTAGATTGACAGCAGCTGGAGCAGCCTTTGTTTTTCTCTTCCCAGACTGTTCCAATACAGGCTGTCAAATAAATGGCCGCCGCTGTCGGTATAAAACTGCCGCTCTCCGTTCCCGTAGTCCTGCCACTTATGTATGCAGTACATGAATGTGCGGCCGTTGTACTGCGGCGGATACAGGTTGTCCGTGTGAAGAATGTCAATGGAATAGCCTTCGTACCAGTACAGACGATTGTTATAATGATTACCCCGATTTCCGCCATTGGAGGTTGAGGTTTCGCCCGGCCGCCTTCCGCCGTGGAAAGCCCAGCATTCCGAGAGGGTGACGCGCACCTTGTCGCCGTGCTGGTAACTGGCGGCCGCTGCACTGAATGAAGATATCAGGAGCAGGAGCGCAGACATGACAGCTATCAATTTTTTGCCCGTCATTGTTTCAAATCTCCTTTCAAAAAATGAAAAATGGGCGAAAAAAAGCCCAGCCTTTCGGCTGAGCTTTAGAATTGGATTCGGTCAGGCCGAATCCGGTCGATATAGAAAATAAATGTTGTAGTCGCCGGGACGATCCGGAAGTGGTTCAAACCAGATTTTACAGCGCTTTATAGCGTACTGGTTCTGATTGCGGAGATAGAAGGGGATTAGTTCACCGAAAACATAGTTTTTGAGATCTCCGTCGAATACATAATCGCCGAAAGCGAATCCATCGGGATATGTTGTGTACAGGACAGTGCTTTCTGGCTGATCCCAGCTCGACTGTTCTTTCGTCAGGCTGTCATCCCACCCCCAACCGACATGAGTGCTTTTCTCCACACGAGCGATCTCTTCCCGGCATTCCTGCATCATCGCCGGAATATCGTACGGATAGGCCCAGGGGGATTTCCCCGCGGCCGTCGTCGTGGTCGCCGCATCGCTGGTGGTGGGGCGTGAGGTGCTGGTCGTTTGCGGCTTGTCGGTGGTGCTGACAAAAGCCGTGCCAGAGGTTGTCGTACTCTTGGAACCATCCGTCTGAGGCGTTTGCGCCGGCTTATCCGGAACGACTGGAGAAGTTGGCTTGGTGGTTCCCGCTTCATGGGATTTGTTCGGTGCGGTAGAGCCGGTACCACCCGGACCGGGCGCTGTACCACTTCCTTTCATTTCGGTTGTCGGGGTAATTCCCGCTATCGTTGATGATTGCTGTGATGACTCTGTGGATTCGCTAATTACCAGGACTGGACCAGCCGGAGCGGATGACGCTTCGGAAGGCGCATCGGTATTCTGTCCGCAGGCAGAACACAGCAGCGCAAGAGCCGCAGCAAAAGCGATTATCAGTTGTTTCGTCATATAAATCACCACATTTCTGTATCTGTATGAGAGATCTGACTTTGTGCATCGGGTGCACAAAGTCAGGCGCTCCTCTTGCTTTTGTAGTTCTCCAGGAATTCCAGAAAAAGCCTCTCGATTTCGTCCTTATCGTTCAGCAGATCCGCATACGCGCTCAGTTTCTTTCCGCTGATCGAGAACGAGGCAGGAGCATTTTTCTGCTTCCGGAAAACTTCCTCCATGGAATCCGTTGTCAGTGTATCAGACTTGTGCATCTCCCGCAGTACCGACGCCTGCATAGGCTTAATTTTCTTTTTATACGGAATGGTCGGGATGATGGTATCCAACAGATGACTTTGCGCAAATGCAGGTAAATAACTCAGCTGAACGCCCACTTTGAATCCTATTGTACCTTCATCCACAAGCTTCAGCAAACCCGGCAGCAGGTATGTCAGCCTAATGAGGTCAGCAACAGTACGTCGATTGTCCTTGTTTTTCCTGCCGACTTCCGCCAGCATATCCACCTTTTCTCCGTCTTCCGCCAGATCGGTACGTTTTCCCTGACAGCCTTCCAGTTCCATGCGCATCCGGTAGGCATAGGCTTTTTCGCTGTACAACAGATTGTGGCGCTGCTCCAGGTTGGTATCCAGCATGATTTTGGCGGCTTCCACGTCGTCAATATCCCGGATGATTCCCGGAATACCAGCCAGTCCACAAAGTGCGGTAGCCCGCGTCCGGTGCCGGCCGGCAATGATTTGGTATTTGCCGCCCTCAAACGGTCGGACGGTAATCGGGTCAATGACGCCGTGCTCGGCGATGCTTTTGGCGAGCGATTCCAGATCCTCTTGAGAGTATGTCCGGAAAGGCTGCGGCCGGCCGGTGGTTCTTTCAAAATTATCGTCCTTGTACTCCACCAGCTTCGCCAGCGGCAGTATGACAAGTCTTTGCACGGCCTGACTGTCGGAAGTCTTCAGAAGCTCACCCAAATCCTCCGCATCGTCCATATGGTATCGTGTAGAGGCCAACTGTTCCGCCAGGTTGAATTTAGGCACTACGCATCACCTCTAATGCAATGCGGGCATATGTCTGTGCCGGCTCGATGTTCGGGGCGTATTCATGCAGCGAGATGCCGAACGCTGGCGCTTCCGCGACTTTAATAGCGTATTTGACCGGCTCTTCAAAGATGTGGATCTGGCTGCCGAAGTCCCGCTTGACAATCTCATAGACTTGGCGGCAGCAGCTCGTGTGCCCCTGAAACTTGGTGATGATGATACCTTCGATGCGCAGGCGAGGGTTTAATTTTCGTTGGACAGTGCGGATCATCTTTTCTACCTGCTCCAGCCCATCGCTGCTCAGGATATGCGCTTCTACAGGAATCAAAACCGAATCCGAAGCCGTCAGCGCATTGACCGAAAACAGATCCAGACCGGGATGACAGTCCAGAAAAATATAGTCATAGTCTTTCCTTATAAAGGATAGGATGTATTCCAGCACGCGCTCCCGGCTGGTGGCGGTAGAAAGGACTGCTTCCAGTGAAGACAGTTGAACAGTTGAGGGGATCATGTCCACCGTTGTTGTCTGGCAGATACTGTCCCGTATCATCTGCTGCATGGTTTCATCCGAGCAGTCGTCAATGGCGGCACGAAACAATTCAGTTATGGTAGGCGTTTCTGCCGAAGGTATCGCCCAGATGCCAAAATGACGGGAGAGGTTATGCTGCGCATCCAAATCGACTACGCACACTCTTTTACCCTGCATTTGCAGATAGGCGCTGATATTGACGGCCGATGTAGTCTTGCCAACCCCGCCTTTGCAGGATATGACGGATATGATTTTACACATGAGGGTACCCTCCGAATTCCTATTTGTTTTCGCATTGAAATTGTGAATCGAACCTGATACAATGGTGGTTGATATAGGTAATGTACTGTTTAATGACTGCGAAAACCCTTTGTCAATGCGGTTTCCCGGATAGTTCCTATTTCGCCACCCGCACCACTACGGTTTCTTACGATCCCAACGGCAATGTGCTGACCACTACCGACGCCAAGGGAAAAGTTCAGTCAACGATCGTTTACAACAGCAGCAATCAAGCTGTTTCCACCACGGATGCCGCCGGGAATACCACAACCAGCGAGTACGATCTGGCGGGCAGGCTGCTCTCAACGGCTGATGCACTGTCTAACCATCAGGAATTTACATACGATAGGAACGGCCGGCTGATCGAGTCTAAAAACCAGATGGGATCCAAAAGCGGCACGACATATGATCTGGAAGGAAATGTGCTGACCGTGTCCGGCCCGCTTGGTGCCAACGTTCAGTACACCTATGATGATTCCGGACGGCTCACGGCAGAAACCACACCTTCCAGCGGAACCAAAACCTATGGATACAATGCGCTCAACCTTTGTTCTGAGCTGATTAACGCTCGGGGCCAAGAAACCCAATTTACTTACGACGCATTGGGCCGGATCACTGGATACACCAACGCGGAAGGAACGGCTTCCTACACTTACGATGAAAACGGTAATGTACTCACAGCAACCGACGCGAATGGTACTATCACACGGGAATACGATGCCCTCGATCGGGTCGTCAAATATACCGATGTAAACGGCAATACTATCCAATATAGCTATGACGCGGCAGGAAATCTTTCTAAGATGACCTATCCGGACAATACATCGGTGACGTACAGCTATGATGCAGCCAACAATCTCGTGGAGGTCACAGACTGGGCCGGAAGGATAACGACTTATACCTATGACGAAAACAACAACGTCATTGGTGTGACGAAGCCGGATGGCAGCGTGACCACTACCGTATACGACGATGCGCACCGTGTACTCTCCACCGTTGAGAAAACGGCGAATGGGACGATCATCACCGGATATGAGTATGTCTATGATGAACTCGGCCGTGTGGTTCGCGAAACCTCTCTGGCAGATAACAAGCAGTACGACATGACCTATGATGCTCTTTCCCGCGTAACTGAACGCAAGGAAACCGATCTTTCGACAAACGAGACGACTACCGAAGCCTTTACCTACGACGAGGCGGGCAACATCACATCCTTTACCGTTAGCAATGAGAGCGGTTCCTGCGTCTATGACAGCAATAATCGGCTGGTTTCCTACAACGGCCATACCATCTCCTACGACGCGGACGGCAATATGATTTCCGGCTACATTGGCGGCGAAGATATTGCCCTAACCTACGATTCCAGCAACCGGCTGCTCAGTGCGGGCGGGAATACCTATACCTATGATGTGGAAAACAATCGCATCACAAACGCCAAAGGGACTACTCAAAAGACCTACACGTACAATACCAACGCCTCTCTCAGCCAACTGCTGGTGATCGAAGACGAAAACGGCGGCATCACCAAATTCGTTTACGGGTTGGGTCTGATCGGCCAGGAAGATGCCAACGGGTTTAAAACCTACCACTATGACTACCGCGGAAGCACAGTAGCCATTACCGACGAGTCGGGCAATGTGGTGGACACCTTCACTTACGATACCTATGGCCAGCTCATCGCCCGCACCGGAACTACTGATACCCCCTTCATGTACAATGGCCGCGACGGCGTTATGACGGATGCCAATGGTCTTCTGTATATGCGCGCCCGGTACTATAGTCCGGAGTTGAAAAGATTCATCAATGCGGATATAATAGTAGGGGATCTCAGCAATTCCCAGACGTTGAACCGTTATGCCTATGCCAACGGCAATCCAATAAGTAATATTGATCCGTTTGGACTATCTTCAGAGCGTTCCAATCCGTACGGTTCTGTAACTTATAAAGGGGATATTTATTCGGTATATTTGCCAAATGATTTTAGTACCATTAACGATAACGGATGGATTACTACTAACACGGAATCGGATAATTTAATTGAGTGGGATTGGTTGAAATTTTTAACTGGGATTGAACTGGGAAATGAAAAAGAAGATAGTCAAATAGTATATGCTGGAGACCAAGTAGTTTCCACCGGTCGTACCAATAATATACTTGCTCAGACCGGTTTAAGCGTGTTTCCCGGAGTAGTAAGTGCGTTAGACGGTAGTGTTACCAACTCACATATTCAATTCATATTTCAACAAAAAGGAGATAGCAAACGTGTTATTATAACCGTAGGTTATGCTGGCGCAGAAGACTTGTTTTTGAGATATGCAGATGACATACCTCATAGTGTTTTTTGGGCCCAGGCGGGTTCTCCGATAGGATATGCAGTTATAAGTTCAGCAATGGAAGAGAAGTATAAATCGCTGACCGGTAAAAATGATACACATTGGTATGAGATATGGGATGCACAAGTAACTACAGATAGACGGCATAGGGAAACTAGTGAAACAGGCTTTTTGTGGTTCAATTCAGAAGGAAAACTTATGGAAAAGCCGCTAGTGTTTCCTAATGACAAAGTACAAATAGGCGTGCTTTCCGGTTTTTTAGGCTTTGGTTTTACTCCTCGTGTTGATGTTGACATATCGCAATCTAAACCTGCGCCACAAACATATCAAGAGCTATTTAATAAAGCCCTTTCAAGATTCAATAGATAAGGTCTAAAGAGCCTATGGAGAAATACAGTAACGCCCCCCCTACTAAGATTTAATAGGTAATAGGGGGCGCGTTACTGTACTCTACATGGTAGTATTTTTTTAAAATAGGAGATCGAACCATGTTGAGAACAAAAAGATATACTTTGAGCATCATAACTGTTTTATGCTTAAATATTTTGTATTTTCTCTGGCAGACGTATCCCAAACATTTTTTGCCATTGTCTAAGCCGCCTGTGCTTTTAGCAGATTTTATTACTAATGTAATATATTTTTGCATTTATATTTTCTGCCTTTTTTGTATTGCCAAACCAGTTAATACGCATCTTTCTCTAAAAAAATATATCGGTATAACCGGTCTGCTTTTGGCTGTGCAGCTTGGTTTCGATTTGATAAACATGATGGGACGCATATTTTCCTATTATGTCCTCATTCTTAATGATGTATGTTCCATCCTGTGTTTCATTATTTCATGGACAATTTTATGCAAACTCTTTCAGTTGAAAATCCAAGCCACTAAGAAAAAAAGTATTTTATTCATAACAGGCGGTCTAATGATACTTTTTGTGAGTCTTTCTATCGTAACGGTTTTTAATATTTTTACCATACATGAAATTCAAGTAGCGGTTGATAAATTTTCATCTTTAGAATCTATAAGCCAAATGATTCAAAACAGGGCGTTTATTGTACAGATACGCAGCCTGATATTAGAAATAATTGTATCCGTATGTATTATCATAATTAGTTTTGAGTTAACAAATCGTGTGGATGATAAGGATATATGTAAAGATTCATATAAAAGGGGCCAGCTTTTTCTACGTGTTGTTGCTATCATAATTGGAACTTTTTTTATCTTTGGTATAAAACTGCTTATCCTTCCCTTTTCCGCTATCAGAAAAACTACAAGCAGTTCACATCACAGTCAAAACATGATTCCGCAGGAAGAATTCGATCTGGATCTAGATGAAACGGTGATAGAACGAGCAACAGGATATTCGACAAACGAAACAGTATATGCCGTATCGAATATTGATATATACTATGCAAACGAGCGATTGTTATCATTTAAAATGGACTATGTGAGTCCTGTTGAGCCTGTTGATTTGCATTCCGGCAACGTGGTCATGCAGGAACCGTTTGTGCATTTACCAGTTGAAAGTGTAGATGCTCAAATGTATAGGAATTATGCCATTATGTTTGTAGAAGATAGTGTACCAAGGGCTTTGCTACTGAAGGATATCAATACATGCAAGGAAAGTGCTATGCTAACCAAAATTTGTGAGGCTATGATCGAAAAGAAAAATTGGAATTTTTTTGAATGTGCTTATCTATACTTGCTAAAAAATGATCCTGATTTTATTGAACCATATATTAAGAGATATTCCAAAGGTGAGTTTACAAACGATGAATTGAATTTAAATAAAGATATAAATGCTGCATATATTCAGAAGTTAGCACAATATGTAAACGTGCAATAATAAGCTTAAACTTTAGGCGTTTCAGAGAATCTCAGCGACGACTTTGGTATGGTAGAAAGGTGCCCAGATGAAAAAATGGTTTTTATTAGGAGGAATGAACAGAGGTCGAAATTTGGAACTCAAAAATGAGACATCTAAAATCCGGCCTTTTTTCCTATGCTGCAATCCCTATGTTTAAGCTGATTTTGAAGGTCTGTTGCTTTGGGCGAAAATGAGGCATCGAAAAGTAAAAATTGAAAAATAGTAGTGTAAAAACGAAAATAGACTCGTTCTGAACCTGGTAATCTCATTTTTAAGCAGGGTATCTTTTTTGTAACCCAAACCCATTTTTCGGAAAAGGCACTGTTAGACGCAGTGCCTTTTCTTTTTTATTCTACGACGAGTAAATTGCTCATCTATATAAAGAGCAGATAGATCCTCAAACGGATACAAAAGTACAAAAAATCCTCTCGATTGAAAATCGAGAGGACAGCCTGTTGAAGAAGCCGGAGTTACGCATAAGCGAAACTCCGGCTTCTTTGCAAAAAAAAGAGCGAAAAGGGTGTTAAGACGAAGAATGGAGACGGGATGAGAATCCCTTTGCGAATGGCGACAGCCTGTAATAAGCAGGCGCGGCGTTTTTCACTGTCGGTATAATCGTCTTTTGAAACAAAAAACGCCTTAATTATTGACAGTTCGTAATAAATGGGAGGAATTTCTCAAAAATCTGACATAATATTCTTATTATAGCTCATTTATTGTGCTTAATGCCTCGTATAATGACATTCTATTGACTTTCTGCAAGCAATATACTATGCTGGGCGTAGAAAAAATGATTGAAAACATATGAGATATCAACTGAATTTATGGAACATTTACTGGAGGTTTTTCCCGTGGATATTTACCAGCTTCTCAAAAACATGACATTTCGCGAAAAGCTCGCACAGCTCACGCAGCTGGACGGCTCCTTTCATATCGCTCAGGAGGACGGCCAGCCGACGGGACCTCTATTCGCTATGAACATCACCGAGGAGGATGTGGCGCAGAGCGGTACGGTGCTGGGGGCCTTCGGTGCGGCGCTGACCCGGGATATTCAGGATAAGCATCTGCAAAACGATCGCCACCATATCCCGGTGCTTTTTATGATGGATGTCATTCACGGCTTCCGCACCATTTATCCCATCCCCCTGGCTATGGGCTGTACCTGGGACCCGGAGCTTGCCTGCCGCACCGCAGCCATGGCCGCCCGGGAAGCGGCTGCATCTGGCATCCACGTGAACTTTTCTCCTATGGCGGATTTGGTGCGGGATGCGCGTTGGGGCCGCGTTATGGAGTCCACCGGTGAAGACCCGTACATAAACGCCCTGTTTGCCGCTGCGTTTGTTCGCGGGTACCAGGGCGAGGATTTGAAAGACGAAGAGCACCTGGCTGCCTGCGTCAAGCACCTGGCGGCCTACGGCGCGGCGGAATCCGGCCGTGATTACAACGCGGTGGAGCTGGGCGGTTACGCGCTGCGGGAATTCTACTTGCCAGCCTATCGGGCGGCCATCGACGCGGGGGCGGCCATGGTCATGTCCTCCTTCAATGCGCTCAACGGCGTTCCCTCCACCATGAACATCTGGCTGCTGCGGGATCTGCTGCGGGGCGAATGGGGCTTCGACGGCCCGGTGATCTCCGACTGGGGTGCGGTACAGGAACTGGTGCTGCACGGTGTGGCGGAATCCGGCCGTGAGGCTGCGGAAAAGGCGCTGAAAGCCGGTGTGGATATCGAAATGATGACCTCCAACTATCTACAGTACGGCGAAACGTTGCGGGAGGAAGGCCGACTGGACGAGACGATTGTAGACGAGGCGGTGCTCCGCATTCTCCGCCTCAAGGAGCGGATGGGCCTGTTTGAAGACCCTTATCACGGAGCCAGTCCGGAAAAGGAGCGGGAGGTTCAAGGCTGTGCCGCCCATCGCGAGTTAGCTAGGGAGGCGGCGGCCAGGTCGCTGGTACTGCTGAAAAACCGAGATAGCCTGCTGCCCCTTTCTTCGGATAAGCGCGTGGCGGTTATCGGTCCCTATGGGGAGGCGCGGCACCTTCTGGGCGGCTGGTCCTGCGTGGGACGGGAGGAAGAAACGATTTCCCTGCGGGAAGGTATTCTGTCCAAAATGCCGGCGGCTTCGGTTTCCTTTGCGCAGGGTGCCGGCTTCGACCCACAGGAGGAACCCGATATGGAAGCGATCCGCAGGGCTGTGGAGGCGGCGGACGTCGTTCTTCTGGCCGTGGGCGAGCATCCGGATATGAGCGGAGAGGCCGCGAGCCGTGCGTTTATCGAGCTGCCCGAGTCCCAGGCCCGTTTGGCCGATGCCGTACTGGCCCTGGGCAAGCCCACGGTGGTGGTGCTGTTCAACGGTCGGCCCCTGGATATCCGTCGGCTGTCTGAACGAGCAGACGCGATCCTGGAGGCCTGGTTCCCCGGGAACGAGGGCGGCAGCGCCGTCGCCGATGTGCTGTTCGGCGACCGGCTGCCCGAGGGGCGGCTGACCATGTCATTCCCCTACACGGTCGGGCAGGTGCCCGTGTATTACAACGGGTTTTCCACCGGCCGTCCCATCGATCGGGAATGGTCGGATCAGCGGTATCTGTCCCGCTATATCGACATTCCCAACGCACCCCTATATCCCTTCGGCTTCGGTCTGCACTACACAACGGTGACCTATGGCAAGCCGGTTCTGTCCGCACCGTCCATGACGGAAGAACTGGCGGCCTGCATTTCGGTGACCAACAGCGGGAACCGGCCGGCCGTGGAAACGGTGCAGTTGTATATCCGGGACGTCTGCGGCAGCGTGGTACGCCCTGTCAGGGAACTGAAGGGCTTTCAAAAGGTGCGCTTGGCTCCGGGCGAAACGGCGAAGATTCGCTTTGTCATTACCCGGGATATGCTGGCGTTCACCCATGCCGACGGGGCGCGGTACGCGGAGCCGGGGGATTTCCTGGCCGGCGTCGGTTCTAATGCGGCCGATGTCCAGGAGATGCCTTTTACGCTTGTCTGAACCTGACAAGGAGGATGGTGGACTTGAACTCGTTCTATCAGCTAAACACGACGGAGGAAGCCATACCATATGTGCTCTTTTATGATAACGGCAATTCCGTGGTTCCCAGCCATTGGCATAAGGAAGTGGAACTGATTTATTCCCTGCAGGGCGATACCCAGATGATGATAAACGATCGGGTATTCGATCTGCATGAAGGGGATATCGGCATCGCGGTGGGCGGCGATATTCACTTCAATCTCTGTTCTCAAAATCATCGACGGGCGGTCATCATGTTCAATCTGGACATGTTCGAGGACGCCAACTCCCACGGACGTATCAAGAGCGAAATCAAGAAGCAGTTGGAGACGATGGCGCGTATCAGCACCGGCTGGCCGCCCAAGGTTCGGGACAAAGTGGTGAACATCGTTGAGAAGCTGCGCGTTCTCAACGAGACGGGCGGCTTCGGCCGTATCTTGGCGATCAAAGCACGGATGATCGACCTCATCCTCATCCTCTGCAAAGAGGTTCCCAAAAACAGCAGCCAGTTCAGTATGTTCACCAACATCAATCAGACGAAAATGATTGACAATCTGGAAAAAACCTTTGCCTTTGTGGAACAGCATTATATGAGTCATATCACCCTTGAAGACGCGGCGGCGGCGCTGAATTTCGCGCCCAGCTATTTTGCCCGCTTCTTCAAGCGGTTCACCAATACCACCTTTTTGTCCTACCTGAATACCTATCGCATCAACAAGGCGCAATGGCTGCTGGTCAATGAGGATAAAAGCATTTCGGAGATTTCCGAGGAGGTAGGGTTCGGAAGCGTCAAGACCTTTAACCGGCTTTTCAAAGCAACCACCAATATGTCGCCAAGTGCATATAAAAGGTCATTATATGAGAATGATGTGTCCTGATCGGTCGTAGAGGCAAAGTTGTATAAATGATATAATAACTATGCACTAATATTGCTGACCATGATGGATTTGGCGAAAAGTTACGGATCTGATTATTGGGATATCTCTAGGGCTTGTCCGGAAAAATCCAGAAAATTTCAGTTAACATCCACTGGTGGATTCTTCTCAACTATCAACTTTTCTCATCATGATTTGAGCAGTTTGTCCGAACATAGAACATATTAGGAGGAGTACCATTGAAAGACACGATTAAAGTGGCCATTATCGGCTGCGGCGGTATCGCCAACGGCAAACATATGCCGAGCTTAAAGCGCCTGCCCGATGTAGAGATGGTGGCGTTCTGCGATCTTATTGAGGAGCGAGCTGTCAAGGCGAAAGAAGAATTCGGCACGGCGGACGCGCGGGTTTATATCGATTATAAGGCGCTGCTTGCCAGCGAGCCTGAGGTGGATGCGGTTCATGTCTGCACGCCAAACCGTTCCCATTCTTTCATCACCATCGATTCTCTCGAGGCCGGCAAACATGTTATGTGTGAAAAACCCATGGCCAAAACCTCCGCCGAGGCGAAAGCTATGTGCGAGGCCGCCAAGCGCACCGGCAAGAAACTCACCATCGGTTACCAGAACCGCTTCCGCAAAGAGGTGCAGCAGCTGCACACTTTGTGCGAGAACGGCGCTCTCGGAGACATCTACTTCGCCAAGGCCCACGCCGTCCGCCGTCGGGCGGTGCCTAATTGGGGCGTGTTCCTCAACGAAGAGGAGCAGGGCGGTGGCCCCCTCATCGACATCGGCACCCACGCCCTGGATATGACCCTGTGGCTGATGAATAATTATAAGCCCCTGTACGTGGTGGGCAACGCCTATCATAAGCTGGCCGAAACCGAGAACGCGGCCAACGCCTTTGGACCGTGGGATCCCAAGGAATTTACGGTGGAGGATTCCGCTTTCGGCTTCGTGACTATGGAAAACGGCGCCACCATTGTGCTGGAATCCAGCTGGGCGCTGAATATCCTGGACGTGGGGGAGGCCAAAACCACCCTGTGCGGCACCAAAGGCGGCGCGGATCTTCGGGACGGCCTGCGGATTAACGGCGAGGAAAACGGCACGCTGTACGAAAAAAAGATCGAAGTAACCATGAGCGGCGTCGCGTTTTACGACAGCACTGAGAGCAACCTCGACAACGACCGGGAAGCCGCCTATTGGATTCACTGCCTGAAAACGGACAGCGAGCTGGTGGTCAAACCGGAGCAGGCCCTGGTGGTCACGCAAATCCTGGAAGCGATTTACGAATCCTCCAAGACCCGGAAACCCGTCTATTTTTGAACCCGATATGCGGGACGGCGGCCGCATAAAAAACGATACACAATAAAAAGGAGGAAACAGTGTGAAAAGACGTATAGTGGCTATGCTGGCGATTCTGTGTGCGCTGGGCATGTTCCTGACCGGCTGCGGTCAGAAGGAAACGTCCTCAAGCGGAAGCGCCAACCCGTCGAAGACCACGGTGAACTTCGAGGGACGGACAGTGAAAATCTGGTCAGGCTATCAGGCGGATCCCCGTAAAAACGAGGCAGCAAAAAGCTCTTCCACCTACGAAGAGGACTGCGCCAAATGGGATCAGATTGAGAAAGACTTCAACTGCACCATTGAAATTCTGACGGAGGAAGATTTCGACTTTTTCCGAAACGGCTTCCTCAATGCTTACGCCTCCGGCGAAGTGATTGCCGATGCCATTACCGGCGATATGACCTATTCATATCCCACCTGGATCATCAACGACATGCTGCTGCCCCTGGATGATCTGCTGGACGTAACCGGCACTAAGGACGGCAGTCCTTGGGACGGCAATATTTCCAAGAATTTTGTGTACAACGGCAAAACCTATGCGGTAAAGGCCAAAAATGTGGATCTGCCGAAATACGTCATGTATTTCAATGAGCGGCTGTTCAAGGAAGAACCCACCCTGAAGCAATACGATCTGTTCGAGCTAGTCCGCAACAAGGAATGGACTTGGGACAAAATGAAAGAGGTCGCCAAAGCCGGTACCATCGACAAGAACGGCGACGGCAATCCCGAAATCATGGGCCTGGCCTGCCGCGCTCAGCCCGGTTCCTTCCTGATTGACGGAATGGTGGCCTCCAACAACAATTTCTTTGTTAGGCGGAACGGCGACAAGGTGGTCTTTGATCTGGATGCGCCCAGCGGTATCGCGGCCATGGATTATGTGTACAAAATGGCTTGGGAGGACAAGTGCCTGGGCGTGACCGGCGTGTTCGATTCCTGGACAGGCGGCGAGGATGAATTTAAGGCCGGTCGGCTGGCTCTCTACGCGGGCGACCGCGGCGACATGTCCTTTGCCAAGGATATGGACGATAAAATCGGTATGATTCCCTTCCCGATCGGGCCGAACGGCGGCGGGAAATACATCGGCGACTATCCGGCGTTCGACTTCTGGGGCATTGTCAAGGGCTGCAGCGAGCCGGAAAAGGTGGCGGAGCTCATCACCGCTCTGAACACCCCCGCCGTCCCTCTAACTGTGAAATCGGTCTACGAGTGGCAGGTGGATATGCCGGAAAATCTGGAAATGATTCAAATCATGCTGGATTCCAAGGTCAATACCTCCTATTACGGCTATCAGGTTTTTATCGATGAATTGCTGTGGTCGGATTACGGCCTGCGGGAAAAGAAATCCCCGGCGACCTTCGTAGCGGAAAAGAAACCGATTATTGACGCGGCTCTGGATGCCTTGTGGACGCCAATCACACAGGGAGAATAATAAAGAGAAAGGGGTATACACATGTCGAAAGCAAGCTTCAGGCGAACGGTATCCCTCGCATCAACTCTGTTCCTGCTGGTCATGATGTTGACCGGCGTGCTGGGAGGTTCTCTGTCTGCGGGGGCGGAGGACGACCCTATCAACTATGCCTTCAATCCTGGCTTTGAGGAAGGCAGCGACACAGAGGCTGCCCGCTGGGGGCTGTATCCCGGCTGGGATAAGGGCAGTTTTATCGGCAGGGATGCCCATTCCGGTGATCGTGCCATCTCCGTTGCTCTGAGTGAAGAACAAAACTATGCTCTGTTTGAGGGTGGCATTTCCGCTGGCGTGATGGATGTTAGCGCCGCCGCCAAGCTGTCCATGTGGGTGAAATACACCGGCGTAACCGGTGAAGGCTTTATGATCGGCGCCGAGCGGAAAACAGACGGCGACGGCGATGCCAACGCGTTCTCCGCGCGGTACACTGGCAGCTCCGACGGCTGGACACAGCTTACCTTCGATATTCCGGCCACTGAAAAAGCGATCACAGAACTGATTATCAAAGTAGAAATCGCCACCGGTGCTGGCACGCTGCTCATCGATGACGTGGTGCTGAACGGTGAGAAACCCAAGCCTCCTGTGGCGGATCCCGCGAAAAACTACGCCCGTAATCCCGGCTTTGAAATGGTAAATGGCGTTGAAGCGGGTGACTGGGGCTTGTATCCCGGCTGGGATAAGGGCAGCTTTATCGGCAGCGATGCCCACGAAGGCGAAAAAGCCATCGCGGTTACCCTGTCCGCCGATCAGAACTTCGCTTTGTACCAGGGCGGACACACTGGCGGCAATTTTGATTTGAAATCCGGCGCGGAATTGTCCTTCTGGGTGAAATACAATTTAGCGGAAGGCAGCTTCTTTAAGCTGATGCTCGAGCGGAAGACCGCCGCTGGCAACGACAATGTTGTCGGCGAAGCCATCACCGGCAAGGTGGATGACTGGACCCAGGTGAAGCTGACGGTGCCCGCGAGCACCGAGGACATCCAGGAGTGGATCCTCAAAATCGATATTTCTACCGGCGGTGGTACGCTGCTTATCGATGACGCCGACCTGAAAATCAAATCCGGCTCCGACGAGCCCGCCCCGGAGGTTCCGGACGACAAAAAGCCCGGCGTGGTGATCACCGGCGAGACCGGCACCAATCTGCTGACCAACCCCGGCTTTGAAGGCGGGGATCAGGACTGGGGCGTGGTCGCCGGTGCGTCCATCACCACCGCGGAAACCCACAGCGGCGCCAAGGCGGTCAAGGCGGTTCTAGGCGCGGAAGGCTATGCCTCCTGGAACAACCTGGTGACGGAATTTGATTATAGCGCGGCTCTGCGTGTCACATATTGGGTCAAGCTCGACGGGGTAACCGGCGAAGGCGTGACTGTCGGTGTGGAACGCGAACGCATGGATGAAAACGACAAGTGGGCCGACGGCAGTGTGTACAGCCAGCCCCTGACGGGTACCTCCGACTGGCAGAAGGTCGTTGTGGAAGTCCCGGCGGCTCCCGGCTGCTTTAAGGTAGTTGCCAAGGTCAACTTTGGATCCGGCAGCGGCACCGTGTATATCGATGACGTATACATTGGCTTGGCCGATCAAAATCAGGCGAACGCGAACTTTGCCGCCAACCCCGGTTTTGAAAAAGGCGCGGAGGCAGAGGCTGAAAAATGGGGCCTGGCTCCCGGCTGGGATCAGATGCCCTCCCCCATCGAAACCACCGACGTGCACGGCGGAAATCGCGCGGTCAAAATCACTCTGGGCAGCGAAGAACACTCCCTGCTTCAGAGCAACAACTGGGGGATGCCCCAGTTTGACCTGAAGGGCGAGATGTTCCTCAGTATGTGGGTGAAATATACCGACATCACCGGCGACGGCGCTTACCTCAAGGTGGAGCGCAAGGCGAACGACGAAGGCGTGGCCGATGTGGTCGGCACCCCGGTCACCGGCACCTCCAACGGCTGGGTGCAGCTCAAGCTGCTGGTACCCGCCACCACCGAAGAACTGGAAGAGGTCGTTATCTGTCTGAACACCGGCGTGGGCACTGGTACCATTCTGGTGGACGATGTAACCTTCCGTCCGGCGACTCAGGAGGATAAGGACAACCTGAACAAGCCGGATCCGACCCCCTCCGATCCCTCGGATCCTTCCACTCCTGATAAGCCCGACGTCCCTGCCACCGGCGTGGCTCTGCCCCTGAGTGCGGCCGCGATGGCCGCGGCCTCCGCGGCGGTTATTCTGGCCGTGAAGAAGCGCAGAGGCTGATTTCCGGACGACCGGCAACGTATTAACAGAAAGGGAGATTCCCATATGAAACTGATAAAACGCACCGTGGCCCTGCTGTTCGCGCTGGTCGTGGCCGGCACGGCGGCCATTCCTTCCCTGGCCGATGAGCCGCTGCTGCGCAACGGCGGCCTGGAGGAAATGAAGGAGGGCGACTGGGATCCGGACGCGGGGGAAGAGCCCCTGCATTGGGACGTCTGGCCCGGTAACCCTGCGGAAGGCACGAAGCACCGTTCCATATCCACCTCCATCAAGCATGGCGGCAAACAGTCCCTGTGCGTGGAGCTGTCCGATAAAAACAAACAGGCGGTGTACCAGTACGCCGAGCTGAAAAACGATCCTTTCGATTTTAATAAGTCCTACACCTTCTCGGTGTGGATTAAAATGGAAAACGTACAGGCGAAAGACGACTTCGGCGTGAAAATCGGCTTTAACCGCAAAGGCTTCGACGGCAATCGCTACGATATGCGGGAGGATGTCGACCTGGGTACTTACGACTGGAAGAAATTTTCCGTGACGGTTCCCAAACCGGTGGCCACCAAAATGCAGCAGTTCGACGTGATCGTTGACATTGGCCTGGGTTCCGGCAAAATTTATCTGGATGACTTCGAGATGGTCGAAGCCGCCTCGACATCCCCCACCACCGCTAAACCGACAACCCAGGCGCCCGCGAACAATAACACCACAAAGGCGCCCGCGAACAACGTCACGACGAAGGCTCCTGACGCGGGCACTACCGTCAAGCCGGGTGAAACCACAGCGTCGGTGAGCGATGGCGGTGTCGAGGCTACTACGGAGGCTACCGCGGCGGCCGATGCTACCACCGGGGCCGCAGAAAGCGTCGAATCCGATGCATCCACCACACCTGTCTCCAACGATGACGAGGGCGGCTTCAATGCTCTGCCGCTTATCATCATTGGCGCCGTCGTTGTAGCGGCCGGCGCGGTAGTAGGTGCATATTTCCTGATTAAGAAGAACAAGGGCGGGCCTTCCAAACCGATGGGTTCCGATAACGCGTAACACTTGGCGGCAGGCGTCCCGCCCCCCTTGCGGGATTGCCCTCCAGCTTGAAAACTGGAGGGCAATCCCATCACCGGGGTTGATGCGCCTGTGTGCTTCGTCCGTTGAGGAAGCGCACAGGCGTGTGAATCCAATAGGACTGTGTCGACAAGGGAGTGGCTGACAATGAAGCAAATTTCAATACGGTCGGCGGCCGCGTGGCTAGCGTGTCTGGCCCTGTCGGTGACCATGACCCCCATGGCGGCCGGCGCCAAAGAAGAAACCGTCTCCGCCAGCGCGGCGGGAACGACCCCCTCTGCCTATCAGCAATACCGCGCCGATTTGGATCTGCCCTTGGCGTCTGACCGGCATGAGCTGGCCGCGGAGACCGCACAGACCGTGGAAGGCGGTACGCCGGATAACGGCGCCCTTCTCATCGGGGACACAGGTAAGCTCATCTGGAAGGTGACGGTTCCCAAGGCCGCGCTGTACAGCGTCGGGTTGAAATACGCGTCGCCTCAGGGCAGCGTCAACCCCATCGAATGCGTCCTGCGCCTGAACGGTGCGTTGCCATTTGAAGGGATGCAGTCCATTGCCCTCGGCCGGCATTGGAAGAACGATCCGAACGATATGAACGGAGGAGCCTTCAAGTCGGATCGGGCGGGCAATCAGAATGCTCCGGCTCAAATCCCGGATACGGCCATGCGCACCGTCTGGATCGAGGATACCGCCTCGACGTATCCCACCCCGTACCTGTTTGCCCTGCAACAGGGTGAAAATACCATCGAAGTGTCCTTTATTCGGGGCGGTGTGCGGCTGAAAGGCCTCGTGCTGTCCACGGTGGATAACCTGGAAGCGGTCACCTATGAAGAATACCGCCGCGCCCATAATGGCCCTGACTATAAGGGTGATACTCTGGTCGTGGAAGGGGAGAGCGCTTCGCTGAAATCCTCTTCCGCCATCGTACCGGAAAACGACCGATCCTCTCCTGCCGTTTCGCCAAGCAGCCCTACCCTTATCAAACTCAACACTATCGGCGGCTCCTGCGGCACACCCGGCGACTGGATCGAATGGACCGTCAATACCGCTCAAGCCGGTTGGTATTCGCTGGGGATCAAGTTCCGTCAAAATTTGGTTTCCGGTATGTTCTCTACCCGCGTGCTGACCATCAACGGGAAAGTTCCCTTTGAAGAGATGAGACGGCTGGAATTCAGCTATCAAAACAATTGGCAAGGCCGGGTGCTCGCGGATGAAAACGGCGAAGCCTACCGCTTTTACCTGGAGAAGGGCGCCAACACCATCCGGTTGCAGGTCGCTTCCGGTCGTGCAGCCGGTCTGTTCGAACGCGCGAACGCGTCGGTGGAGGCGCTTAACGTCGCCTATCGCCGGATTGTTATGCTGACCAGCACTTCCCCCGATCCCCTGCGCAATTACCGCATCGACGCTACCCTTCCCGAGGTGATGGAGACTTTTCGACAGCAGAAGGCATTCCTGACCGCCATATCCCAGGATATTCTCGCTATCGTCGGGGAAAAGGGATCGGCCAATACCATTCTCGACAACCTGGCGCAGCAGCTGCAGTCCTTTATTGATAAACCGATTACCATTCCCTCACGGCTGGAAGCGTTCCAGCAAAATATCGCCGCCCTGGCGTCCTGGTATTACGATATGGTTTGGTTCCCTCTGTCCATCGACTATCTCACCCTCAGCGCCCCGGAACAGGGGACGCCGGAGGAAATGCAGAACGTCAACGCCAGCTTTTTTGACAAGCTGGCCTATGAGGTGCTGGCCTTCATCGGTTCCTTCACCACTGATTATACCAGCGTGGCGGGGGAGGCCGAGGAAACCGGCGACCCCCTGGTGGTATGGGTGAACAATTCCCGGTTCCAGTCTTCTCTCATCAAGAAAATGGCGGATGCCGCCTTTACGCCTAGAACCGGCATCCCGGTTAGTATCCGGATTACCAGCATCGGCACCGGCGTGTCCCCCATGCTGCTGGCCACCGCCGCCGGCACCGGGCCAGACGCCGCCATGTTCATGGCCAACGGCGAGGCGGTCAACTACGCCAGCCGGGGCGCGGCGGTGGACATGACCCAGTTCGATACATACGACGAGGTGGCGGCCCGCTTCATGCCGGGCTCCCTGACGCCTTACGCTTATCAGGGCGGCGGCTATGGCCTGCCTGATATGGCCAATTTCCAGATGATGTATGTCCGTCGGGACATTTTGGATGATTTGGGTCTAGAGCCTCCCGAAACCTGGGAGGAACTGATTACCGTCCTGGGCACCCTGCAGAAGAATAACCTGACCATCGGTATTCCCAACGATTATAATTTCCTGGCAGCCCGCATTTACCAGGCGGGCGGGGAGCTGTTTACCGAGGACGGGGCCCGTTCCCTGTTGGACTCAAAAGAGGCTATGGATGTTTTCAAAACCTGGACGAACTTCTATGCCAGCTACGGTATTCCCGTGGATTTTGATCCGGCCAACCGTTTCCGCACGGGGGAAATGCCCATTGTCATCAACATGCTGGATTTCTACACGAAAATGCAGTATTTGGCTCCCGAATTGGCAGGCCTGTGGGATTTCTATCCTATTCCTGGTACCCGGCGGGAAGACGGCACTATCGATCGCACCGGCATCATCATCGGCCAGTGCTCCATGATTCTGGCCACTTCCAAGCAGCCGGAAAATGCCTGGAAATTTCTGGATTGGTGGACATCCGTCGATGTCCAAGCGAAGAATGCTCAGGAATACGAGATGACCATGGGCTCGGCTTATCGGTATACTACCGCCAATGTGGAAGCCATGAAGAGTCTGTCCTGGACCAAGGCGGAGTTGGCCACCATCCTGGACGTGTGGGAAACCACCCGCGGCATTCCCGAGGTGCCGGGCGGCTATTACATCGGCCGGAGCATGGACAACGCCTTGCGTAACGTCCTCACCTACGGCAACGATGCCCAGGAAGTGCTCAAGGAGTACGTGGGAGACATCAACCGCGAGATTCAAATCAAGCGGCGGGAATTCGGGCTGGAATAAGGAGGGAGCACCACCATGGGTTATCTGTTAAAATGCATGAAGCGGCGGTGGTCGATCCTTGTGATGCTGCTGCCCTTCTTCATCCTGTTTTTCATGTTCACCGTTCTGCCGGTTATCCGGTCCATCGGCTATTCCTTCACCTATTACAACATTTTCAATGAGCCGAAGTTCATCTGGTTCGACAATTTCACCCGCCTGTTCATGGACGATCCCATATTCATGACCGCGCTGAAAAACACCTTGATTTTCGCGGCCATCACCGGCCCGACGGGGTATCTGCTGTCCCTGATGATCGCCTGGCTCATCAACGACCTCGGCCCGAAGGTGCGCTGGTTCCTCACCCTGGTTTTTTACGCGCCCGCCATCTCCGGCTCGGCCGTGACCGTTTTTAGCTTCATCTTCAGCGCCGACCGCAACGGCTATGTCAACAGCCTGCTCATGAGCCTCGGCTTTATCACCGAGCCCATCGCCTGGCTCAAGGATCCCACCTATATTCTGGGCACTCTTATCGTTGTGCAGATCTGGATGAGCCTGGGCACCAGCTTTCTCGCCTTCATCGCCGGCCTCCAGGGAGTGGATCGCTCGCTGTATGAGGCGGGCGCTGTGGAAGGCATCCGAAACAAGTGGCAGGAGCTGTGGTATATCACCCTGCCCACCATGAAGCCGCAGCTGATGTTCGGCGCGGTGATGCAGATTACCACCTCCTTCACGGTGGGGGATCTAAGCATGGGCCTGGCCGGTTTTCCCAGTATCGAATACGCCGGACACACCCTGTTCACCCACCTCCAGGATTACGGCATGGTGCGGCTGGAATTCAGCTACGCCTCCGCCATCGCCACCGTCATGTTCGTCCTGATGGTGGTGTGCAACCAGATAATTCAGGCCATGCTCAAACGGGTGGGGGACTGACGAGAACCGGGCGCTTCTCACGTGGGAAGCGAGCCGAGGCTTCCACTCTCTGCGAAAGGATGCGTGTTGACATATGACCACAACGAAAGCTGCCCGCCGCCCCTCTTTTTTCAGGAGGCTGGGCCGGTGCCTGCGGGGCAAAAAGGTCAACCGGGGCATCGCCGATAATCTGCTGTCAGTGCTGTTCCTGCTGGTGGTGGGCGCGTTTATGGCGCTGCCGCTGCTGTACGTCTTCATGAACGCCTTCAAGCCCATGGAGGAGCTGCTGCTGTTCCCGCCCCGTTTCTTCGTACGCAACCCCACCACGCAGAACTTCAGCGAGCTGTTCCAGAGCATGGGGGAGACCTGGGTGCCCTTCTCCCGGTACATCGGCAACACGATTTTCATCACGGCCGCCACCACCTTTTTCCACATCGCCTTTTCCTGCATGGCGGCCTACGCCCTGGCCAAGCATACATTCTTCGGCTCCAAGGCCCTGTTCAATATCGTGGTGCTCGCCCTGATGTTCAACAGCACGGTCACCGCGGTGCCCAACTACCTGATGGTGGCCCAGCTCGGCTGGATCGACACCATGCTGGCGGTCATCGTGCCGGCTGTTCAGCTGCCCCTCGGTCTGTACCTGATGAAGCAGTTTATGGATCCCATCCCGGATTCCCTGCTGGAATCCGCCCGGCTGGACGGCGCGGGGGAGTTCCACATCCTATGGAGCATTGTCATGCCTCAGGTCAAGCCGGCCTGGCTGACCCTGTTGATCCTCCAGATTCAGCAGCTGTGGGGCCTGTCCAGCACCTATCTCATCAGCGAGGAGAAGAAAACGCTGGCCATGGCCATGGGCCAGGTGACCGCCGGCGGCACCGTCGCCCGCATGGGCGCGGCGGGCGCGGGCGCGCTGATTATGCTGGTGGTGCCCATCGTCGCCTTTATGCTCAGCCAGTCCCAGGTACTCGAAACCATGAACTCATCCGGAATTAAGGAATAGGAGGCGAAGGCGACCATGTCAAGAAGGAATTCCCGCCGCCCCGCGTCTTTCCTCGCCGTGTTTTTAGGCCTGAGCCTGCTGCTTGGCACCGGCGTCAGAGCGGCCGTTCCGTATTCCGGCTATGAATATTCCACCGATAACTACAATTCCATGGTCGGCGGCGAGGAAACCGCCAACGCCCGGCCCGCTCCTTCCGCGTTTGTCTACAGCCACAGCCTGAACGGCGGGGCTCTGGGACTGGACACGCCCCTGAACGCGCCGGAGGATTTTATCTGCGACGATAAAGGCAACGCCTACATTCTCGATTCCCTGAACAACCGCATCGTCGCGGTGGATTTACAGGCCCGTAGGGCCACCTATGTGCTGACCGGCTATCGTGTCGGCGGCGGGGAGGACACCAGCTTCACCGCCGGCCGCGGCCTGTACCTGCGGGAAAACCGCCTGTACGCCTGCCTGCCCGACACGCAAAAGATCGTCGCCGTGGATCTGCCCGCCTTCGTCACCGGCCGGACGGAGCCCGTGGCCGGCGAGGGCGTCGCCATCGTGAAGAACGAGCCGGGCAAGCCGGTGGAAATCCAGCTGGAAGCGGCGCTGGAAATCGGCTCCCCGGATTTGTCGGCCTTTAAAAGCAATTTCGCTTTCAAGCCCACCCGGATGGTGGCTGACGACGCCGGCCGGCTGTACGTCGTCGTTTCCGGCGTGTACGACGGCCTGCTGCTGCTGGACGAAACCGGGGCGTTCATCGGCTTCACCGGCGCCAACCGCATCAAGATAGGGCCTCTCGACCTGCTGTGGCGTAGCCTGTCCACCGATAAGCAGATCGAGGCGCAGAAGGATACGGTTCCCATTGAATTCAACGCCCTGGACATCGATGACGAGGGCTTCGTCTACACCACCGCCAAGGGCAGCGAAAGTGAAAACCTGGTGCGCCGCCTGAATCTGATGGGCTCCGACGTCATTAAACAGGGCGCCTATTACATCAAAGGCGATCTGTCCCCTCTCAATGACAAGGGCACCCCCGGATCCTCCTCCAACCTCATCGATATCGACGCGACGGAGAACGGGATCTATACCTGCCTCGACAACATGCGGGGCCATGTGTTCACCTACAACGGCGAGGGTGACCTGCTCTTCGCCTTCGGCGGCCTGTCCGCCCAGCGGGGGGCCTTCAAGGTGCCCGCCGCGGTGCAATGGCACGACGGGGACATCCTCGTGCTCGACAAGGGGGACAACGCGCTGATCACCTTCCGCCCCACGTCCTACGGCGCGGCGATCATGGAGGCCGCCGGCGCCCAGTACAGCGGCGGCTACGGTGAGAGCTTCGCGCTGTGGAACAGCGTCATTGACATGAACCCCTTCAACCAGACCGCCCAGCGCAACGTGGGCAAGCTGGAATATGACAACGGCAACTACGAACAGGCGATGAAGCATTTCCGCCTGGGCAATTCTCCCGAGCTGTATTCCAAGTCCTTCGGCAAGCAGCGGGAAATCGCCGCCCGCCAGGTGATCCCTTGGGTGGTCGGCGGCATCATCGTGCTGCTGGTGGCGGCCGCGGTGTTCGCCGGGGTGCGGGCGCTGCGCCGTGCCGGCGGTCGCTGGCGGTTCTTCCGTCAGCAGGCGGCCGCTTATCGGCAGCGGCGCAGAAAAGCGTCGGGAGGAAAGGAGTGATCGGCATGACGACAACGGCGAGACACCCCACGCTTCGATCCAGCCTCGCTTTCTGCGGCTACGTGCTGGTCAAGCCCTTCAAGGGTTTTTACGAACTGAAATACGAACGCCGGGGCACCCTGGGGGCGGGACTCATCTTCCTGCTGCTGTACTTTGTCAGCGCGGTGGTGGAGGCCATCGGCACCGGCTACGCCTTCAACCCGGATCAAGGCACGCCGGTGAACATCGGCATGGTATTTCTCCGCTCGGTGATGCCGGTCACGCTGTTCTGCATCGCCAACTGGTGCCTGACCCTGATGCTGGACGGCGAGGGCACCATGCCCCAGATTTTCATAGGGCTGTGCTACGCCCTGATCCCCCTGACGGCGGTGAACTTCCTCAATACCCTGCTGAGCAACGTCCTCACCCTGAACGAATCCACCTACATCAGCTTTCTGACCGCGCTGGGCTTCCTGTGGACGGGACTGCTCGTGGTGGTCAGCGTGATGGAAATTAATCAGTATTCCTTCTCCCGGGCGATAGCCGCCTGCCTGCTGTCCATTGTGGGCATCGCCGTGCTGCTGCTCATTTTCCTGCTGTGCTTCAACCTGGTGCAGCAGATTCTGGTCTTCATTCAATCGATTTATAAGGAACTGTCCTATCGCTGGTAGGAAGGGGGAACCATCATCATGAAGCGTCAAACAACCGCCGTACGCCTCCTGTCCGTGTTGGCGGCGGCCTTTCTGCTGCTGACAGGCGCGGGCTGCGCCGCCAATGCCGGCGGCGGGCCGGTGGTCAAGGAGACTCCCGCCTATGAATTCGAGGGCTGGGGGAAAAATCCGCCCGCCTTCGACAGAGGGGGCGGCGTCGACGCTATGCGCAGCGTGGCCAAGGACGGAACCCTGGAGCTGTTTATCGACGACACCTCCATGGACTTCGCCGTCAAAGACAGCGCGTCCGGCAAGGTGTGGTACTCGAGCCCCTTCTGCGATCCCTCCTTCACCGGCGACGCGGAAGAGGGCAAGCGCGCCCTGGTCAACCTGACGGTCAGCCGCGGGGGCACGCTGAACACCTTCAACTCCTTCACCCACAGCGTTAAGGACGGCCGGTTCGCCGTCCGTCCCACGCAGGGTGGTGTGCGCATCGAAATGACCATCGGGCAAAGCCGAGCCATCACCTCGCTCGATCTGCCTCAGGCCGTGGAAAAGAAGCGGTTTGAAACCGAAATTCTCGCCAAGCTGCCGGCCGATCAGGCCGCTGCGCTGCAAGAGCGCTATACCCTGTACGACAAGGACGCCCCCGCGGTCTCGGAGCGCAAGCTGGCCGCCGCCATGGAAAAGTTCCCCATTCTCAAGGAACGGGCGCTGTACATTCTCAACACCGGTATTCCCGACTACGCGGCCGAAACCATCAAGGGGTATCTGGACGGCATCGGCTACGACGAGACCCAAATCCAGAAAGACAACGACGACAACCGCGCCGACGTGCAGGTCGAGGAAGTGCTGCGGTACGACGTGGAGCTGCAGCTCCGCCTGGAGAACGGGCAGTTTCTGGCTTCCCTGGACTGTAGCCGGATCCCGGAGGACGCCGACACCTGCGTGACAGGCGTGACCATTCTGGAGGCCTTCGGCGCTAGTCATCAGGCCGCCGACAAGGGCTGGCTCCTCCTGCCGGACGGCAGCGGGTCGCTGCAGAACATCGACGGGTCGGGCAGCACCTACTCCAGCTACACCGTGCGCATCTATGGGGAAGAAAAGGCCATCCGCGTCGAGCAGAAAACCGGCGCGACAGAGCAGGCCATTCTGCCGGTGTTCGGGGAAAACGTGAACGGCGCCGGCTTCGTGGCCATGATTGAGGAAGGGGACGCCGTCGCGGGTGTGACCACCAACCTCAAGGGGATCCTGCCCTTCTCCTCCATCTATCCCACCTTTACCATTACCGAAACGGCCACCGTCGACGCCGGCTTTGCCGACGCTGCGGCCAGCGTGGGCGTCCCCATGGTGCAGCCCGTCCCCTATCGCGGCAGGCTGACCGTGCGCTACGCCTTCGCGTCCGGCGACCAGGCCGAGCTGTACGGCCTGAGCCAAATCGTCCGCGCCCGGTACCAGCAGCTGGGCCTGCTTCCCAAGGAAAAGAGGAAGACGGCCCCCGCACTGAACGTACGCCTGCTCGGCAGCGTGGATAAACCCGCCACCCTCCTAGGGGTTATCCCCGTGCGCAAAAACATGGCGGCCACCACCTTCGCCCAGGCCGGGGAAATTGCCGCCGCCCTCCACGGCGCCGGGGTAGGCCCCATCTCGATGGAGTATGCCGGCTGGAGCCGCGGCGGCATGTACGCCAAAAACCTGCTTTCCCTGCAGGTGGAAAACGTCCTGGGCGGCGAAAAGGACTTGAAAGCCCTGAATGATACCCTCGTCGCCGCCGGCGACGCCCTCTATCCCCAGGCCGCCCTCCTCTCGGTGGCCGATACCCGCGGCTTTAACATGGGCAAATGGGCCGCCCGCGCTCTGGGCAATAACCTGACCACCATCTATCAGTACGATACCGCCACTGGCAACCGCTTCGACTACCGCATCGGCACCTACGTGGCCCCCTCGCAAATCGACGCCTATGTCGGCGGGTTCGCCGCCGATTATGCGAAGCTGGGCCTGCCCGGCCTGTCGGTCACCGATGCTGGCCGGGAGCTGTACAGCGAGATGAACAAGGCACGGGGCGTCAACCGGCAGGATGCCAAAAACCTGGTGGCCAAGGGCCTTGAACGGCTGAACGACGTCGAGCTGCGAATGGCGGCGGGCAATCTGTATACCCTGCCCTATGCCAGCTTCCTCACCGATATGCCTCTAGACTCCAGCCGGTAT
Organism: uncultured Oscillospiraceae bacterium; assembly: GCA_900546265.1. Classification (GTDB taxonomy): domain Bacteria; phylum Bacillota; class Clostridia; order Oscillospirales; family Acutalibacteraceae; genus UMGS856. The sequence continues at coordinate 7,155 of URCA01000001.1, read as the reverse complement.
AACCGAGAGATGTATGCTGTTCCCTTCACCCAGATGGTGCTTCAGGGCCTGGTGGGCTATACTGGCACCCCGGTGAATAACAATGCCGATTATCAGGAGCAGCTGGTGCGCAGCGCGGCTTTCGGTGCGCAGCTGACCTTCTGCTTTACCTATCAGCCGTCCGATTTTCTCAGCGGCAGCTATGTGGTGGATTATTGCTCCACCGATTACCGCGATTGGCTGGAAGTCGCCGCCGCCGCGTATAAACGCTCGGCCGACTGCCTGTCGAAAATCTCCGATGCCGACATGATAGGCTATGAGCCGGTGATGGAAGGCGTGTTCCGCACCGCCTACGATAACGGCGTGGCGGTGGTGGCTAATTACACGCCGTCCCCAGTGGCGGTGGACGGCGTGACCGTCGGCGCGATGGATTTTGCCGTGATCGAAGGGGCTTTGGATTGAAGGCGCTTCTATTCACTGCGGCCTAATGCCCTTTTCCAACATTAGGCCCGGAAAGGACCGGATCACAATGAAACTGCATAACGGCTATTATAAAAGTAAAATCAACCGGCAGAAGGCGTTGACCGGCTTTCTTTTCTCCCTTCCCACCATTTTTGGCCTGGTGGTGCTGTTCTGCCTGCCCATGCTCGGTTCTCTGCGCATGGCCTTTTCCCAGGTCTCTCCGGCCCGGGACGGCAGCGGCCTGCTCTACCAGCCAGCCGGCCTGTCCAACTTCTTTTACGCTTTCCGGGAGCATCCCGATTTCACTCGCAAATTGGTGGAAGCGGTGCAAAATATGGCCTTCAGCGCCCCGGTTATCCTGTTCATGAGCTTTTTCTGCGCCATCCTGCTCAACCAGAAATTCCACGGCCGCGCCGTGGCGCGGGTCATCTTCTTCCTGCCCATCATCTATGCCTCCAGCGCCATGCTCAAAGTGGATTCCGGCGACGTGATGCAGCAGGCGATGCAGAGCGGCACCTATAAATCCGTGGAGGCCTCCGCCGGCTTTCTGCAAAGCTTCGAAATCACCGGCTTTATCCAGCAGTTCGGTCTGCCGGCGGAATTCACCGATTTTCTCAATAACATCGTCAACCAGGCGTATCATATCATCACTCTGTCGGGTGTACAGATTCTCATCATGCTCGCCGCGCTCCAGTCTATTTCCCCCTCGCTGTACGAGGCGGCCCACGTAGAAGGTGCTGGCGGGTTTGAAAAGTTCTGGCTGATCACCTTCCCCATGTGCAGCTCGGCGCTGCTGCTGTGCCTGATTTATTCCATCATCGACTCCTTCGTCGCCTATAACAACCCAATCGTGCTGTTGACACAGCAGATGATGAATGACATGCGCTACGGCTATTCCGCCGCCATGTCCTGGACCTACTTCATCGTGGTCACCGCGATTCTCGGTGTGGTGGCCCTCATCGGCTCCCGCTTCGTTTTCACCTATGACAAACGCCGCTGACCCGGAAAGGACATGAATCTTATGATAAAAAATCGATTCGTTTCTGCGGCCGGGCCTCAGCGCCGGGAGGAGCTGACCTATCGCTATAAGCGGGCCGCCAGTAAAGGACGCAGCGCCGCCTGGTCGGTGATCCGGGCGCTGCTCGTCATCGGGATTTCTTTTGTTATCCTCTATCCGCTCATCGTCAAGCTCAGCCTGTCCATCATGAGCCGCAGCGATATGAACGATGTGGCGGTGCGCTGGGTGGCCAAGGAACCGACGCTCTTCAACTTCCAGTTTGCGTTTGACGCCATGGTTTATCCCAAGGCACTGCTCAATACCGTTATTGTTAGTACGGCCTGTACCCTGCTGCAGCTGTTTTCCTGCTGTCTGTCGGCCTACGCCTTCGTCAAGCTGCGCTTTCCCGGCTCCCGGGTACTGTTCCTCCTGGCGGTGTTCACCCTGGTGGTTCCGCCCCAGACGTATATGCTCGGCATGTACTCCCAGTTCCGCTTTTTTGACCCGGCCGGCCTGGTTACCGCCATCACCGGCAAGGAAGGCTTGCTGGATACCTTCGTGCCCTTCTTCGTGCGCTCTCTTTGCTCGGTGGGGATCCGCAACGGCCTGTTCATCTACCTGATGACCCAGTTTTTCCGCAATATCCCGAATGAACTGGAAGAGGCCGCCACCGTGGACGGCGCGGGCCCGTTCAAAATTTTCTACCGTATCATGCTGCCCAATTCCGTCCCCATTCTGGTAACGATTATGGTTTTCTCTTTCGTTTGGCAGTGGAACGATGACTTTTTTGCCGGGCTCTTCGCCCCTAAACTGGATTTTATTTCCCGCAACCTGTATCTCATCAACGATAAAATTCGCATCGTCACCGGCGAATATGTCAACGATCCCGCCTACACTTCGATCCTTAAAAATGCGGCGTCTCTCCTGGCGGTGGCGCCCCTGCTTATCTTGTTTGTGGGCGCTCAGCGCTTTTTCGTGGAAAACTTTGAACGTTCCGGTATAGTTGGATAGCCAGATCTGGAAATCACAAGCGGGATTGGAAAGAACCGCTTCCCGGCCGCCCGGAGAGTCGGCGCCCCGCCTAAGTGGGGACACGCTTCTTCCCATTCTATTTAAGCCGCCTGGAGGCGGGGAAATGGAAGGTTAATATGAATTTTCTAAAGAAGGGTTTTGTTTTCGTTATGTCTATGTTGGCAATGGCCGGAATGGCTCCGGCGACGCAGGCGGCCGCCCTGAACAGCATGGCCCCCTATGATAAAATGGTTTCTCCCAATGAGTTCTACAACGGTGCCATGCTGGATCTCAAGCCCACCGGCGACGCCGGTGAATGGATCAGAACCGAGCTGCGAACCATGAAGAACGAGTTCAATATCAATACGGTCAACATCTATGGACTGGAGGGCTTCCGGGCTAAGGACGCCCTTTTCGACGAGCTCAAGCGTCTGGATATGCAAGTGGTAGTGCGCATCGAGAGCTACAGCAGCACCTTTGCCTTTCAGGTATCCGACCTCGACTGGATCTTCAATCGTTATAAGGACTTGCTTGACTATGTCTGTGCACCCGGTCGGCGGGAACAAGTAGCCTATTTTTCCCTAAACATGCCGGTGGACGACGGTAGCGTACAGAACCGCCTGCAGGGCGGCATCAACGGCCAGCAGTCTAAGGAACGGCAGGTGTCCTACGCCAAGGCCTTTGTCGAGAAAATGCGCGCGGAAACGGCCGCTCGCGGCTTTTCAACCGCTAAGATGTTCCTCAGCATTTTCTACGGCTGGGACAACAGTTTCGATATTCCCTCCTACGCCTCCGCCGGTGCGGACGGTTATTTTATGAACAACTACTCCTATCCCCGTAACGACAGGGTTCCAGACGAAACTGCCAGCGACGATACCCTCATCAATAAGCTGCGCCTGGCCGTCTCGGTGAACAAATACCGTTCCCAGTATGCGGGTAAACCCCTGGTGATGGAGTTCGGCTTCCATACCATGGAATACAACGACGGCAAGAAACCCAATCAGACCGCCGGCCTGGTGGCCAATAAAGCTGCCAAGCAGCGGGCCATCAAAGCCACTATCGCGTATTACCGCACGGTTCCCGAGTTCCGGGGCGCCCTCTATTTCGGCTATAATCTCTATAAGAAAGAGGGCAATCCCGCCGCCGTGATGGATTGGACACTCCAATATCCCGACGACGAGCAACCCGCCGCCACGACCAGCTCCACCAGTACCGGCGCTGCGGAGACCACCACAACTCAAGCTTCCGCTCCCGGGACGACCAAATCCTCCTCCGGCGGGGCCACCGTCTCCACCGCCTCTGTGCCCACCTCCTCCGCCGACGCTTCCGGCGAGGCCTCGATTTCGGGCAGTACCTCCGACGAAGCAGCTGTTTCTTCCGGAAACGACATGACCACCGCCGCTGCTGTGCCGGTGGATAAGTCCGGCAAAAAGGGGCTGTCCCTGGGGGCTCAGCTGGGTATCGGCATCGGCGTGTTCCTGCTGCTGACCGGCCTGGGTACAGGCGGCATGTGGCTCTATATGAAGAAGCGCAAACCGGAGTAAAAACGGATTTTTCCGAAAGAATGGATGGTAACGATGAAGCGAACCCGTATCGCGGCCCTGGCCTTGTCCTTGCTGTTTCTCGGCGCCGCCCTGCCGGTGTCCGCCGGCCAGGTGCAGCCGGTCAATACCATGACCCCCTACGACACGTATGTCGAGCCCGATACCTTTCTGAACGGCGCGGTGCTGGATCTCAAGAAAACCGGCGACGTACCCGCGTTTCTGAAGCGGGAACTGGAGAACATGCGATACTGCTACAACATCAACATGGTCAATCTCTATGGATTGGAAGGCTTTGATTCCGGCGATTCCACCGCCAATAAGGATGCCCTGTTCGCCGAACTTAAGCGCCTGGGAATGAAGGTTGTGGTACGCATCGAAGCCTACAACGCCTCCTCCTTCGCCTTCCGAGAAAGCGATCTGGAATACGTGTTCAATACCTACAATAAGCTCATCGCCTATGTCTGCGCCCCCGAACGGCGGGAGCAGGTGGCCTATTTCTCCCTGAATATGCCGGTGGACGACGGCGCCGTCCATAAAAATCTGGGTGGAAATATTAATTCCGACCTGTCCAAAGAGCGGCAGGTGTCCTATGCCAAGGCCTTCGTCTCCCGGATGCGGGAAGTCACCAAGGGGCATGGGTTTACTGACGCAAAGATGTATCTGAGCATCTTCTACGGCTGGGACAATACGTATGAGACTCCTTCCTATGCCTCCGCCGGCGCGGATGGGTATTTTATCAATAATTACAGCTACCCACGTAATCAGTATAAGCTTCCCGGCGCGGATGCTACCGATGACGAGCTCATCAACGCCACCCGCCTGAAGATTTCTATGAAAACCTTCGTGTCCCAGTATCCCGGCAAGCCCCTGGTGGTGGAATGCGGATTCCATACGCTGGAATACAATAACGGCGTGGTGCCCGGCCAGACCGCTGGCCTGGTGGCCGATAAGGCTGCTAAGCAGCGGGCTCTCAAGGCCGTGATGAACTTTTATCGCACCAACTATCCCGATAATTTCGCCGGTTTGTCCTATTTTGGTTATAACCTGTATAAAGAGGAGGGCAGCCCAGCCGCCGTCATGGACTGGAGTTTGCTGTACCCCACCGTGGGCCAGGTGGAGGCCGAGACCGGATACCGGGAAGGGAATGCTGTCAGCGTTAAGGATGAAACCGCCTTCGGCGGCCTGGCAGTTTCTATCCCCGCCAAAGGAGATGGCTTAACCTTCGGCGACTGCGCCGCCCTCAGCCAGCTGAAGCTGCGGTATAAAGCCGCCGCCCCCGTCAAACTGGGCGTCTACACCGACGGCGAGCTGCGTCAAACCCTGACCCTCCCCGCCCAGAACGAGTACGGTGAGCTGCTGCTTTCTCAGGCGGTGTCCAAGAACGCGGAACTGACCCTCAAGCTGGAAGAGGGCGCAAACCTCATACTGGACACCCTCAGCGCCTATGAACAGATCGAGGCGGAAAACGGTAAACTGTCCGGCGGCGCCTCCGTCGTGCAGGAAGACTATACCTCCGGCGGCGCGGTGGTGGGCGGTCTGCAATCTCCCGCCGACACGATAACGATGGAAAACATCCGTTCCGGCGCCCGGCTTAAACTGCGGTATAAGGCCGCGGCCGACAGCTGCGTCAGCCTCAAGGTGGGCGATAAACCGGCGGTGGAATTGGCTTTACCCAAGTCGGAGGAATACACCGATAAAAGCCTGGCCCTCAACGTCCCGGCGGGCAGTGCCTTGGTGATCGCCGGCGTGTCCGGCGATGGGCTGTTCCTCGACTATCTGTCCTTGAGCGGCGTGGCCTCCGCAGAGCCGGAATCGGTTTCCTCCGCCCCGGCGCTCAAGGATGGCGGCTTATCCCCCGTCGCCATTGTGGGCATCTGCCTGGGTGCCTTCCTCGCGGCGGTGGCTGTGGTCACAGCGGTGATTCTGGTAAAAAACAAAAAGAAAAAGTAACCGGCGCGCCGGTTTTACGAAAGGATGCGTAAAACATATGCTGAAGGAAATGGGCATTGCGCTGCAGCTGTATTCCGTCCGAGAGGACATGGAGAAGGATCTGCCGGGGACCCTGCGCGCCGTCAAAGCCATGGGCTACGAGGGCGTGGAATTTGCGGGTCTGTATGGTTATGAGCCTGCCGCGCTGCGCGCCCTGCTGGAGGAAATCGGGCTGACCGCGGTGTCCGCCCACGTGCCTTTGGAGGAGTGGTTGGTTGATTCCGCCGCCTGTGCCGCCGCTTATAAAACCGTCGGCTGTCGGTTCACGGCGATCCCCTGGCTCAATGAGGACAAACGCCCCGGTACTCCGGGTTTCGAGGATGTGAAAGCGGTGATTCCGCGCATTGCCGCGGTCTGTGCCGCGCAGGACATGCCTCTGCTGTACCATAACCACGATTTTGAGTTTGTTAAGCTGGACGGGGAGTATGCCCTCGACAGGCTGTATCGGGAGTTTCCCACCCTGTCCTCGGAATTGGACACCTGTTGGGTCAAGGTATCGGGGGAAGATCCCGTCGCCTATATCCGTCGGTATTCCGGTCGCGCCCCGGTGGTACACCTGAAAGATTACGCGGGGGAGGGGGATACCTTTGAGTACCGCCCCCTGGGCCGCGGCGTACAGAATATTCCCGCCATCATCGACGCGTCGAAAGACGCCGGTACACTCTGGCTTGTGGCGGAACAGGACAGCCCCAGCCTCGGCCTGTCCCCCCTGGACTGTGCCAAGGCCAGTCGGGAGTATCTGAATACGCTATTCTGACATACAACAACCCCGCCCGCAGCGCTTAGGCGCCGCGGGCGGAGCTTTTTCATAGGTTTATCCGGCTTATGCTCGATATTCTGTTGGAATGACTACATGAAAACCATCTACAATAGTAAGAGCAAAGAGGAATGCGTCAGTTTGGATGCGCTGGAAAACAGTTCAACCTTGTTTTCGTTCGGGGCACCAGACCCGTGGCCGGCAATTCGTAATGAGTTGCCGGCCATTTTTTAGCAAGGCAACCACCGGCAAAGCCGGTGGAGGGAGAAAAAGCAATAGCGTTGATTAGGGTATAAAAGACCTCCTTTGGTAAAATGGGAACGGGTAACGCCACCGCCCCAAGAACCAAAGAAGGTCATGTCCGAATGGACGAACAAAGCTTATCACACACGAAATGGAAATGTCAATATCACATC